>JADKAW010000027.1 GCA_016719055.1 Candidatus Rhodoferax mariagerensis | reverse complement strand
GCAGCCAAATCAGCCTTGGAAGCAGCCGCATTTTTTGCCCAATGTGGTGCAAGCTCATGGCGCACTTCCAAGTTGGGCGGGTTTGGCGGGAGACATCAGGGTGCGCGCCAGCTGGCGAGTCCGCGCGTCCTCAAACCCACTGCGACTCAACCAGTCCAGCACACTTTGGGCTGCGCTGCGGTCCTGGGCCGCCACCGCCGCCTCAAGCAGCACGCGGGCATCTCGCGGCTCGCGCTGCACCGCATAGTTTTCACGCGCCAGTCGCAAGGCTTTGGCACGGTCACCCCGCAAGCGCAGCTCAAACCGGGCTTCTTCCGCGCGGTGGGTGGTGTCGCCGCGGGCGCGGGCGGCTGCAAACCGGTCCATCATCATCTGCTGGTGGCGCGCAGCCGCAGGCAGCTTGAGGGTGGTTTCGGCTTCAGTCAGGCGCAGCAGCAGGCTATCAGAGGCTTCCCAACGGGTCAGCAGGCGCACCACCTCGCCCGGCTGGCCCTGGTCCAGCAAAAAATCGCTCCAGGCCGCCAGCAAATAGACATCGTCCCGGTCAAGCCCCAAGGCATCCCGATAGTGCTTTTCGGCCTTTAGGGTTTGCCCTTGCCATGCCGCCACCTCCGCCAGGCGGGTCAGCAGCCACAGGCGATTGCCAACGTCGGTACTCAGGCTGAAGGCCTGTTGCAGGGCCTGGTAACCCGCCTCAAGCTTTCCGCTATAAGCCAGCGCCAGACCCCGACAGCCGTCGGCCAGCATCGGCCGGCCCAGGCGCTGCAAGGCATCACACTCAAGCTGCGCGGCCCCGGTGTCGGCCTGAACCAGAAAAATGGCGCCGCGCCAGGCGTGGGCCATGGCATGTTCTGGGTCCAGCTTTAGGGCGCTGGAAAAGTCACTCAATCCACCGGCAAAGTCATGCCGGTACTGGCGCAGCATGCCGCGCAAGGTCAACAGCTCAGGCGTCAGTGCCTGGGTAAACCGGTTGACCACCGCATCGGCGTAGCCGATATAACGCGGGTCACCCCGGGCCATTGCCACGTCAAAATAGCGCTGTGCCAGTTCGGCCGCCGCGGCGGGATCTGCCGGGGCCTGGGCCACAGCGGCCCGCAGGCGGGTGAGCTCACGCGATGGGCCATCACCAGCGCGGCCGGGCAGTGTTTCAAGCACCTCGGCATCCGAGCCTGGCGTGCGCGGCGCAGCCTGCACAGGCGTCTGCAGCATCAGCGCGACGCTTAGCATGACAGGGTAAACCCTGCCGAGGGAAAAACCTGTCAACCAAAAGTGGGGCATAGGTGTTGTATATTTCGCTGCCCCCCATTTTGGGGGTAGTCATTTTCAAGAAAACCGGAGTTTACCCATGAACAAATTATTGTCTGCTTTGATTGCTGCCACGTTCGCAACCGTTTCTGTCAGCGCCCTGGCTGCCTCGCATGGCGGTGCCATGACCGACAAGGAAAAGGCCGAAAAGATGGAAGCCTGCAAAAAGATGGACGAAAAAAAGGCCGATGACAAGATGAAGGCCGAGTGCAAGAAGCTGATGGAAAAAAAGAGCTGATATCCGCAGCCAGCTTTGATTAAAACGGGCCTGACGGTCCGTTTTTTTTGCCGCTTCAGGAGTTCAAGTGCCCATGTGTGCCCTCAAGATCGCGTTTACCTCGTGCGCCCGCTACAAGCCCAACCAGCCCCAAACCGCCTGGAACGACATCGCTGCGGCCGACCCGGACTACCTGTTTTTGCTGGGTGACCAGATTTACATGGATTTTGGTTTTTGGCCGTTTAGCCTGGAATACCGGGGCAAACCCAAGAAATACACCCCTGCGCAATTTGCCGCCGTGATGCGGCGCAAGTACGAATTGCAGTGGAGCGAGCCCAACTTCAGCCGGCTGGTGACCCGCATGCGTGCCAAGGGTGGTTTTTTTGGCGTCTGGGACGACCATGATTTTGGCTGGAACAACGCCTACGGCAACGACACAACACTGCCACCCGAGGTGCACCTGGCCGAAAAAGTACAGATTTCCAGAGACTTGTTTCATGAGTTCATGAACTGTGCCACGCAGCCACCAGAAATCTACGGTGTTCATGACACGCCACTGGCGCGGTTCATTTTTCTGGACAACCGCTCTTATGCCACGCCGCTGAGCGTTGACAACCCGATGCTGATGGGGCGTCAACAAATGGATTTTTTAGCTAGACAGTTGCAGCACGAGCACCGCTACACGGTGATTTGTGGCGGTCTGACCCTGATGCACAGTGCCGAGAACTGGTCAAACTACAGCCATGAATTTGCCCGGTTCAAGCAACTGATTGCGGGCAAGGAGCGCGTGCTTTATCTGGGTGGCGACATTCATAAAAATGCATTGTCTGCCCCCACCGCTGACGCCCGGCCGCCGTGTTACGAGATCATTTCGTCAGGCCTGTGCGTGAACTACCTGGGCCTGCCTTTTGAGTTTGACTGCCGGCGCAACTGGAGCCTGCTGGAGCTGGACGCGCAGCAGGTGCAGGTGAGCCAACACGACAAACATGGCATCAACCGCTACCGCATCAATGCCGCCAGCTGGCAGTCTGAGTGCCTGGGCCGGACGCTGCGCACGGCCTGAAAGTCGGTAAACGCGAAACAACTTTCATGTCCGGATGTGGCCAGAGTCCATGAAAGTTAGTCCGTTTGAAACTGGGTGGCGTTTTTGCCCCTGTAGGGTGCATAAAAAGCCTTGATGCTAAGCATGTCAAGCTCCAGATTGCCGCTAGGGTGAAACACCGGCCCCAGGCCACTGATCTTGCGTGAGTAGTCCATGTAGGCCATCACAATCGGCACCTTGGCCGTCATGGCAATGTGATAAAAACCGGTTTTCCAGTAGCGCGTTTTGGCCCGTGTGCCTTCGGGCGGCACAATGAGTTGTAGCGCACCCACGGCTTGCTCAATGGCGTGGGCCGACGCCGCCACCAGGTTGTTGGCTTTGGAGCGGTCCACCGGAATGCCGCCCAGCCACCTCATCAGGGCACCAAACGGAAACCTGAAAATGCTGGCCTTGCCCATCCAGCAAATGTTCAGACGCAGCACAAACGCCACCATCAGGGTGTTGGGCAGGTCCCAGTTACTGGTGTGCGGGGCCGCAATGAACACGCTTTTTCGCGCCTCAGGCGGCAGGCTGCCCAGCACGGTCCAGCCCGCCAACTTGAGATACAACACAGAAAAAGCCCGAAATAGTCGGTTAACAACAGGGGTGGAAAAAATGGTGCGGTGCATGGTGAAATTTTTGTCAGGGGCGTCAAGCAGCCCGGCAAAAGGCACCAAACGAGGGTGTGTACAGAGTGGCAAATTATGGCTGATGACGCCAGCCAGTAAGATGGCCCACCACCTGCACACCGTACGCCATCCAACCCGCCTGACCTCCTTGCATGTTTGCTGCCCCGAATTGCCGCGATCTGAACACACCGGCCACGCGCCTGCTGGTGGCAATGCTCGTGTGCGCCACATTGGTCGGGCTGGACTTGGCCGCACGACCTGCCCCCAACCCGCCCGCTCGGGCCAGCTGGCCAACCCGCGACAAAGATTTTTCAAACGCGCCGCAGGTTATTGGCAAGGGGCATATTCCCATGCCGTTTCAGACGCCTGCGGCGCATTCAAGCAGTTTGTTGCCCATGCCAGCCGAACACACGGATGCGCTGCTGGCGTTCTGGTTTGCTGGCAGCCGCGAGAGCGGGCAGGATGTTGGCATTGCCGCTTCGGGGTTTGAGCGCGCTACCGGGCAGTGGCGACCGGCGCAGTTTGTCGTGGAGCGCCATGCGCTGGCGCGGCAGCTGGGCGTTGGTGTGCGACGGCTGGGCAATCCGGTGGCCTGGCTTGACGCGCAGAGCCGGGTGCATCTGTTTGTGGTGGCCACCGGTCTGGGCGGCTGGGCCGCCAGCCGGGTTGTCCATTTGCGCCATCAATTTAAGCCAAATGAGCCCCTAGCCCAGTCAGGTAAAGCGCTAGCCACTATGAATTTTGATGTGGCCGAGACGCTGCCCTTGGCCTGGGGATTCAACACCAGCTTTCTGGTGCGTACCTCACCCATGCCGCTGCAAGACGGTGGCATGTTGCTGCCGGTGCATTTTGAGCTGGGCCTGAAATACCCGTTGGCCCTGCGCTTTGACGCCCAGGGCGACTTCAAGGGCATGACGCACATTTCAGCCCGCCGACATGCGCTGCAGCCGACCCTGCTGGCGCAAAGCACCACCCAATGGCTGGCGCTGATGCGTGACCAGCGCCGTGACGGCCGCATCATCGCCGCGCAAACCCAGGATGGCGGCCAGAGTTGGCAAGACCTGCCCGACCTGGCCTTGACCAACCCCGATGCGTCAGTGGCCGGCTTGGCACTGGCACCGGGGCAACTGTGGCTGGCGCATAACAGCTCAGTGCAATCACGCAACGTGCTGGACCTGAGCCATTCGGTGGACGGCCAAGCCTGGCAGACCCTGCAGCAACTTCAGACCGGCAGCGGCAAAGACGAATTCTCTTACCCGGCGCTGGCCTGGGCTGACGACAGCCTGTGGGTGAGCTACACCGATCAGCGCCAGCGCATTGCCTGGCAGCGCCTGGCCTGGCCCCGGCACGAAGGGCTTGTTCATGAATAAGCCGCGCAGTTGGCCGTCAGAGTTGGGATGCAATGCAAGGCGCGCCCACTGATATGGTGAATTTTTCTGAATTGTTGCCAGTGTTTTTCAGCACCGATCTGCCGGTTTTGCCGACTGCCCGCGCCGCTGACCTGGCCTTGCATGGGGCATGGGCACTGGTGCTTGGTGCCGCGTTGCTGGGGCTGATCATGGGTCGTTTACCCGTTGCGGTCGGGCGGCTGGCGACCGTTCTGTTGATGGGCTGGGCCATGCTGTCGGGGCCGATGTCACCGAGCTATTGGCTGGGGCTGGCGTTTCAGAGCCCCAGTTTGACCAGTGCCTTGCTGTGCCTGCTGTTTTTGGGCCAGTCATGGCGCCAGACTTCTGCTGCTGGCGATGCAGCGCACTGTGCCGGGTCGTCCCTCGACCAACGCGTTATCGGACTCATTCCTGCATCGGCTGGCGTGCTGCTGGGTTGGGTACTGCTGCTGGACATGCTGGCCTGGTGGCCGGTGTCGGTGTATGCCTGGGGCTTTAGCCCGGCGGCGCTGGCGGCCTTGTGTGGTTTGACCGCCCTGTTCTGGCTGGCACAAGGCGCTAGTTGGCCTGGCTTGCGTACCAGTGCCCTGATGGCGCTGGCGCTGGGGCTGTTTGCCACGTTGCGGCTGCCCAGTGGCAATGTGTGGGACGCCGTGCTGGACCCATTTTTGTGGCTGGCGCTGCATGCCTGGCTGTTGCAGCCGGTGTTGCGCAAATGGGTGGCGCGCGTCGCCTAAGGGTTCGTCCGGAAATAAGTTGTGCAATTGGCCGTTGGATTTGGGATACAGAGCTAGGCGCACAGCGCGCCGTTTAGCACCGCTAAACAAGCGATTTGCAACGACGCTATGCGCCCAAAGCCAGCGCGACAATTGTGCAAGTTATTCACGGACGAGCCCTAAGATCGGCAGACACTGGCGTCAGTCGGAGTGACGCGACAGCAGCCATTCGCGCCTAAACAACCACTGCTGTGGCTGCCAGACATTGCCCAGCGTGATCTCGCCGCTCTGGTGGCGGCCCTTGACCTCCCAACGCTGGCCCAGCACCTGACACCCCGGCAGGCACAGCGGCTGACCCAGTTCGGCACGGGTTTGCAACCAGACCACCGCATCATGGCTGTCCAGCAAGCGCTGCAAGGCTAAGGCGCTGTCGGCAGCGCTGGCACCGGCCAGTGCGTCGCCGTCATAAGGCACAAAGCGCTTGCCCGGCAGCAAAAACTCAAACCGTTCAAACTGTCCGTTAAAACTGCTCGGCACCGCGACCCGCTGACCCTGCAACGCGGCCATGCTGCTGGCAGCGTACAAACCAGACGAGCCATTGAGTGGCACCGTGGTCAGGCCAAACACGGCAAACACCGCCAGCGTGGCCGCCAGCGTGGTGGCACGGGTAAAGGCCGGCCTGACCAGTCCCAACAGCACCAGCACCAACCCGGCAGCCACGGCCAGTTCTGTCATGACCCAGTCGCTGCGGCTGCCAATGCCCAGATCATGCGACGCCCAGGCAATGCGCCCCAGCACTGCCAAAAACACGCCACACAGCAGCAACGACGGCACAAACCAGCCGCGCGCAATGCGCCGCCAGTTCAGGGCGAGCAGGATCGCCAGCGCCGGCATGGCCGGAATCAGGTAACGCGCCGAACGCTGGCTGGGCAGTGTGAACACAACCAACCACACGCCAAGCCACACCAGCAGGATGACAAGCTCTGGTGGCCAGCTTTTCTGCTCTTTTTTATCTAGCATGGCACGCTTGACCAGCAAGGGACCCAGGCTCATTAACCCTAAAACCACAAACGCCAGCAGGCCGGCGTTTTGCACATATCCCAGCAGTTGCGCCCAGATGCTGAAGCCCCCACCCAACAGCGCGATGTGCCAGTAGCCGGCGCTGTTGCTCATCTTGGCGGCGTTTTCACCCACCACAAACTCCTGCCACACCGCTGCCGGGTCGGGGTCCAGCACAAACCACAGGGCAAAAATGCCCATCGCAATCAGCGCACTCAAAGCAAGCCTGAGGCTGATCGCGACCACACTGCGCCAGTGAATTTTTGGGGCCGAGGCAAGTTGGGCACACCACAGCGTGGCGGCAGCCGGGGCAATCAGGGCAAACGATTTGTAGGCCAGGCCCAGCCCCATGGCCACGCCAAAACCAAGATGCGCCAGCCAACTCAGCTGCCGCTGGCGGGCAACGCCCTGCAACGCCCCGGGTTTGGGGGTAAAGCCATAAGTGGGCCATGCGCCAGAATCGGCCGGGCGTGGCACCTGAAGTTTGTGCCACAGCAGTACAAACATCGGCATGTTCAGCCAGAAAGTCTCTGGCGCACTGGTCAAAAAAGTGCGGCCAAACCGAAAGGTGCAAAAAAACGCCAGGTAAATACAGGCACCCAACGCAGCGCCGCGCCAGTTGTGGGTGATCAGTCGAACGGAGTGGCCTACCGCAGCAGCAAGCAGCAGGGTGTAGACCACGCTGGGTGCCCGCAGCGCGGCCATGCTCCAGTGGCTGCCCCAGCCACCTGCGGCCATGGCCTGCCAGAACAGCAGTGGTGGTTTGGTGTTTCGCATGTGGTCCAGCTCTGACACCAGTGGCAGCCAGTGGCCGCTGGCGGCAGTCAGGCGGGCAATGTGGGTGTAGACCAGTTCGTCGCCGTTGGTCGGTACATACTGGCCGTCCAGTCCCAAGGTGTAAACGGCCACCGCCAACAGCAAAAGCAACAGCCAGCCGATGGTTTCGGCAGCTCGGCTGACAGAAGATTGGGACGCATCGCTCATGGGCTGACTTTAACCCCTGGGTGACGCGGGCTTGTCAAGTTTGGCGCAGGCAAGACCAACCACTGCGACCGGTTCAAATTTACTATTGCTGAGTGTCGATTTGAGGCTGAACTGCGCGTTTGCCTTGAGACCCTCCAGCATCAAGCAGTGGTGCTCTTAACTGGTATGACACAGGATGATCGTCTTCGCCCGGGGTCAGTAGGAACTTGTGCCGGCTTTTCTGGCCGGTGTCAATGCAGCCGGCGCTGGCGCTGCAACTGGATCATTGGTGGCGTAGGCAGTAAGTTCACTGCGCTCGCCGCGGATGACTTTTCCGTCCCGTCGCACCAGAGTTTCCATCGCCAGAACGCCGCGCATAAGCTCCGGGGCAACCCAGGCAGTGCGCTCCAGCAGGTCACCGTTGCCCAGATCGGTGCCTCGGGCTTCAATACGCAAGGCATCAAACGTACCACCGGGCAAAGTGATGCGTTCGCGCTCTGCGACGCGCAATAAAAAATCATTGTTCAATGTCTTTCCATTGGGTTGGGTGACCAGAAACTGAGCAGGCCAACGCTTGCCTAACTTGTACTCGGCGATGAAGAACTGGTACGGCGTCCACTTTCTCCCGTCGGGCGCACGCACGTTGTTTCCAAACAGGTCTGTGACGCGCCCGTCGCTAAAGTGAACTTCGTCACCCTGTATACGGATCACTGTCGAGGTACTCGACGCAATCTCTTTGCGGGTGAGCAGGTCGAAGTTGCGATAGGCATAGCGCTCACCCACTTTGAAAGCCTGCGCGTTTGCGGCATTGCTTGAGACCATTACTGTCCCGCGCGAGGTGCTGGCGCTGCCGCACTGGCAGGGCTCCGATGCGGCCCGCGGCACGACCGCTCGCTCACCTTGGGCCAGCAGAATCTGGTCGAGGCGGAATTGCGCCATTTCGGCAAATTTTCCGTTGGGCCGCTGGTGGATAAATGCCTCCAACTGGTTGGTAGTTCCGTTCAGTCGCAGCCGATTCCAGTGGGCCAAATCAGCTTCAAACTCGCGCTCCATATCCCGCGTGCTCTGCCCTGGAAAAAAAACAAAGTCAGCTTCCAGCGAAGTGCTTTCCCAGGGAATTTGGGCACCTTGTGATGATTTTCGAACCGAAAGTCGTACCCGCTTGAAAACGTCTTCCACCGTTGCGCCTGGCGCCATCATTTCTCGGAGTAACTGGTTGGTATAAAGCCCGTGGCTGCCTTCGCCGTCGGCAGCGGTGTTGCCTGGCGCTGTGGCATAGGCGAGCAGGGTTCCGGGCGGTGCATCGAGCTGACTCAACCCCTGGTATTCAGTACGAAAATCGGGGCCGAAGGGATTGTTGCGGCAGGCGTCAAGGATGATCAGGCTCAATGGACTACGGGCGCGGGTCAAACCTTCCATGAGCAGTCCCAGATCTACCGCCTGTGCCCCGATGTCTGCCTTGGAAAAAATGCTGGCGTCCACAGGAATCAAGAAATTGCGCCAGTTCAGTTGGACCCCGTGACCAGCATAGTAGAAAACGCCAATGCCTTGGTCCTTGGTCAAGGCGGTGGCGTAGTCGCGCAGGGCTTGCTGCAGTTCACGCCGACCCACGTCGAGCTTGATGTTGACAGAAAAACCCGCAAGACGTAGGCGCTCGGCAATCGCCAGCGCGTCGTTTTTCGGATTGGCTAACGGAGACTCCTGGTAGCTGCTATTGCCGATCACCAGGGCGTGTCGCGGTGCTGGTGTGGCGACCTTCTGCAACGGCTCTGCGGCAAAACCCGACGCCACCCTGGTCGCCAACATCGCGCAGATGAGCACGCGAGCAAGGGTTAGGCGCGCCTGTGCAAGGCATCGTACGGTGCGGTATAAATTTTGAATCATTTGCGGTGTAGTCTCCAAACTTCTGTCGGAACAGTCTCAGTGGATTGACTCAATACGTCAAAGGCGGTGATGGTTGGCCTTCGCAGTAAAAGTTGTCTGATGGCAGCTGAACGATGATAAATCATTGAATAGATTCCACACTGTTGTACCGTGCGACTTCGTTCTGAACGTACTGTCCCCAGCACTTGAAAGTAGAAATGCTACCCATGATTTCGGCAACAGCTGTAAAGCTCTGGGCGATCATTCCACCAGAAACAATGACGTATCAAGAACAATACCTCATTCCGGCCGGTCAAGTTTGGTGGACAGCAAAATGGTCGAAAACGTGTCGATCACGCCCTTGACCACGCGGATTTTGTCAATCACCGCGTCAAGCTCCTGGGTGGACTCGGTCATCAGCATGGCGCACAGGTCATAACGGCCGCTGACCGAATACAGCTTGGTGATCTCATGGCGCAAGGCCAGCGCGCGCACTACATCGGGCTCGTTTTTGGACTCCATCGAAATCAGCACCATGGCCCGAATCACGTTCACCGCGCGGGTGCTGCTCAGGCCCACCGTGTAGCCAGTGATGACACCCGCGTCTTCCAGCGCCTTGAGCCGCAGCTGCGCCGTGCTGCGGGCGCAACCCAGCGCCTTGGCAATATTGACCATGGGCAGGCGGGCGTTGACCTTGAGCAGCTCGATCAGCTGGTGGTCGACCGCGTCCAGATTGGTTTTGGCAGCTGATTTTTTCATTGTGCAGCAATGTAGAGCAATTTGACTGAATTTTTACATTAATTTAAGTCATATTGCTTATTGGTATCGGCACCTTCAGTTTTTAAACTTGTTTCAATTCCAGCCACTTCGGTATCAACCAGTGGCTTTTGCGCAATTTCTGGAGATTTCCCATGCTGCAAACCGTCGAACTCGCGACCCCGAAAATCCTCATGACCTATGACGAGTTGCAAGCCTACGATCCTGAGTCCGAGTCGTGGCAAAAGCAGTTTGCCCGCCGCTACACGCACCATGCGCAGCTGGAGGGGGTGCTAAACCATGTAGAAGACGTGAACGACACGGTGTACAACAAGTTTGCCATTGCTGTGACACCCTACATGGCACAGCTGATGGACCGTGACGACCCCAACTGCCCGATCCGCCTGCAATACCTGCCCACCTTTCACGAAGAAACCAAACCCGGCTTTGCCACCATGCTCGATCAACTGGGTGAAGAAGGCGACACCATTCCCGGCACCAGCATCGTGCACCGCTACCCGCGCCGAGTGTTGTTTCTGGTCAGCAACACCTGCGCCACGTTGTGCCGGTTTTGCACTCGCAAACGCATGGTCAGCCAGCCCAGCGGCTCGGTGCACAAGGACCAGATTGAGGCATCGATTGACTACATTGCCAGCAACAAAAACATTGACGACGTGTTGCTGTCGGGCGGCGACCCGTTGACGTTCACCGACGAGCGTCTGGATGACATTCTGGGCCAGATCCGGGCCCGCGCCCCGCATGTGCGCTTTTTGCGCATGGGCTCGCGCATGGTGGTGCAGTTGCCCACACGCATCACGCCAGAGCTGTGCGCCGTGCTTGAAAAACACCGGGTGCAGATGGTCAACATCCACATCAACCACCCGAAGGAAATCACGCCGCTGCTCAGGGCCCGCGTCAAGATGCTGCAAAAGGCCGGCATCATGATGGGCCTGCAAACGGTGTGCCTGAGGGGCATCAACGACAGTGTGGAAGTGATGCGCGAGCTGTTCATGCAAAGCATCGAGATGGGGGTGCGCCCGTATTACGTGTACTCGACCGACATGGTTGAAGGCGCGCACCATTTCATCGTGCCGCACCGGCGCATGCTGGAGCTTTATGAGGGCTTGCGCGGCTGGATCAGTGGCCCGGCAGTGCCAACATTTATCGTCGACGGCCTTGGCGGCCTGGGCAAGCTGCCGATCATCCCCAGTTATGTGCGCGAAGAAGCCCTGCCCGACGGCAGCGGCACCACCGTGAAATGCCGCAACTATGCCGGCAAAACTGTCGAGATGCCGGGCCTGGGCCAGAACTTCAGCCTGCCCACACAAAGCAATTAAGCGCCAGGAGCCCTGCCATGAAACACGGATCCCCCTACGGCATTCACCGCGTGCTCGAACCCAAAGGCGTGTTGCCCCAGGGCGCCTGGAAGCTTGAAAACACGATGGAGATTTTTGACAACGAACTATTGATCGACGTGCGCGCGCTCAACATTGACGCGGCCAGCTTCACCCAAATCAAACAACAGGGCGCCGGCGACTCTGCCAAAGTGGCTGAAATCGTGCTGGACATCGTGGCGCAGCGCGGCAAGCAGCACAACCCGGTGACGGGTTCTGGCGGCATGCTGATTGGCGCAGTGGCACAGATTGGCCCGGCACTGGCCGGCAAAACCGATCTGGCGGTGGGTGACAAAATTGCCACGCTGGTGTCGCTGTCGCTCACGCCACTGCGCATTGATGCCATCGACCAGGTTCACATGAACAAGGACCAGATCGACATTCGTGGCCAGGCCATTTTGTTTGAAACCGGCCTGTACGCCAGGCTGCCTGCTGACATTGACGAAAAGCTGGCGCTGGCGATTCTGGACGTGGCCGGTGCGCCCGCCCAGACAGCCCGCCTGGTGCAGCCGGGCCAGACCGTGGTGGTGATTGGTGGGGGTGGCAAATCGGGCACGCTGTGTTTGTATGAAGCCAAAAAACGCGCCGGTGCGCAGGGCTGTGTGATTGGGGTGTCACCCTTTGAGAAAGACTGCCAGCGCATGCAGCAGCTGGGTTGGGCCGACCACACCCTGCAGGTGGATGCCACCCAGCCGTTGGCGCTGATGGAGGCGGTAGCGCAAGTGACCCAAGGCCGCATGGCCGACGTGGTGATCAACTGCGTGAACATTCCCAACACCGAAATGGGCAGCATTCTGGCCACGCGCCAGCACGGCACCATCTACTTTTTTTCGATGGCCACCAGCTTCACAGCTGCAGCACTGGGTGCTGAAGGGGTGGGCAAAGACGTGCAGATGATTGTGGGCAATGGCTACGCCACCGGCCATGCTGGCCATGCGCTGAACCTGCTGCGCGAAAGCCCCCAACTGCGTGCGCTGTTTGATCAGCTCTATGTGTGACTTGACAGAACAGGCTTGCCGCGCTGGGCGAAAACCCGGCATCCATGACGTCGGCCTGGATGGCCTGGGTCAGGCCATGCCTCGACAAGCCCGCTTTGGCGGCGCATTCTGGCCAGCGGGTGCCGCACGCTGTCGGTGATGGGAATGACCAAAAACACGGGAAAAACTGTCGCACTGAATCACGTGCTGGCGCAGGCTGCCGCTGCCGGTGTGCCGATGGGTGTCACCTCAATTGGGCGTGATGGCGAAGCCTTTGATCAGGTGTTTCAAGTGCCCAAACCGCCCGTGCAAGTATGGCCCGGCAGTCTGGTCGCCACCGCCCGCGACACATTGCCGCGTGCCAAAGCGCCCACGCATTGGGTGGCGGATACCGGCATTCCAAGCCCGATGGGCGAGATTGTGCTGGTGCAGGTGCTGGAACAGGGCGAGATGGAAATTGCCGGCGCCTCACGCGCCAGCGACCAGCGTGCAGTGATTACCCGTTTGCAACAAGCCGGCGCTGCGCTGGTGCTGCTGGACGGCGCACTGGGGCGCAGCCAGCATGCCTCACCCGCCATCACCGACGGTGTGATTCTGGCCACCGGTGCCGCACAGGGTGGCGGAATGCATGACGTGCTGCGCAAAACGCGCGACCGGCTGGCGATTTTGGGCATTGCTCAAGCCGATGCACACACGCGTCAATTGACCCAGCCGGTGTTCGAGCAAGGTGGCGTTGGTGTTTGGGACCGGCAAGGCAACAACCTGCTACTGGCCAACATTTCTACACTAAATTCGGCTCCAGCCCTTATGCAGAAAGCGCAAGCAGATATTAAAACAATAGCGTTGAGTGGCGCTGTGGGGCGCAGGCTGTGGGGTGCGCTGCAATCCCTGGCCATGTTGCACCCCGATCAGACGGTTGTGGTCAACGACGGCACCAAGCTGTTTGTAGATCAGGCCGAGTTAACGGCCTTGCAACAAAAGGGCGTGCAGGTGCAGGCCTACCAGGCGATCCGGCTGGTGGGCATCACGCTGAACCCATTCTCACCGTTTGGCGGCAGCTTTGACGCCACTGAATTTCTGGCTGCTGCACGCAGCGCCCTGGCTGGCCACACCGTGTGCGATGTGCTGCTGGACGGCCCCATGAACACGACAGGAGTTTTTGCATGATGTCCCTGCAACTGGACCAGGCGCAGATCGACCGCGCCCGCGACCACGCCCGACGCATTGCGCGCCAGGTGTTTGACGACATGAGCGGCTTTACCACCACCACGGTAGAGCGCGCCACCCTGCGCCTGATGGGGGTGGACGGGGTAGACGACAACCAGGTACCGCTGCCCAACCGCGTGGTGGAGCATCTACAACAGCACGGCCTGCTGGCCCACGGCGCAGCCCTGATCGTGGGTGCTGCCATGCACACCCACGGTCTGACAGCCCAGCAGGTGGCCGACAAGGTGACAGATGGCTCGCTGAACTTGAGCCTACCTGATGACATGGCCGCAGCCCGCGTCAGTGCCGATGCGCTGGCAGCAAGCATGTGTGACCACATTACCGCCCAGCGTGCCCAGCGTGCCCAGTTGATTCAAGACCTGAGCGAAGGCCCCAAGCCCTGGCTGTACCTGATTGTGGCCACCGGCAATATTCATGAAGACGTGGCCCAGGCCCGTGCTGCGGCGGAACAGGGTGCGGACATCATTGCGGTGATCCGCTCCACCGGGCAGAGTCTGCTGGATTACGTGCCGTTTGGTGCGACCACCGAGGGTTTTGGCGGCACCTATGCCACGCAGGAGAACTTCAGGCTGATGCGCGCGGCGCTGGACGAGGTGGGTGCCCGGGTGGGTCGCTACATCCGCCTGACCAACTACTGCTCGGGCCTGTGCATGCCCGAAATTGCCGCCATGGGCGCCATGGAGCGGCTGGACATGATGCTCAACGACTCGATGTACGGCATCATCTTTCGCGACATCAACATGAAGCGCACCTTCATCGACCAGTTTTTCTCGCGCATGGTCAATGCCTATGCCGGCATCATCATCAACACCGGCGAAGACAACTACCTGACCACCGCCGACGCGTATGAAGCCGCCCACACGGTGCTGGCCTCGCAGCTCATCAACGAGCAGTTTGCTTATCTGAGCGGTCTGCAGCCCGCGCAAATGGGGCTGGGCCATGCGTTTGAGATCCATCCCGAGCTGGAAAACGGCTTTTTGTGGGAACTGGCCCATGCCCAGCTGGTGCGTCAGGTGTTTCCGGATGCCAGCCTGAAATACATGCCGCCCACCAAACACATGACCGGCAACATCTTCAAGGGACATATTCAGGACGCCCTGTTCAACATGGCCAGCGTGCTCACGCAGCAAAACATCCACCTGCTGGGCATGATGACCGAGGCCATCCACACCCCCTTCATCCAAGACCGCTTCCTGGCCATTCAGAACGCCAAGTATGTGTTTGGCACCATGAAAGACCTGCACAGCGAGATCGAATTCAAGCGCGGCGGCCAGATCGAGCAACGCGCGCAAACGGTGCTGGCCCAGACCGAGGCTCTGCTGGCAGGCATTGAAGCCAAAGGCCTGCCACAAGCCATTAGCGAAGGTACGTTTGCCGAAATTTCGCGCACGCCCACCGGCGGCAAAGGGCTAGACGGCGTGGTAGGCAAAGCCGCTGATTACTACAACCCTTTCCCGGCGCGCATGCTGGGCGCAGGAGCGCATCATGCTTGAAACCAGACTGCCACCCCAATGGGTCAAGCCTTATGGCGACACGCTCGGCGACGGCCGGGTACAAATGTCGTTCACGCTGCCGGTCAAGCTTGATGAAACCTCCAAGGAAGGCGCCAAACGCCTGGCGCTGATGATGGGGCTGGAAGAGCCCGCCGTGGCACACGCCGAAGACATGGGCCAGGGGTTCAGCTTTTACATAGTCTATGGCCAGTGCAAGCACCAGGTGGACCTGAGCACCTTGCAGGTGGCAAAGCCCGAGTACGAGGTGCTCGACAAAGACGGCATCAACGCCAAAATTGCCCGCACTCTGGGCCGCAAGATGGTGGTGATTGGCGCCACCATCGAAACCGACGCGCACACGGTGGGCATTGACGCCATCATGAACATGAAGGGTTACAACGGTCACAAGGGGCTGGAGAGTTACCACGAGATTCGCGCCATCAACCTGGGCGCGCAGGTCGATTCTGAAGATCTGGTGGCGCGTGCCATTGAAGAAAAAGCCGACGTGATTCTGGTGTCACAGGTGGTGACGCAAAAGAACATTCACCTGGACAACCTGACCAAGCTCTCAGATTTGCTGGAGGCCGAGGGTCTGCGTGACCGGGTGATTCTGATTGTGGGCGGCCCACGTATCAGTCATGAGTTGGCCAAGGAGCTGGGCTACGATGCCGGTTTTGGCACCAAGACCTATGCGGAAGATGTGGCTTCGTTTGCCATTCATGAGTGGGGGAAGCGGCACTTGGGGTGATGGTTGTTGCGTTATTTGCCGGTCGGATTGGTTTTCTTGGCTTAGGTCAGGCCTGGCGTGGTTGTGTGCAACCGCTGGACGACCAGGGATGCTCGGGGAAATGCGCGTGGGGTCAGTCAAAACTGGGTTCAGTAGTGTGCCCCGCGCGGGAGGCGGCAGGGGCGGGTGCCTCATACTGGGGTACCAGAAATCGGCACCCGCCCCTGCCGCCTCCCACGCTGAAAAGTGTTGTTCTGATTTGAGAGTTTAGAAGACCAGTTTTTGAGGGTGGACCTCAAACGAGCAGGCTTAAGTTAGCCCAACATGTCGGTGCAATGAGTTTGTGATTCAGTGTTTCAACGCTGATGGCTCTGAGAAGTTCAAGTTTGTTTTAGCCTATTTTTTAGTTAAAGAGTGACTCAACGGCTTTCATCCATTTCTGCTGTTCCTATGCGCACACCGACTAGCGCCGTGGCTGGCTTTGGCGGCCGCCGATTTCTGGTACTCCTGTATGAGGTGACCGCCAAAGCCAGCTGCGGCGCGGGTATCACTAACAGTCCTGTCCAATAGCCTGCTCAAAAAGCCTCAGCAAAAACCTCACCAACAGCGTCACTGCCGGCAATCCAACACCCAAAAAACCTGACCATCGCAATCAAAAGGAACCCACATGCAAACCATTACCAGCCTGATCCGCCTGCGCATGGCCGCACACGATGCCCACTACGCTGGAGGCCTGGTTGACGGCGCCCGGATGCTGCATCTGTTTGGCGACGTCGCTACCGAACTGCTGATTCGCAGCGACGGCGATGAAGGCCTGTTTGTGGCCTACGATTCGGTTGAGTTCCTGGCCCCGGTGCATGCCGGGGACTTTATCGAGGCCACCGGGCACATTACCGCCATGGGCAAAACCTCTCGCAAAATGGTGTTTGAAGCGCGCAAGGTGATCATTCCTGCCGGTATTGCCGGCCAGGTATCGGCGGCTGATGTGCTGGCCGAGCCGATACTGGTGTGCCGTGCATCTGGCACCTGCGTAGTGCCTATCAATTGTCAAAGAAAACCGGTTACAGCCCCCGTCCTGTCTTCGTAGACTGCTATGAAAAAACTCATTATTACCGCCGCCCTGACCGGTGCCGAAGTCACCCGCGACCAGCACCCTGCCCTGCCCGTTTCACCACAAGAGATTGGTGTTGCCGCCGCCGAATGTGCGGCCGCCGGGGCAGCCATGGTTCACGTGCATGCGCGCAATCCCGACGGCTCACCCACCCAGGACCAAGAGGTTTACCGCCAGATCATTGCCGAGGTGCGCGCGCGTTGTGACGTGATCGTGCAGGTGTCCACCGGCGGTGCGGTGGACATGACGGCGCAGGAGCGCCTGGCGCCAGTCAGCCTGAAACCTGAAATGGCCACGCTGTCGATGGGCTCGGTCAATTTTGGTGACGATGTGTTCATGAACCACCCTGATGACATGGCCGAATTTGCCAAAACGTTCAAGGCTTATGGTGTCAGGCCCGAGCTGGAAATTTTTGACTCGGGCATGCTGACCACCGCCAAACGCTGGCTGGCCAAGGGTTGGCTGGACAGCCCGGCGCATTTTGACCTGGTGCTGGGTGTGCCAGGTGCCATGGCCGGCACACCGCAAGCGTTGATGTACCTGGTGTCAGAGTTGCCAGCGCAGTCCACCTGGACCGTGGCGGGCATTGGTGCAGCGCAGCTGCCGCTGGCGACCCTGGCCATGCTGATGGGCGGTCATGTGCGCGTTGGCTTTGAAGACAACGTGTTTTACCGCAAAGGCGAGCTGGCCAATAGCAACGCGCAACTGGTGGCGCGGGTGGCGCGCATTGCCGCCGAGCTGGATCGCCCGCTGGCCACGCCAGATGAGGCGCGCGCCCTGCTGGGCATCCGATGACGGCACCGCTGTCGCGGGTCAGCGCCAATTTGTTGCTGATTCTTGTGGCGGTGATCTGGGGTTCGGCCTTTGTGGCGCAAAGCCGGGGCATGACGCATGTCGGGCCGATGACGTTTACCGGTGTGCGTTTTTTGATTGGTGCGCTGGTGGTGTCACCGCTGATGTGGCTGGAGTGGCGACGTCTGGGCCGGTTGGGCCAATCACTCGATAAAACCGATGCGTTCAAGATCGCCGGTCTGGGCTGTTTGCTGCTGATGGGTGCGGCCATGCAGCAAATTGGCATTGGTGGCACCAGCGTCACCAACGCCGGTTTTTTGACCGCGCTGTACGTGCCGCTGGTGCCGGTGCTGAGCTGGCTGGTGCTGCGCCAGGCACCACACTGGTCGGTCTGGCCGGGTGCACTGGCGTGTGTGGTGGGGGCCTATTTGCTATCGGGCGCGCAAAGCCTGTCGATCAGCCGGGGGGATGGCTGGATCATCGCGTCCACCCTGCCCTGGGCGTTTCATGTGCTGCTGGTGGGCCGCGTGGCGGACCGCATGGGTGCCCCATTTTTGGTGGCTGGCGGGCAATTTCTGGTGTGTGGTTTGGTGGCGCTGGCTTGGGCAGTGACCTGGGAGCCGATCAACTGGGCCGGTTTGAAGGCGGCAGCAGGCGCATTGGCCTACACCGGCGTTCTCTCTGTCGGCGTGGCGTTTACGGCACAAGTGGTAGCGCAGCGCTACGCCCATGCCACCGATGCCGCCATCGTGCTGTCTGCCGAAACCCTGTTTGCGGCGCTGTTTGGTTATTGGCTGCTGGGCGAGCGCCTGAACCCTGCCGGATTGATGGGCTGTGCGCTGATCTTTGCCAGCATGATGGCGGTGCAGTTGCTTCCGTTGCTGGGCTTAAGCAACCGCAAGCCGGTGGCGCAGGGTGCGGCCTGAAGTCATAGTCCATAAATCAGCCCACAGCCATTGTCTGACAATCGCTGATAGCTATTCTCACTTTGTTGAAGCGCACTCCATTCGGTCAGCCAAGCCGTCAACGCTGTGTAACAAGTTCACATTTGTCAGCGCAGCGCCCGATGAGGTCTTAATCCAGCAGCAGCATCAGGATCGGGGTCAGGTCAGTTTTTTGTACCGTCACCGTGGCGCTGGCGGTGCTGCTGCCATCGCTGTTGCTGCCGGTCATGCCATAGGTTGTGGTGATCGACGGGCTGGCGCTGCAACTGGCGCCGATGGTGCCAGGGCAAGTGCCGCCGCTCCAGCTGAAGCTGGTTGCGCTTGGGGTGCAGATGGCCGTCAACTTTGTCGTGCGCCCGGGCTGAATCTGCGCGGGTGTTGCGCTCAGGCTGCATTGCGGGGCATTGGGTGAGATGCCAGTGCCACTTAAACCCACGCTCTGCGGGCTGCCAGGGGCATTGCTGCTGACGCTGAGGCTGCCCATGCCGTTGCCCGCAGCTATGGGTGTAAACACCACGTAGATCGTGCACGACGCACCCGCCGCCTGGCTGGTGCCGCAGGTGTTGGTCTGGGTAAAGTCGCCACTGGTGGTGATGCTGATCGAACTTAGCACGGCAGTGCCGGAATTGAGCAAGATGATGGTTTTCGCCAAACTTGGGCTGCCTAGAAGCTGACCGGCAAACGTCAGGCTTCCGGGCAACAGTGCCACGCCGGGGCTGGCCACACCCAGGCCGCTCAGGTTGACCGTGTGCGGGCTAGCAACTGAGTCGCTGGTGATCAGCAGGCTCCCCAGATAGGTCACCGCCGCGGTGGGAACAAAAGCCACACTCACCGTGCAGTTAGCCCCCGGCAGCAGGCTGGCACCGCAGGTGGTGCTGCGCCTATAGTCACTGCTCGCAACAATGCTGGTGAAGGTAAGCGCTGCACCGCCCACATTACTGAGCGTGATCGTTTGCGCAGGGCTGGTGGTGCCGGTGTATTGGCTGCCAAAGCTCAGCGCTGTTGAGCTCATTGACAAGGCACCCGCCTGACCGATGCCGGTCAAACCGATGCTATGCGGGCTGCCCGGCGCGTCGCTGGCAATGATGACGCTGCCCGTGAGTGTGCCGCTGGCTGCGGGCGCAAACCGGATGCTCAGCGTGCAAGAGGCCACTGCTGCCAGAGAGCTGCCACAGTTGTGCGTCACCGTATAGCCGCTACTGGCCGCGATGGTGCCAAGTGTCAACGGCTGGTTACCGGTATTGCTGAGGGTCACATTCTGAGCTGCGCTGGTGCTGCCAATGTTTTGCACGGCAAAGCTCAGACTGGTCGCCTGCAAAAACAGCCGCGATGATGTATCGAGCGCATCAAAAGAGCCAAAAGCCCTTCCGGCCCGCACGAGACGGACCTGATAGGTGCGGCTCTTGTCGAAGTTGCCGATGTCTCCGTCGATAAAAAGGACATACCAGGCTAGACTCATATCGTCGGCAAAGGCCGATGCCGACCAGAAACCTAAAGCGGCCGTATTCGGAAAAATGCTGGCGTTGATGCTTGGGTTGTAGCACTTGCCCTCGATGATGGATTCCAGCTCTTTGACATTGGGCAAACGCCAGTCGGTGTGCCCGGCGAAGCTGGCAGCGCGCGCGGCAAACAAGGCGTTTTGCCAGTTCAACGGGTTGGCCGTCCCGATACAGGTGGTGCCATTCCAGGCTTGACCCTCGGCACAGCGCTTCCACGTCAGACCGGTGCGCAGGTGCGTCACCGTGCCATCATCGGCATCGGTGAACTCCGCAGTCGGCGTTGATTCAGGCACCACGCTGGCGTTGCAAGTTTGCGCCTGCAAGGGTGCCGCCAGGCCCACAAGACAGCCTAAGGTGACGATGATTCTGAGCAGTTTCATGACCGGGTTCCCCATGGATACGGATTGCGGCTGCTATGGACCGCGTACCCCAACAATCGAAAAATCACTGCCCGACCCGCACGAGGCGGACCAAATCATTGGCAAGCTTACTGTTGAGCCATGCAAAGCCGTTGCCGAAATACACACGCCAGGCACCACCCGAATTGCTGGCACGGGTCGAAGACGCCCAAAAATACAGCTCCGACAGATGAGCACCTGCATTTGTATTTGGAAAATAGGTGGGATCAATCGCTGGGTCAGTGCGGCCATAGTCAACGATTGAAATCAACTCTGATTTGGTGGGCATGCGCCAACCCGCTGCACCGCACAGGCGTGCCGCATTGACATCAGCCACAAATTTTTCGGTATCGCAGCGACCGCTGGTGGCGCACGACCCGCCCGATGGCTTGCCGGCATTGCCGCCATTGGTCGCCGCATCGCTGTTGTACCAAGAGTAAACGTGGTTCCAACCGCGCAGCCCGCTGGCGGTTTTAACTTCCCAGATCAGGCCGGTGACGTTGTCGCGGGTGCAAGCCCATTGCGTGGCCGCACTGCCGAGCACGGCGGAGGCGGGCAACACGCTGCCATCGTTGGCAATCTTGCTGAAGTCAAAGCCTTTGCCACCATCGCCAATTTTGGCCATACCCGCTGCCGCCGCCGGGTCGCGCCCATAGCGGCAATCCTGGCGTGGGTGGCTGCCAAAGTCATACTGAACACCGGTGCTGTTGTCCACCGCCGTGTTGTTAGAGCAACTGGTGATGCCGGTATCGTTAAGGTCAGCGGCCTGTGCCGTGCCCGGAAAGGCCACAGTCAAAGCGGCCAGGAGGGCAAAAAGGCGGTGTTGCATGGTAGGGTTTTCAGAAAGCGGGGTGCGACAGACGTTTCGACTGTGGCAGGGTTTGCACTGCACGGATACCCCGTTTGCGGGATATCGCCACCTATTGCGCCAAAGACTGACCTGCATCAAACACGTAGCGCACAGCGGGTGCGATTCAAACTGATGTGGCGCATTGGTTTTCTCCCTCTCCCAAAGGGAGAGGGAGAAAGCCCACATCACTTTGACTCGTACCCGCGCACAGCAGCGCAGGCCAGTTTGGCACCACTTTTACATATCAAATCAGGCGATAGCCCTTATTTAATAAGTGCCGAAAGCTATACTTATTGAAGCAGATCTCTGCCAATCCGCCGTCCTGATAACGCCAGACGGCGGCGGTCATACTGCGCGGGCTGAACCACCACCATAAAACGAACCGAATTGCGCAGGGCACCTTGTTGCGATGCGGGCGGTGGCGCAGCTGTTGCTCGGGTAACGCTGCTAATTTAATCCAGCAACAGCATCAAAATCGGTGTCAGGTCAATGGACTTCGTCACCGTCGAGGTCGCCTTGATGGCGTAGCCAGCAGAGGCGTCATAGTTGACAACCGCCAGCCACCAGCGACCCGCTGCCGGAGACGCAATGTCACATTGTTCAGGCGTTGTCCCGCCATTCATTGAGTCGCAGGCATCGACCGAAGATATGTCGGGCTTGGCACCATACCTGAGGTAAACGTCTGCATCTCCGGTCAGGTTGTACAAATCGGCGACCAGGCGGGTCGCGCCTGCCGGCACGTCAATGTAAAAGTACCGCCAGACTTGCGTAGGACTGTTGGACACGCTCCCGCTGGCCGCAACGCCACTGGTCAGCCTGGTGTCGGCGGCTCCCCAAGATGCCTTGACCGAATAGCTTAAGGTTCCGATGTCGTAGTTGTTGACGCCGACCCACCAGGTTCCAGCAGCTGGCGACGTGATCACGCACTGCTCGCTGTACCAGTCGCTTTGATAAGAAGAACAATCAAAAATATCGGCAGTGGGCTTGTTGCCCTGGCGGCCAAACAGGTCCAGATCGCCTGTGAGGTCATAGAGATCAATCACCAGGTTTGCCGCCCCGGTTGGAACATCAAAAAAATAGTACTTCCACCCACCCTGCGACACCGAGCTTGCAAGTGTCTGCCCACTGAGCGCAACACCATTGCTCAGCGGGGTATCGCCTCCCTGCGAGGCCCCCGACTGGTTAACAGCAAAGGACTGCCCCCCGATGGCCAGCGTGCTGCTGCGGCTGAGCGTGCTCAGGTTTGCACTCACCGAATAGCTGATCGTCCCGCTGCCCGATCCACTGGTGCCGGAGAAGATCGTTAACCAACTGGCGCCGCTGGTGGCGGTCCACGCGCATCCGCTCTGGGACAGGACGCCAACGGTGCTTGACCCGCCGCTCGAATTGAAGCTGTTGGAGATTGCGTTCAAGCTGTAGGTGCACTGGGTTGCAGCCTGCTGGTTAACGGTCACGGTTTGACCCGCGATGGTTAACGCGCCGGACCGGGCGCTACCGCTATTGGCCGCGACCGAATAGACGACCGTTCCGCTGCCTGTGCCACTGCTGCCTGACACAATCGACACCCATCCAAGGGGATTGCTAGTGCTCCAGGCACAGCCACTCTGCGTGGCGACGTTGATGTTTCCGGTCAATCCGGAAGCACCTGGGGTGATGCTGGTTGGGCTGGCGGTATAGGAGCACGACGCTGTGCCCTGTTGCGTCACGGTGAACGTCTGGCCAGCCGCCGTGATGGTTCCGGTTCTCGCACTGCCGCTGTTGGCCGACACCACGTAGCCAACGGTTCCGTTGCCGCTTGCGCTGCTGCCTGAAACGATGGAAATCCAGCTTGCGTTGCTCGAAGCGGTCCAGCCGCAACCGCTTTGCGATGTGACGGAAATGCTTCCAGACCCGCCCGCCGCGGTCGGGTTCGCACTGGCTGGACTGATACCGTAGGTGCAGCTATTGCCGTATCTCGCATAACTTGCGCCAAAGCCAATGTTTGACGTGCCCCAGGCAATGCGCATATAACCGGACTCGCCCCAACCCGTGTCCCAGGAGTTGCGCATCAGCCATGTCTGGGTACTGTCGTCCCAACCCACCAGAACCACCGCATGGTTCACCGAGCCTGGCGAGCAGGTCGACGCTTCGTTGGTATTGAACACGCCGCTGGTATAGCGCTGAAAAGCGTTACCAACGCAGACAGCAACAGACACGGGACCATAGGTGAAGATCGCGTTCTTGAGGGCATCGGTGGAGGCAACGCTGTTACTGGTGCCAACATAAGCCCAATTCACAAAGGAATACGGGTGGTTGGGTATGGCGGTGCAGGTGCCGTTGCTGTTTGTGTAAGGCTTGTCTGCTTCGAGCACCGCGCCGGCAACACTCTGCAGGGAGCCCAAGGTGCCAGACGCCTTGTGGTAATCATGCGCCCACCATCCCCCGTTGCAGCTCCAGGAGTTGCGGTTGCACGAGACCAGGAACTGCTCCGACAGGTCAGCCGTCGCGCCGGTATTGATCTTGACCAGGCCTTCCAGAACGCCAACCGTCGCAAAAGCCCAGCAACTCCCGCATTGCAGCTGGTTCTTGACGCTTGTCATCCCGCCTGAGGTGCGCCAGTCAAAAGCAGTGGGCAATCCGACGATCGGTGTCACCGCGCCAGAGTTGGGTTCCAGCAGATCCGGCGTTGCCTGATCAGGCGGCAGCAAACCATCCGAGTTGAGCTCCGGCAGACTCAGATCGAGCATCGGCGGCACAAGGCCATTCACCTGGATATCGAGTGCCCCCGACTCCTGCGCCGTTGTTTCCCAGTGTCTGCCATAGTTGACATGGATTGCCACGTTGCCCTTGACCATCGGATTTAGTACAAAAGTTTGTCGCCCTGCGCCGCCCAGCAACGGGCTTGTTTGCTCGTACGTCCCAGTCCCACTGCGTTCTGCAACACCCTGGCTCGATGCGTCAAGTTCCCACTGGTTTCCCGTGGTGATGTTGCTGGTCAGGACAAGGCGGATCGGTGACTGTTTGGCGACATCACCTTTGATGCTGACTTTGGTCCATTGCTCCGTGAGGCTCTTGATGCCGGCATTGGCGCCCAGGACGATGTCATTGAGCTGCGCAATGGTGGTGCTGCTGCCAGACAGCACTACCTGCACCGCCGTCTTTCCGCCTTTTTCCTGGTAGCTGTAGGCGACTGTTGCATTGTTCTTGGCGGCCGCTTTCTGGATGTTCGGGTCTTGTTTGCTGACCTGATCCTGCGGCAGCGAGAAAGAGTACCTCCAGGTGATCTGCGGCATGGTGCTGTCGGCCGCCCAGGCCCCAGATAGCGCCAGGCACTGAAGCAGGAAAAAAATGACGGTAAGTGGCAAACCCCGGTAATTCACATTTAACCTCGCCTTCATATCAATTCCTACATACAAGTATCGCAACAATGGGGCCGTGTGGTACCCCCGTTGGGGGGAATGGGAAACTACTGTTGCTTGTGTTGCGCCTTGCGCAATAAAGGCAATGGATAGAAGCTTGCAAGCATGCTAGCGCTTATCCCCTCGGTGCCCAAAGGTCCATTTGTCATTGGCCAAAAAATTGCTCACGCTGGCCACCACAATGGCGATCACGTTGGCCAGCAGGTAGTGCAGGCTGTGGGACAGCCACAGGGTCAAACCATATTGCAGGCCAATACCCAGCCAGGACGCCAGCGCGTAGCGGCCAAACTGGCTGGCAAGCAGGTGCCAGGGTGTGCGCTCCAGATGCACGTGGCGCTCATGTGCGGCCTGGACACGGTCGGCCCAGGTCCACAGCCGGTTCCAGGTGAAGTTGTTGACGGTGGCAATGGCGATGGCCAGCGCCAGGGACGCATACAGGCGCTGGCGGGTGTCGGCAATGGCTGCAAACAAGTGCTCTTGCGCCAGGTACAGCACCAGCATATTGACCACCGTGCCGCTGGCCCCCACCAGGCCAAACTTGATGTAGCGAAAGCCCTTGAGCCACTCAATCAGGCGAAGCATCTGCTGTTGCCAGTCGAGCGATGGTGTCATACGCAATCTGCCAAAAAAAAGTCAGGCAACGGCGCCGCACTATGTAAATGACAGCCAAGAGGTACTGACCTGGCCTTTCTCAAATCGGCACCATGGTATTAATTGATCTTAAATTTTGAAGCGCCTGACGCAATACCGGCAAAGGCTGTAGCCGTTTTAAGCACTGATTATCACCATCACAAAAGGTCAGCCGATGGTTATAGGCCGACAGGCAGGGCGAGCAGGCGATGCCAGACTCCAGAATTTGCGCGCGCGGCCCCAGCGGGCCATACAGGCGTCCGGTTTCAGGGCCAAAAAATACCATGGTGCGGATCGGCGTCAGGCTGGCAAAGTGGCCAGGGCCGCCGTCATTGGTAATCAGCAACTTGGCTGCATGGAACAGCATCAGCAGTTCGCGAATGCTGCGGGTGTAGCCGGTCAGGTCGACGCATTGGTCGCTGGCAATGTCGGTGCGCAGGCGCTTGGCCAGCTCGGCATCTTCACGCAGACCAATCAGGCCCACAGCAAAACCAGCATCACACAGGCCACGCGCGACCGTGGCGTAATGCGCTGCCGGCCAGGCGCGCTCTGGCAACAAGCCACCGCCGGCATAGAGCAAGACCAATTGGCGACCCGCCACCACGGGGTGATCAGCCACCATTTTTTGCTGGTAAGCCTGTAACTCTGCCGGGTCGAAATCTACCGACAAGCCCAGCTCGGTCGGCAGGTCGCGGATGGGTGCGGCCTTGTTGCGCGGCATGGCTGCGTCGTTAATGGCATCGACCAGCGACAAAAACTGCATGCTGATGTGCTGGTACGGGTTGTAAGGAATGGCGCGGTTGATATAGCTGCCACGGTACAGCCCTTCTTGCGTGTGCGGGGTAAAACCCACGCGCAACGCGGCGCCACTCAGGTAACTCATTAGGCTGCTGATGCGCGAAAACAGCTCGCAATCAATCACCACGTCCAGCGGCAGGGCGCGCATGGCGCGGCTCACTCGCCAGATGTCGGCCAGCAGGCCCAGGCCGGCGCTGTCATCGAGCGAATGCAGGTGCTCGGGTCTGGCCAGGCCCAGCAGTTTGGCCACTTCCTGGTTTTTTTTGAGCTGCAGCACATGCACCGTGGCTTGCGGGTAGCGCTGGCGCAGCGCGGCAAACATCGGCCCAGCCAGCACCACGCTGCCCATCTCGGACAACAAAATCACCAGAATGTGTTTGGGCGCAGCGGCTGAACCAGCGTATGGTTTGACGCAGAAAAGCCGCGCCCACAAGGACACTGCGGCACACAACACCTGGCCTACCCAGCGGTCAATCCAGCGTTGTGTTTGCAGCTTCATGCGAAAGGTCTACAAGCCGGCGGCGGCACGCAGCGCTTGAGCTTTATCAGTTCTTTCCCAGGAAAACTCGGGCTCTTCGCGGCCAAAGTGGCCATAAGCTGCGGTTTTTTCGTAGATCGGGCGCAGCAGGTCAAGCATCTGGATGATGCCGCGTGGACGAAGGTCAAAGTGCAAATTGACCAGCGCCGCAATCTGCTCGTCGGGGATCACGCCGGTGCCTTCGGTGTACACGGTCACATTCATTGGTTTGGCCACACCAATGGCGTAAGCCACCTGAATCTGGCACTGGCGTGCCAGCCCGGCAGCCACGATGTTTTTGGCCACGTAGCGGGCGGCATAGGCGGCCGAACGGTCCACCTTGGTTGGATCTTTGCCGCTAAAAGCGCCGCCGCCGTGCGGGCAGGCACCGCCATAGGTGTCGACAATGATCTTGCGCCCGGTCAGGCCGCAGTCACCTTGCGGCCCACCCACCACAAAACGACCGGTCGGGTTGATCAGGTACTTGGTGTCGGCGGTCAGCCATTCCTTGGGCAGCACCGGTTTGATGATTTCTTCACGGATGGCTTCGTAAAAGGCGTCGGTCATGACGTGCCCCAAGCTCATCTCGGGCGCATGCTGGCTCGACAGCACCACGGTGTCAATGCTGTGCGGCTTGCCATCCACATAACGCATCGTGACCTGACTCTTGGCATCCGGGCGCAAAAAGGGCAGGCGACCGTCTTTGCGCAACTGCGCCTGGCGCTCAACCAGGCGGTGCGCATAGTAGATGGGCGCAGGCATCAGTTCAGGGGTTTCGTTGCAGGCGTAGCCAAACATCAGACCCTGGTCACCGGCACCGGTATTGAGGTGGTCGTCACTGGCATGGTCGACCCCCTGGGCGATGTCGTTGCTTTGCTTGTCGTAGGCTACCAACACGGCGCAGCCTTTGTAGTCGATGCCGTATTCGGTGTTGTCGTAGCCAATGTGCTTGAGGGTGTCACGCGCCACCTGGATGTAGTCGACGTTGGCGTTGGTGGTGATTTCACCAGCCAGCACCACCAGACCGGTGTTGCACAGGGTCTCGGCCGCTACGCGCGACTTGGGGTCTTGTTTGAAAACTGCGTCCAGAATAGCGTCAGAGATCTGGTCAGACACCTTGTCGGGGTGGCCCTCAGAGACGGATTCGGAGGTAAATAAAAAGTCGTTCGCCATAAAAATGCTCCAAAAAAGTTAACAACCGGGTTGCGTTGCCTTGGCTTTTGGGGGCTTTCAGCGAACGCTTTAGCAGATTTGCCATGGGTGTTGGCAAGGCACAATGGCAGCCTGTTTGGGCTACCGCTGTGTGTGTCGCCCTGCAAGTAGTTCTGTAACTCAGCGACCGCCCTAGTTTATCTCACCCCATGATGACCCTCTTTAAATTGCTGTCAGTGCTGCCGCTTTGGCTGCTGCATTGCCTGGGCTGGGTGCTGGGCTGGATGGTTTTTTTGGCTTCTGGCACCTACCGCCAGCGCTTTCTGGCCAATGCCCGCCAGGCCGGCCTGAATGCCACGCGCTGGTTGGCGGCAGTGGGCGAAAGCGGCAAACTGGTGGCCGAGCTGCCGCGCTTGTGGCTAGGCCGCCCGGTGGGTGTTTTTTGGGATGACTCGGCAGCAGCCCAGGTGCAGGCGGCGTTGGCGCAGGGCCGAGGTGTGGTTTTTTTAACGCCGCATCTGGGGTGCTTTGAGATCACGGCACAGGCTTATGCGCAGCGCTTTGGGCAAGCTGGCCAGCCCATGACGGTGCTGTTTCGGCCACCTCGGCAAGCCTGGCTGCAGGCGCTGGTGGGCAGTGCACGCCAGCGCCCAGGCTTGTTGACCGCGCCCACCACGCTGTCGGGGGTCAAGCAAATGATCAAGGCGCTCAAACAGGGCAACGCCGTGGGCCTGCTGCCAGACCAGGTGCCGCCGCAAGGCATGGGTGTGATGGCGCCTTTTTTTGGCCGCGAGGCTTACACCATGACGCTGTCGGTGAGACTGGTGCAACAAACCGGTGCCGTTGTGCTGCTGGCCTGGGGCGAGCGCCTGTCCTGGGGGCGTGGCTACCGGGTGCATGTGCAGCCCCTGTCCACCGAACTCCCAGCCGCGCTGGCGCAGGCGGTGGCCGCCGTGAACCAGGCCATGCAGGGGCTGGTACTGCAGTGCCCCGGGCAATACTTGTGGGGTTATGCGCGTTACAAGCAGCCCCGCGAGGCACTGTGATGGCGGACTTTTACCCATGAACCAGTTAGTGATTGGCCTGATGCGTCTGCTGGCTTACCTGCCACTGGCCTGGCTGCGCTGGCTTGGGGTGGGACTGGGCTGGGTGCTGTATGGCGTGGTGCGCAGTCGCCGGCGCGTGGTGCAGATCAACCTGCGCCTGTGTTTCAGCACCTTGTCAGATGCTCAAGTTCAGGCCTTGTCGCAGCGCGTGTTTGTGCGTTTTGCCCAGGCGTTGCTGGACCGCAGCTGGCTCTGGCATGGTCGCGCGGGCTTGGTGCGCAGGCGTTTGCATTTAGCAGGGGCCGTGGCAGAACTGGCGGGCGCAAGCCCGGTGGTGCTGTTTGCCCCGCACTTTGTCGGCATGGATGCCGGCTGGACCGCCCTGACGCTGAACCTGCCGCGTCACTTCACCACGATTTACACCAACCAGGCCAACCAGGACATGGACGCGTGGTTTCTGGCGGGCCGCCAGCGCTTTGGCACTGGCCAGCTATTTGGCCGCATTGATGGCGTCAAGCCCATTGTGGCCGCACTGCGCCGGGGCGACCCGTTGTATCTGCTGCCTGACATGAATTTTGGCCCGCATGAGTCGTTGTTTGTACCGTTTTACGGCATCAGCGCCGCCACCGTACCCAGCCTGTCACGTTTTGCCCGGCTCGGGCGCGCCAAGGTGGTACCGGTGGTAACACGCATGACACGGGCGGGTTACACGGTTGAGGTGTTGCCGGCCTGGCAGGATTTTCCAAGCGACGACCTGCTGGCCGACACCACCTTGATGAACCAGCGCCTGCAAGACCTGATCGGCAGCATGCCTGATCAGTACTACTGGGTGCACAAGCGGTTCAAAGACCGACCCGACGGCGAGCCCCGGTTTATGACTGAACAAGGCTGCGTGCAGTTTGGGTGGGGCGGCTTGCGCAATGGCTTGGTACTGCGCAGCAGCCGGATGGGGCGACCTCATGCTGGAGTACCAGAAATCGGGGTCGCCCTGTCCGGCTACTGCACCGATACGGTTGTGCAGGCGCGAGGGGGTTGAATACCGCAAGCGATTCGTCTACGCTGTTAACGGAATGAGGATTGCAATGGCAGGAATGATGCTGGATACTTGACGCTTATGTCAAATTAGCCTGTAGCCCGTTCTATATGTTCTGATAGCTCTGTTGTTTTATAGCTGAAGAGTTTTGTTTTGTTGAATTCAGGTTGACAGACTACTTGAGGCTGATATGTCATCCAAATAGGCGACCCCAAGCTGCCGTTCAAGATGGCGACTACTTTGGAAGTCAAGCCGCAAACGCGGTTTGGGCGTTGTCGGGCCAGACCACCAGTTAAATTTCTCGCTGGCCGAGGCCTGCGAACCAACCGGAACCTCCAGCTTGCACCCCAAAGCATCCGCGTACTTGGTCAGCGTTGCCAGAGATGGTGAATGCTTGCGGCTACCCGACTCCATACGCGCAACCGCAGACCGCGTGGCACCGATCTTTCTGCCACCTGGCCTGGGTTAGACCTTGCGCGCACGCGCCTTCAAGAACCTGTCCAAAGGGGAAAATTCATCGGCCAGTTTTCGTATTCCGCCTTTACCACAGCAC
>JADKAW010000026.1 GCA_016719055.1 Candidatus Rhodoferax mariagerensis | reverse complement strand
CAGGCGCTGCGCGACCGCCAGATGCAACGCGTCGGGCGTTCGCAGGCCAGATGACGGCACCGATGCGCAAAGGTGAGCCGCGTTGACAAAGTCCTCACGCTGCACGTCTACCACCGTCAGGTGCGATGCCAGAAAACCATCAAACAAACGCCTTGCGGTCGCCGCCGTTGCCGCATCTGTCTGACCACTGCGCAGCTTGAACGCAACCGCGCTGGAAAACTCCGCCAGCGACCAGTAGCTGACCCAGGCCGAGGTGTCACGGGCCAACTCGGCTCTGGCCGCAGCCGTGCCCGCCTCGTTAAAAAAAAGTGGCACCAATACGGACGTGTCCAGGTAAGCCGCCATCAGGGTGCATCCTGGACACGCATGGCCACCACGCTGTTACCGGCACTTGGCGCCTGCGCATCCACAAAAACCGCCAGAGCTTCGAAATCAAAGCCTGACACCAGCCTGGATTTGGGCTCGGGCACCAGCCGCGCAATGGGCTGGCCACGCCGCGAAATTAGCAGTTCTTCACCCGCCTCAACCTGGGTCAAGAATTCGGACAAGTGGGTTTTGGCTTGGGCGACCGAGACTGTGCGCATGGTGTATGCCTTGAAGTTGGTCATCTGAGTTTAACTTGATCGCCACAAATAGTCATTTGACGCTTAATAGTTGGCTCGATAGCCGGTCAGGCTGATCGTTTCACTGCCGTGCGTGACCGAGACGGTGATTTTTTTGACCGTCAGACCGCCCAAGGTGGCCGCATCATCGACCGCCACGGCGGGAAAATAGTTGTAGCTCTCAAGGCCAGGCGCGGCCTCGCCAAGCTTGTTGACGATGCCGGTGCTGGTTGCGTAGTTGTGATACTGGCTCACATCGTCAAACAGATTGCGCACCGTTCCGGTATCACCTCCGGCCGGGTTGGCGAAGGCCGCAAGCGATATCTCCTCCAGCAGCGACTCTGCGCTCGCGATCATCTGCTTGCGCACCATTGGGTCAGCACTGGATTTGACGGTGACGTTCATGACCGACAGTATGCCCGCCATACCGGCGCTGACCACCACGATAAAGATGATCAGCTCAATCAAGGTAAAGCCGCGCTGGCGAAATGCCAGCCAATCAGTCATGAACATACCCTGTTTCGCCGTCAACCACGATGGGGTTTCCCCAAACGCCTTCAGCTGTGCTGATCTTGATGGTGCGCTCGGCCGCCGCAGCCGTCGACGTATCAATCGACTGCCCAAGTCCGTTGAAGGTCACGCTCGCAGCACTGCTGGCTTCGTACCAAACGCCCGACCGGGACTGGATGCAACCCCTGTTTGTCGTTGGGAAAGGCAGTGATGCTGGGTCCGCCTGGGCAATTCGCGCTGGGCCCGGTCAAGGAGATGTCGCAGCCACCCGGCGCCGGCTCGGACGCAATCGACAGTTTGGCCATGGCCGGCTCTGGCAAGGTCAAGCTGACACACACCAGCCGCCGCTGCGCCACCGCTGCTTTTTGGGCGTAGCGCAACAGTGCCAGTGTCTCATCATGAAAACCGCGCGCATAAAAGTCGGTGCTGTCAAAGAGGCGTGGCGCGGCAAACACGGCCAGCACACCCATCATCACGATCACCATGATCAGTTCCACCAGCGTGAAACCGTTCTGGCTGCGCCGCAACGCCGGACCACGACACCGCTCGGTTGCCGCAAATGCCCGGGGTCTAACCTCAGATTGCATGCAGTTCAGCGGCTACAATGCTACCAATAAAATAGCAAATCACGCATTATTTATAAGGGCTGGAGGCATATTTTGTATAAATTTCACATCCTCATACAGCTCATCCAGCGTCAGGCTGGTCTTGACGCATTCCAGCGGCACGGCCGCGCCCTCGGGCAAAGCGGCCAGATACCAAGCACCGTTGTCAGCGCGCCGGTACAGCTCGACATGGCACTTGTCCTGGGCAATCAACAGGTATTCGCGCAGGCTGGGCAAAGTGCGGTAAGCCAGCATTTTTTCGCGCCGATCAATTGACTCGGTCGAGGGGGACAGCACCTCGACCACCAAGCTGGGGAGTTCCTTGTAATGGGTTTGTGTGTCGCGAGCGTCGCACACCACCATCACGTCCGGGTAATAAAAGGCATCCCAGTCGGCCACATGCAGCTTCATGTCTGAAATGAACACCCGGCATGGCCCGCCTCGCACCAGGTTGCGCAGCCGGGAAGCCACATTCAGGGCAATCAGATTGTGCGGCTCACCCGCTCCGGCCATGGCATAGACTTCACCATCCACGTATTCGTGGCGAATATCGCTGGCCATTTCACCGGCCAGGTAGTCTTCGGCGGTCAGGCGGGGTTTGAAGGCGAGTTGCATGGTTTGCCCTTGGATTCAGATGTTGGGTTGCCCGGTAAGCCCACCAGTTTTCCAAATTCTTCTCTTGGCTTTGCAATGTATTCGATAGCTGGTAGAGCAATACCAGTGCGGGCTAGAGGCTGGTTTGATGAAAATTCAATTATTTAACAAACTCGTCCAGGTGGTTTTGTCAGTTGTCGGGTTACGCTGCGCTAACCTGACCTACCCGACATGAAGTTAGTTCCCGGCAGCAAGGACCTCGAAAGTAACAGCCGTTGTCGGCGTATATCCCGCCAAACTGAGGGTACACGTCATGGAGGTACCGTTGGTGGTTGATGCAGTACCGGTTGCAACACTGTAGCCAGCGGGCCAGGCACCTCCAGTGAGTGCTTGCTTGATGTCGTCACAATCGTTCACCACCTTGCACTTCGTTGGTTGACTGGCAGCCGTCGCAATGGCACAGCCACTGTAATTGATGGCGGATGCGGAACTCGCAGCGCCCGCAACGCCTTTCATGGCAGCATCATTGGCATCCCCCTTCAAATCCACAAACTTGGGCAGCGCCACAGCCGCGAGCACGCCCAAAATCACGATCACCATGACCAGTTCGATCAACGTAAAACCGCGTTGCACTTGTTTCATATCGTCCGCCTTTGAGGAAAAAAAGAAAAACCAAAAACCTGTCTCAAATTCTGTAGCAAAACCCAGATTCTAGTCGCTGCCTTGCACCCAAAATAGGCCTATTTCAGATCAATCCAACACCTGATCCTGCCAGCGGTAGCGCTCCCTGGCGGTCAGTTGCAGCGGCCCGGGTGCACCACTGAGCTGGTACCAGGCCATGACATCACCGCTCGGACTGTCCAGCCAGCCGTCGTCCAGCGGCCGATAACCAACACATGGGCAGACCGGATCGAACACCCAGCTGCCAGCAGGCACACCCTGCGCCTTGCCGCCACTGAAAACACCCGCATAATTTGCCGGATGCCGCGCCAGCAGGTCAAACGGACTGCGCGATAGTTTCGCCACACCCGAATCAGCAACCGGTGCAACATGGCGCAGGAGATGGTCAATGACCAGCGCGGTACGCAGGGCACCCAGGGTGGTCCGGACGGCGGCGTACTCCCCTTGCGCCTGCACCTCGCGCATGTATTTCATGAACACCACCACCACAATGGCCACCAGCAACGCCGCAATGCCCCACTCCATCAAACGTCCCCTGGTCAAAAAACGCGGTGACCACTGGCTGCGCTGAGCCATCGCTAGCCACCACCCTTGCCCATTGCAGCACCGCCCAGATTCCACAGCGGCAGGAACACCCCCAGAGCCAGCAGCAGAACCAACGCCCCAATGATGGCCAGCAAAATCGGCTCAATAGCCGCTGACAGGCCCTTGATGTTGTAGTCGGTTTCGCGCTCGTACATGCCGGCAATCTCAAACAGCAGGTTATCGAGTTCGCCGGTTTCTTCACCCACCGAGATCATCTGCAGCACCACCGGGGTGAAAACACCCGTGGCGGCCGCACAGCGCGAAATACTCTCGCCGCGCTCAATGCCGTCGCGCATTTGCTCGATACGGCTGCCAATAAAGGCGTTGTCCACCGTTTGCGCCACCACCGTGAGTGCCTGTACCAGCGGCACGCCGCTTTGACTGGACAGCGCAAAGCTGCGGGCAAAACGCGCCAATGTGGCTTTGAGGATGATCGGGCCCACAATCGGCAGCTTGAGCTTGCGTGAGTCCCAACTGTAGCGCCCGCCCGGGGTACGCAGATAAGCCCGCGCCAGCATGGCAACCCCCACCACCAGCGCAATCAGAAGCGGCCACCAATTGATCATCCACGCGGAAAAACCCAACAGCCCCCGTGTGATCAGCGGCAACTCGGCATTGAATCCGGCAAACACTTTGGCGAACACCGGAATCACAAAAATGTTGAGCATGACAATGGCCACGGCCATGGCGATCATCACAAACATCGGGTAACGCATGGCCTGCTTAATACGTTCACGCACGTCGCGCTCAAATTCCATGTGCTCATTGAGCCGCAGAAAGACTTCAGTCAAGCGCCCGGTCATTTCACCCACGCGAATCATGGACACGTAAAACGCGCCAAATGCGCTCGGATGCCGCGCCAGCGCGGCAGACAACTCGCGCCCCTGATCCAGGCTGGAGCGAATATCTTTGAGCAAATCCACCATGGCAGGCTTCGTGCTGGACGCCTCTAGTCCGGCAAAGGCGCGCAAAATCGGCACTCCCGCTTTGTTCAGGGTGTACATTTGACGCGAAAAAATCAGCACATCCTCGACCACCACGGGCGCTCGATTGAACCGCTCAAACCAGTTGTCGCCACTCCGCGCAGTTTGGGTCTTTTCAACGGACAACTGGATATGGACCGGCGCCACCCCGATTGCCATGAGCTGGTCAGCCACCCCGTTTTCGTTCAAAGCGTCAAGCTGACCCGAGACCGCCTCACCCCGAGCATTGCGACCGCGCCAGGCGTAAACAGCCATGCAAGCCCCGCGGCTTAAGCCTGCTCGTCCTGGTCATCAACATCAAAGCCGATGCGCAGCGCCTCGGCCAATGAGGTGCGACCCTGACGAACCAGTTCCAGCGCATGAAAAGCCATGGTAAAGCCTTTCATGCGCTCGCGTGCCAACTTCATGAAAGCCGCCGGATCAGAGCGGGATGCCGCCTGGGTCAGGCTGGCGTCCATTTCCAGCAGCTCATAAACCCCTTGTCGTCCGGCATAACCGGTGCCGTTGCAAGATGAGCAACCACGCCCGCGTCTGGAACTGACCGTGCCACCCGCCGGCAGCATGCCCGCCAGCCACGACAACTCTTGCGGACTGGGCTGGTGCGGCTCGGCGCAGTCGGTACAGTTCAACCGGACCAGTCGCTGGGCAATCACTGCCTGCAGTGAAGTGGCCACCATGAACGGCGGCACACCCATGTCAAGCAACCGAAACGGCGTGCTGATAGCGTCCCGGGTATGCAAAGTTGATAACACCAGATGCCCGGTAATGGCGGCCCGCAAGCCAATTTCGGCCGTCTCAGGGTCGCGCATTTCACCGACCAGAATCACATCCGGGTCCTGGCGCAAACAGGCCCGCAGCACGCGCGCAAATGTCAGCTCAATTTTGTCATTGACCTGCACCTGGGTCAGACCCGGCAGGCGGTATTCCACCGGGTCTTCGACGGTGATGACTTTGAGCTCAGCCGCGTTGATCTCGGCCAGCGCCGCATACAGCGTGGTGGTTTTGCCGGAACCTGTCGGGCCGGTGACCAGCACCAGCCCCGAAGACCGACTCAGCACTTCACGAAAACGCCTGAGCATGTCGGCAGGCATGCCAATGTCGTTGAGCCGTTTCATGCCAGCGCCCTGCTTGAGCAGACGCATGACCGCCGACTCGCCATAATTTGTTGGCAAGGTGGACAAACGCACGTCAATGGTGACATCACGCAGCCGCACACTGAAGCGGCCGTCTTGCGGCAAACGCTTTTCTGAAATGTCCAGGCCGGCCATCAACTTGAGCCGTTGTGCCAGGGCACCGCCAATACGCTTGTCGGCCTGAGTCTGGGTTTGCAGCACACCGTCAACCCGCACGCGAATCTGCAGGCCAGTCTCTTGGGGCTCAATGTGCACGTCTGAGGCACCCACTTGCATGGCGTCTTCAAACAAGGATTGCAGCAATCGCACCACGGGCGCACCCTCGGTGCCTACAGTTGCCGTAAGCTCGCCAAAGTCAACCGCATCACCCAGGTCTTTTTCAAGGGCACGGGCCAGGCCGCTGATTTCTTCGGTGCGTCGGTAAAGTCGGTCAAAGGCCAGCGCCAACTGGCTTTCGGGCACTGCCGCCACTGAAACATTGCGCTTGAGCAGCCGGGTTAACTCGTCATAGGCAAACAAATCCAGCGGGTCAGCCAGTGCAACCAACAGTGTGTCACCCTTGTCTTCCAGCACCAAGGCCCGAAACCGGCGTGCGGCCGACTCTGGAAGCAGTTTGATGACGTCAGCTCGAAAAGGAAATGTTTTCAGGTTAACAAACGGAATACGCAACTGACGTGCCAGACCGTTTGCCAACAACTCTTCAGTGATCAGACCAGTCTCAATCAGCAGGCGGCCCATCTTTTTGCCAGTCTGCTTTTGCAGGGCCAGCGTTTGTTGCAACTGCTCCTGTGAGATCAGACGCTGTTGTACCAATACGTCGCCCAGGCGCAACTTTTCAGGGCGACCCGGCACGACAGGCGCAGTTACCACGACCGGGCTAGTGGCAGCCTGATTCATGTCTGGACGAGATCTGGCTCAATGAAGGTGCCGGGGCTTGCGTCCACCGCCATGGCCCAGACCGCCCGAGCCACCACCGGCACCACGCGGTGGCTTGCCCAATTGCAATGAGTTGACCAGGTTGTCAAAACGCTGGCTGAAAAGGCCGTCGATCGCCTCGACGACACCGCCCAACTCAGCGCCGTCAAAATGGCGCTCCATCAGGCTGACGACATCTTGTACCAGCATATCACGCTGAACTTGCATGATGGACGCTGGGTCTGGACCAACAAAAAGCATCAGAAAATCGTCACGAGATTCGGTGTCAGAGTCATCGTTTTCGTCGTCATCGTCGTACTCAGCATCAAAAAAAGTGACTTCAATGACAGCACCTGCCTGTGCGACCTCGTTAAGGTTCATGCACATCTCATCAAGCACCTGACGAAAGTCGTCATCACCCTCGACTGTCCAGCACATCTGTAACAGCTTCTCTTTTGCATCAAACTGAATGCCAGGCTCATCTTCGTAAAAACTGCCCGCTGCTGCCGCAAGAGACTTGGCTCCTGCATATTTCCATATTGGCTTGAGCGCGTCCTGAATATTGTCGAATGTCACTTCACTTCGCAAGGCCACCTGACCGTGAACATGAATTTCCATAGGAGAGTTGTAACTTGACATGATGTGTTGAGATCGAAATCTCGCCGAGCTTATAAGTTATTGATTTAATGAAAGAAATTTTAAAATATGTACTTTCAGAAGTACCATCCTTTTCTCAATCCGTCTTATTGATGCAACACCATGATACGGTCTGGATTGCAGTGATGATAACCCGTCATCAGGTTATCGCCATTGCGCTGTTGCCAGTTTGTTGAGCCAAAGGAAAAGTGCAGAGCCAATCCTACAAGCACCGTTGTCGGATTGGAAACCCGTGCGAAAACGCAGCAGTTTGAGGCTGCCTTAAAAAAATAGATAGCCACACATGCTCAGGTGGCGGAATTCAGATTGTGACTGAAATGGCCATTTGGAGGCGCGACCCAGAGTCGAACTGGGCTCCACGGATTTGCAATCCGTTGCATAACCGATTTGCTATCGCGCCAAATTTTGTGCCCAAATGGAATCTTTGGGTTCCCCATTTGACATTCATGGAGCGGGAAAAGAGTCTCGAACTCTCGACCTCAACCTTGGCAAGGTTGCGCTCTACCAACTGAGCTATTCCCGCGGAATTAGCATCGAATTATAATATGGAAATTTTCCGCACTCATTGGAGTGACATTTGAGAGCTCAAATCTCTCTCAGTGCTTGATTGAACCCGACAAATCCGCATTTGCAACCGACACCACCGGTGGGTCAAGCGCTGAGGGTTCTTCAGGCAAAGGTGTTGGCATGCGCTCCAGAGCAATTTCTAGTACCTTGTCAATCCATCTTACCGGAACGATTTCGAGTCCATTTTTGACATTCTCGGGGATATCTTGCAGATCCTTGGCATTTTCTTCTGGGATCAAAACCGTCTTTATGTCACCCCGCAGCGCGGCCAACAATTTCTCCTTGAGCCCACCGATTGCTGTGACTTCACCTCGCAGTGTTATTTCCCCGGTCATAGCCACTTCGCAACGGACTGGAATGCCCGTCATGGCGGAAACAAAAGCTGTGGTCATGGCAACACCTGCACTTGGGCCATCTTTTGGGGTTGCACCATCAGGAACATGAATGTGAATGTCTTTCTTTTCAAAAAATTCATCCTTGATGCCCAAGCGGTGTGAACGACTCCGCACCACAGTGCGTGCGGCCTCGACCGATTCTTTCATTACGTCGCCTAGCGAGCCCGTGCGGGTGATGACGCCTTTACCTGGCATCATCGCAGCCTCAATGGTCAGCAAATCTCCACCAACCTCGGTCCAAGCCAATCCAACGACCTGGCCAACCTGATTTTTCTTTTCAGCACGACCGTAGTCGTACTTGCGTACTCCCAGAAAATCATTCAAATTGCCCGCATTGACATCCACCTGCGCCTTCATCTTCTTGAGTTGCAGTCCCTTCACAACCTTGCGACATATCTTGGAGATTTCACGCTCCAGAGAACGGACCCCAGCCTCTCTTGTGTAATAACGAACAATATCGCGCACGGCGTCTTCGCTCACACAAAGCTCTTGTTCCTTGACACCGTTGTTTTTGAGCTGCTTGGGCAGGAGGTACTTGAGAGCAATGTTTGTTTTTTCATCTTCGGTATAACCAGACAAGCGAATGACTTCCATCCGGTCCAGTAACGCTGGGGGAATATTCATTGAATTGGATGTCGCCACAAACATCACATCACTCAAATCAAAGTCAACCTCAACATAGTGGTCGCCAAACTTGTGGTTTTGTTCGGGATCCAGCACTTCAAGCAGGGCGCTTGAGGGGTCACCCCGAAAATCAGTTCCAAGTTTGTCAATTTCATCAAGTAAAAACAATGGATTGCGAGTACCAATTTTGGTCAAACTCTGCAACACCTTGCCCGGCATTGCGCCAATGTAGGTACGCCGATGACCACGAATCTCGGCCTCGTCACGCATTCCCCCTAAAGCCATGCGAACATATTTGCGTCCTGTGGCTTTAGCAATGGACTGGCCCAAAGACGTCTTGCCAACACCGGGCGGCCCCACCAAACAAAGGATAGGGGCCTTGACTTTGTCAACACGCTGCTGCACCGCAAGATACTCCAGAATACGGTCCTTGACCTTGTCAAGTCCATAGTGGTCTTCGTTCAAAACCCGTTCGGCATTGGCCAAATTGTGCTTGATCTTGGTTTTGGCAGCCCAAGGCAAGCCAGTCAACACGTCAATGTAATTGCGCACCACGGTGGCCTCGGCTGACATCGGCGACATAAGCTTGAGCTTTTTCAGTTCGCCCTCAGCCTTTTTCAGGGCTTCCTTGGGCATCTTGGCAGTCCTTATCTTTTTATCAATTTCCTCAATGTCAGCGCCGTCTTCTCCCTCCCCCAACTCCTTTTGAATGGCTTTGACCTGTTCATTCAGATAGAAATCGCGCTGATTTTTTTCCATTTGACGCTTGACTCGACCGCGAATTTTTTTGTCCACATTGAGAATGTCGACCTCGCGCTCAATCTGCTCAAACAGGTTTTCCAGGCGATCTTTGACACTGGCAAGTTCGAGCACCACCTGTTTGCTGTCGAGTTTCAGCGGTAGATGCGCTGCAATGGTGTCTGCCAGACGACCTGAGTCATCAATATTGGAAATTGATGTGAGAATTTCGGGAGGGATTTTCTTGTTGAGTTTGACGTATTGGTCAAACTGCTGCATCACTGCGCGACGCAGCGCCTCGACCTCACTGCCTTTGGATCGGGCTTTGCTTTCGGGCTCAACAACAACCTCGATTGGCGTCACGCTCGCAGTAAAGTGTGACTCGCCTTCTTCGATATTGCCTACCAGTGCCCGTTGCTGCCCTTCCACCAGCACCTTGACGGTACCATCCGGAAGCTTGAGCATCTGCAAAATGGTCGAAATACAACCGACACCAAACATGTCTGTCACCAACGGCTCATCTTTGGCTGCGGCTTTTTGAGCCACGAGCATGATGCGGCGGTCGAATGTCATAGATGCCTCCAACGCCTTGATGCTTTTGGGACGCCCGACGAACAGTGGGATTACCATATGAGGAAAAACCACCACGTCGCGAAGCGGCAGCAACGGAAGGTCCAGAGGGGTAGCAGGCAAGGGGGTATGACCCGACATATAGTGTCCTTTAATTACCTGATGAAAAGAAACTGAAATGCCACTTTGGAGACGGCAAAGCATTATGAACACACTGCAAAATCTTGAGCGAAAGCAAAAACTGACTAAACACAAGCCAGATCAAGCCTTTTTTGCAACTTCACGATAAACCAGCAAGGGTGCCTTGTTATCGTTAATGGTCGATTCCTCAACCACGACTCTTTCAATGTTCGATGAGTTTGGCAAATCAAACATGGTGTCAATCAGCGCCAACTCCAAAATGGAGCGTAACCCGCGCGCACCAGTCTTTCGCGCCAGGGCCTTTCGGGCAATCGCCTTCAAGGCAGCAGGTCGAATGTCCAAGTCTACCCCCTCCATCGACAATAACTTGCTGTATTGTTTGACCAACGCATTCTTGGGCTCGGTCAAAATTTGTATCAAGGTTTCTTCGCTCAGTTCACCTAAGGTAGCAACGACAGGCATGCGCCCAACTAGTTCAGGAATAAGTCCAAACTTGATTAGATCTTCTGGCTCAACTTCTTTAAAAACCTCGGTCAAATCACGATTCTGTTTGCTCTTGACGGCAGCTCCAAAGCCAATGCCAGATGACTCGGTGCGGTTGTCAATGACCTTCTCAAGGCCAGCAAAAGCACCACCACAAACAAACAGAATATTTGTAGTGTCTACCTGTACAAAGTCCTGATTGGGATGTTTGCGTCCACCCTGTGGCGGCACACTCGCCATGGTGCCCTCAATCAGCTTCAAAAGAGCTTGCTGTACGCCCTCGCCTGAAACATCACGGGTGATTGACGGGTTATCGGATTTGCGAGAAATTTTGTCAATCTCGTCAATATAGACAATACCCCGTTGCGCCCGCTCCACCTCATAGTTGCAACTCTGCAGCAGCTTCAGAACAATATTTTCAACGTCCTCACCCACATAACCAGCCTCAGTCAATGTGGTGGCGTCCGCCATGACGAACGGAACGTCGAGCATGCGCGCCAACGTTTGCGCCAGCAAGGTCTTGCCCGATCCAGTTGGCCCGATCAACAAGATATTGCTCTTGGATAACTCAACGTCATCCTTGGTGGATTTTTCCTGGTGCCGCAGGCGTTTGTAATGGTTGTACACCGCGACGGCAAGAATACGTTTGGCAGGATCCTGCCCAATGACATAGTTATCCAAGTTTGCTTTTATCTCGGACGGCGTGGGCAAATCAGCATTGCCAACTGTTTCGGTCGAAACCGGCAACTCATCACGAATAATTTCATTGCACAGATCAATGCACTCGTCGCATACGAAAACAGAGGGTCCTGCGATCAGTTTTTTGACTTCATGCTGACTTTTGCCGCAGAACGAGCAATACAGGGTTTTTTCACCCGAGGAGCCTTTTTTGTCGGCCATGAGAACTATGCCCTTTTCGAGATAACCTGATCGATCAAACCATACTCTTTGCACTCCTCCGCAGACATGTAGTAGTCGCGCTCGGTATCACGCTCAATGCGCTCAAGGGGTTGTCCCGTGCGATCAGCCAAAATCTTGTTGAGTTGCTCGCGAGTCTTTAAAATTTCTCTGGCCTGAATTTCAATTTCAGTTGCCTGGCCTTGACTGCCACCTGAAGGCTGATGGATCATGATCTTTGAGTTGGGCAAAGAAAACCGCTTTCCCTTGGCACCAGCAGCTAGCAAAAAGGCCCCCATGCTGGCGGCCATACCAGTGCAAAGAGTCGAGACTTCAGGTTTGATGAAATTCATGGTGTCGAAAATAGCCATGCCAGCACTGACCGAACCACCAGGTGAATTGATATAAAAGGAAATATCTTTGTCCGGATTTTCGCTTTCCAGAAAGAGCAATTGAGCGACCACCAGATTGGCCACATGATCATTGACTGGGCCCACCATGAAAATAACGCGCTCCTTGAGCAAGCGCGAATAAATGTCGTAGGAGCGCTCACCACGGCCAGACTGTTCAATCACCATGGGCACCATGCCCAAACCTTGTGTTTCCATTACATTCCTAGGGAAGTTTATTTTGAATCAAAAACCACCAACACTGTACCTAAAAAAGCTGTCCTGAAAGCAAATAGGGCTTGTCAGCCAGACTGCAAGTCCGGCACAAGCCCCATTTACAGCATCCAACAGTTCAACTAAATCAGTTTTGTGCCATCAACTCGTCAAAGGAGATTGGCTTTTCGGTCACTTTGGCCTGAGACAGCACAAACTCGGTCACATTGTTTTCCAGAACGATTGCTTCCACTTCAGCCAGCCGCTTTCTGTCGCTGAAGTACCAACGGGACACTTCGGCGGGTTTTTCGTAGCTGGCTGCCAGTTCGTCGATATGCGCCTTGACCTGATCCATTTTTGCCTGAAGGTCATTGGCACGCACTAATTCGGCAACCACTAGACCAAGGCGCACTCGCTTTTCAGCTTGTGGTCGAAAAACATCATCGGGAATTTCTACCTTGTCGGCATCCTTGATACCACGTTGCTTGAGGTCTGCACGGGCACCTTCAAGCAGCCTGCTCATCTCGGCGCGCACGCTGGCCTGGGGTAGATCTAACTCGGCCTTGGCGACCAGAGCATCCAAAACCGCTGTTTTGTTGCGGGCCAACAAGCGTGACTTGACTTCACGTTCAAGGTTCTTCTTGATGTCAGCACGCAAGCCTTCAACGGAGGCATCGGCAATGCCCAAAGATTTCGCCAAAGCCTCGTTAACTTCTGGCAAATGTGCGGCCTCAATTTTTTTGACGGTCACCCTGAAATCGGCGGTTTTGCCCGCAACTTCTTTACCATGGTAATCGGCGGGAAACACCAAGGGAAAAGTTTTGCTTTCGCCCAGTTTGAGGCCACGTGTGGCGTCTTCAAACTCTTTGAGCATTTGACCGTCCCCCAGAATGAACTGATAGTCCTCGGCCTTGCCACCGGCAAACGCTTCGCCGTCAATCTTGCCTTCAAAATCAACCACCACACGATCACCATCGACAGCAGCCGCTTCATGCGGCCGTAAAGAAAACGTGCGGCGTTGCTTGCGTAGAATATCAACCGTTCTTTCGACCGCGGCATCAGACACTTCTGTCGCAACCTTTTCGACTTCTGCCGTCGACAGATCGCCGATCTTGACATCTGGATACACCTCGAAAATTGCCTCAAACAGCATTTCACCTTCGGCAGCCCCGTCCTTTTCGTTGATGGATGGCTGGCCCGCAACGCGTAGTTTTGCTTCATTGGCAGCGTTAAAAAATGCTTCGCCGACCTTGTCATTCATGACTTCGTACTGCACGTTATAGCCGTAGCGCTGGGCAACCACGTTCATAGGCACCTTACCTGGGCGAAAACCATCCATCTTGACAGTGCGCGCCAGCTTTTTCAGTCGAGCAGACACTTCTGTCTGGATAGTGCCCAACGGCAGGTTCAACGTCATTTTGCGTTCTAACTTGTCAAGTGTCTCTACCGCGATAACCATCAAAAATTCTCCATAAAATTGTGCGGTGCACTGGACCACACATCGAAAAAGGGTGTTACCAGTGTTAGGGCTCAAAGCGAGATGGCCCAAGTTGACACCGAATTGCTATGCCATGAAAGGCAGAATAATCTTGACGATTGATCATCCTTTCCCAAACCGTTTCCCAAACCGACTCAGCCCATCAACAAGTAAAGTCAGATTTCAGGTAGCCTTAGATTCTAACTTAGGGACTTCACTTGAAAGTGTCTGGTAACTGGCGTGTTTGCCACAAAACTGTTCAACCTTGGTGGCGCCCATTCAATGAATTTGCCATTAACGATGGCGTGTGCAATCTGAACCGGTTAGTGGAGTTGTACAAACACATGCAGCAGGTATCGTTGCGGTTGGGCGCTTGCGCCAAACTTCGTACAGGATCAGATGCTTTGAGGTTGCCCCTGAAAAACGGACTCCATAGCTGAAGGAAAATTTCAGACATTGGAGGATGGAAGATGAGCAAGCAAGAGGAAAGACGGGCAAGCCAGGGGCAAATACACGCTGGAGTTCAAGATGGAAGCGGTGCGTCTGGTCAAAGGTGGATAGGCAGTTCCTGTAACGGCCACATGCAGGCCAGTCTGGTGGTCGATGCACTGCGCATGGCGTATTTCCGGCGAAAGCCTGCGCCCGGGTTGATAGTTCATTCAGACCGGGGCAGCCAATACTGCGGGAACGATTTCCAGAACGCATTGAAACGCTACGCGATGAAGTCATCGATGAGCCGACGTGGTGACTTTGGGACAACGCACCCACTGAGAGCCTATGGGGGCATCTTAAGGTAGCACGCCTGCATGGCCGACGATTTGCCACCCGCCGAGCGGCCATGGATGAGGTGATTGACTGGCTGGGTTTTTACAACAGCACACGACTGCATCAGACGCTGGACTATGTCAGTCCAATGGTGTCTGAACAACGCTGGTCCGCGGCCCAGCAGCACGACAGGAAAACCGCATAATCGGCTGGCTAAGGAGTCTACAGGGACTTCTCACAGGTCCAACAGGTTTTTCTGCATTTTCTTGATAAACGGTATTCATTGCATTTGTGTAAACGAAAGCGGCAATAAAACGAGGAAACAGACCGCACATCTACAGACGGCCTTGTTGCACTGATATTTCGGTGCGGACCGAACCGCTCAGCAGGGCCCAATCGGAAACCGTGGTCCAAAGCCACTGAACCCTTACCGAGCTTACCTGCTGCCGGTCTGGCTGTTGATTGCATCTTCACATTTACGTCTGGCAAGGAAACCTTCCATCTTTCTAAAGCGTCTTCAAGCTGCACACATGGCGGCTTGTGGTGAACCCGGCTTGACGCTGATAGGCCCGCATCAAACGGCTTATCCTTGGTGAACACGGCCCACAGAATGCGCGCATTCTTGTTCGCCAACGCTACTGTGGCCTTTGCCAGCCTGATTTTTCACGCAATTGATGCACCCACTTGGAGATCGGGTCTTCGCGCCGGTGTGCCGTCATAACAGCCGATTTGGCACCCTGGATCAGCAGCGTTCGCAGAGACTTCACCATGCTTGGTGATGCCACCAGATTATTCTTGCCCCACTGGAGTTTTGTCGTGGTGTCAGCCCCAACCAGGCGCCAAACTGGGAGCCACTCTTGAACTGCTTGAAGTTGCCACGGTGGCCACCACCGCTGAGGCAGTGACAGGCCCCACGCCCAGGCTCGGTGGCTTGGCGAACCTGCTCGTTTTGCTTATGGTGCGCCGCTATGCGCTGGTCGCACCAGTCGATATGGTCATCGAGTTCTTTCCACTGCATTTGGGCACGTTCAATGGTCATGCGCCAGCCCCGACAAGGCGTTGCTGGCATCTTCAAGCGTGTCACTGGGCTGCGCACTCAATACCCGGGGCTTTGGGGAAATACCAGACCAAACTCCGTCAGCAGTGCGCAATGCGGTTGATGCAGGCGGTGCGGTCAGCTTTGTAGCCTTCACGCAGCCGATGCACACTGAGCATGCTTTGCTGATCAACGGTTTTGACAGCGACAAAGCGCATGCTTGGGCGAGGGCTGCCTCACAGATGGCTGCTGCATCGTTGGCATCGTTTTTGCCGCCTTTGCCTTGTTGGCGATAGGGTGTCACCAAGTCGCGGCGATGATGCGGGCATCCAAGCCCAGTTCAGTGTTTGCGCGCCCAGTAGTGCGCCCAGCAGGATTCCATTGCCAACAAACACATGGCTGGCAGTTGCATGCACCATTCAATAAACTTATCGCGCTTGAGTTGTCGATTGGTGACAACTTTCCCAGCAGCATCCACAGCGTGAACCTGGATCAAATTCTTTGCCAAATCAACGCCAACTCGTGTAATCTTACTCATGGGACTTCTCGGTTGTAGATTGACTTTCCAAAACCCAATCTTGGCACGTTGATGCCGTTACCGGGAAGCGGGAAGTCCCTTCGTATTCGGGAAACAGGGGCAACCTCACTATTGTCAAAAAGGAGCTGCTACTGAAATCCTCGCTCTACACTTGTCTACAGATTCTGTCGGTCTCGGTTTTCGAGAAAACCCAGGTTTCATGCGCCTTGGAGGCTGATGACTTACAAAGCCAACCAGCACCCATCTCTAACCAGTTGATTTTGTTTGACTTTTGACCGGACAGTAGTGAAAAAGCCCGTTACAGAGTGGGCCTTTTTCGGGGTCAAGACTGAATTACTTCAGTTTCATCTCTTTGTAGTCGACATGCTTGCGTGCTTTCGGATCAAATTTCTTGATCAGCATTTTTTCGGGCATGATCTTCTTGTTTTTGCTGGTTGTGTAGAAATGACCAGTGCCGGCTGTAGATTCCAGCTTGATTTTTTCGCGTCCGCCTTTGGTTGCCATGATGCTCTTTCTGAAGGTTGGGAATTGAATGAATTAAGCTTGACCGCGGGCACGCAAATCTGCGAGCACCGAATCAACACCGTTTTTGTCGATCAAACGCAGACCGGCATTTGATATTCGCAGGCGAACCCAGCGGTTTTCAGACTCCACCCAGAAACGGCGATATTGCAGATTCGGCAAGAACCTGCGCTTGGTTTTATTGTTGGCGTGGGAAACATTGTTCCCGACCATCGGGCCTTTACCCGTAACTTCACATACGCGTGCCATAGGGACACTCCGATACTTTTTAACGGCCATGACTGACGCCAAAAGCCTAACCTCGCCAAGAACCGGGTGGCGGTAACCCGTTTGCCGTGATGTGCCCTCACGGACGATCTCAACAAAGCTTATCATTATAGCCCGCGATTCGGCACGTTTGAACCGGAAGCCTTGTCCAACGAGGTGTGAGCCTGAGCGGCGCGTGTATTTCCACCCAGGAATGAGCCCAAAGCGACTCCATTAGGCCAAGCAATTGCCAGCAGGTTGATCATCCAAGGATGTTGATCAACATGAACGAAACAAAGCTGCGTACGATTGCGCAACTGCAAGACCTTCTCAAAGCGACGCCTGAGATCAGCTTCAGCGGGGTAGACAAAGAAGACGATGGCCAAAGATACGCACACATCAGCCGGGTGCCAGCGCTTTGACTACCCGCATCGCAACAAATGCGAGCGTGGCGTGATACTGGCTTGCCTGCGCACCAGCAGCTACAGTCGCGCCCAAACCAAGCGACTGGTGGCACGCTGGCATGAGAACCGTCTGGCTGAGGTGCCCCTGGTCAAGCGCTACCGAGCCCCAGCGGCACCCTAAAGTGGACCCAAGTGTCAAGACAATTTTTCAGTTAATTTAAGCTATCCCCGTTTTCATATACAACTGGACGGCCCGACTTTGACACTGTTTGGGCACATGTTTGGAAAAATCTCAAATCGGCATAGGGGGCAGCCGTTAAGCTGCGCCCCTGCCACACCACCCGGCATGCGGGTCCGCACCGGGCGGTTCGAGAAGTTGAGGTCATGTGAGTCTGGGTATGCCAAGGTTGTCGAAGTAAGCCACTGTCAGCACGCGGTGTAAGTTGGATCGACTGCAATGCCACCAACGCCTGCCCGCAGCAGCCACCTGTGCTGCCACCTCGTGGGTAGCGCCAAGCCCTCGAAGGTTACGATAAATCGTGGTGCCGCGCTTCCACTGCTTGAGCTGAACCGCCCTGAGCCTTCGGCGAATCCATGAATCCAAATCCCGAAACGTCGTTGGAGTTTGTGCCAGACGAAAGTACGCCTTCCAACCCGGCAAGTATTTCCTGAGACTTTGCGCAATTTGAACCATGCCACGCCCATCAGCTCGCCGCGTGATTACTCTGATTCGCTGCTTGAATGTATCAATCGCCTTTGTGGCTACAGAAGTCCTGACCGCCTCCCTGTCCTTCCCCCGAAGGCTATAACCAAGAAACTTGCGACCAAAGACCGAACCCACCTCAGTTTTCTTCTCATTCACCCGAAGGTGCAGCTTCTCATACTGCTTCCTCAGAAAGCCAAGCACCCGCTCGCCAGCCTTCTGACTGCGCAGATAAACATTACAGTCGTCTGCGTACCGGACGAACCGGTGGCCCCGTTTCTCCAACGCCTTATCCACTTCGTCAAGCAACACGTTGGCCAGTAGCGGTGACAGTGGCCCGCCTTGTGGCGTTCCCCGTTTGCGCTCCAACACCACGCCATCCGCCAAGATCCCGGCCTGCAGGTATCGCCGAATCAGCCGCAATACGGCCTTATCTGCAATGCGCTTGGCAAGCCTGTCCACGAGAATATCGTGGTTGACCAGATCAAAGAACTTCTCCAGGTCCACATCGACCACAACCCGATAGCCTTCTTGCGCATACTGCTGTGCCTTGCGCACTGCATCATGGGCACTTCGGCCAGGTCGGAATCCCTTCACCGCACAATCGTCGCATCTACGTGACGTCAACTTGACCACAACGGCTTCGCAATCATTAGCTTGCTCGCCCTGCTTCGCCTCGCCTCATATGCGCTTCGTGTACCTCGACTCGCGGATTCGCTCCACACTTCCTTCCCACACTCGGTCAGTCGAGCTCGTCTTGCAGCAGCAAAGTCAAAGTCTCCACAAACGGCTGCTCGGTCGCCTGTGCCTGCAACAAGCGGGTCTGCAGCGTCGCGGCCATGCCCGACAGGCGCAGTTCACGCAGAACGCGTTCAATCTCAATCATGTTCATGGTGGTCATCATGCGGCCTTGTTCTGGGTTGGGTATGGGGATTGCGTCGGGGTATGGGGCGCTGGCAGCGCGGCACTTTGCTTGGCAGCCAGGCTGAACAAATCAGCGTAGTCATCGCCCTGGCGGATCAGGTCATGGTTCTGCGTCAGGGTCATCGGTGTACGCAAGGTGCCACGGCCCAACGCACGCGCTGGCTGGGTGCGTATTGACAGCGTGCACCAGGGGGACCTGGACGCCGTTAAGGGGGTCTACCACATCACCTGCGTGGATGCGGTGAGCCAGTGGCAGGTACAGGCCTGTGTGCAGGGCCTCAGCGAGGCTTATCTGCTGCCGGTACTGGCCTTTATCCTGAGCCAGTTTCCGTTTGTCATCAAGGGATTCCACTCTGACAACGGCTCGGAGTATGTCAACAAAAACGTCGCCGAGCTGCTCAACAAATTGAACATCGAGCAGACCAAATCACGCGCACGTCAAAGCAACGATAACGCCTTGGCCAAGAGCAAAAACAACAGCGTGGTCACAAAGCACATGGGCTACAGCCACATCCCGCAAAAGTATGCCAAACCGATCAACGAATTCTTTGCCAACACCTTCAACTCATGGCTCAACATGCACCGGCCATGTCTGTTCGCCACCGAGGTGGTGAGCGACAAAGGCAAGATCAAAAAGGTCTACAAACACGCCGACGTAAAGACCCCGCTGGAGCGCCTGGCAAGTTTGAGCAAGAAGCGTCTGGTGACGTTCAAAAAAGGCATCACGCTCAAAGATTTGCACGCCCAGGCCAGCGAGAAAACTGATCTGCAGGCGGCCCGGGAAATGCAAGCGGCCAAGGCAGCACTATTTGCCATGTTCAACCAGCCTGAGCTCAGAAAGCGGGCTTGATGCGCAGAACAGGTTTGACCACAATCGCTACGCAAAGTGTGGACAAACCTTACCGGGACTTGCCCACACTTTGCGCGGACAAGTCCGAGGCGCTGTAGCCGCGCCTCCCCGCTGCGCAGGCCACCACCCGGCTTGTTTAAAAAAATACCCAAAGTCCAAGGACGGCGCAGCAAGCGCCTACCGGGAACAGGGGCCATTCCAGCGGAGCTGAAGTCGGGCAGTTTGGGTGGCCAGCACGGGTAACTTCAACCCATTTACACTCCCAGTTTTAACCCGGTCAGCCTGTACGACGATTGATGTCAAATTGGCTTCGCTTCAGGCTCATACCTGAATTGGAAAATACTCCGGAGAAACCGGTCTGATCACTGTTCAAGAAACCGTTGGGCGTCCAGTGCCGCCATACAACCGGTGCCGGCACTGGTGATGGCCTGGCGATAGACGTGGTCCTGCACATCGCCTGCGGCAAATATGCCGGGCACGCTGGTCTGCGTGGCAAAACCCTTGTTGCCGCATTGCGTGATGATATAGCCACCAGCCATGTCAATCTGGCCCAGGAAAATGTCAGTATTGGGACTATGTCCAATGGCGATAAAGCAGCCCTTGAGCATCAGGTCTTCGGTGGCACCCGAATTGACTTGTTTGATACGAACACCGGTCACACCACTGGCATCTCCCAACACTTCATCAAGCGTGCTGAAGGTCTTAAGCTCGATCTTGCCGCTAGCCACCTTGTCCATCAGCTTGTCGATAATGATGGGTTCGGCGCGAAACTTGTCACGCCGATGGATCAAGTAGACCTTTTTAGCGATGTTAGACAAGTAGAGCGCTTCTTCAACGGCTGTGTTGCCACCTCCCACCACACAACAAACCTCTTCGCGGTAAAAAAAGCCGTCACAGGTAGCACAGCCAGATACACCACGCCCCATAAAGGCTTCTTCTGAGGGCAAGCCCAAATATTTGGCAGAAGCACCGGTGGCTAAAATCAGTGCATCACAGGTGTAGGTGGCGCTGTCACCAGTCAGGATGAACGGGCGCTTTGAAAAATCAACCTTATTAATGTGGTCAAACACGATCTCGGTCTTGAAGCGCTCAGCGTGGTCCAAAAAGCGCCGCATTAGATCTGGCCCCTGCACACCATTCACGTCGGCTGGCCAGTTGTCAACTTCGGTGGTGGTCATCAGCTGCCCTCCCTGCGCCATCCCGGTGATTAGCAGGGGTTTGAGGTTGGCGCGGGCGGCATAAATGGCGGCGGTATAGCCTGCCGGGCCTGAACCCAAAATAAGCACTTGGGTGTGACGTTTGTTTGTCATGGGTATCCTTGGTCAATCAATTCGTTCGGACGTGTACAGTACAGCATCGCCCGTTGGGTGAGATTATGCAATGTTGACTTGTTTGAACCAGCTTAGATAACCCACTCAATTTTTAATGACTTATTCTATAAACACGCTGCATAGCGCCCGTTCTGAAAGTCCTGCATTGCCTCGTTCAGGCTGGAGCCGTTTTGCCAGTGAGCTGGCGCTGCTGTTTGGCTTGATGGCGTTAAGCGCCTGGCTGCTGTCATTGCTCAGCTATTCGCCGCTGGACGGCGCGTGGTCAACTTCTGGTACGGGCGGTGCGGTACACAACCGGATAAATCGCATCGGTGCCTGGCTGACTGATAGCAACTATTTTTTTCTGGGTTTTTCAGTCTGGTGGTGCTGGCTGGCGGGTGTCCGAGTCTGGCTGTCGGGCTTGGCACGCTGGTTGCGCGGGCATGACTATTGGGTGCCGTCCAGCGCCAGTTCAGACTCTGTGCTGGCACGATTTGTCGATGGCCAAGCGACGTTCTGGCTGGGCCTGATTTTGCTGACCTGTGCCAGCGCCACGCTGGAGTGGACGCGCTTTTACAGCCTGGAAGCCCGATTGCCAGGACACGGCGGGGGAATATTGGGCTATTGGCTAGGCCCGTTAAGCTGGCGTCAGCTGGGCTTCACCGGATCGGCCATGCTGGCCATTGTGGTGGGGCTGGCAGGCATGGGGCTGGCGTTCCGATTTTCATGGGCCCAGCTGGCCGAGCGCTTGGGGGCCTGGCTGTTTGCAAGGGTAGAAAACCGGCGCGAGCAAATCGAGAAAGAACAGGATGTCGCACTGGGTCAGCAAGCGGCACAGGCGCGAGCGGATGTGCTGGTGGAAGACCGCCAGGATGCGGCGGTGCATCATCCCAATCCGGTCGCTATCGATCCAGTGGTGGCGGACGTGCCTAAGAGCCAACGGGTGTCCAAAGAACGGCAGAAACCACTGTTCAACGACATATTGGACAGTAGACTGCCACAAGTTGACCTGCTGGATGCAGCCCTGTCGCGTCAGGAATCTGTGCCGCCCGAGACGCTGGAAATGACCAGCCGCATGATCGAAAAAAAGCTCAAGGACTTTGGTGTCGAGGTTTCAGTGGTACTGGCGCAGCCCGGCCCAGTCATTACGCGTTACGAGATTGAGCCCGCCACCGGCATCAAGGGTTCCCAGATTGTTGGCCTGGCCAAAGACCTGGCGCGCAGCTTGAGCCTAGTGTCGATCCGAGTTGTCGAGACCATTCCGGGCAAGACCACCATGGCGCTGGAGCTGCCCAATGCCAAGCGACAAACCATCAAACTTTCCGAAATATTGGGCTCACAGGTCTATCACGATGCCAAATCGCTGTTGTCAATGGGGCTGGGCAAGGACATCATTGGCAACCCGGTACTGGCTGACCTGGCCAAGATGCCGCACGTGTTGGTGGCCGGTACCACCGGTTCAGGCAAGTCGGTGGGTATCAACGCCATGATCCTGAGCCTGCTCTACAAGGCCGAAGCCCACGATGTGCGGTTGATGATGATCGACCCCAAAATGCTCGAAATGTCGGTGTACGAAGGCATTCCACACCTGCTGTGCCCGGTGGTTACCGACATGCGTCAGGCGGCCAATGGCCTCACTTGGTGTGTGGCTGAAATGGAGCGCCGCTACAAACTCATGAGCAAGATGGGGGTGCGCAACCTGGCTGGCTTCAACACCCGCATGAACGAAGCCAAAGCGCGTAGTGAACTGATTGGCAACCCGTTCAGCCTGACACCAGAATCTCCCGAGCCCCTGGACCGACTGCCCCACATCGTGGTGGTGATTGACGAGTTGGCTGATTTGATGATGGTCGTAGGTAAAAAGATTGAAGAGCTGATCGCTCGCCTGGCGCAAAAAGCCCGCGCCGCCGGTATCCACCTGATTCTGGCCACCCAACGGCCCAGCGTGGACGTGATCACCGGTCTGATCAAGGCCAACATTCCGACCCGCATTGCCTTTCAGGTCAGCAGCAAGATCGACAGCCGCACCATTCTGGACCAGATGGGTGCTGAGGCCTTGCTGGGCATGGGTGACATGCTCTACATGCCCAGCGGCACCGGCTTGCCCATCCGGGTGCATGGTGCCTTTGTCAGTGATGAAGAAGTGCACCGGGTGGTGACTTACCTCAAAAGCCAGGGCGAACCAAACTACATTGATGGCATTCTGGAAGGCGGCACGGTCGATGGCGACGAGAGTTCACCGGGCGCAGGGGATGGTGGTGTCGGCGAGAAAGACCCCATGTATGACCAGGCGGTGGAGGTGGTGCTGAAAAACCGCAAGGCCAGCATCTCGCTGGTACAAAGGCATTTAAAAATTGGCTACAACCGCGCTGCCCGGCTGGTTGAAGACATGGAAAACGCCGGCTTGGTGAGCGCCATGAGCATCAGTGGTCAGCGCGAGATTCTGGTACCTAAACGCGAGAACGAATAGCTTATACCCCCACAGCGCCTACCTCTTTGCCAACGTGCGAGCCAACCGCATGAAAGTGCTGGTGCACGACGGTATCGGCTTCTGGTTGGCTGCCAGACGCTTGCACCAAGGCCACTTTGTCTGGCCAGCGCAAGATGGCCAAACACAGCTCAGCCTGAGTCGAGCCCAACTCGACGCACTGGTGCTGGGCCTGCCCTGGAGTCGCATTGGAGAGGGAGTGACGCCGTTACCCAGCGCCGCCAACATGCGCTCTGCCCAGACAGTACGATCCACCCACACCCACTGGCTTGGGGCAGATTCAGTTTGTTTAGCCTTTTCTGACACTGGCACTGATTCGCTCATGCGTTCACACTTTCTGAATGTTGCGTTTCCACTCATCCGCACACCCTTCCCTCATGCGGCTTTCCTACTCCGCACTTCTCAGGCTACCGCCTGCCAATGTTTAGGCACAAGGGGCGAACACCGGTTATCCAGACTCTCGTCTGCGCACCTTCTCCAGCGCGTGTTTGGCCTTGCTCAGCTCTTGCAGCCCATCGGTACTACGATGGTTCTGACTCCTGCCTCCCGTCACCTCGGGCGGCAGGTCTCCCCGCTTTTCTCACTACATCTTCCCAACGTTCCGCCTCCAACCACGCCATGCAACCCCAACATCGCTTTACACGCCATATTCCAGCGTACCGGACGAGTTTCGGACTTCGCCATGAGACTGCAGGCTCGTCGTCACACACCGCCGAATCGAGTTCGTTATCCTGCGGACCGCCAGTTCGCCTCCGGTTGCTCCCCACCCCGCCTCGCGGCGACGCAGTTACCTTCGACTACAGGGCCTTGGCTTACCCTGACACGGACTTTCACCGTGCTAACGTAGCGCCTTCACGGGCGCACTCTCCCCGGCAAAGCCGGGGGATTGCCTGTTTTATTTACACTCCCAGTTTTAGCCCGGTCAGCCTGTACGACGATTGATGTCAAACTGGCTTCGCTTCAGGCTCATACCTGAATTGGAAAGTACTACAAGCGGGCGGCATAACGCAAGAGGCACACGAAGCCCAGCGCATAAACAGCCAGCGTAAACACCGTGACGCGTACCTTCAGCAGCTGCCAAGGGAGATTGTCGGCTTCATGGTTGCCTTTATACAATGCTATATTTATAGCAGCTATCTACACAGCATCCACTTGGGCTTACTGTACAATTTGATTATAAAACCGGATGACATCGCGGCCTTCATCCTTGGCTTGGTACATAGCCGCATCGACCCACGTCATGGCGATGGCTTAGCCTTTCAATACTGTTTCATCAATTCAGACTTACAGCGTTGATCCAGATCAGACCATGTCCCAGACGTCAGTGTCGACACCATCTATATCCATCACCACCTTGCGGCAAATCGCCACTGATGTCTGCCTACACACCATCAAGCACAAAAAAAGGCAGGACCCGCAAAGAACCCTACCCTTTCTGTGTGCTTCCTCAAGTATGGGAAGCAGTTGACGGAAAACCGTCAATCAGGTTTGAGCGTAAAAGTGGTCCTTGATCATCTACGGGGCTCCTTCACCGAGGTTGAAAACACGGTCTCAGGGAAATTCTGCGCCTGATTCTCTGGGTAGTCAACAGCTTTTCTGTAACACTTTCACGGTTGAATACAGCATGGGGTATTTCTTGGCAATTTTTCCCCGAAGTCGTCCAAATTCCAGTTGTCGGCCTTCAATGATATTGATAGACTCGTGCCGTTGGGGGGGTAGCTCAGCTGGGAGAGCGCTGCGTTCGCAATGCAGAGGTCGGGAGTTCGATCCTCCTCCTCTCCACCAAACTTTCTAAGTCGTTGATTTGGCTTGTAAGCCATTGACTTTAGTAGCTTTTTTTACTTTGCTACTTAAAGGAGTACCTACATTGCACGATTGTGTTATGGCCCACCAAATTTCGTCCCTTCAGAGGCGCGGCGACGATCTCGCGTTCCGCATTCAAGTTCGGGTCTTGAGGAGTGATAGGCGAGCCATTCCCCGCAACCGGCCTACCCCGCCTAGAATCTGCGAATCGATCTTTGCTCGCCCACCTCATTTCTTATCTAACCACCATGTCCAAACTCAAACTTAGCTATTTCGATTTTCATGGCGGTCGCGCCGAGCCCGTGCGCCTGGCCCTTTACATTGGCGGCATTGAGTTTGAAGACCACCGCTTTGCGTTCCCAGAATTTGCCGAAGTACGTAAGTCAACACCCTTTAGCCAAGTACCCACCCTGCGGGTGGACGGCGTTCAGGTGACGCAGTGTGATTCGATCCTTAGATACGCGGGCAAGCTGGCAGGCTTGTATCCTGTTGATGCCTTTCAAGCGCTGCTGTGTGACGAAGTCATGTATGTGGTGGAGGAAGCTGGCGTCAAACTTGGTCCTAGCTTTCGTATGACAGGTGATGCTCAAAGGCAAGCCCGCACCGCCCTCGTCAACGGCTCCATGCCCGTGTACCTTGCCTGGCTGCAAAGCCAGCTGCAGGCTCATGGCGGCGAGTACTTTGCCGACAATCGTCTTACTGTTGCTGACCTGAAGGTCTTTGTCGATGTGCGCGCCCTCAATTCCGGTCGCCTTGACCACGTACCCACCGATCTTGTGGAAAAAGTTGCCCCTGTGCTGAATGCCCACATGCAGCGTGTCGCCCAGACCCTGCAGTGGCGCAGTATTACGCCAAGTTCGGAGTTTAGAAATCGCTTTGGCCAGCAACGTGTTTTGATGAGCAGCAATATCTCATTTGTCGAAGTCTTCCGGATCACACCACACCAATCGCCTACCTGATGCAAGTACAGCATTCCACAGAAAAATCTGTCGCCAAAAGTCAGCAGTCTCTGAAGTCGCGCAAGCCGGGCTGGCGTGTTGTTCTTGGCAGAGCAGCCTGGTTTAAGTATACATATGAACGGCCCGAAGGTGATGATCTGACACTGCTTGGCAGCGTAAGCAAGGGGGCGCAGGTTGGTGCACTGGCCATGACAGCAGAAGGTGCGTTTGTACAGGTCGTTGGCGACCACCGGGTGCCGCTCAAAACAAAGGAAATAGCGAAGGCTGTCGCCAATGCGCCCAGGGAACCGAAGCCGAACTTTTCAAGAGATATCCCAACCTGGCCGGCGGTTTGCAAGGAATCCCCTGCTCCAGTAGTTATTGTGAAGAAGCGCCGGGTTGCGGTGATGCCTTAGGTCGGGAAATGATCGCCGCACCGCCTGACCTTCCCGCAGTGAATGAATGCTTACTCGCGTTGGGCATCGTGAGCATGACCAACTCCCGTGATGGTATTTCGGTCCAAATAAAACAGGCAATTCCCCGGCTTTGCCGGGGCGACAGTAGGCCGTGCGGACCAAGGCGGGCTTGAGTCAGGTCGAAGCAGCGACCTTGATGGGTTACCCGGTGCAACCGGGAAGACGGGGTGGCCAACAATCACGTACCTGGCAGGTGCTGGAGAGCTCGATTGATCCGCGCAACATGCCCGATCCCGTATTTGCCATGTTCCAATTGCTGACCAACACGCACCCAGAGTATTTGCTGGTGAAGAAAGCGCCATCGACTCACGTGGCCGCACCATGAATGAACTCAAGCAGCTGCAATCCCTGGGTTTGGTGCTACCCACCCTGGCCTACCTCCTGAGTGCCATCCTGTTTGGCATCGTTGGCTGGATTGCGTTTCGACGGGGCAGAAAAACATCGGTCTCGACACTCACCTGGACCGGCCTTGCACTCATGCTGTTCCCCTGTTTGTGTTGGGGGTTGCTTTTTTTTTGTTTTGTGTGTGTTGGGGGGGGTTTTTTTTTTTGTTTTTTTTTTTTTTTTTGTGGGGGGTTTGGGGTGGTGTGGGTTGGGTCTGTGCCCAACCGAAACTCGCCGGTTGGGGTGTGGGGGGGGGGGGTGGTTTGGTGGGGGGGGCAAGGTCGGGAAGCGCGCTCGGGCCCGTCTTTCGTGCTTGGGCGGGGGGGTCGGCGGGGGCCTGGGGGTGCTGCTGCGGGGGAGCGGCCGCGACCAGCCCTTCGGATCTTTTTTGCCAGCGAGCGGTGTGGGTGGGTTGTTGCGGCGGTGGGGGGCGGTGCGCGTGGTCGGGCTCGGGCGTCTGGTCGGCAGCGCTCCCGCGCCGTGTGGCGCCTTGTGCAGGCATGTAGTGGGGCGCATCGTCGAGCCGGCCTGTTGCCACCATGTGGGGGGGGCGGGCGGGGGCGCCGGCGCGTCGGGGGGGGGGGGGCCGGGGGGGGGCGGCGCCGGGGGGCGGCGCCGCGCGCCTGGGGGCGGCGGGGGGCCCAAGGCATCTCGCAAACCTGGATGCTGTGGACGTTCGGCATCGCCCTGTGCGGCGTGGTTTATGCCAAGTGGGGCTGATCGCCCTTTATGGGTCGGGTTTGCGCCGCTAAACAGCAAACACCGCTCGCGCGGCTTGCCACACCACGATTGCCAGCGCACCGGTTGACAACACGAACAGGGCCAAGCGCGAAGGAATGTGGTTGATCAAGGCCTGCACCAGGCTGTGCAAAACCCGTAGCAGCACATAGGCCCAAGCTGCCATGACTGCAACACCATTGCCTGGATCGGCAAAAGCAAGCACCAATGCCGCTGCATAAAACAGCGTTGGCGCTTCCATCAGGTGGTTGTAGTTGTCTGCTTTCCAGCGCACCCTTGCCGGCAAATTTCGGGTCAGGTCTTTGGGTGGCACGTTAGGGTCGAGCACCACTTTTTGCGCCATCATGGCCGGCAGCCGTGTCACAAGAATCCACAGCCACATCACCAGCGACCATATCAGCAGCGCCACAATGGGTTGAAGAATTGGGGAAACGGTTGAGGTCATGAACACCGAAAGTGATGGAGCGGGTGATGAGAATCGAACTCACGTATGAAGCTTGGGAAGCTGCCGTTCTACCATTGAACTACACCCGCATTTTGTAACCCGTTGATTTCAAACAGATTGACCGTCTAAGTGCTTGATTTATAAGAGATTTTTAATCTTCAGGCACTGTCTCTCACTTTTTCTACACTTCTCAAAACCTATCCACGCTTACCTGCTGGTGCAGGTTTAGTGTAGGTTTTATCGTCGGTATAGGTTTGTGAAATCAAAACCTACATCACCGACTGGCAGGAGTATAAATCATGCACTTTGATGCGCGGGCGGCCAAGCTGCTCAAACCGGGCGAGCATTTGCTTGTCTGCGGGTGTCCGGGCTTGCGTCTGGAGGTTTCAGTATCACGCAAGACTTGGACTTACCGATATAAAAGCACCGAGGACGGAAGGGCGAGCCCTTCCGTAACCGCTACCGACTGGCGGCAACAGGTCTGCAACAGGCCGTGTTTCGGCCCAAACTACAACCTCTTTGTGAAGCCGACTTGAGCTTTGCCGCGCCTTCGGAAACTCATTTGTCCTAGTCAGTTTTTGCATGGATGCTTCTGAACGTGCGACAAAGTTGGACACTGCCGACAGATCAAGAAAATTGGATCAATCGACTATGTCATTTTGCACTCCACTCACCGTTCTTTCTTATCAAATTGCTTCGTCCACTGCTTTAACCCATCTTTATCTAGCCGCCAGCCCGAGCATGCTGGATTTCAGCCGGTTTGAAACTGCCGAGTCGTTGTGAGTCAAACCGTCTGCGCCATCAGGTGGCCGTGAACATGTTGTGTGGGATTTCAGGCGATTGCGGATCGCCCTTGAATTGACAGGCGAGCCAGCTATCCCAACCAGGGTCATTTCTATCTGATGAACGCCCGGCTTAAACGTGCATGTATTCGGTGCAGTACCCTGGTCCAGCAACCTCTGCCGACGATGCGCCAGCCCCAACGCCCGTGCTAACGGACTGACTTTTGCCTGCTTGCGCGCGCTTCTTTCCACGACCGCGTCCAATTGAAGTGCTCCAGGCGCAAATTCAAGACCCGCACAAAGCTGGTAACGCCCAGGTTGTCACCGCATCAACATTGCCCCGACAAAGTAGGCCACTACAGCTTCAGTGCTACGGCGTGGAGGGGTTTCTGCTATTGTTGATCCCGATTGCTTGCGTTACATTTTGAAGTGACTGCACTGTGGCCTGCGCAATCCATGCCTTCCTTCATCATTTCCTATCCACTTTGGGCAGCCATGCTCGGGGCTTTTTGCGCGGCTTCGCTGCTGTTGGGGGCGATTCTCGGCATGCTTTGGACCCCAAGACAAAGCATTACGGCGGGGCTTGCCGCATTTGGTGCTGGAGCGTTGATTGCAGCGCTGAGCGTTGCGCTGGTGGCACCAGTTGCCATGGATGTACATCAACCCTCCGCCGGGCATGGCTCCGGCGGTGCCGAAACGTTATTGTGGTTGCTGGCGGGCTGCATCGTTGGCGGGGCAATGTTTACATTTCTCAATTATCTGCTTGGGCAACGCGGCGGATACTTGCGCAAGGTAAGCACAACGATCAGCCACCTAAGGCATCGCCATCATTGCCAGCTGGAGTACATGCTCCAGCAGTTCGGGGGAATGGCGTTGTTTCAGGCCATTCCTCCAGATCTCATGAAACGACTTATCCCTGCGATTCGCCCGGTCCATTTTGCTGTTGGAGATAGCTTGTTTGAAGAGGGGCAGCAGTGTGACAGATTGTTATTTGTTGCCCGGGGTGAGGTCAGCATGACCGTTGCGGGGCAACCCTTCAAGACAGTTTCAGACGGTGAAGTGATCGGCGCGCTCTCACTGCTGACCCACGCCCAGCACCATGCGACTGCCAAGGCTGCATCCTCAGTGAAGGCTTTTGAGTTGTTGAAGGTTGACTTTGACAAGCTGAGACCTCATGTTCCAGAATTAGGTGCCATTGCTGCTCGGTGCGCCGAAATGCGGATTGAAGATTTGAATCTTGCTGACCTGAGCTCTAGTGCTGCCGGAGTCGATTGGGCCACTGAAGTGACCGCTGGTCTTCACGCTCACCCTTTGCCAGGGCACCAGGAAATCAAGTTGGATGCTCAGGAACAAAAAAGCGCGCCCTTAGCCATTTGGTTAGGCAGCGTTATGGACGGAATTCCCGAGAGTTTCGTTGTAGGGGCCGGAGTATTGGCTATGGTGACCAGCCAAACAACGGCAGGGAACGTTCCAGCGCTGAGCGCCCTCATTCCTTACACGCTGATCGCGGGGCTTTTCCTTTCCAATTTGCCGGAGGCGTTTTCCAGCAGTATCGGCATGCGAAATCAGGGTTGGAAGGCGAAGAAAGTATTGCTGCTTTGGCTCTCACTTGTTGCTGCCAGCGCCCTGAGTGCATACCTCGGATACTCGATCGGTGCCGGAATCAATCCCACAGCGATCGTTTTTGTCGAAGGTATTGCTGCCGGAGCGATGCTAACCATGGTCGCACAAACCATGATTCCAGAAGCTGTACATCTGGGTGGACCGACTGTCGTGGGGCTGACCACGCTCGCTGGGTTTGTGTCTTCAATTGCCTTTAAATTGCTTGAATAGATGAAGTCCTAGCCCAAACTTTCAAGCAGCGAGCCACAGTGCATCAAGCTATCGAATCCAATAACGCCCTGCCGCCGAATTTGCCAACATCCGGGCCTGGTCGTGAGTCCTGACTATGAGGCGCCAACGACGCCGAAATAAATCTGGAGATTGCACAAAAACATCAATGATTGAATGAGCGTGAAAAAATGTTTCCATTGAAAGAAAAAGGGGGCCAGATGAACACTAAAACAGCGCCTAAGCCTGGTCCAGGCTTCGTACTCGCCAAGGCAACAACTCGCGCAACCGAATTGTTGGGACTATCGGGTTGTAGCGGGGGGGTGCCTCGGTGAGAACTTCAGGATTCGCAGAAAATGACTTGGTGACCGACATGACCGACACAACCAACGTCGGAAAGTGTCCGCTGCGGAGTAGGCCAAGTTTTCTAGTGTAGGTTTTGGTATCGGTTTAATGGTGAAAGCGGGTGTCACCATTGGTGGGGTAGGCCTACCATTGAACTACACCCGCCTTGATTTGATTCAAGCGTGTCATTCAAGGTCTTTGGGTAATCAATCACAAACAACTCCCATGCCAACACAGCACCAGAGCAATGCCCTCGGGTCTGGGATAATCTATTGAATGAGCGGAAACACCTTTGGAAACCTATTTGCGGTCACCAACTTTGGTGAATCCCACGGCCCAGCCATTGGCTGTGTGATTGACGGATGTCCACCGGGCCTGCAGCTGTGCGAGGCCGATATTCAGCCTGATCTGGACCGGCGCCGCCCGGGCACCAGCAAATTTGTCACCCAGCGCAATGAACCCGACGCAGTACGGATTCTGTCGGGCGTTTACGAAGGCAAAACCACGGGCACGCCAATTTGCCTGCTGATCAACAACACCGACCAGCGCAGCAAAGACTATGGCAACATCGTTCAGACTTTTCGCCCCGGCCATGCGGATTACGCCTATTTTCAGAAATACGGCATTCGTGATCCGCGCGGTGGCGGCCGTAGCAGCGCACGCCTGACTGCGCCCATGGTGGCTGCCGGCGCGGTGGCCAAAAAGTGGCTGTTTGAGAAATACGGCACCGTCTTTATGGGCTGCATGACCCAGGTGGGCGAGCTGCCAATTGCCTTCGAGTCCTGGGACCATGTGCCCCACAACCCGTTTTTTGCGCCGGTGGCCGACGTGTCCGCCCTGGAAGCCTACATGGAGGCGCTGCGCAAAAGCGGCGACTCGTGCGGTGCGCGGCTGCGCGTTTGTGCTTTGAGCGTGCCGGTAGGCTTGGGCGAGCCCTTGTTTGACAAAATGGACGCCGATATTGCCTATGCCATGATGGGTGTCAATGCCGTCAAAGGGGTTGAAATTGGCGCCGGCTTTGCAAGCGTTACGCAGCGCGGCAGCACGCATGGCGATTCGCTCTCGCCCGCAGGTTTCAAAGGCAACAACGCTGGTGGCACCTTGGGTGGCATCAGCAGCGGGCAAGACCTGGAAGTGTCAGTAGCCATCAAACCCACCAGCTCGATCCTGACGCCGCGTGAGTCGATCGATACCGCCGGCCAAACGACCGAGGTGGTGACCAAAGGCCGCCATGACCCTTGTGTGGGCATTCGCGCCACGCCGATACTTGAGGCCATGCTGGCACTGGTGGTGATGGAGCACGCGCTCAATCACCGCGCTCAGTGCGGCGACGTGCGGGTTGATCTGCCGCCGATTGCTGCCAAAGCCTGAAGGAGTTTGTAGCCTTATTGGCTTCTAGCCCTTATGGATATTGCACCGATAGCTATGCTTATTGAAGCAATGTTTGAGGCCTGCCAAAATTTTTCAACGAAGTACACCCCATGAAAATGCCTGAATTGTTGGCCCCCGCCGGTTCGCTGGCCATGCTGGAAACGGCGCTGGCCTTTGGTGCCAACGCCATTTATGCCGGCCAGCCGCGCTACAGCTTGCGCGTGCGCAACAACGACTTTGGCGACATCGAGGTCTTGAAACAAGGCATAGACAGCACCCACGCCAAGGGGGCCAAGTTTTTTTTGGTCAGCAACATCTTTCCGCACGGCAACAAGATCAAACATTACATCAACAACATGGCACCGGTGGTGGCGCTCAAACCTGACGCCATGATCATGTCCGACCCTGGCCTGATCATGATGGTGCGCGAAACCTGGCCCGATATGGAAATCCACCTGTCGGTGCAAGCCAATACAGTGAACGCAGCCGCCGTGCGCTTCTGGAAAACCGTGGGCGTGAGTCGGGTGATCCTGTCGCGCGAGCTGTCGCTGGACCAGGTCGAGCAGATTCGCCAGGACTGCCCGGACACCGAGCTGGAGGTATTTGTGCATGGTGCCTTGTGCATTGCTTACTCGGGCCGCTGCCTGTTGTCGGGCTATTTCAACCACCGCGATGCCAATCAGGGCAGTTGCACCAACTCTTGCCGTTGGGATTACAAAACGCAAAAAGGCCAAGTCGATGCCTCGGGCGACATTCTTGCTCCGCAAACCGCCATGGAGCGCGAGCGTGAGAAGCACGACCGAGGCGCACCAGCTGGCTTTGGTGCTCAAGATGACCATGACGATGTGGAGCGCGTGGCCGAGGCCGACGAGGTCTATGTGATTGAAGAAAGCCAGCGTCCGGGCAGCTACATGCCCATCGAAGAAGACGAACACGGAACCTACGTGATGAACAGCAAAGACCTGCGCGCCATTGAGCATGTCAAGCGTCTGGTCGAAATCGGCGTCGATTCACTCAAAATCGAAGGCCGCACCAAAAGCCCCTATTACGTGGCGCGCACGGTGCAAAGCTACCGCCGCGCCATCGACGACGCCGTGGCTGGACGCGAGCTTGACCCGGCTTTGCTGGGGCAACTCGAAGGACTGGCCAACCGGGGCTACACCAGCGGCTTCTTTCAACGCCACACACCGCAAGAGACCCAAAACTACCTGCGCGGCTACTCCGAGTCAGGCCGTAGTCTGTATGTGGGCGACGTGCTCAGCTTCGATGCGGCACGCGGCCTGGCTGAGGTGCGTGTCAAAAACCGTTTTGCGGTGGGTGACTGGCTGGAGATCATTGCGCCGACAGGCAATGTGGATGTGCAACTCACCCACATGGAAAATGCCGATGCGCAAGCGATGCAAGTGGCACCCGGCAGCGGCCATGTAGTCTGGCTGCCCTTGCCCGCCAGCGCAGTCGGTGCTTTTGTGGCGCGGTATGTCAATGCACCTGACAGCCCTGCGGCCACCGCCCCATCAATGGTCATTTAGCTCTCTAGCCCTTATCCAGAAAGCGTGAAAAGCCATCAAAATGGATGCACTGCGAGTTCCTGACAACGAGGTGGAGCTGACTGCCATTCGCGCTCAGGGTGCCGGCGGGCAAAACGTCAACAAGGTGTCCAGCGCCATCCACCTGCGTTTTGACATTGCAGCCTCCAGCCTGCCCGACGATGTGAAGGCACGGCTGCTGGCGCTGCGCGATGGCCGCATCACTCAGGACGGGGTGCTGGTCATCAAGGCGCAAAGCCACCGCACCCAGGAATCCAACAAATTCGACGCCCTGGCCCGCCTGCAGGCGCTGGTTGACGCTGTCGGGCGCCCACCCACGCCACGCCGCGCCACGCGGCCCACGCGTGCATCCAAACTGCAGCGGCTAACCCAAAAGCGTCAGCAAGCCGAAACCAAGTCACTGAGAAAGAAGACGGTGTATGAATAAATGGCTCGCGCTGCTGGTGCTGGGCCTGTTTAGCACCCACGGCCAGGCACAAGCGCCGCCACCCGGGGCGGTGAGCTTCTGTGTTGACCCTGACTGGCCGCCGTTTGAGCACATTGATGCCCACGGTCAGCATGTGGGGATCGCTGCGGATTTGCTCAAGCTCGCCGCGCAGCGCAGCGGCATCACGCTGCAACTGGTGCCCACCAAAGACTGGGACGACAGTCTGGCTGCCTCGCAAGCCGGGCGCTGTCAGCTGATGAGTTTTTTGAACCAGAGCCCCAAGCGCGACGCCTGGCTGCTGTTCACCAACCCGGTGCTGGTCGACGAAAACGTGCTGATTACGCGCGAGGAGCACGCGTTTGTGTCTGACCTGGCGGCGCTGTCCAACGAGACGCTGGTGCTGCCCAAGGGCACGTCGGTCGAAGAGCGGCTGCGCCATGACTACCCCAACCTCAAAATTTTGCTGGTTGACAGCGAGGCGCTGGCGTTCAAGGCGGTGTCTGAGCGCCAGGCTGACCTGACGATGCGCTCGCTGATTGTGGCCGCCGACACCATCAAAGGCCAGGGCTGGTTCAACCTCAAGATTGCGGGGCAAGTGCCAGGGTATGGCAACAAGCTGCGTATCGGTGTAATCAAGACGCAGCCGGCACTGCACGAGCGTCTGAGCCAGGGCGTGGCCAGCATCACGCCGCAAGAGCGCAAGGCGATCGTTGACAAGCATGTTGCCATCAAAATGGTGGCCCCGTTTGACTACCGCTTGCTGGGCTGGCTGTCGGCCATCTGGATTGCGATCCTGCTGACCAGCGCCTACTGGATTCGGCGCCTGCGCCAGGTCAATGCCGAGCTCAAACGGCTGTCGCAAACCGACGCACTCACTGGCTTGCGCAACCGCACCCATTTTGAGGTCCTATACGAGCATGAGCTGGCGCGCTCGCGCCGGCAAAACCAGGCTCTGTCGGTGGTGCTGGTGGACATCGATTTTTTCAAACGCATCAACGATGAGTTCGGCCACCCCACGGGCGACCGGGTGCTGATTGAGGTGGCGGCCTTTCTGCGCGAGACCGCACGCGGCGTTGACCACATCCTGCGTTGGGGCGGCGAAGAGTTTTTGTTGTTATGCCCCGCCACATCGGGGGTGCAGGCCCAACGCCTGGCCGAGCGGCTGGTGCAAGCGGCCAGCCAACATGACTTCAAGCTGGGCCGGCCACTGACGCTCAGCGCCGGGGTGGCCACGCTGGAGCCAGGCGATCCGTCCGGTCACATGTTTGAACAGGTCGACGCCGCCTTGTACCAGGCCAAAACGCAAGGTCGCAATCGTGTGGTGACGGCCCCTGCCCCCGGTGTTGCGTGATGGCGATGATTCAATGGTTTCCCGTCTACCCGTCAAAGCCTGCAAACTGCGGCGCTTGGGCTTGAAAGTAACATGTGCTAGCGTGGGTCATGAAGACTAATCTCAGCGGCAAATCAGCGGTACTGGGCCTCGCCCTGTTAGAGGCCAGTTTTTTTGTTCGTTACCCACGGTTGCTGCTCGCTGCGGCCGTGGTGGTGGTGATTCCGGCCCTGTATGTGGTGATTTACCTGGCCAGCGTGTGGGACCCCGCTGCCAAAACCCACGATCTGGCAGTTGCCCTTGTCAATCTGGATCAGGGTCTGGTGTACCGCCAACAGTCCTTTAACGTGGGGCGCGAGGTCACCCAGCGGCTTAAAGAGAAACCGGAATTTGGCTTTGTGGATATGTCCAGCGAACAGGAGGCGCGCCGCTTGGTGCGACAGGGCACACTGGCTTTTGCGCTGATTGTGCCGCCCGATTTCAGCTCCAACGCCATTCCGGGTGCCCAGGCCGGTGCTGGCAAACTGGTGATCTTTGCTTCTGAGGGCAACAGTTATCCCAGCGCCGGACTGGCCCGGCGCTTTGCCGAAGACCTGGGGCGGGAAGTGAATCAAAGCCTGAACGAGCAGCGCTGGGCCCTGGTGCTGGCCGATGCTGCCGGGTCACAGCGCAGCATCGAGCGCCTGCATGACGGCGTGCTGCAACTGCGCCTGGGTGCCAAGGAACTGGCCAGTGGCGCGCAGTTGGCAGCCAAAGGGGCCGAAAGCCTGTCTGCGGGAACTGTGCGCGTTGAGCAAGGCGTCGGACAACTGGCCTCAGGCACAAGGGAATTGGGCGGTGGCTTGCGCACCATGATGGCCCAGCGCGCCAGAAACTCGGATCTGCGCCGGCTTGAAGAAGGCGCCCAGACCCTGGTGGCAGGGCACGAAGAGCTGGGGGCCGGCTTGCTCCAGCTGCAGCAAGGTGCACAACGGGTGCAAACGGGTGTCAGCGGTTTTCGTGAACAGGCCCACAGCAGTCTGTTTGTTGCCACCGAGGTCAAAGAGGGACTCGATCAGCTTGGCGACGGCGTGGCCGCATTGGGTAGTGGCCTCAAAAGCGCAGGTGTGGCGCAGCAAAAGCTCACCGACGGCGCCACCCAGCTCCAGACAGGTGTTGGCAGCCTGACCAACGGGCTGCGCAGTCTGAACGCCGGTTTGCGCAGCATGGTGGTACAGCTGCCGGAGGACAGCAAATTTGATGAACTCACGCGCGCCAGCGCCGGCTTGACCAGCGGCAGCTCGGCGCTCAAGGGCGGAACGCATAAAGTCGCCTTGGCCGCACAACATCTGGCGGGCGGGCTTGAATTACTGGAAGAATCCCTGCCCGCCTCCGTCAAAACCATGGGTGGTAACGCGCAAGGCCTTGCCACATCGGTGCAGCCTGCGATCGAAGTTGATGCACCCGTGCAAAACAACGGCAGTGGTTTCGCACCCAACATCATTCCAGGGGCCTTATGGTTGGGTGCCAGTCTGGCGGCTTTTCTGATTCATATGCGCCGGCTGCCGCGGGCAGCAGTGCAGTATTCACCCATAGCCAAAATGACGGGCAAGCTGTTGTTGCCAGGGTTCATTGTTCTGCTACAGGCAGCCCTGGTCTGGCTGTGCCTGCGCTGGGTGCTGGACATTCGAATGGTCGATGCCGGCGCGCTGGCACTCACCTTGTGTGTGGCCTCAGTCACTTTTTTATTGATTGTTTTTGCCCTGACCCGCGCACTGGGTGACGCCGGTAAGGCGCTGGCGCTGGTGCTGCTGGCCGTGCAGTTATCGTCCTCAGGAGGCATTTTGCCGGTGGAGCTCAGCGGTGGTTTTTTTGCGCAAATCAGTCCCTACCTGCCCATTACCTGGGTGGTCAAGGCCATCAAGGCCAATTTGTTTGGCGCCTTTGAGGGTAACTGGCATCATTCCCTGCAATGGGTGATGCTGGCTGGCCTAATCGCGGCGCTGCTGGCCGCTTTTGTCGGGCGCTGGCGCCATGTGCAACCGTCCGCACTGCGGCCCCCTCTGGATTTGTAAATCATGGCGATTCAATGGTTTCCGGGGCACATGCACCTGACGCAAAAGGCGATTGCCGAGCGCATCAATAACATTGATGTGGTGATTGAACTGCTGGATGCGCGGCTGCCGGGCTCCAGTGCCAACCCGCTGCTGGCCAAGCTCACCCAGGGCAAACCAGCACTGAAGGTGCTCAACAAACAAGACCTAGCAGACCCGCTGCGCACCCCCCAGTGGCTGGCGCATTACAGCGCCTTGCCCGGTACCCAGGCCATTGCGCTGGATGCCAGCGTTGCCACCCCAGCCAAAGCGGTGATTGCGGCCTGCCATGCGCTGGCGCCGCTGCGGCGCGGTATGGTCAAGCCCATGCGCGTGCTGATTTGTGGCATCCCCAACGTAGGCAAGTCAACCCTGATCAACACCCTGACCGGTAAGCGCGCCGCCAAAACCGGTGATGAAGCCGGCGTGACCAAACAGGAGCAGCGCATCGCCCTGGCGCCCGACTTCTACCTGTACGACACACCCGGCGTGTTATGGCCACGCATCATCGTGACCAAAAGCGGTTACAACCTGGCCGCCAGCGGCGCGGTGGGGCGCAATGCGTTTGACGAGCAAGAGGTGGCGCTAGAACTGCTGGACTACCTGCGTCAGCACTACCCTGCCCTGCTGCAGGCACGCTTCAAGATAGAGGACGCCAGCGCCCTGACAGACGAGCAACTGCTAGAGACCATTGGCCGCCAGCGCGGTGCCTTGCAGGGTGGCCAGAAGGTCAATCTGCAAAAAGCGGCCGAAATCGCTATTTACGACTTCCGATCAGCAGTGATGGGCCGTATCACACTCGAAACCCCTGATGAGTTTGCCCAATGGCTGGCCACCGGACAGACACTCGACGCTCAGCGACAACTGAAAAAGGACGCCATCGAGCTCGACCGCAAGATTCGCTTCAAACAGGTCCCCCGGCCAGATTTGCGCCACTGATGGGCGCTGACATACTTGCGCGTTTGCCAGCTGTCACAGGTCAGCGGGGCGCGGTACGCGGTCCGGTTAGTCATCGCACAATTGGTTTAAAAAAGGCCTTAATCCCTTATGGTTATTGCGCTAATAGCTATAAAATATAGAGCGTTCTTGTTCGTTGGAAATTTTAATAAAGTCTCATCATGCCTTTGAATTTACCGGTTTCTCCAGATAGAAATGATCCCAATCCGCTGGTGATCTACCACGGGCACCAGTGCCCGGACGGCTTTGCTGCAGCCTTGGCAGCGTGGCTGTATTACGCGGGCCAGGCCGAATTTTTGGGACTTGATCATGGCGATGTGCATGGCATCGACGACTTGCCGGCCCTGGACGGGCGCGCTGTCTACATCCTGGATTTTTCGTTTGCCGAACCCCTGTTGCGCGCCATCGACGCGCGCGCAGCCAAACTTGTTTTGCTGGACCACCACCAGAGTGCGGCCAGCAAACTGTCGGCATTTGTCAGCCAAAGCGGCGTGGTGCACTTTGACATGAGCAAGTCTGGCGCGCGCTTGGCCTGGGAGTTTTTTCACCCCCAGCAGCCCGTGCCAGACCTGGTGCGTTATGTGGAAGACCGCGACATCTGGGTGTGGCAATACGCGCTAAGTGCCGGTTTTCTGGCAGCGCTGGACATGGAGCCCTTTGACTTTGCCCGCTGGCGCACCATCACACAATTTGACGCGTCACAGATCAATGCCTACATCACTCGTGGGGAAGCCATGGACGCCAAGTTCAGAAAACTGGCCGAGCAAATCGCCGAGAGTGCCCAGGCCCTGCGGTTTAACGGTGTGGACGGCTTGATGGTGAATGCGCCCAGCGTGTTTCACAGCCTGGTCGGAGACATGTTGTGCCAAAAGTCGGGTACTTTTGCGCTGCTGTGGTCGGTCGACCAAAAGGGTGCGGTCAAATGTGGTCTGCGTTCAAAAGCCAATTTCAGTTGCATCACCTTGGCCGAAAGCATGGGCGGTGGCGGCCATGCGCAAGCCTGTGGCTTCAGAATGCCGCATCAGCGCCTGGCTGAATTGCTCGGCGGCAGCCTGACTGCAGTGCGCAACATCCCTCAGTGAATTGATAATAAATTAGCCTCTAGCCCTTTAACCATATGCGCCAAAAGCTATTTTAACAATAGCACTTCAAGCATCTCATGTGCCCAGGCAATCGAGTTTTCTTCGTACAAAATGCCTTTTTTGAGAATCATGTGGTGAATCAGGGCAGCCCGCGCCTGGCTGCTGCCAGCGGCAAAATCGCGCTGTTCAATCTGGCGGTACAGGGCGAGTTTTTCTTCATGCAGGGCGATGCGCCGCTGCAGTTCGCGGGCCAGTCCCAGCGGGCCCACGGCGGCGTCCAATCGCAGGCGCACCATGAATTCGTCGCGCAAATCCATCGGTGAAGACGGCCCTGCGGCCCAGCGCAGCAGTTCGGCCTGCCCTTGCGGCAACACGCAGTAAATGCGTTTGCGGGTTTTGCCAGCGTCTGGGGCAATGCTGGACGCAATCCAGCCCGCCGTTTCCATGCGACCCAGTTCGCGGTAAATCTGCTGGTGCGTGGCATGCCAAAAAAAGCCAATCGACTTGTCAAAGCGCCGTGCCAGATCATAGCCGGAAGATGATTTTTCGAGTAGCGAGGTCAGCAAGGCGTGTGACAAGGACATGGCGCTGAGTCTAATTGGGGAAAACACTCTATGCAACTGGTTGCATAAATTTTTGACTTCTCCTAAACTGTGCAACGCGTTGCATAGTTGCACCCCTGTTTGAGGAAAAATTGATGAACACCTACCCACATTTGCTGGCCCCACTTGACCTGGGCTTTACCACTCTGCCCAACCGGGTGCTGATGGGCTCGATGCACGTTGGCCTGGAAGAGGCCAAAGACGGTTTTAACCGCATGGCCGCGTTTTATGCCGAGCGTGCCAAAGGCGGCGTCGGCCTGATCGTGACCGGCGGCATTGCCCCCAACGACCGCGGCCGCCCCATGCCCGGCGGCGCCCGCCTGACCACGCAGGCCGAGGCCGACAAACACCGCGTAGTGACCGACGCCGTGCACGCCGCAGGCGGCAAGATTGCCATGCAAATCCTGCACTTTGGCCGCTATGCCTACCACGCCGATCTGGTGGCACCCAGTGCGCTGCAAGCTCCCATCAACCCGACCAAACCACGAGCACTGAGCACCGAAGAGGTCTACCAGACGGTGGATGACTTTGTGCGCTGCGCCGCACTCGCGCAAAGTGCCGGCTACGACGGCGTCGAGATCATGGGCAGCGAGGGCTACCTGCTCAACGAATTTATCGCCGCGCGCACCAACCAGCGCGATGACGAATGGGGCGGCAGCTATGCCAACCGCATTCGTTTCCCGGTCGAAATCGTGCGGCAAACCCGCGCCAAGGTCGGTCAGAACTTCATCATCATCTTTCGTCTGTCGATGCTTGACCTGGTCGAAGGCGGCTCCACACTGGATGAAGTGGTGGAACTGGCGCAAGCGCTGGAGGCTGCCGGCGCCACCATCCTCAACACCGGCATCGGCTGGCACGAAGCACGTATTCCCACCATTGCCACCAAAGTGCCCCGTGCCGCCTGGGCCTGGGTGACAAAGCAGCTCAAGGGCAAGGTCGGCATTCCGCTGGTGGCCACCAACCGCATCAACACCCCAGAAGTAGCCGAGCAACTGCTGGTCGACGGCTTTTGCGACATGGTGTCGATGGCACGACCATTCCTGGCTGACCCGCTGTTTGTGCAAAAGGCCGCCGCCGGCAAAGCCGACGAGATCAACACCTGCATTGGCTGCAACCAGGCCTGCCTGGACCACACCTTTGCCGGCAAGGTCACGTCCTGCCTGGTCAACCCGCGCGCCTGCCACGAGACGCTGATCAACATCACACCCACCCCGCAGCCCGACAAGATTGCCGTGGTCGGTGCCGGCCCGGCCGGCCTGGCTTTTGCCACCACGGCCGCGCAACGCGGTTTTGACGTGACACTGTTTGATGCCGCCAGCGAGATCGGCGGCCAGTTCAACATTGCCAAACAAGTGCCGGGCAAGGAAGAGTTTTACGAGACGCTGCGCTACTTTGGCCGGCAGATCGAATTGACCGGCGTCAAGCTGCAACTCAATACCCGCGTCGATGCCAAGGTGCTGATCGACGGCGGCTACGCCCAGGTGGTGCTTGCCACGGGTGTGACACCGCGCACACCGCCCATTGAGGGCATTGACCATCCCAAAGTGATGGGTTACCTGGACGTGTTGCGCGACAAACGCCCGGTCGGTTTGACCGTGGCATTGATTGGCGCGGGTGGCATTGGGTTTGACGTGGCCGAATACCTGCTGCACAGTGGCACCAGCCCGAGTCTCGACGCGGCCAAGTTTTTTACCGAATGGGGTGTGGACACAGCCTACGGCGAACGTGGCGGTCTGGTACCGGCGCACATCCAGCCCAGCCCGCGCAAGCTCTTTTTGCTGCAGCGCAAGGCCAGCAAGGTCGGCGACGGCCTGGGCAAGACCACCGGCTGGATACACCGTACCTCGCTCAAAAACCGCCAGGTCGAGATGCTGGCCGGGGTGACCTATCACAAGGTTGACGATGCCGGCCTGCACATCAGCGTGGGTGAGCGCGAAATGACGCTGCCGGTGGACAACGTAATCCTGTGCGCCGGCCAGGAGCCGCAGCGCGAATTGCAGGCCGAGTTGCTGGCAGCCAAGGTCAGCGTGTTTCTGATTGGTGGTGCCGACAAAGCCGAAGAGCTGGATGCCAAACGCGCCATCAAGCAGGGCACCGAGCTGGCCATTTCACTCACCTCCAAAATACAAGAGAAATCCGCCTCTAGCCCAGAACCAGAAAGCGCACCCAGCAATCAAAAAGATAGCGCCATGAGCTTTGAAACTCTATGCGTCAGCCTGAGCGACCACATTGCCACGATCCGCCTGAACCGCCCCGACAAGGCCAATGCCATGAACCTGGCCATGTGGCACGACATCCGCAAGGCCTTCAAATGGGTGGACGCCACCCCTGAGGCTCGGGTGGCGATTCTGGAAGGCGAAGGCCGCGCGTTTACCGCCGGCATTGACCTGCAGATGATGATGGGCATGGGCGATGTCATTCAAAATGACTGTGAAGCCCGCACCCGCGAAAACTTGCGCCAGGTGATTCTGGACCTGCAAGACACCCTGACCAGCCTGGAGCGCTGCCGCAAACCGGTGCTGGCGGCCATTCACGGCGCTTGTGTGGGCGGTGGTATCGACCTGATTTGCTGCGCCGACATGCGTTATTGCGCGGCGGACGCCAGTTTCAACATCAAGGAAATCGACATAGGCATGACCGCCGATGTCGGCACATTACAACGGCTACCCAAACTGATTGGTGAAGGCATGGCGCGTGAACTGGCCTATACCGCGCGTAAATTTGGTGCCGATGAGGCGCTGCAGATGCGTCTGGTCAACCGTGTGTTTGCCACGCGTGAGGCGCTGCAACAAGGCGTGCGCGACATTGCTACAACGATTGCAGCCAAGTCGCCTTTGTCAATCAGGGGTGTGAAGGAAATGATCACCTATGCGCGCGACCACTCGGTGGCCGACGGCCTGAACCATGTGGCCACCTGGAACGCCGCCATGCTGCTCTCCAACGACCTGCAGGAAGCCATGATGGCCAACATGGGCAAACGCACGCCCGAGTTCAAGGACTGATGGAGCACCGTCTAGGCCGTAGCCTGCGGCCATTGGCCAGACTGCAGGTAGAAAGGTTTCTTTCGGCACTTGGCCCGTCCAAGGCACCTGGTCCGGTCTACAATTTGTTTTGTCTGTTGTGCTCACCGGGCTTTATATTTCCTTGAACCAATGCTCAACGAGCTCGGGCTTGGAACATCGTCTGGCTGGCGTGATCATCTCGCGTTAGATGAACCCAAGGCTTCACTGACCTGGCCCACCTGAACCCCGGTTCAGGATGCGGGTCCGGTGGCACGGCAGGCACCTTTCCCCCAACCCGCGCCATCCGTGGGTGCCTGCCAGCTGCTTGAATCACCGATTGGTCATGTTGAAATGAAACCCGATGTTGAAATGAACCACACCACGCGACTGGCGGCAGTCGATTTGGGATCCAACAGTTTTCGCCTGGAGATTGGCAAGGTTGAACACGGGCAGTTCTTTCGCACCGAATATCTGAAAGAAACCGTTCGACAAGGCGGCGGGCTCGACCAAAACCGCAATCTGACCCATGAGGCCATGCAGCGCGGCTGGGACTGCCTGGCACGATTTGGCGAGCGTCTGGCTGGTTTTACCGAAGACGAAGTGTGCGCAGTGGCCACCCAAACCTTGCGCGAAGCGCGCAACCGCGAAGAATTTCTCAAGCACGGCAGCAACATGCTGGGTTTTCCGATCAACGTCATTTCAGGGCGCGAAGAAGCGCGGCTGATTTACCAAGGCGTGGCACAAGCCTTGCCCAACACCCCGGAGCGCCGCCTGGTGATCGACATTGGTGGCCGCTCCACCGAGCTGATTTTGGGTTGCGGCCTGGCGTCAACCCAGATGGAGTCATACCGGGTGGGCAGCATCGCCTGGTCGATGCGCTATTTTCCTGACGGGCAGTTCACCAAGCGCTCGTTTCAGATTGCCGAGATATCGGCCAAGGCCGTGCTCGATGAAGCGATCAGCTTTTATGCTTCTGACCTCTGGGATGCCTCGTATGGGTCGGCTGGCACCGTCAATGCGGTGGGCGATGTGTTGGCAGCCTCTGGCTGGCCGGCAGGTTCGGTCACTCGCGATGGTTTGGACTGGTTGCTGGAGCGGTTGCTGGCGGCCCAGAACGCCGAACGCTTGCGCCTGCCGGGTATGAAAGAAGATCGCAAAGCCATCATTGGCGGTGGCTTGAGTATTTTGCGGGCACTGTTTGATCTGTTGCGCATTACCCGGCTGGTGCAGACCAATGGTGGACTGCGGCATGGACTACTGCAAGACCTGATGGGCCACGGCCAGCAGCAAGCCGACCTTCGCAGCCATTCGGTTGAGCGTCTGGCGAGCAAATTTGGGGCAGATGCGACCCACGGAAAACGGGTGGGGCAGGTGGCCAACACCATTTACGCCCGACTCAACCAGGGGGCAGCGGGGCGTGAACAACTCACCCACGAACGCTCCGCGCAAAAAATTGCCTGGGCCGGTCAGTTGCATGAAATCGGTAGCCGTATCTCGCACACCGACTACCACAAGCACGGCTCTTATATCCTGGACAACACCGATGCCATGGGTTTTGCGCTGACCGAGTTGCATCGCCTGAGCCTGCTGGTGCTGGGGCACCGAGGCAAGCTGCGCAAGCTCGATGTTGATTTTGAGGACGAAATGTTTGTGCGGCAACTGATGGTGCTGCGACTGGCCGTGGCCCTGTGCCATGCCCGCCGCGACCCCGACCTGGACGGTTTAACGCTGGTGCGTGACACCCGGGTGCCGAAGCAGTTTGTGCTGACCGTTCGCAGCGACTGGACACAAACCTACCCGCAATCAGCCCACCTGTTGAACGAAGAATCAGTGGCATGGCAAAAACGCCCTGGTCACTGCTGGTGCAGGTGAGTTGAACGTCTGATCAGGCGTCAGACCTTGGGTTTGTCGCTGTGCGAAACCTCGTAACCGTCAGCCACATAGGCCGGGCCTTTCATGAGCCAGACAATGACGCAGCCGATCACCAGGGTCAGCACCGTGGTCCAGACAAAAATAACCAGGCCAATCATCACAAAATCAAAGGTCTGGATGTGCCGCTCGATTTCAGCGGGGCTACCCTTTGTGTAGAGGTAACGTGCCAGCACCGCCATCAGTACCGGCAGCACGGTGCCAGCCAGCGCCACATTGGGCAACATGCGCAGCAAACGCCATTCAAACCCGTGAGGGGTGCGCTGAAACCCGGGAAGTTTGGTAAGCCAGTTCATGCAGGCATTCTAGTGACGGGCCACAGTTTCAACCAAGCGCAGGGGTTATTCCGGCAACCACTTCTGCATGAACTGGGCCTGGCCCATGGCCGGGTCCAGCTGATAGTTCTCAAAACCGATGCGCCGATACAGCTTGATGGCCGATGCATTGCCCGACAGAACCTCCAGGGTCAGCTTGCAGGCTCCGCGCTGAGCCGCAATTTGCGCCACCAGGTCCAGCATTTTTTCGGCCACACCTTGACCGCGGTGGGACGCGATCACCACCACATCATGAACATTGACAAGCGGTTTGCAGGCAAAGGTGGAGAAACCCTCCACGCAATTCACCAAACCTACCGGCAACGAACCCGCTGACTCATCAAAAGCCAGCACACTGAATAAGGTGGTGCGCGCGCGCAATGCACCGGCGAGGTTGGCCTTGGCAAAGTCTGACAAGGGCTCGCCACCGCCGGCCGGGTCGCGTGCGTAGGCATCGAGCAAGGCCAACAGCACATCGGTATGCGCCGGGTTTGAATAATCGGCTTGGCATAGTCTGAGGGTCGCGGGCGATTGCATCAGTGTGTGCCTTACAGAGAAATAGTGTTGGCAATGCGTTGGGCGCAAGCCCGGGCCTGCTCGGCGTCACGCGCCTCCACCATCACGCGAACCAGCGGCTCGGTGCCGCTGGCGCGAATCAGCACGCGACCGGTTTGCCCCAGTTCCGCCTCAACCGCCCGTATGGTGCTTTCCAGATCAGGGCTGGCCTGCCAGTCCTGACCGGGCTTGAGTCGGATATTGATCAGTGTCTGTGGAAACAAGGTGATGTCGCAGAGCAATTCCGACAGGCTTTTGCCGCTGCGCACCACGGTTTGAAGCACCTGCAAGGCCGAGATCAAACCATCACCGGTGGTGTGTTTGTCCAAAGCCAGCAGATGGCCGGAGCCTTCACCCCCCAACAACCACTGGCGTTTTTCAAGCTCTTCCAGCACATAACGGTCGCCCACCTTGGCACGGACAAACGCCACACCGCGCGCCTTCAGCGCCAGTTCAACAGCCATGTTGGTCATCAGCGTACCAACCACACCCGGCACCGTTTCACCGCGGCGCAGGCGGTCATCAACCATTAAATAGAGCAATTCATCACCATTGAACAAAGTGCCCTTGGCGTCCACCAGTTGCAGCCGGTCGGCGTCACCATCCAGAGCCACCCCCAGGTCGGCCCGGTGCGCCTTGACCGCCGCCACCAGCGCCTGCGGGTGGGTGGCACCCACATCACGGTTGATGTTGAGCCCGTCGGGCGAGCAACCAATCGGCACCACCTCGGCACCCAGCTCGTGAAACACCTTGGGCGCGATGTGATAGGCCGCGCCATGCGCCCCGTCCACCACAATGCGCAGCCCCTTCAGGGTCAGGTTGTTGGCAAAGGTGCTTTTGCAAAACTCGATGTAACGCCCGGCCGCATCATCCAGCCGGCGCGCTTTGCCCAGGTTGGCCGAATCCACCCACACCGGGTCGTCAGCCAAGGCTGCTTCAACATCACTTTCCCAGACGTCGGGTAGCTTGGTGCCCTGAGCACTGAAAAACTTGATGCCGTTGTCATCAAACGGGTTGTGGCTGGCGCTGATCACCACCCCCAGCGACGCGCGCTGTGCCCGCGTCAGGTAAGCCACGCCAGGCGTTGGCAGCGGCCCCAGCAACACCACATCCACACCGGCAGAGTTAAAGCCACTCTCCAGCGCACTTTCAAGCATGTAGCCAGAAATGCGGGTGTCCTTGCCAATCAGCACCGTAGGGCGCGAATCGGTGCGTTTGAGCACTCGACCCACCGCATGCGCCAGCCGCAATACAAAATCTGGCGTGATGGGTGCCTGCCCGACCGTGCCACGAATGCCGTCTGTTCCAAAATACTGCCGCGCCATAAAGTTTCCTTGCTAACTGTTTAAATCAGCTTGGAATTATCGTCTGCCCCCAATGGCGCGGGCAAAGCGCGTCAGGTAACCAGTGGCCGATGTGCGGCAAGCCAGTAATTGCCAAAAGACGACAGTGCGGCCACCAGAAATGTTACATATTTAATAGCTATCAGCGCAGGTTCCGCTTGGGCTAGACGGCAAAAACATCGGATAAGGATGGCGCATCAATGGCTTTGTCGAACCACACTTCGATGTCGCTGATGGGGGCAGCATCAATCGTGGCGATCAAGTCTGGCGACAAAGGGCCAAAGCGCCTGGATAGCAAGCGCTGCAAGGACAAGGCCTCACCCGTTTGTCGGCCCTTTTCTAGGCCCTTTTCTAGGCCTTTTCCATGCCCTTTTCCATGCCCTTTTCCATGCCCTTTTCCATGCCCTTTTCCATGCCAATTTCCATGCCGATTTGCTCAAAGCTTGATACGTATGCCATGTTTTTCTCCTGTTCGAGTTGCTGAATATTCTGCCATAGCTGTTTTTTCAGGGGGTCTGGCAATGTCATCATCCAGTCGATGACAAACAGCAGGTCGATGATGCGCTGTTTGGTCCAGCCCCGGTTGAATAGCAGTTTGACCAGCGTCCATTTGGCATCAAAGCGCGCCTGGGGGTCTTTGCGGGTGGCCTTGGTTTGCAGATGCGCCAACGTCACCAGGGCGAAGGGGTTGGGGTTGTCGGCCAGGCTTTGTTCCTGGTCGGCATAGTCGGTGAGCTTGGCCACGGGGAAGCGGATTTCCATGTGGCAGTCCAGCACGTGATAGCCCCAGTGCTGCGGTTTCCAGTCGGTGCTGTCGTCGGCCAGCACCGCCATGCTGGCGACCGGGCGGTCGTAGCGGTCAAACAGGCGGTAGTTGTAGACAAACATGCGTTTGGCAAACTCGGCTTGCGCGCTGCCCTGCACTTCCAGATGAATGTAGATCCAGTCTTCCTGCCCGCTGAGCCGGTGCACTTGCACTAGTTTGTCCACGTAGCGTTTGCCCAGCCAGTGCAGTGTTGCATGCTATCCGGCACTTATAACCGTGTCTTTTCGACCCTGGCGTTGTTGCAAATCCTCGCGATACCTACGGGTATCGCTGTGGTTTGCGCCTAGCCAGAGCCAAAAATCCATCGGTTTTAAATGTGCCGTCAAGCATGCAACACTACACTAGGCATCACGCACAATGGCTTGCAGCTCTTGCTCCAGAAAGGTGTAGCCGCGCGTCCAGTCGATCTGGGCGTGGGCTGCAGGAAAGTAAAACGCCATGAATTCCGGAAAGTAGCGCTCCACCGCTTCTTTCCAGGGGGTGTCGTATTGGTCGGGTTCGGTGGTCATGGCGGCCATCGTAGCGCGATGGGATCAATTCAATCCAGCAGCAGCATCAGGATCGGCGTCAGATCGGCCTTGCGATTCGGTGTGGCAGATGCGGCGGCTGTCGCCGCGCTGCTGTAACTCCCGTTGCTGGCTGTGGCGGTGCAGTCGTAGCTCACTCCGGGCACCAAGCCCGGCACGACCACCGTGGTGGTGCCGCTGCTTGCCGTCACAGTCGGGTGCCCGCTGGCGCTGCAGGTGGCTGAATATGAAGCCGCGCGCGATATTTGATTGGCATTTTGCGCGATATTTGGCAGAGAAAATGATTTCGCTGTAAGAAACGAAATTGCGCGACAGAAAACAGTTTTGACGCTGGATCCTAAATTTCGATCAGTTCGGTTGTTAAGTTAGGCGCTGCGCCCTCAATCACCCCGTCGCGCACAAACGCCCGCGCGCCAATGCTCACACTGGTGCCGCGCACGGTTTGCACGTCGCCACCCGGCCACTCCACGGCGCTGGTGCCGGTGCCGTAGCTGATGGCGCTGACGGTGGCCACCTGCAGGGGCGCATCTGGAATAAGTTCACGCAGGGCGCGGTAAAGGTTGGTGCTGTTGCTCATGGTCTAGGTCGTCTCCAGGTGGCGCTCAAGCGTGATGGTCTGGCGCAGGCTGGGCTGTTTGGCCGACACCTGCACACCACGCACGCGCCCACGCCACGGCACCGCGGCATTGACTTGCACCAGCGCGCCCACGTCGATCACGCCGGGCTGGCTGGGGCCGGTCAAGACTGGCAGGTCGAGCGTGACGGCGTATTTGGGGCCGGCTGCACCCAGCACGGCCAGCCCGGCCTGGCGCGCTGCGTCGGTATGGGTGATGAGGCTGTCTGTCACCATGCTGGCCAGCTTGTCGCCAGCGCTGCCTGCGCGCTTGACCAGTGCCAGCACGCCGTGGCTGGTGCCGCTCACATACACGGCATTGACGTCTGGGCCGTCCCTGCGGGTGATGGCGCTGGTGATGATGGCGTCCGGGGCCAGCTCTACGTCTGCCGCGCCCAGCCCCCAGTGCCAGGGCGCGCCTGATACATCGCCGATGCGCTGGCCGTAGGGGTGGCGGGCCAACAGGGTGGGGTTGGCGCGGTGGCTTTGCAGATAGCCGCCGGCGGCTTGCACAATGCGGCTCACGGCCTCTAGCGCGGTGCCCTGGCGGCTGTAGGCGCCGGCGGGCACAAACCAGTCCACCATGCCGCCGTTGGCCAGCGCGCCGGCACCGATGCCCCAGTCCAGGTCAACACCGGTGCCGGCCAGGTCGATCAGGGCGATCTGTTGGGCGGTTTTGTCGTCGGGCTCGATGCGCGCCTGGCTGCGCACATAGGGCGCGGCAATCAGGCTGGTGACACTGCGGCCCTGCACGCTGGTGCCGGTTTTGCCAAAGGCGGCATTGCGGCTGATGGCGTCGATGGCAAACACCCAGGGCATGCCGTCCAGCGTGATGCGGATCTGTGCGGGCAGGCCGGCCACCGGGGCTAGCAGCTCAAACAGGCTGGCCGGGCCACTGGCGCTCAGGCTCCAGCAGTAGCTGCCAGAGTCTGCGCCCAGGGTGGCCTCAAAAATGGGGACGTCGGCCAGGTCTGGCAGGCGCTGCGCGGTGATGGTGTGGGCGGTCATGTAAACCCTTGCAGGCAGGATGTAAAACAGGGCGTCGGGGGCGGTGGGTGGCGTGCACTGGGTCAGCCCAAACAGCAGCGCCGGATACGCCAGTGGCGGGCAGGCAAACAGCAGGTGTGCGCCCCAGTAGGGCGGCGGCTCTGGCGGGATGACGGGTGGCACGTACTGACCCGGGCGCGGCACCCAGGCTTCTTGAAACCGGCTGCCAACGCCCAGCCAGCGTGCCATGGCAGCACCGGCACGGCCTTGGTAGCGCACCAGCGGGCCGCGTTGGCCTTCGGCAAATGGGCTGCGGCGCGATTGGCGGGTGCTGGTGCCGTCTTGCATGACGCCTGTTAGCCCACTGCGGGTGCCCACGGCCTCGGTAAAGGGGCTGCTGCGTGATTGGCGGGTGATGGTGCCGTCTTGCATCAGGGCCTGCACCACTTGCGCGGCATACCTGTCGGCCTCGGCAAACGCACTGGCGGTGTGGGTGGCGGTGCGGTCGGCTTCGCTGTAGGCTGCGTGCAGGTAGCCGCCTGCGGGCAGGGCCTGGGCAAATGCGTCCTCAAACCCGCTGTTGGTGGGCTGCGCATGTTGCTGGGGCTGCGTGATGCCGCCCTCAACCGGCTGCGCTACCTGCGCCAGGGTAAGCACCTGCGCCACGGTGGGGCGCTGGGTGTCTGTAAAGTAAACCGCGTTGACGGTACCGGCCAGCGCGGGCAGGGTTGAAGCCAGCGCCACGCCAAACACCCGCGCAATGCCCACATGGCCACCCAAGGCTGGCAGTGTGCCCACCAGTGTGACTGCAACGTCGCCTGCAACGCCTGCAATGTCGCCAAATACCAGGTTTACCGGCTGGCCAGACAGCGGTGGGTCGCGGAAAAGCAGGTTGGCCATGCGTTAAGACAGGGTGCTGGTGCCCAAAATGGCACGCCCGCCTGCGTAGATAAGGGTGCCGGTGCTGCCTGCCAACTTAAAGTCGCCAGCGCCTGCTGCGTCGCTCACCCCTCGCCCGGGGCAGGGGGGCGGGCGGTGCCGTCGGCCACGATGTCGTCATTGCCGTTAACCCAGCGGCCCCACACAGCGGCACCGCTGGCTGTGATCAGGTCGCCACCGGGTAGCGCCTGGGTCAGCACCAGCGCATTGGCCACGATGGACCCGCAGGGCTTGGTCAGCAGTATTTCAACCAGCGGGGTGTCGCCCGGCGCGGCCCCCGGCGCGGGCTGCGTATTGGCATACAGCATGATGCGGCTGTTAAGCACGCCGGTGTCGGCAAAGGTGATGGTGCCCTGCAGGCGGGCGTTGTTATGCGCGGTGGAGATGGCCAGCATTTACATGGGCTCCGTCAACACGCGGTCGGCCACCACGGCGCGAAAAGCCTCGGTGTGGTCGTAAGACAGCACGGTGTAGGCAAAGTCGGGGTTGATGTCGTCAAACTGGTAGGCGCCGGTGGTGGGGTCGCTCCAAACCGTATCGACCAGCAGGCCATCTACATCGCGGTGCAGGCGCACCCTGCGGGCTACAGGGGTGGCGGGCGTAACTTTTACCGTGCCGGTGATGCGGCCCCAGCCTGATAAATCGCCTCGGTTGAGGGTATTGGCCGCGCCGTGCAGGGTGGTGGCAAAGTCTGGCAGGGTGACAGTGCTTAGGCTGTCTGCCTGGCCGGCAGGGTTGGTGACAAAGTTGGGCGGCTCGGTGGGAAGGCTCACCGAGCCGGACCCTAACAATTCTGGGTCAAACGCTGCGGTATAGCGGCCCACGCCCTTGGTGATCTTCAGGTCGTCAATGTAGCCGTTATAGGGGTAGCTTGGCGACGTACTGGAGCCCCCGACGCCAAACACCCCATTGGCTAAAAATGAGGTGGTGTTTGTGCCGGTGTATATTTCTACGCCCTGCCTAAATGCTTTTAAGGTATTGCCGGTGCGTGAAATTGCCCAGTGAGTCCAGGCTGAATTGTTGGGATTTGTGGCGTACTCGATAACGGTCGCACTAGCATGTGCAAACACAAACCCACGTGTGCCACTAAGCTCTACAAACCAGCCGTTGATGGCCGAGCCACTGCTGGTGTCGGTTGTCATGGCGGTGTCGTAGCCAGCGGCCCCGTTTGCCGATTTCCATGCCCAAAATTCAATGGTGAAGTCCCCCGGAAAGGCAAAGTCACTTGATTGGGGTGTTTGAAGGTAATCGCCTGAGCCGTCTAGATAGATAGAGGCCCCGCCAAACTTGTTTTGAGAGGTGCTGATGCGCGCATTGCCATAGCCGGTGACGGTTTTGGGGGTGTCGCTGTCATCAGTAAAGGTAGTGCTGCCGTTGCTGCCGTCGCCACGCAACAGCAGCGTAACCTGGCTTGGGTAGGGGTCTACAAACCCCGTGGTGACAATCTCCGTGAGCGTCTGAAACCCGGGGTAGACCACCTGAATATAGCTGGCAGCTTGCAGCCATGAGAGCGCGTCGTCTGAATACTCCAGCGCGCAAGAGGCAACAAACTCAGGTTGGTACACTGCGCCAAAACGCGGTACATCAACGATGCCAGCACTGCCAAGGTCAAAGACAAATGCCAGGCCGGGGCTGATGAGCCATTTGGCGGCGGTGGCCAGGTTGGCATCAGACAGGTTAGCCAGCGCCCCGCTGACGGGGGCGACGGCACACGTCAGGGTGGCGGTGAGTTTGGCACCACTGGCCCATAACTCCAGCGCGCCCAGCTCAAGGTAGGCGCTGCTGTGGGCGCTAACGTCTGTGATACGCCAGTAGCGTGCGCTGGCCATGCCTTATCTCCAGGGGCCGGTGATGTCAATAAACACGACCCCCGCGCCGGTGTTGACGGTGTTTTTTACATTCGTCGGTTCACCGCCTGAGCGCAGGCAAAACAACTTGCGCCCTGTCAGGGAGCCGGTGCCAATCACAATGTCGCCGGTTTCAAACGCTGCCTGACAACTCTGGGGCGTATGCAGCAAGCCCGTAAAGTTTCCGCGCAGTGCCGTGTTGGAAAAGATGTATTTGGGCGATGTGATCAGGCCGTTGTCTGGCCCGTTGGGGTATGACAGGCCCAGGCCTGAATAGATGTCGGTGCCGCTGTTTGAATTATGTGTGATAGCAAACGCGGATTTAGGAAAAAAGTTAACTGCCGAGCCAATGCCTGAATAACTTTTGGCCAAACATGCTTCCAGTGGTGTGCGTTCGCTGGTGAGTACTTTTGCCAAATCTGCATAGCTTGAACTGACCTCAGTGCCTGTCTTGCCCGTCAGCATGCAAGCATAGGGGTCGCCCGGGCGCACACTGCTGTAATCGCCAAAACACACTGCGGTGCCGTGGTCCTGGTAGGGCAGGTACGTTGCCACATACAGATAAAACAAGCGGCTGTCGCCAATCAGCACCCAGGCCCGGGCCGATGCATCAGCCACTGTCGATTTGATCCAGTGCAGGCCACCAGAGGCTTGCAAGGCTGTGGGGAAGGGGCCAGCGCCGGTGTCAACGTCGGTCATGGCCTCGTAGCCCACCACGCGGGACGACACAGCGGCGGTGTCATCGACGCGCAGGCGCATGCGGGTACCGGTCACGTCTGCGCTGCGGTAGGCGGCAAGGTTGGTGCCGCTGAATTCTTTGGCCCAGCCCAGCGGCGTGTGCCGGCTGGTGATGGTGCCGGTGGCTGTGCCTGCTGCTACGTTGGTGGTGAAGGTGAAACCCTGGCTGGTGACGCCGGTCACCGGCCAGTCCCCATTAAGCCCGGCAGGGGTGGCCCCGGCAATGCGCACATACGCACCCACGCGCAAGCTGTGTGCGGCAGGCAAGGCGGCGGTGGCGACGGTGCCCACCACGGTAAGGCTGGTACAGGTTTGCAAACCAAAACCGGTGACCAGGCAGGCGTCAAGCACGCCCAGCATGGCTCCTGCGGTTCCGCTCAATGGCGGCGCGCCAATCATGGTGCTGTCAAAGTAGGTGATCATGGGTGTCCTTTATGGGTTACGGGCGGTCTACGTCGCCGCGAGACAGCAAGGTGAATGAATGCTCGGTGCCGGTGTTTGGCCCTTGCTGCACGGTGCGCACCACCCATACCGGGGTCATGGCACCGACGGTGTTAAAGCGCAGGATGTTGCCGGTGCTCCAGCCCAGGCCCCAGCCAGCGGCGGCCACGGTGAAATAGGGCACGGCGGTGGCGGGGTTGGTGGGGGCCAGCTCGGAGTTGATTGAGCCGGTACCGATCACGCCCACATGCTCGCCCACCACGTTAAAGCTGGTGGTGTTGGTGAACACCAGCGCCCAGCGCTCAGTCAGCGCGCCCTGGTTGGTCACCACGATGGGGGCCAGCACGTCGTTAAAGGTGCCGGTGGCGGCATTGCCGCTAAGGGTGTCTGCCCAGGTGGTGCCGTTCCAGGTGCCCTGGTCAAACAGCACCGAAACGCGGGCCTTGAGGTCACCGGCCACCAGGGCGCTACTCACATAACTGCCCAGCGGGTAGTCATGCGTGATGGCGCGGGTGAAGGTGATTTCGCCGCTGATCTGGGCCTCGCGCACCACGGCCATGTCCTCGATGCGGTGCTCCACGGTCACCGGCTGGCTGTAGCCTGACACGTCGGTGAAGGTAACGGTGCCGGCCTCAAGGTTGGTGGTGTAGCCGGTGTTGATGACGCTGCCATTCAGGCCCAGCACACGCACGCGGCTTAGGCGCTCGCGGGCGCAGTTGATAACCTGGGCATTGCTAACGGTGGCGGTGATGGAGCCGGTGTGGCCAACCACAGCAAAGCCGCCAGCGCGAAATATCGGCACACGGCCATCAGAGGGCAGGCGCACCGGGTCGATGCCCAGCAGGTCAGCATCCAGCGGCAGGTAGCTGTAAGCCACGGCGTTGTAACGCAGGCTGGCCAGCATGGCCAAATCTGCCGGGGTGGTGGTAAGACCGGAGATACCCAAAAAGGCCAGGTCCACATTCAGGGCCGGGTCGCCGGCGGGGTTGACAAAATACAACTCGACCAGGCCATATTGGTAGTCCACCCGGCCCTTGACACGTGTGCCGTTGATCTTGCCGTTGGTGTCGGCCGTGACGTTGAAGGCCGTACCGTCTTGCATGGCGCCCAACACGCTGACACTGGCCGGGCGCAGGGGGCTGCTGGCAGTGCGAAAGGTGCTGGCAAAGGCGGTGAACCGGGGGCTGTGCCCACGCTGGGCGGGGCAATGAGGCCACGCCAGTCCACCAGGGCCGAGCTGGCACCCGTGGGCCAGGCGCTGATGAAGACAGCCCCGAGCGCGCCCGAGACGTTGCCCGCTGGTGTGCCGCCTCCGGTGAGTGGGTTGATGTCTTGCAGCAGGGTGCCGTCGGTCAACTGGCTGTAGCGGCTGGCACCCAGCACAAAGCCAACGCCACGCAGGGTGTAGCCGGGCACCATGAGGGTGCGGGCAATGTACTGGCTGACGGCTACAGCAACTGAGTTGCCCGTGCCTGCGGTGTTGCTGTAGGTGATGTTTGCGCTGGTGGCAATGGTGACGGTGCGGGTGCCTGCCAAGTCGGTGACGGCGCTGTCCCAGGTGTGTGCCCAACTGTAAAAGGATGCATAGGTGGTGGTGATGGGGCCTTCAATGTCGGTGTTGAGGAAGGCACCACCGGTAAAGGTGACCACGCCGGTACTGTAGTTGATGCTGCCTGCCAGTATCTTTTGACGGCGGTCAAACCACTGCAGGTTGCCAGCGCCGTCGTCCGTGTCATGGTGCACGGTGGAGCGCTGTTTGAATGACAGCTTGGAGCTGCCCTCTGCATTGTGGGCATAGTTGAAGATCACGTCCACGTCAAAGCTGACGCTGCCCGGGGTGATGTTGGTGGCACCCATGCTGCCCCCGGCCAGGGTAACGGCGGTGGCAGTGGCGGCGGTGGCAATGTTGGTGGCCACGGTGAACAGCGTACCGCTGGCGGCAACACATTGGGGCTGATACGGATGATGCCCAGGGCATAGTCCACGGTGCCGGTGGCGTCGCCCGTGAGCACGCCGAGGCCGCTTTCGGTGGCGGTGCGGGCGCTGCCGTCGTTCCAGGTGACGGTGATGGATGAGCGGGCATAGGACTTGCTGCCTTTTTCCTCACTCAAGGCCCCGTCTGAGTTGATGGGCACGTAAACACGCCCGGTGTTGGCCAGCAGGGTGTTGCTGGCACCCACGGTGGCCTGACTGTGCTTTGGCAATGACGCTGCTGGCCAACATCGGGCAGGGCACCCAGGGTAACGCTAGACGCTGCCGGTGCTGTAGTTGAGGGTGCCGACCCCGTAGGCGCTGCTGATGCCAATGAGCTTGCCGGTGCCGTCATCACGCAGCACATACCAGCGCCCCTGCGCCAGGTAGCTGATGCTGAGCGTGCGGGGCACGGGCACGTCCACCATGACCAGGGTGTAGTTGAGGGCGCGGCTCTCTGCGGTAACGCGAATGGCGCGCTGGTGACTGATCAGGTCTGGCACGGTGGCGGGGGTAGCGGTAACGGTGTGGGTGCCTGCGCCTGACCCCCACACGTTAGTGCTTAGGCTGACGATGCCGTTGTCATAGTCCACCTGGCCCACTTCTACGGCGGCACTGATCAGCAGCCCGCCTGCGTCGGTGGCGGTCACGCCGTCGCGCACGATGCTCAAGCTGCCGGGGTAGATGGGGCCACCGACAAACATGCTGGTGCTGGTGGTAAACCCCATGCTGATGCTTTGCACCACGGGCGCGCCGGTGGCCACCAGCGCGGCGCTCAGGCCGTTGGTGCGCACGTCGGTGATGGGTATCTCAGTCTGGGCGCTGGGCACCAGCTGGCTGTAGACGCTGGTGGCGTTGACGGTAAAGTCGCCGATGCTGGCGGTTTGCGACAGGGGGACAACCCCCACATAGGTACCGGCATCTGCCACCACGGTGTCGCGCATTTTGGCAGCATTGGTGACCAGGGTGAGTGCCTTGGTGGCGGGGCTGCCTGTAAAGTCGGTGCGCAGGGCGTCGCTGATGCTCAGTGTGACCACGGCCTTGTTGTAGGTGTTGCCGCCGTCGTCGTAAAAGGTGCGGGTGACGCTTTCGACCGCAGTGGTGCGGATGTATTGCTGCACCTCGTTGGACAGGCCCTCGTATTGCACCAGCACCAGGGTTTGACCAATAGCGGGCAGCTCGGTGCTGACCTCTTGCAGTATCTGCACACTGCGCTGGCCGGCAATGTGGTTTTCGTACAAGATGCCGGGCCACAGTGGGCCACGGTTAAGGTAGCTTTCGACCCGGCTGGCAGCAGCGGTGCGGCGGTCAAAGGTGCTGTCGGTGCTGAACAGAGTGACGCTGACGTTGGGGTCGGCTGGCGGCTCGGCCACAATGATGTTGGACCCCATGTAGGTGTCGGTGTCTGCGGTTTGCACGCTGACGTGCAGCTTGCGCAGGTTGACCCGGCCACCGGCACGGTCTAGCTCGCTGATGTCGGGGAAGATGGCGTTACTGACACCGTCGGCAATGACGGTGCTGGTGGGCGCGCCCCCGCCCTCGGGCACGTCGTTCATGACCTGGCTGGCTACCAGTTTGATATCGCCTGCAAGGATGGGCATGGGTTAGAGCTCCAGAAATCGTAAGGTGGGCACATACCAGTCATCACTGGCGATGGAGCCGTCGGCATAAAACAGCACAGGCAGGCCCTGCAGGGCTTCGCGGCTGTGGTCAAAGGTGACGCTGTGGGCAACACCGCGCAGGGTGAGCACCAGCACGATGCCGGCGGTGCGTGCCCAGGTGTGGAGCTGGTCGACCAGGGCGCGGGTGCACCAGGTGCGCTCGGTGCTGCCCTCAAGGGTGATGGGGCGGCCCGCTTGCTTGGTGGCCTCTTCGATCAGCAGCGCGCCGGTGGTGGTGTAGCTGGTGGTTTGCTGCACCGGGCTCCAGGTGTATTCGTCTGCCCAGTTGAGGGCGTCTGGCAGGGTTAGCGTGGTGGCGCTTGCGGTGTGGGTGAGGGTGATGGCCATGTGTGTACTCAGACCCCGGCGGCGGCTTTGGCGCGGGCAAGTTGGTCAATGATGTTGGTCAGGCTGCTGGCATCACTGGCGCTGGCCACGTTGACCGTGCCGTAGTTGGGGATGTTGACGGTGTAGGTGTGGTTCTGGGTGCTGGCCGATGTTGGGGTTTTGGCATCGGGTGATGGTGTAGTCTGGGCTGGCGTGGGCGCAGGTGCGGCTTTGTCGCCAGCCCTTGTTTGAGACAAGAAGTCTGAGAATGAGCCTGAAGCGCTGCCTGACTTTCTGCGGTTTAAGTACTCATCTGCCAACCCTAAAGATTGGGAACTTGAATAGCCAGCGGATGCCGCTTGATTTGCAAACTCTGTCTTTTCGGCGTCTTTGGCAAACTGCAGTTGCAAGTCGTATTCATTCCTCTTCATGTTAAGCACTGCGTTGGAGATGCCGCTGCCAGATGATGGGCCGTTACGTTGCATCATCTCTTGATCAGCCTTTAGCCATGCCTGCGCCTCTACTTCTGTCTTGAAGGTGGGAACCTGGTCAAAGTTCACGCCGACCAGGGTTCTTCCGGCTTTTTGGTCCAGCGCGAGTTTGCGGTCTTTCAGGTCTTGGGCTTTTTCCTCGGCGGCTATACCGCGCTCAATCTCGGCGTTTTGGCGCTCAAGGGCTGTTGTCACCGCATCGACAGCATCACGGGTGCCGTGAAACGCATCCTGTGCTTTGGCCTGCGAGTCAATCGCCATCTTGCCGTTTTTGTCAAATTCGACTGACAGGCCACGTATGGCCCCCTCGGTTTTGAGCGCCGCTTCAGTGATGGCGCGCTGACTACTGCCAACCGCGCCGCTGGCAGCAAGGGCGGACTCGGCATATTTTTTAAAACCGTCTTGCAGCTCGCGGATGCTGGCGGTGCCACTGTCTTTCATGGCACCGTATGCCGCTGCGCTTTTGGCGGCGGTGTCCTTGAAGGTTTGGTCGCTGGTGACGCCAAGCTCTTTCATGGCCTCGCGCAGGCTGGTGATGCCGGGAGTGGATTTGTCGAGCGCGTCGCCGAGTTCGGTGGCCTTGGTTTTGGCCTGGTCGAGCAGGCCGTCGGCCACCTTGTCACCCAGCACCTTGCGCACTTCTTCAATTTGCAGGCGCACGGCTTCGATGGCTTTTTGGCTGTCGGCGGTGTTGATGCCTTTGCCCAGGCTGGCGGTGAGGGCCTGCGCGGTGTCAACGCCCATGGCCTTGAGGCGGTCCAGGCCTTTGATCATGGCGTCGGTGTCGTTGATGGCGCTGATGCTGGCTTTGCTCATGCCGCCGCTGATCAGGTCAAAGTCAAGGCCGGTGCGCTTGATGCTTTCACGCAGGGTGGCATCGAGCACCTGGGCTAGGCGTTCAGTCTCGCGGGCGGTGCCGGCGAAGGCGGCGCGGGCCTTCACCTCAAACTGTGCCAGGTCAACGCCTTTGAGCGCATCAGCCCAGGCGGCTTGAAATTCGGTAGCGCTTATTTTTCCGTCGGCAACAAGTTTGTCGAGCACTGCCGTGGCGTTACGGATGCCCGGCACGCTGGCCAGGTCAAAGTCTTTGCCTATTTTTTTGATGGCCTCGGATGTGGTGTCGCCAGCTTTGGTGAGTTTGTCAAATTCGGCAATGGCCGTGGTGGCGCTTTTGCCCAGCTCAAACTGCTTGTCAATGGCAGCCTGGGTGGCTTCGGCCATGCGCTGGCGCTGCGCGGCGTTGTCGGCGGCTATGGTGGCGGCGGTTTTGTCGGCGGCGGCCAGCTCGTTGGTGCGGTCTTTGTACCCCATGAGCTTGGCCGCGGCTTCGCCAATGGCGGTGCCGATGTCAGAGAAGTTGGTGACGATGCCGATCAGCGAGAAGGTTTTAAGGCTGCTCAGGATGCTGGCAAACTTGCCTACATTGGCCGTTGCGGCGGTGCTGGCTGCACCCGCGGCGTTGATGGCGGTGGCGTTGGCCACCACAGCGGCGGCGCTGCTGGTGGCTGCCGTGGCAATGCCAATAAAGTGTTGCGCCAGTTTGAGGGCGGCAAAGGCGGCTGCAGCTTGGCCCACGTCGATCAGGTAGCCAGCAAGGGTGCTGAGGTTGCCTGCCAGTGCGCTGATGACGGTGGCTGCGGCTTTGCTGGCACCAGTAGCCTTGTCGGTTTCTCCCACGTACAAGGTCCAGCTGGTGGACAGGTTCTCAAGGGCGCGGCCTACCGTGGGCGGAAGTTTGGCAAACTCGGTGGCCACCGCGGCGCTTTGGCCTTGCAGGGATTTGATGACCACATCGCTGCTGAGCTGCCCGGCTTCGGCCATTTTGCGCAACTCACCGGTGGTGACGCCCAGGCCGTCTGCCAGGGCTTTGGCCAGGCGAGGGCTTTGCTCCATGACGCTGTTGAATTCATCACCCCGCAGTACGCCACCTTGCAGGCCTTGCACCAGTTGGATGATGGCGGCGTCGCTGGCACCAGCACTGGCCCCGCTGAGCTGGATGGCCTGGTTGACGGTTTCGGTCAGCTTCAGGGCTTCGGCCTGGCCGATGCCCATGCTCTTGCCGGCTTCGGCCAGCTTGGTGAACAGCAGGCCGGTGCTTTCAAGGTTGCTGCTGGTACGCTGGGCGACTTCGGCAATGCCGGTAAAGGCGGCTTCAAAAGCAGGGCCGGTGCCGGTGACCAGCTGCACGCGGGCGGCCAGGTTGTTGTAGGCGTCGGCGGTTTTGAGGACGTCAGCGGGCACACCACCCAGCACGCTGACCATGTCGCCTATGAGCTGCTTGATGTTGTTGATTTTGAGTGCGGCGGTGCCCATGGCATCAAAGCCATCGGCGGCTTTGCGGGTACCGGCCTCTGCAGTGCGGGCAGCCGGGTCAATGCCACTGAGTGAGCCTGAGAGCTTGTCAATGTCGGGCGCGCCGTCTACACTGGCATTAACTTTTATCTCAACCCGGTTGTCACTCATGATGCTATTGCTTGCGTTGCTGTCAGTTGGTGCCGCATTTTTTTTGGTGGCCGGTCTGGTGTTTTGGCCGCCGCTGCTGTTTGTGGGGCTGCTGTGCCTGAGCGGTATGGGGCTGCTGGGGGCGGTGTATGCCTGGGGGCTGGTGACCGGGCGATGGGATCAGGGGCCAGTCATATTGCCTTGACCCCCCCAGCCACACACCCCTACCCCAAAGGGATTAAGACTACGCCAGCTTGACCCGGAAATACTGGCTAATGCCCGCGCCAGTCTTGCTGGTGTCGGCCAGCACTTCGGCCTCTACTTCCAGATCGGCAAACTTGTCGCCCAGCAGGCTTAGCGCCTTGGTGGGGCTGAGCTGGGCTTTGTAGATGTCCACAATCACCGGCTTGCCGCTGTTGGCCTCGTTCAAGCCCTCAAAGTGCAGCTCAAGCAGGATGGACGCGCTGGTCATGGCTTCGACCTTGTCATAGGCGGCAAAGGTGTAGTCCACCTTGAGCGCCTGGGCGTCTGTGATGACGCCGCCGGGGATGATGTAAATGCCGCCGGCGCGCACTTCATAGTCAACGTTGGCGGTGTAGGCTGGCGTGCCCGTGGTGTGCGATACGGTAACCGCTGTCGGGTTGGGGTGCAGCAGCGGGCAGATGGCCCCCTTGTAAGCGGTGACGGCTTCGTCAACGATGGTGGCACCGGTTACGGCAACTTCGGTGCCAAACACGGCGCGCGCCACGTTGGTTTTGTTGAGGTCGTTGAGGGTCATTTGCAGGGTGGCCTCAGAGATGCGGCTGACGCTGCTGTAAGTGCCGCCACCGGGTTTGCTGAAGTCCTTGAGCTTTTGCTTGTCTTCTTTGACGGAAAGCTCAAGTTTGCTGGCGTTGCCCAGCTCCATAAGGCCAGCGGCGGAGCCCTGGGTGCGGGCGTAGATTTTGCCGGAGCCAAGGTAGGGGTAGTAAACGGTGTCTGTCATGATGGGCTTTCAGGGGGGTGAACGGGTTAAAAAAATCAGGGTTGCAGCACCAGCTCGGCCTCAAGGCCTAAGGGCAGGTACTGATGGCCGGCGCTGTAGCCAGCCGCGGGGGCGTCTGCCAGCACAAAGGGCGTGGCGGCACTGGGGGCACGCCAGCCCATGACGGCGCGCGCCACGGTGGCGGCCAGCACACCGGCGCTGGCGCGGGCATCGGCACCGCTTTTAAGGCCGCGCACATTGCGCGTGGCCACCACCAGCAGCCAGGTTTGGCTGATGCGGGCGGCGCGGCCGTCGCTGCGGCTCTGCACAATGCGGGTGCCGTGGTAGATCACCTGCACGGCCGGGGTGAGCTGCACCTCTTCACGCACGTCAGCCAGGTCGGCCGCGCACAGCACATGCACCGCCGGGCTGACGCCCGCAAGCGCCTGCACCAGGTGGGCCATGAGCTCGGGCTCCAGGGCCAGCAGGTTTTGCAGCATGGCCTAGTACCCGTCCCAGTCAAAGGCTTTGGCGGGTACCCGGCTCACCACATGGCCGGGGGCTTGCGCTACGCTGGCATCTACCGCGCCCAGGCTGACCACGCCCTTGCTGATGTCGCGCAGGTAGTCGTCAGCCCACTGGCAGCCCTTGCGCACCTCGTCTGGCACGGCAGCACCGTACAGGCGTTTGTAGGCTATTGCCGCCACCACCGCAGGCAGGGCGCTGCCGGCCACCAGGTCGGGGGGCAGCGGCATCTGGGTGCGGTAGCGGGGAAACAGGTAGGTGTCGGCATGGGCGCTGGCACGCTCTAGCGCCCCCGCCATACGCAGCACGGCGGCGTCGGCGGCGGCTTGCGCGGGGGCGGTCCAGGCGCTGCGGTCAGCCTGGGCCACGGTGGCGGCCAGCAAGTCGGCGTCCACCAGCGGGCTAAGCGCGGCGCGTTGCGCCAGGTCAGCCCAACTGCCGGTGGCGGCTTGCAGCAGGTCGTCTACGGTGGCGTAGGGCATTTGAAAATTAGACCAGCACGCGGATGATTTCGCCGGCGGCTGCAGCGGCGTCGCGGGCCACGCCAAAGGCCACCCCGGCGGCCAGGGTGATGGCGCGGCCACTGGCATCACTCTGCACCTGCGCGCCCACGGCGACGGCGGCACCGGCTTCGACCAGCAGCTCGCCACGGGTGGCGATGCCGGCTTGCTCGCCGGTGTCAAAGTCGGTGACGGGCACGCCCAGGGCGCGGTCAACCGCCACAGCCGGTGCACCGGCATAGGTCACCAGGCGAAAGCGGGGCAGTGCAGCAGCAGCAGTGATGGTGACGACCAGCAAGATTTTTTCAGTACGCATTCAGGTTACTCCAGTGAGGTGGTGGGGGTAATTTCGTAGGGGATGAGGTGCAGGCGCTCGCCTTGGGGTGCGCTAAGGTCTATGGGGCTGCCTGGGGGGTACAGCACGCCGCCATGCAGGATGGGGGTGGGGCCTACCAGGTAGCGCAGGCCCTCACCCCTGCCCTGCCCCAGCGGGGCAGGGGGCAAGACAGTAGATGCGGTCTTTTTGGAGGCCATGGGTGGGGCCCAGCGCTTACGCGTTGGTGTTGGTGATGAGGTAGCCGGCGTCGGCACCCAGCAAAAACGGCCGAAAGATGTCGGTGTTGCGGATGAGTTCGAGCTTGCCGTCCTCAGTGCGGGTGTCGACCACCGGGTTGCCACGCTTGCGCAGGGTGTAGCCAAAGCTGGGCTCATACGGGCTGCGCGCACCGCCCCCAGCGCCGGGCACATAGGCCAGCACCAGGTTGTCGCCCCAGATGTCGCTGGTGACACCGGCGTCGCTGGCCATGACGGCGCGGCCGACCACAATGTTGGGGATCTCGAAGATTTCGCGCAGGTCGGCCAGCTGCACCAGGCGCGGGCGGCTGTCGCTCAGGATGGCTTTGAGCTTGGGGTGCTTTTTGAGGGTGAGCCAGGCGGCGTAGCCTATGACCAGGGTGTTGGGCTCTTTGATGACCTTGGCGCGCACGGCGGCTTTGGCGTCGCTTACCACACCCTCGGGGTCGCTGTTGGTGCCGTCGGTAAAGCAGCTGGTGCCAGACAGCGCAAGCTTGTTGCCAGCAGCGTAATTGGCGGGGTTTTGCACCAGGTCGGCCACCATTTTTTCGTGCCGCAGGCGGATGCCCTCGACCACGGCGTTGGTGGCGCGGGCCTGCAGGGGGAAGGCGCTTTCGGCGTCTTCGCGGTAGTCAATGGGGTATTCCAGGTCGTGCTCGTCAAGCGTGACGTCCACCTCGCCAATGTCGTCGGGGTTGACGCGGTTGCTCTTGGCACGCAGGGCGCGCTCGGTCTGGTAGACCTTGAAGTGGTCTTTGCCAAACAGCGGTATCTTGCCGCCCTCTTTTTCGACCAGTACAAAGGGCAGTAGCTGGTCGCCTACCAATTGGTCGTTGCTGTAGCCGGTGGCCAGGCTGGTCAGGACCGGGTCAACCACCCGCAGTTTGCTTAAACGGCTCATGTGAAAAGCTCCTTAAAAAAAAGTTAAAAAAGTTACTGAATGACGGCATGTGCTGCCGTGGCGTAGTCGGTGTGGTGTGCGGCCATGTGGGCGCGGATGGCCTGGTGCTGCAGCAGGCGCGCGGGGTCGGACGCTTCGGCAAACTGGGCGTCGGTGGCGTCTGGCGCTGCCTGAAGTGCGGCGGCGCGGGCACTGGTGGCTGATTCGCCGGTTTGCACCGGGGCTGGCAGGGCACTGAGCATGGCCTTGAACTGGTCGGCCAGGGGCTGTTTGGCAGCGCCCTCGCCAAACTCGACGGGTGCTGGCTGTGCCGCAAAATGGTCAAGCGTGGCGCAGGCCACCTCGCGCCAGGCCGGTAGCACGCCGGGCTGGGACTCGCAAAAGGCCTGATTGGCGGCGTGCACAGCGGCGGCGCGGCTGGCGGCCAGCTCGGCACGCAAGTGGGTGTTTTCTGCCTCTAGGGCGGCTTTCTCTTCTGGGGTCACGGTGGGCTCCTGGGGTGGGTAAAGGGGTTCGGTAAATTCAAAGGTCAGCACGCCGTCTTCGGGGTCGGCAAACTGGGGCGTGCGCAGGCCTTTGACGGCGGGTGGCTGGGCACCCAAAAAGCCCACATGGCGCAGGTAGTACACGCCGGGTACCGGGTTGGCCGGGCTGGTGGGGCTGTAGAAGCTGGCGCTGATTTTTTTGAAGGCACCGACCGCCACCATTTCTGCAAAGTCGGGGTTGACCTGGGCGGGCGTGGCGTCCAGGGCGCCTTCGTTAAAGCTGAGTGACTGCACCCAGCCATAGGCGGGCAGGTCGTGCGCGGGGTGGCCGATGACCAGCGGGGCCTCGTGGCGGGCGGGGTCATAAGCGGCTACAGTTTGCTGTAGATCGGCTTCAGAAAACTGTAGCTGTGCGCCGCTCATGGCGGTGTGGCGGCCGGGGCGGAAGATTTGAAGCTTTGCGGGAGACGGGGTGTTTTGTGGCATGCCCGGTACTGTGCCGGGCTGCTTTCACGATGTCATTGGAACCAGGGCAGAACTTGCGGGGCGGTCAGGCGGACGGGGGCGCTGGCACGTCAAAGATGCCGATCTGGTTGCCATGGGCGTTGAGGCGTTTTTTAACCCGGGCAATGAGCTTGCGCAGGCCGCGTTCGCTGATGTTAAAGCGCTGCGCCACTTCGCCCAGGTTGTGGCCCTTGAAGGCGTCGTAAATCTCGATCTCGATGCGGCTAAGCTTGCGCCGGTAGTCTTTGGGGAAGGTGAGGTTTTGCCCGCCCCAGTGGTCGGCCAGGCGGTCGGCGAGGTCGCTGGCGATCAGGGTGGCTTCGGTGGGGGCCACACCGTTTTCTTGCAACTGGCGCTCCAGCAGGGCAATCAGGTCGGTAAATAGCTCGTGGCGGCGCTGGGCCATGCGGCCGTCTTCGGGGTTGGATGTGGTCATGGGCAGCTTAGCTCCGGGGTTGGGGGTCGGTGGGCACGTGGGCGCGCAGGCACCATTTTTTAAGCGCTTCAATCACCGTGTTGACCTGGTAGCTGTTGAGAAAGCGCCAGGCGTCACACTTGGTCTGGCGCTTGACGTAGGTGGCCAGCGCGGCGTCGGTGTTGGTGTGCACTACACCGGCATGGGCTAGCGCATGCCACAGGGCACGGGCCTTGCACCAGCGCTCGTCATCAGCGTCGTCCACGCTGCGCTGCAGTGGCGGGCGCGGCCCCGGGCGCTGCCCCGGGCGTGGGGCAATCAGGCCGGCGCGCTGCTGCGCCGCGCTTAGGTGCGCCAGGTAGGCCTTGCGCTGCGGGGCAGTCATGCTGCCCGCGCTGGCCACGCCAGTGACCTGCAGCTTGACCGACACCGCGTCGTCAGCCGACAGCCCCAGCACGTGCTGCGCCATGTGAATGGCGGCCAACTGGCTTTGACGGGTGGCGGGCGCAGCCATTCAGGCCACCTCGGCCTGGGCCTCAAAGGGCGTGACGATGAAGTCTTCCACCCCGCTGTCGATGGAGATGCCGCCAATGCCGCGCACGGCGTCGGCCTCGGCCAGCATGGCGTCTTTGTTAGGCTCGGCCTTGACGCGCACAAAGCGGCCCAGGCCCATGCGCTGCAGGGTGTCGACCACGTTGTCAGCGCCGGTGATGCGCACGCTGGGTGGGCGTATGCGCCAGGCCACCTCGCCGGTGATGAGGTTGGCGGTTTTGCCCAGCTTGTCGTCCGGGCCGCACAGGTCGACACGATGCGCCTCGCACCAGGCTTGTACGCCGGTTTGCAGCGCCTGGATGCGCTCGCTTAAAGCCGCCAGCAAGGGCTGGTGCTCTTGGGTGATGGCGGCAATGGCGTCGTTCATGGCGGCGCGGTTGCGCTCAAAGTCGCGCTGCAGGTCGCCCATGATGCGGATGGATTCGGCGCAGTCGTTTTTGCTTTGCGGCACGGCGGCCAGGGTTTTGGATTTGATGCGGGTAGCCATTTTTAAAAGGTCCTTTCGGGTGGAGAAAATCAGCAGCGGTGGCCGTGGCTGGCATAACGCTGGTAGTCGAGCGCACCAGGGCGCAGGGCCGGGCCGGGGGGCGGCACCCAGGGCGGGGCCGCCATGCTGTTGTAGCTGGGGGCTGGGGTGGTGGTGGGGTTGGCGAACTGGCTTACATAGGGTGGCAAGTCGGGCAGGGGCGGGTGGCCGGGTGGCCGGGTGGCGGCACGCCCGGTGGGCGCGCCGGCCTGCAGGCCTAGCCAGTACTGCGCGGTTTGGCCGCGGCCCTGGCGGCACAGCTGCTCGGTCATGACCAGGTAAGAGAGCCGCAGGGCCAGGCGCCGGCGCTCTTGGCCGTTGGCCGGGTCCTGGCAAAACTGGGCATATAGCTTGGCAGCGCTGCACTGGCCACGCTGGTTGACCAGCTTGAGCAGCGCCAGCACGGCGGGGTTTCTGGCGTGGTGTGGGCGGGTGATCAGCATGAGGGTTTGGCTCCAGAGTTTTTGAGGGCGGCCAACTTGGCTCGCACGGCATCGGGCATGGGGGCAGCGGTGCCAGCTTCGGCGTCCAGCCGGGCCAGCGCGGGGTCGCGCCCGCCATAGACTTGCGCCAGCGCCTGGCCCATGGGCATGGGCTGGCCACGCACCGTGACGGTGTCTTGCCGTGGGGCAGCGCTGCGGGCTGTGGCCAGGCTTTGCGCCTCTACGCTGGCCTCGGCCTTGTCGGCCAGCGCGACCAATATGGCGTACAGGTAGCCATGGCCTTTCATGGGCAGGTCTAGCCGGCCGGCGTCACGCGCTTGCAGCATCTGGTCGATGCCGGCCTCCCACACCGCAAGCGGCACGGCCCAGTCGCGCCCGCGGTGGGTGATGGCACGGCGCTCTATGTCGGGCAGCAACTGCAGCACGATGCGCACCTGCTTGCGCATGGTCAGGCGGGTTTTGGGCGGGTCAAACAGGCGGATGTATTGGCCCACGCTGGCGCCGATGCTGGTGCTAAAGCTGATCAGGCGCAGCACGGCGGCGCGGTCGTCGGCGTTGATCAGCAGGTGCTCCATGCTTAAGGTGGTGCCACATATTGGGCAACTCAGGTCGGTGGCGCTCATACCAAGCGCTCCACCAGCCAGCCGGCCACAAAGCCCAGCACGGCCACGGTGCCCAGCAGCCAGACGGCGTCGGCCAGGGTGAGGGGTAGCAGGGGGGCGTCGTCGTCAGGTTCCATGAACACAATGGGCAGGTCGGGGCCCTGGATGACACCGGGGGCAAAGGGGTGGGTGGGCTGCGGGGCGCGGTCACAGTCGGGGCACTGGTCAGCGCCCAGCGCTTCCCTTGCAGTCACAGGTTGCGGTCACCAGGCTGGCGGGGTGGTAGTGTTTTTTCATCTGGTCAGGGTTCAGGGCGCTGCTGGCCGCCGGGCGTGGGGCCAGTGGTCGATGAAGCGGCGATGGGCGCAGCAACTGCTACTGCTGTTGCTGACCAAGCGCCACACTGGGTCAGCGGCCAGTCCGCGTACCGTCTGGGCACGGGCAGCAGATCTGCGCTCGGCCACTGCTTGTATTGTCCATTTCAGCACCCCGCAATCACTTGCGCGTCCACCTGCGGCCAGGGCACGCTGGCGGCGGCGTTCATGGCGCGGCAGACCAGGTTGTTGACGACCAGGGGGTAACACAGGCTGCGCACGTCGGCGGGTGTGCCGCCACGCGGGCGGTGGATCAGGCGGGCGCGCATGGCATCAAAAGCGTCTGCGGTGAACACGTCTGACAGACGCAGGTCAAAGCGGGCAAACTTGTGCTGCAGGTAGCCCTCAAGCTCGGTGTCAATGGGTTCGAGCTCGACCAGTTCACAGCGCTGGGCCACCTCGCGCACCTCGGCGTTTTGGCCGTTCAGGCGCTCACGCAGTTCGGGCTGGCCGATCAGGGCGATGCCCAGCAGGCGCTGCATGCCGTCTTTAAGCTCCAGAAAGCGTTTGAGGTGCTTGAGGGTGGGGATGGGCAGGCAGTGCGCCTCTTCGATGACAAGCAGGTGGCGCTGGCCGGCGCGCCGGCTGGCCGTCAGCAGGGTGTGGAGCTGGCGAAAGCGGGCCTCGGAGCTGCTGCGCAGGCGCACTGACGGGTCTAGCGCGCAGGCTATTGATTCGGCAATCTGGCTGCTTTTAAGGGTTTTGCCGCGGGCGTCGTTGCCCTCCATGGCCAGCACATAGGGCTTGATGACGGTGATGGGGCGCCCGTCAATGCGGATGCGCTCTTGCAGGTCTTCGGCCAGGGTGGTTTTGCCCGAGCCGGACTCGCCCACCACGGCCATGAAGCCATGGTGCAGGGCGCAGTCGGTAAGCGCGGCGCGGATGTAGCGCACGCTGGGGGTTTGAAAGACGTCGTCGGGGCTTTGCACGTCGTCGATGAAGGGGTTGCGCGAGAGCTTGAAGTGCGCGCGCGTCTCGGGGCGTAGGCCGGCGTTTGCCAGTAACATAGGGTCTTCCTTTACAGTTTCGGTTTGGTTTTCAGTTGCGGGACTCACGGGAACGGCCTCAGGTGTTGGTAGCACGCTGGGGCCAACTTTTTTATGCAGCGCGTGCATCAGGCGCTGCAGTTGGTTGGGGGTCAGGCCACGGTGGGCCAGGTAGGCATCAATGGCCTGGCGGGCCTGGATGTGGTGAAAGGTGGGCCAGATGCCATGCGTGCAAATCCGGCTGATGACGGAGCGGCCCAGGCCGGTGACCTGGCATAAATCTGACTGCGGTATGCCAAACTCTTTTAGCAAGGCGCTGAAGCTGTTTTCAGGGGTCATGGCTATGCTGGTATCAATTAGTTGTTTGGGACGTTTTGCAACAGGGTTTGACGCGTTTGCGCCGGGTTTGCGGCTCATACGCTTCCCCCGTTGACCACACGCAGGCCACGGCGCACCGTCAGGCGGTCTTTCAACGCATCCAACTGGTCTTCAGGCACGCCATCGGGGTGCAGGGTTTTAAGGGTGGCGACCAGCTCGGGGGTGAGCACCAGGCCCATGGCGCGCAGGGCCTGGGCAGCCTCGAACTGGGTGAGGATGCGCATGGCCTGCGCCGTGCTGGTGGTGGTGACGGCGGGCACCAGGGCTGCACCCTGCCTGGGCATGAAGCTGCGCTTGGGTGCCTGTTCAATCACCTTGTAGGGGTCGATGCGGCTGCCCAGTGGCACCACACCGGCCTTGCGCCGGGCCTCGGCCTCATCGTCGGTGGTGGCGTCATAGGCAAAGCGTGTCACCTCTTTGCGGTTGGTATCGAGCAGCGTGTCGGCGGGGCGGGCAAAGTCTTCACCAATGACGTTAGCCCGGTCCAGAAAGCCAGCCTCATCACGCGTCAGCAATGGAATGCTGTGCAGGGTTTCATGGCCGTCGGCATCTTTAAGCAGCACCTGGGCCGCGTCTGCCACGTAGGGGTTGACGGTGATGTGCAGCTTCTCGCCAATCATCACGCCCGGCACCGTCTTGACACAATAGGTGTGGCCTTTGAACGAGACGGTTTGGTTATCGGCCACCTTGCGGGTTTCTACCTTCTCACTCAACAACTCAAAGCACAGGGCCGCGGGCGGCGCCACGCGCAGTTGTTCGCTGGCAATGGTCAGCCACAGGTCAAAGCGGGTTTTGCCATGGCGGCTGTGCAGCTTGTTGGCATTGAACCAGCAGGCCCAGCGCTGGGCTACGGTGTTGAGCGCGGCCAGGTCGGCTACCGGCTGCAGGCGCAGGCTGCTCTCGAAACTGCGCTCAATCAGGTCACGGGCTTTTTCCACTTGCCCGGTGGCTCGCGCATTGCCCGGGCTGTGGGCGTGCAACTGCACCTGCAGCCGGCGGGCCAGGTTGCCAAACAGGCCGCTGGTGTTGGCACTGCCCATGTCCATCATCAGGTTAAAAGGCACGCCGTGCATTGGGTCCCCGTCGCGCTTCTGGATGGCGCCAATAAAGCTCTCGGCCAGGTTGGTGCCGCTTTCAGCGCCCATGACATAGTTGACAAAGATGGCACCGCTGTAGTGGTCTGTGACCTCATAGCTCCAGACGCGGTCGGCCTCAATGGCGCGCAGGTTGGCGGGCTTGTTTTTGTAGAACTGGGTGCGGTCCATCACTTGCAGACCGGTCTCTTTGGCGCTTTGGGCCCGCAGGTAATACAGCACACACAAAGACGCGTCAATTTGCCAGACGTGGTTGGGGTGCAGGCTACGCAGCTCAACGGCCGGGGTGGGCCGGTTCAATTGGTCAGGGTGCATGCCGTAGCTGCGCAGTGCTCTGGCAATGGCTGAGTCGCTCAGGCGGGTGAGCTCACCGGTGGCCGGGTCCAGGGCAAAGGGGTTGATCTCGCCATTGGCCAATAGGATGTCGACCGCCTGGCCAATGCTCATGAGGCGCTTGCCGGTTTTGCGGGCGCTGGTCATCAGCAGGGCACTGATGGCTTTGGCGTCGTCGCGGATCAGCTCCACGGCCCCGGCATCGCTGCGTTGTTTACGGATGGGTTTCACGGTAACTTGTTCCAGGTAACGGTGCACGGTGGGCAGGCTGACACCCAGCTCGGCGCAGGCAGCCACATACAGCGCCTGCTTGTGGCCGCGTGGCGCGCTGGCGGTGGCTTGCGCCAACTGCACCAGGCGTGCCACGGTTGCGGGGTTGAGTGCCATGGCTTTAGTTTGGTTACTTGGCAGGCATCCACTGCGCCATTTCGGCGGCCAGCTCCTGGTCGCGGGCGCGGCTGATGTCGGGCAGGTTGAACTCATCGCGCAGCGCAGCCACCTCGGCCTGCACCTGACCCAGCAGGGCGGCCATGAACAGGGTGTGGTCGGCGCTGCCACCGCCATGGTTCTTGATGGCAATGAAGGCCTGGCGCAACTGGCCCTGCACACAGGTCAGCGATTCATTGGTGAAACCGGTGGCCTCTTTTTGCAGCTCCAGCAGCACCTGGTCTGGGGTGGCCTTGGCAATGTGGCGGCTGAGTTTGTCGATTTGTTTGTTTTTGTTTTCGAGCAGTTTCTCGGTGGCTTCTTTTTCTTGCTTGGCTTCACGCACGGCCTTGCGCAACTCTTTGACGCTCATGGTGGCCACGTCGTCCAGAGCCAGCTCGCCAGTCTGGCCGGTGAGTTCGAGTTCTTCTATCTGTGCATCGTCCAGGATCAGCAGCTCGAATAACTGAGACTGGTTTTTGACTGCCTGAGTCAAATGCCTCGACGTCGACGATTTGAAAATTTCTGAGCCGCCTGCATGAACTTCGAGCGACTGCGTCATCAATGCCCAGCACATCCAACCGCGCCAAAAAGTTGCCGTGGGAGCAAGCCTCTTTCAGCACGCGCAAGCCCTTGCCCACTTCCAGGCAGGCCTCAACGCTGCGGCGCATGTTGGCGCTGATGTCACGCTGAATCAGGTCGGGGTCGGTGCAGTCGGCGGGCAGTGCATAGCCCATTTGCAGGGCGACGGCGCGCACGGCGCTGGCTTGCTGGGCAGTGGCCAGCGCCAGGCTGTTGCGGGCCTGAATGTCTTCGCTTAGCAGGGCCTCGTTCATCGGGACATCAATGATTTCTGCGGCGGGGGTCGGTAACTTGGCCATGGGGCAATATCTTTCTGAGTGGTGTTAAGGGGTGATCTGATAGCGGTTGCCAACTTCATCCAGGCGGCGTTTGGCGGCATTGAGTTCAGCGCTGACGGCAAACGCAATGCGCACCAGGGGCACGCCCAGGCGCCAGCGGTTGGTGCCGTCCACGCGCTCGACAAAGCCGGTCTCTAGGGCAATGGCGGGCAGGTTGACGCTGACCCAGGGAGCGCTGACGTTCAGGCCTTTGGCAATCTCGCCGGGGGCTAAGCCGAGCAGCTCGTGGCCGGCCAGCAGGCGAAACAGTTCGCAGGTTTTGCGAATGGCGTCGTTGAGCTTGGCGGCGGTGGGGGTGTCAGTGGTCATGCTGGTCTGCCTTGCGCCGGTTAAGCAATGTGTCTGGCCCTTGGACGCTGGGCTGCTGGTGGTAGCGGTCTTTGGTCTCATAGAGCAGCTCGCACTGCAGGGCGCGGGTGAGGTGATCAGCCATGCGGTCAGCGATCCAGCCCGGGGGGATGCTGATCTGCCCGGCAGTGGTGCCAATGGTGAAGCCGCGCTGGCGCATGGCGGGGACTTGCCGGTCTATGGCGTGGTGGATGTCGTCGGTGTTCATACGCTGGCGGGCTGGGGTTGCAGGCGTTGTTTGAGAATGGCGTAGGCCTCATCGCAGCCGGCCAGCCAGGCGTCAGCCTGGGCGGTGCCCATGTCAAAGGGTAGGGTTTTGGGGGTGCCGCACAGCTTGTGGGCCAGCGCAGCGCGCACACCGGCCTGGTAGGCGGGGCTGCGGGGCTCGCGGGCGCCGTCAAAGGCGGCGGCCATGAGGCGGCGCACCAGTTGCCACTGGGTGTCGACCTGCTGCTGGCGCAGGGCCAGGCCGGACTCTAGGGCGGCAATGTCGGCGGGGGTGAAGCGGGGGGTTTTCATGATTCAAAGTCCAGTTCAGGGGTGGCGCAATGGGACACGTTGGCTTGGTGGTAGGCCACCTCTTGCATGTGGGCAGACAGGGCGGCCAAGGTTGCGGTGGGGTCTGTCTTGGCCGGGGCGGCGTAAAAGTTGGTGAGCAGTTGCAGCGCCTGGGCAAAGCCGGTGTTGAACTCGACCATGCTGGCGGTGTTGCCGGTGCGCCCGGTGGGCAGGTCCACCAGCACCTTGCCAGCGGTGATGGCGAAAAACTCACTGGCGAAGTGGCAGCCACAGGCCAGCTCGTAAGCGGGCAGCTTGATGAGTGGCAGGGTGCCACCGGCAAGCCACTTGTACAGGCTGTCGTGGCTGGCGCCCATGCGGTCGGCAATGCGCTCAATGGACAGGTTCTTTTTCTCTTGCGCAAACTCTTTGCACAGGCGCAGGGCCTCAATGGTGCTGGTGGCGTGCTCGCGTTTCCAGTTGCGGCGGGTCATTGGAAGGCCTCTTGGGGTGTTGCAAAAAGGGCTGCGAAACAAATGGCCGGGCTGGAAATGCGGTTTGGCGTTTTTGGGGCGCAAAGTGTGGACACCGAAACCAACCAATGGAGATTGACCATCATGACAACAACCCCCGAAACCACTGCTTGGGTGCAGCAAGAAGTTGAGAAGGCCGTGGCACCGCTGCGTCAGCAGATTGATGTACTGGACGACTGGAGCAATGGCGTGTTTGCTGCGCTGGCAGACTTGATGCCGCTGCTGCTGAAGTCGCAGCCTGACATTGCTGCATCGCTTGCACCGCTATGGCGAGAGATGTGTGTCCCGGCCGGGCTGGCCAAGCGGAAGATTTTCACGAGACGCAGGCGCTGCTGGAAGCGCGCAAGATGCTGTATCGGCGGCTTGATATGCTGAAAGCATGGCCGCCGCACGCTCAGGAGTAAGCAGGTGTTTGCCATTGCGCCGGATGGATGCCGCCACCAGGCAATCCGAAATCTGCTGGGCATTATGGCCGCTAAGCACTGGGTCAGCGGGCACCTAGTCGCCGCCAAGGATGGGTTGGGGTTGCAGGCTGCAGCCCTGTTCGTCAAAACCGGTTTTTCGCAAACCAGCCTCAATGGCATCGGCCTCGGGTGGGGGTGAATTTGGGCGGACTTGCGGCTGTGGCCTCAGCCTGGACGGCACCGCTGTTGCGCGGGGCACCGGCCACTCGGGCCGGGCGGGTGGTGACCACACCGGCTTTCATGCCCAGCAGCACGGCAATGTTGTGGCTCATGCCGCGCAGGCAGCGCTTGCGTCCGTTCAAGATTTCATACACCAGGCTGGTGGGCAGGCGGTGTTCGCGGCAGAACTCGGCGGCGCTGATGCCCTGGTAGGCCAGCCACGCTTTGGCCTCGTCGGGGGTGCGTAGTTTGTTCATAGAATGGTGTGGTTTGGTGTTGTCAATAAAGAGGGATGTCATGCTTTCACTGGAAAACCACGAGCAGCGAATTCGCGGGATAGGCGGCGAACTCGAATACCAGTTAGCGCAGAACGCGGTATTGCTTTGCGCCGTAGCCGCCTTGGTGGAGTCACACCCGCAGCCAGCGGCTTTTGCGCGCGTGTTCCGAGAGCAATGGACGCGGCTTGGCTCCCAAAATCAAGCGCAGCAAGCCGACTCGCAAGCTTCTGAGGGTATGGATGACGCGCTGGCGATTCTTGAGGAGGCATGCTGTGTGCCGCTGGGCATTCGCCCGCCTGGTATTGCGCAGCCCAACCGGCAGCCCACCGGGCCAGCTTCTGACCCTGTTGCATGAGGTATTTCCTGGCTTGTGCCGGCCCTGAGTTCAAAGGGATTGAGATCATTTTTTGGCCTTTGGTGGTGGTTGTAGGAGCGGTTAGCGTTTTGATGGTGTGAATCATACAGAAGTTTTCTTCTGTTTTACAAGATTAACTTGCATGGGTGAAAATATTTTTGTTGGCTCTGGAATCCGAATCCGGGCGTTGCGAGGCGAATTGAGTCAATCTGGTTTCGCTAAACGCATTGGTGTCAGCTCAAAAGCTGTGGAAGGATGGGAGGCCGGTGCTAGCCTTCCTTCTGGCACGTCGCTGCTTCGGATGCGCGAGGCTTTCGGGGCCGACATCAATGTGATCCTGACCGGCCAGACCGGTGGTGCTGCCCCTGCCAATCGACCTGATGAAGACGAGCTGCTAGCCCACTACCGCGCCGCCCACTCCGATGCCCGCGAGCGCATCCGCCAGATAGCCGCCACAGCGGCCAACAGCCCCAAGCGTGGCGAAATTAAAGAAAAGAAGCCCAAGACCGGCATCAGGGTGGGCACGTTGCATGGCCAATACATTGAGGGCGATATCACCAACCACGGCGGCATGAGTTTTGGCGCACCGCCACCCACCCCGCCACCCGCAGGCAAACCAGCGACGCCGAAACAAAAATAACAAACCGGCACGCATTTCAAGGGAGTTCAATCAGCAATGTCAGAGCAGCAAATCGGCACAGTGCATGGGCAGGTGGCCAGCACCATCAACAACCACACCGGCGACCATGGCAC
>JADKAW010000025.1 GCA_016719055.1 Candidatus Rhodoferax mariagerensis | reverse complement strand
TGCCAGTGACCTTAACAAGTCAATGGCACCGGGTGTGGCGACGACTTGACCAAGCTTGAACAGCGGGAAGGCTGGCGTGTCAGTGTTAATGGGCTTCTTGGTGCTGAGTAGTGCACTTGCCATGGTTTTTCTCCGATGATGCTTTTTGAGACAGCCACCACGCCATCAGCATCAATTCAAGCCGAATTTGTGGCGACCAACATGCACACACCTTTCCCCGCCTGTTTATGGCAACCGTAAAAAACTCAAACTGAACGAAAACGACCGACGTGAGTGGTCAGCACCAGCCGTTGTGACACGGCGAGTGACCAAAAATCGGAAAGAAAAGGAGAGCCTTACAGGACGCTATGTAAGGCTGGGGAGGGTCAGAAAACAGCTAAAAACTGCGTCTGATCGGTGTTGTGAGCGTCGCCACTTTATCACAATGTGAAATATTTGTCAAGTTTTGCTCGGAATTGACCTGTTTGCTTGCTGAAAACACCTGCGAGTCCATCCAATCACTAAGTGTTACTTTGAGTCGGCAACCAGGCATGGGCAACTCTAGTTCGAAGGATTTGTAACTTGCTAAGTCGATGGCGTCACACAGAAACTGATGCAGCGTCTAACAAACCAGGGTGCAACTTGGCTCGAAGTGCCGTGACTATTTGTTGCAGTGGTAATGCATCCAACCCATTTTTCCTGAGGAATGCAGCCCATAACGCTTGGCGGGATGAATCATTGGCGAAATCGTCGCTTAGACCAATAGGCAGTTCTGTTGGCACGGTCGTCCCTCGACGACTGAAAGTGGCTGCTATCGCATTTGCCAAAATGACTTGATCCAATGATTCGCGCTCCAGGAGAACGAATAGGTCGAGGTAGTCTTTAACCCGGCTGTTGGTCATTCCCAAAATTTCAATGGCATGCAGCTTTTCGGCGACGACCGTATAAACCGGATAGGTTCCCAGGTGAGGCGCCGGAAAGTCTGCGATCAAAACCGGATACACAGCATCCACTGGGCCAGGGGTCACGGCGTCGCCAAAGCCGACATCGATTTGCGTCTTGCAGCGTGCCCTTGCCAATTCCGCCGCAACGATCACCCGGGCTCCGGCATAACCTGCCGATTTTCGAATTTCTTCAACTTCAATGCTGGCCGAATCGAAAACGATACCGTCTTCCACAGCGACTGAGGCGATGTCACGGAATGTCTGGCCAATTGAATCCAGGTCACTGGCGCCGAAGCCCAGCAGATCCGCATCACGCGTGGGGCGATGTGGCATGTCGTACCAGAGGTTGAACAACATCGCCCCCTTGAGCAAAAACCGATCTGCGTGTGCTGACTTGCTCAAACGATACAGGAAACGCTCCAAGGCGTACCGAACCAGAACCTGATTGAAATCCGTCTTTTCGGCTTTGGCGATGTTCAACAGGCGCGCCCGAACGGAAACTGCGAGGTTGCTTTGCATTTAACTGCCCTGCCCCAGCGCTTCGAGGTACGGCCGCATCACGTTGGCCACGCGACACACTTTGGCATACCGCCACAGATCATTGGCGGAAGCCTTCTTGTGGGCGAGTGCATCTTTGAGCGCTTCAATGGCCACGTCGATGCCGATTTTGTTGCGATGTTTGAAGCAGTCAGCCACCGTTTTGGCAACGCAGTAAACGCGAAGTGACACCTGGTCTGCTTGGATCACTTCGACACCTTCAGTAAACGCATCTCCCACAAACTGAACCATCTTCAGTGGCGGGTAGTCAATTTTTGGGGTGTGACTGCCTTGCGGCATGGCAATCCATACCTGGCGCGGCAACTGCGTAGTGAGTTCGTGGATTTGCAGGGCCGTAAGCAAACAGAACACTGCTTGGGGAACTTTGGCAGCGATGGTGGTCAGACTTTCGCGCTCTGAAACCGGGGCATCGGGCAGTCGATAGAGCCCTCGGGCCACTTTCTCCAACTGGCCAGCGGCAGTGAGGCGCGCAAGCACGGCCCGATGAATACCGTAAGACTTCAGGTGGCTCGAACGCAATACACCCATCTGCCCAGCCAGGCTCAATGCGCGTTGCGTCTGAGTTGCAATTTCCATTCGCCAAGTATGCTTCATTTAGTCGTTAATAACAAGCATTTAACGTAAATATGAATCAATGATGCCGGGGCACAAGGACAAGAAATTTACAGCCACAATGCAGCAACCAAGTTAAATGCGATTGTTTACCAAAGGCAGGGTGTCGGCCCAACTCGGCAAACCGGCTGCGCAACCAAAAGATAAAGGTGTTGCCTCGCACGCCAAGCCAGTCGCGCCAGCGTCGCACAGTGCAGCGCGCGCGCCCACTGCAATCACTGCACTGGCGCACTGAGTTGCCCATCAGCAGCATCAGCAAAACCAGTTGCTGCATGGCCCAAGTCAAACCAGCGTCTGGGCGCAATGCAGGCCGGTAGCCGTGAGCAGGTGTGTTTGCAGGCGTTGCACAGGTAGCGCAGGATGGGTACTGGATTACATCCCTTGGCGCTCGGTGTTGCGGTGATCAGCTTTGCGAAAGTAGCAGCCTTGGCACCCACAGTCCTGCCACACCACAGTGTGGACAACGCACCGGGGGTATATCTCGCTGTTTGTGGCCACCGCTTCCAAGTGTTGCTTAAGCGTGGTCACGCTCGCTAAAATTCTGTTCATAGGCTGGTCTCTTTTTGCATCATGGTTGTCTTGTTAACTTCCCACGATAACAAAGTGTGTACTGGCCTATTCTTTGGCTCTTTTTCCCAGTCAAAGTTAGGCAAAGTTTTGCGCAATGCTCGCGAAGATACTGGGATGTTCAGGGGGTGATTTACCCTGAATTTCGACGGTCGTAACACCTGTGAGGTGCCAGCAGCTTTTGCGAGGAGTTCTCAAAGGTCTTGAGCAGATCAAGTGGGGTGGCCTGAGGATCAACACGAAGTGCCCTCGGCACAGGTTTCGAGGCCTTTGCCCTTCGCGCTGGCGGGCTGACCATCTCATCCATTGGGTCAGCCTGTTTACGCAGGAATGCCGGGATTTCAAAGTCCTCAGAACTACTGCTTGATAGTGCATTGATTGAAGCCGCTGCTGACTTTCTGTTACGCCAAACACTTGGGGCTATGAAGTGACTGAAGTCGTGAGTACCAAAGAGAGAACAGGCGATCCTTTCGGTGCGGACGCCATTCGTGCGCACAGATGGAGCGTGTCACCGCCGTACAGCGCTTTTGGCAGGTTGGACTGCCACGCCACATCCTGACCCCATGCCATCGTCAGGTTTGAGCAGCGTATTGACCTCATGCGGCGGAACATTCGAACGATGACGCTGGCAATATCCTGGTTTGGTGATACCAACTCACAGGCGCCACCGGACTTTTCTGCCACTTCACGCAACAAACTCTCCGACGGGGCGCTGGCCACTCCGATGGCAAAGACGCGATGCCCGGAACTTTTGGCTGAAGCAATGACCGCTTCGACATTCCAGATGTCACCATCTGTGATCAGTAGCACATCGGCTGGCTGCTCGTCGTGGACAGATGGGCCAAACAGCTTCTTCCAATCTTTACCCTTGCCATGCTGAAAGGTGGACAACAAGGCGTCATTCATTTCGGTTCCGCCCAAGTCAGCATCTGTTTTGGAAATCAGTCCTGCCACACGCTTGACAGTGGCCGATGTACAGGGCGTAAGTCCAGGTAGCTCATGCTGAACGGTATCTCCAAATCGGCTGAAACTGATCCAGTCCTGCTCATCCAACTCTTTCATCACTTCATGAAGTGCTTTGCGGGCAGCACTGATGCTGTCGCCCCCCTGGAGCCAGAACAATCCACCAGGATTTTGAGGAACAGGGGTGCTGACTTTTGTTTCGGCAACTTGGGACAGAAACTGGCCAGAACGGCAAACTGATCCCCATCGGGTGCGACTGTGACAAATGACTGACCCTCCAACCCTTGCAGGATCAGAACAAAGTCCCGATCGAGCATGGCCCCTTGATCGAGTTTGACAACGGTGGCGCCATCCTTGCTGACCATGGCAATGGCGTGACTTGGGCAATGAACACTGGCCAGAGCGATTTCGCCAGTCAGGGTGATGCGGGCGGTGAAGGGGTATTCAGCCAGCAGGCTGGCGTCCACAGAACTCATGCGGTGCCAGACCACCGGTTTTGTGGGCGTCACAAAGCGTGGAGCGACTGTGGTGGGCACGGTGATTCGGATCTGGCCCTGCTCAAAACGCAATAGCTGCGCGTATTCAATTTCGATCACCGCTGTTTCACCGGGCTGAAGATTGCCCAGGTTGGCGGTGTACAAACCTCTGGCAGACCGCTCCACCATGATGGGGGTGGCCATTTGTTGGGGGTGCCATAGTTCACCCTCCACCCACTGCGCTCGATGTTTTGTGAAGCGCAGCATCGCCCAGGCAGTGGGCTGGCCCGCAAAAATGCCATAGCTGCCCTGCGTGACACGACGAAGTTCGACGGTGTCCACATCCTGCGCGGGCGTATCGAGAATCTCTACATGTTCAATAGCATCGAGGCCGAAACTGCGAATGCCATTGCGGAGGTGGCACCAGGAGTCGATGTACCAGTTGTCGCGGTAGTGCACCAGCTCCTGTGGTGAAATCGTCCGCTCAACGCGCTCAGCTCGTTCACGGCTCAAATGGGTGATTTTGATCTGCATGCGACTAATGGTGGCCAATGCAACCTGCTCGAATGCCTTGAGTTCAAGCTGCCTTTTTCCAGCAAAAGTCATGCGCACGCGCTTGGCAATCTCCGCCTCACCTAGCCCCCTTTGCCTCGAGCAGATCGGTCAATTTTTCTGCAACGGGCGTAACCTGACCGACCAGGCCGGGCTCCAATTGTTCAATCAAGCGCTGAATCGTGAGGAGCGCAACCAGTTCCTCGGGGTTGAACCATAGTCCTGGCATTTCGGTCGCCAGATTATTGCGGTCCAAGTAATAGCCGCCCCGATCCTTGTCAAACAGGATGGGCATGCCCATCTGGTCACGCAGCTTGGCGATGTCGCGCTTGAACGTGGCAAGCGACACTTCGGCCACTTCCATCATGTCGGCACGGGTGACCAGGCGCTTTGCTTCAAAAAGAGCCTTGCAGGCGTATAGACGGGCACTGTCGCTCAAATTATTCTCCCTGTTCGATTAGCGTAAAGACGGTCATGGCGCGTAGAAGTGTGCCCCAGTATCGATAATAAATGCTCCATGGCGAAAACCACCTCCACAGAATCTGACCCGCGCCACAGCTGGCCATTCGCCCCGCGCTTCAAACGCAACGGTTTCGGCTGGCGGTCCGATCTCCCGATTCAGCGCATCAAAGAGGCACTTGCCGAGATCAAGCAAGTGGGCAAAAAGGACCCGGTACTCGCGGCTGAGGGCGCTTTGCTGCTTTTGGGCAAATTGTCACCTGCGTTGATGAACGTAGACAGTTCCTCCGGTGCGCTCGGGTCCTGGGTCAACCGGGCTATTGAAACGCTGGTGCCGGTGATAGCAACTGCCCCGGTCACGCCTGCCGTGCGCAAGAAGTGGATGCAAAAGCTCTGGAAGGCGCTGGACGAGGACGAGATGCCTTACCTGGAACACCTGGGCGACTTCTGGGGCGAACTGTGCGCCGTGCCCGAGCTGGCCGCGCAGTGGGCGGTCGAGCTGCTGCCCACCCTGCAAAGCGTCTGGAGCGCCACCGCACCGGGGCACGGGTACTTCAAAGGCACCAGCGCCTGCCTGTCCGCCATGCTGGCGGCCGGCCGCTACGATGAACTGCTTGTGCTGATTGCCACCGAGCCACGCCCGTGGTGGCACACCCGGCGCTGGGGTGTGAAAGCGCTATTGGCACAAGGCAAACGGGCCGAGGCGCTGCGTTACGCGCAAGAGAAAGCCGGACTGAACGACCCCGCCTGGCAGATCGCCGAAGTGTGCGAAACCATTCTGCTGGAGAGCGGCCTGGCCGACGAAGCCTACCGCCGCTTTGCTATCGCCGCCAACCAGAGCACCACACATCTGGCCACCTTCCGCGCGGTTTGCAAGAAATACCCCCACAAGGCAGCCGAAGATGTGTTGCGCGATCTGGTGGACAGCACGCCCGGCAGCGAGGGCAAATGGTTTGCCGCCGCCAAGGATGCCGGGTTGTATCGGCTGGCGATCGACCTGATCCACCTCAGCCCTGCCGACCCGCGCACCCTGACGCGCGCTGCCAAAGACTTTTGCCTCAGCCAAAACGACTTCGCCACCGAATGCGCCCTGGCCGCCCTGCACTGGATCGCGCAGGGGAATGGCTATGAGATCACTGCCTGGGAAGTGCAAGAGGCTTTTGACGCGCTCATTGCCGCGACCCGCGCATCAGGGGGTGATGTCCAGCAAGCCAAGGCGCGGGTACACAGCCTGATCACCGGCAGCCATGCGCAGAAATTCATGCTGGCAGCCTTGGATCGGTCACTCTCAAATTAATAGCTGCTTGCGCATATTCTGCGGGGGCTAAAAGCCGTTTTGATTCATAGAACTGCAAAGAACGCCTGTACAACCTATTCCGATAGACCCCACAACGTGAACACAGCCCCGCCCTGCCCCTTCTGCACGCTTCCGCCCGAGCGCATCGTGCTGCGCAACGCGTCGGGCGTGCTGGTGCCTGACGGGTATCCGGTATCGCCAGGGCACAGCCTGGTAATTCCGCACCGGCACATTGGCTCCTTCTTTGACCTGACGGAGGCCGAGCGTACCGATCTGCTGGCTCTGCTGGACCAGGCCAAACTACAACTTGATGCGCTGCACGCGCCGCAGGGCTACAACATCGGCATCAACGACGGGCCGGCTGCGGGGCAGACCGTGCCTCACCTGCACATTCACCTGATTCCGCGCTACACCGGCGACCTGCCCCACCCGCGTGGCGGGGTGCGGTGGGTGATTCCGGACAAAGCGGTTTACTGGCAACCGTCATGACCGCTATCCACACCCCGGCAGAGCTTCTGCAAACCTTTGCCAGTATCCGCATGGCACCGGTCGGGGGCGGCCGGGCGGTGCACAAACCCTTGCTGATCCTTTTCTGGCTGGGCCGACTGCAGCGCAACGAGCCGCGCACCGCAGCGTTTGCTGATGTGGAGGGTGCGTTCAAACAATTGCTCACAGAATTCGGCACCGCCAGCGCGCCCGCGACCCGCCAGCTGCCGTTCTGGCATTTGTGCAACGATGCAGGCGGCAATATTTGGCAACTGGAATCCGCCTGTGGTATCGCCATTGCGACGCAGGGCTCTGCACCCGGCGTTACCTGGTTCAGGGCCCAAGGCGTGCGGGCCGGCTTTGCACCGGCGGTGGATGCACTTTTGCGCGCCGACAAGCGCTGTGCGCCGGCCTGGCGCGGCAACTGTTGCAACAGCACTTTCCGGAAACGCTACACGCAGACATTGCGACGCAAATCGGGCTGGACCTGAACGAGCCCGCCATTGTTGCCAGCACCGCACTACCAGGCCGCAGGCGTGACCCCGCTTTCCGCGAACGGGTGCTGCGGGCCTACGAGTACCGCTGCTGTGTGTGCGGGTTCGACCTGCGCATCGGCAACATCAGCGCTGGGCTGGAGGCTGCGCATATCCAGTGGTTTACCGCCGATGGGCCGGACGTGGAGAGCAACGGCATGGCCATGTGCTCCCTGCACCACAAGATATTTGACCTGGGCGCATTCACCGTGGAGCCCGCCAACCTGTCGATCGTCTTCAGCCAGAACCTGCAACTGGGCGACGCCACCCGCTCCAACCTGCTGTCGTACCACGGGGCCGGCATCATCCGGCCGCAGAGCACGGTCTATGCGCCGCAGAAGACTTATTTGGATTGGCATGCGAAGGAAGTGTTCAAGGCGCCAGGGCGGGATTGAAATGTACTCGCTACGCTTTTTATAGCTACTTGCGCACATCCTACGGGGGCTACAGGCATTTTTGTATAAATTAACCTTCGCAGAGCCAGTTGTACTCACCATCAGGTACCGCGTTCTCACATTAAGATGAAGCTGCCTCGACAACAGTTACCCAAGGGAGCCAGATGAAAAAAAAATACTCGCCATCATCAACACGCCCGTCAAAGCTGGGATGAAACCGCCATTCGACAAGCGTTCAATGCGGACATCAAGGACAGGTACACCCGCATCCGGGATTTTGAGAGCAAGCGCAGCCCTGAAGAGACGCGGTTTCAGCTGCGCGTCAACTCGGACACGAAAGACGGTGCCGTTCCCTATGTTGCGCTGATCGCCCCAGACCAGGACACATCCGGGCCCTACGGCGGCATGAGTTTCGTGCTGTTTCCCGCCGACGAAAGCGGTCCAGCCTTGATCTGTATGGTGATCGGAACCCAGTCCATTGCACCGGACGACATGGTGCTTGGCAGGCCGGGACATGCGCGCCGGTGTCGGGCAATTTCGCACTGGGTTGCTTCTTTACCGGAGGGTGGATTCACTTGGAGCAAGCGTGATCCGGTTCGCACAGACTTGGATATTCCCAAGGTGGTCAAGGCACAACTAGGGCGCTGGGATCAGTCGCTGAAAAAATATGGCCCCGTTCTATACGCCTGCCATGCATCGACCGGCTCGGGGACTGACGCGGACCACGTAGCCCAATTGGCCGCCCTCACCGCTTACCTCGACCTATTTATGGACGAGCGCGGAATCGACCGTAAGCAAGCCAGTGAAAAGGAAGCACAGGCAGTACGGCAGCAGTGGCTGGCACATTTGCTTCCATCCGTATCGAAAACTGATACGGCCCAACTCTTGTCCTATCGGCGCTTTGTTGTTCTCGAAGGTCCACCGGGTACCGGCAAAACCCATTTGGCAAAGCGCTTGCTCGCGGAGCAGTACCAAGACCACGGCCATCTGATCCAATTCCATGCGGGTACAACCTATGAGTCTTTCATTGGCGGCTTACGCCCTGTCAAAGATGACGGCAACCAAGGGTTTCATTTTTCTGCTGTTGGCGGACAGTTGATGCGCGCAGTGCAGCAGGCTGCTGCCAACACAACCAAACCCTATCTGCTGGTCATTGACGAAATCAACCGCGCTGACTTGGCAAAAGTGTTGGGTGAGGCCATGCATTTGTTTGAGCCAGGTGACCCCAACCGACAAGTTGAGTTGGACTACGAGTTTGAAGAAATTGACGGACGCACGCTCAAGCTACCACCCAACTTGCACGTACTGGGCACCATGAACACGGCTGACCGGAGCATTGCCGTCTTGGACGTGGCGGTTCGCCGTCGGTTTGCCTTTTCGCCGGTGTGGCCGAGTTTGCAGGTCTTGAGCGGCGATCAGCAATCCTGCGCAAGCATGCGAGAAAAGTTTGCCCAGCTGCTAGACTTGTTTGTATCTCACGCGGGGGACGACGCATTCAATTTGCTGCCTGGCCATGCCTACTTCATGGAAGCGGACGAAGCTAAAGCCAAAACGAAGTTGCAGACGGAACTGAAACCCTTGCTGCTTGAATATTTGGCCCAAGGCCATGTCAGCGGCTTTGGGGACGAGATTCATGCGTTCATTGACAGCCTTGACGCCTGCCTTCGAGCGCGGAGATTGGATCGGCCCTGAAGACGTACTGGATGTGGCCAGCGCTTATTCCCTTTGGAATCGCCGCATGCCTTTACGTTCTGTACGTGGCTCCCCTGTTTCGCGAGTCGGCAACGATCGATACTTATCGACGAAAAATTCTCAACTTCCCACTTTACTTCGTGGCAAGCACCATTGTGGGTTGGGTATCGAGCTTCATCACCTACGTCGTCATATCGAAAAGCGTGGTGCCTCAGGCACCCTTGTCTGACATTTTGCTGGGCAACATGGGCATATTGGGCTTTTCCTTTGTCTCGATGGCGATCGGGTACTACCTGTTTGAGTATTTAAATCGTACCTATTGGATCCCGAGATTGTTTTACAACCGGTTGGAAAAGTACAAGGACCAATTGCAACCTTCGATCCCTTCCAAATTCCATATCTATTTCCTTGGGGTTTCTGTAGCACCCGTGCTATTTCTGGGATGGGTCATTGCGTGGGTTGATATCAATCACCATGTATTCACGAGTGAACAGCGTGTATACATCGTTGCGTTTGTCGCATTCTCGATCGTTACCGGCATCAAGATCACGGGCATTTTTTCAAAATTGTTTCAAATTCCACTCCTTGAGGCCCGCGTAGCGACAGATCGAATTACACAAGGTGATTTCGACACCAATCTGACAGTGCATTCCAATGATGAAATGGGTGTGCTGGGTGAGCGAATCAATGACATGGCGGCCAGTCTCAAAGGCAATGCCGCTCACATCAAGTTTCTCAGTGATGAAATTGAGCAAACGCAGCGGGAGGTGGTGTTCACCATGGGCGCCATTGGTGAGACTAGAAGCAAGGAAACCGGAAACCACGTCAAACGCGTTGCCGAGTATTCCTACCTGCTGGCCATGGCGTATGGCCTGGAGTCCCCATCAAGCTGAGATGCTGAAGCAAGCCAGCCCGATGCACGACATTGGCAAAGTCGCGATCCCGGACTCCATTCTCAATAAGCCTGGCCGCCTGAGCGTGGAGGAGTTCGAAGTGATGAAGACCCATGCCAACATAGGCTACGAGATGCTGGGCCACAGCCAGCGTGAATTGTTGCTCACCGCAGCAACGGTCGCCCATCAACACCATGAAAAGTTCGATGGAACTGGATACCCCAGAGGCCTGGCTGGCGAGCAGATTCACATCTTTGGCCGTATCACGGCCGTGGCGGATGTTTTTGATGCGCTGGGCAGTGCCAGGGTTTACAAAACGGCTTGGCCAGACGCGGACATCTTTGCTTTCTTTCGTCAGCAGAGCGGTCTACAGTTCGATCCTCGCCTGATCGATCTCTTTTTTGCCAACATGAAGGACATTTGCACTATCCGCGATCAATTTGCTGATCAGATAGATCAGGCCTTGTGTTTGCGCTCTGACTGGTGAGTGAGCCAGACACTTGCCAGCCACCAGATGCTCTGGCATCGCGTGCTAACAAACTAGCGTAGAACCTGACATCCAAGAAAAGCCGTGAAAATAGTTGACCTGAAACTGGAATGACACCCACCGATATCACAGATGTAATCTGCCATCACTTTGCCGGGGTCGTGCCCAAAGCCAGTTGGGGTGAAAACGCGCTGTTTTACAACCCTGGTCAGTTGCTGGCCCATGGTGTGTACTTTTGCACCCTCAAGCTACATGATGGCGACAACGACAAAGCCTCTGAGCTCAATCGCGCGGGTGTGTTCAGGGTTGCCCTCGGCCTGACTCCGGCAACCTATGCGAGCCTGTTTGGTAAAAAACCTGCTCGTCCCCTCAAAGGCGGCATTGTGGCCACCGGTCATGATTTCACCGCCATGAATGTGCTGATACCGCACCCGGTGTACGCCTGGATGGGCTGGGCACAGATTCTGAGCCCCAGCCGGGAACGATTTGATGAACTCTTGCCGCTGATCGGCGAAGCCCATGCGCAGGCAGTGGAAAGGTTCAACAAGAAAACGTCGGTCAAGCCTGCCAAAGGTGACGCTTGAGCTGTACATCATGACATGCCTTTGCAATCGCAAGCGCAGGCGCTAAGGCCAGAGCTACCTGCTTAACGTAAACAGGTCGCCTACCTTCTGCACTTCATTTTTGCCACCGCGCCATTTAACTGTCCAGTTGATTTCTGACCTCAGCCGGTGCCGCAGCCCGCAAATAATCGGCCAATGTCTTGCCAGACTCGTCCTTGAACAGCCCGGCTTTGTCGCCCTGTCGCTGCACCTGCACCATGCGGTCCAGCCGAAAGCTGCGAAAGCCGTTGCGGCTTTCGCACCAGGCCGCCAGTGTCCATACCTTACCCCAGTAAAAGCAGCCCAGCGGGCGCACTGTGCGTTGCGTCATCTGCTCGCTGGCGTCGCGATACGTCATTTGAATCTTGCGGTGCTCTTGGGCTGCTTCGCGCAGGGTTTGCAGCGTGGCTTGCACGGCAGGCTCCAGTCCGCTGGGTGGCGCATAAATCGCCATGCTTTGGGCGGCCGCGCGCGCTGTGGCAGGCAATACCGAGAGTATTTTGCCCAGGGCGACCAGCGACGCTTGCGCCAACACCGGGTCTTGCCACACCTGCGCCATGCGCACCGAGGCCACTAGCGCCCGCGCCTCATCTTCAGAAAACATCAGCGGCGGCAAATCGAACCCCTGCCCGAGCCGGTAGCCAACGCCTGCCTCACCCTCAATCGGCACACCTTGGTGTTGCAGGTCGGCAATGTCGCGGTACACCGTGCGCTCGGAGACTTCAAGGCGCTGCGCCAGATAGGCGGCTGTGCTCAGACGCCGCCCACGAATGAGCTGCACAATTTGAAACAGGCGGTCGGCGCGGCGCATCGGGAGGATAATGTTGAGGGCATTTTAGTGCTGTATCCTTTATCATACCTGCGCTGACAGCTCTTAATATTGAAGCGAATCAAGGCTGGATTGAGAAGACCCAAACCTGCGCACCTTGGCCTGGCTTGTGGGTGAACCTGATGCCTCAGGGCTTTGATGCCAGGTGCAGCCAGATTTCGTTGCGTCGCATGAACCACGGCCTGAAAGGCGGGTTGTAGCGCGAATAAACCGCTTCGCCGGTCCAGGCCAAGTCGGCATCGCGCAGCGCCGACTGCAGTTTGGTCAGATTCTTGTCGTAATTGGCCTCTGACCAAAAACCCGAAAAACGAATAACCGCCACTCGGCTCGGTGGCACCTCGCGCAGCATGACGCGAGCGTCTGTGGGTTCTGGCGCGCTGGCGGCGCTGACACCTTTTGGCAGCACGAACTGCACCAGAAACCCGCCGGGTGCGGTCGTCTGGGTCACGGGTGCCGTCATCGCCAGTTTGACCGGCACGGCCACCTGGGTGACCGGCGCGGTCATGGTAAATTTGCGCTCGCCCTTGTTCTTGCCAAAAATAAAGCCAGCCAGGATCGGGAAAGCCTGGTTGCCCGCCTTGGTGGCCGGGCCAGGCACCACCACCTCGGCCACCGTGTAGGCCGGATATTCGCGCACTTCAGCACCCTCCAATTGGCGCACCAGGGTGTAGTCGGGTTCTTGTGTGGCAAAGCTGGGCATAGGCAAGGCGAACACTACCGAGGCGGGCAACGCAACAAGCCAGACTGCCATGCGCGCTGCCAGCCGATCTGACCGTGCGCAAGGCTTCAATAGCGAGTCCGTTTTCATGTTCGGGATTCCATGCAGTTGGAAGTGTCGGAGCATACGGCCTGGCAGCGCTGTGCATCCGTGCGCCAACGCTCTGAGTGTTGTCAACGAATTGAATGGCCTGTTGGTCACGATCGGTGATGGGCATCAATGGCAACAATCATCATCGGCTTGATGTACCTGAGCAAAATGCACAAGGAGTAGCACAACAGGGATGGCTGACGATCTTGAGAGTTTATTAGGGCTGCAGCCCTTATTCGGCAAGAGCTAACAGCTATTACAAATGAAGCAAAGTCGCGTCCGCCTGCATGACCCCAGCGATCAGACGCATGTCGGCATCGCTGACCTGAAACAGGCCAAACCTGAGCTTGTAGCCCCAGTGCGCGCGATCTTTGACAAATTCAAGCGCGTCCAGCAGTGGCGCAATCGGGGCCTCAAGTGCCGCCACATAGGCCATGTCACGGCGAAACGGAACAAAGCCGCCGCCCATGTCAAACGCATAGGGCACGCCCGGCAGCACCACGCCAATCGAGACAAAACTTTGCAGCCGATCTTTGCCGCCCAGGGTGACGGTAGGCGCGTAATACACCACCCGGTCGCCCGGTTGCACCCGCTTGAGCGGCGCACATTTGCCGTGGCACACCTGCATGAAGCCCTGCTGCGGCGTGGCGCAGCCCAGTCGCGCGTGGGCAGCACTGGCCACCGCAATCCAGTTGTGGCGCGGCGGGGCGCTGTCAAACAAGGGCATGCAAACCCACCCGGTTGCCATCCAGATCGATGATATGAGCAAAAAAGCCCATGCCCGGTGGCAGCGCCTGGCGTTGCAAGGCCACTTGCCCGCCTGCGGCTAGGGCCCGTTCCAGCGCGGCATCCAAGCTGGGCGACGCATCCAGATACACCAGCGTGCCGCCGGTCGCCAGCGTTGGTGCCGTGGGCCCCATCATCAGCGCGCCACCCACGCCACCCGCAGCCATGTCATAGGCAAAGACGGCACCCTGCGATGGCCCCATGGCCTCGCGGCGCATTGGGTGTTGCAAAACCGCCTCAAAAAAGGCTTGCGCCTGAACGAGTTGCGTGGTGGGGATTTCAAACCAGCTCAGTGCGTTGTTCATCGGTCATTCCTGTTGTGTTGAAGAGGCCCGAATGATGCTTGGGGCCTACTGACAGCGTGGTGTCAGTAGGTATCGCATCAGGTAAACGCGGCATGTTTGTGGCACCAACCTGGTGGAACTGTCGTGTGATCTGCGGCGGGCTCACGCATGAGTCCAGTCGGTCTGCGCGCAACCCACTTCCGAGCGCTTGTTTTGTGCCCGCCTGGTTTGCTTCACCAACTGGCAGTTTCTGCGCTCGCCGCTCAAACCGCTGTCGATGTTGCACGGGTAGCTGGCGCTTCGGCATATCAAGCGACTTCCAACTGGCGTTTTGCTGCCCGTTTAGGATGCTTGCCTAGCATTGCTTTGGGCTTGGTCACCTTGACCGAGGGGCACATACCAGCCGTGGCGGCCATGTCAATCAAGGTGTCGAGAGAAAACAGGCTTATTTTTCCACGCATCAGGTCGGATATGCGCGGCTGGGTGACACCAAACAATGCAGCAGCATCACCTTGTGTCATGCCACGCTCACGGATGACCTCGGTCAGGCTCATCATCAGTTCCGAGCGCGCACGCATACATGCAGCCTGCGGCGGGGTGTCCTCGATGGCATCCCATACGCTGGCAAATCTTTGCTTGTCGGTCATTTTGAAATCTCCTTCACCAGTGCCTTTGAATCGTTTGCGTGCGAGTTCTATGTCTCGTTGTGCTGTTTGCGGGGTTTTCTTCTGGAAACAGTGCAGCACATAGACAGCATCCTCAAACTTGGCAACATAAACCACTCGGAATGCTCCGGCCTCGTCCCATATCCGCAACTCCATCACGCCCGAGCCGATGGACGGCATGGCTCTGACATCATCAGGTGCCAGCCCGTTCTGAATCCTGTCAATCTGATACCCAGCAGCACGCATCGCTGTTTGCGGGAAGCCCCTCAAATCGTCCAGCGCCGTACCCATAAATTCGACGGTTTTCATGCTTTAAGTATATAGAACTTTGTATGTTTGTGTTGAATGGCATCAATTCATCAGGTCAACCGGCCACCACACGGAGTTTGCCGGGTTCTGCTTTGGCGTCGAATGTCACCCCGGCCTGTTCCAGAATCCATGCTTCAATCTTTTCATCGTGCACGCGCAGCAAGTCCAACGGTCGCACGGTGCAATGCTTTTCAGCCGTGGCGCTGGGCTTGTGTTCCATCAGTTGCGCGACAACCCCGGCGGGTAGGGAACCAACCGCGAGTCCGAGCAGCCAATGAACAAGATGCTGGGGTGCTGACCTTCGGACACCAGGGTCTGAAACTGCTCCTGCACCCCAGGAAAGGTGTGGTCGTGAAACCGCCGAATGCGTGCTAGCAGTTCGTCGGGTACGACGGCACCTTTCATGTCATGCGACCTACTGCACCAGGGCTGAGTCGGCCGCATCCATGTCGACGCCTTCGAGCACCGCGTTGCCGGCCAGCAAGCTCAGGTATTGCCGCAGCGCTGTCACATAGGTTTTTTGCCGCAATGCCATGGCCACGGCACCACGCACCGACTCAAACGGCTGGTCTTTGCCAGGCTCACGCGCCAGGACTTCCACCACGTGCAGGCCAAAGCGGCTGTGCACCAAGCGCGGCAACACACCGATTTCTTTGTTGCCAAAAATCTCCTTGGCAAATTCTGGTGCGCAGTCACTGTGAGTGAGCCAACCCAAATGGCCACCATCGGACCCACTGGGGCAGTTGGACAGATTGTTGGCATCCTTGGCAAACTGGTCATCTTGACGGGTGCCGTCGTGGCAGCGCACGTTTAACAAGCAAGTTTCGGCGCGGTTGCGCAACAGGGCCACATCCACACCTTCGGTCACCGCAAACAAAATGTGGCGAATATTCACCCGCTCGCCGGTGGCATAAGCTGGCCTGATGTGCGGTGTAGTGGCGCTGGCAAGCCTCTCTGGCGACGGTTCTGGAATCAACAGCTTGAGTTCCAGCAAGGCTTCAATCGCGGTGCTGGCCGCTTCGCTCAAGACGCCGTCTGCGCTGGGCAGGTCGTCAGCTGACAGCAGCGACTGCGCCACCGCCGCCTGGCGCAACAGCTCTGAGCAGGCGCGCTGGCGCAGTTCATCAGGGCTCAGGGTTTCGTCTGCCGAATGCAGGGCGTTGCCGTTGATGCTGGCAATCCGGTGGTTTTCCAAGGTAGAGGTTGTCATGGTCAAGTCCTTAAACCCGTGCATCAGGACGAGGTGGCATGTTGTTGCCAGCGGGCACATTCAGGCGGCGCGCCCGCACCACCTGGTAGGGGCGAAACAGGTAGCCAACCGAGGCAAAACCACTCCAGACATGCACCAGCCGGGTGAACGGAAAGATCACAAAAATGCTCATGCCCAGAAACATGTGCAACTTGAAGATGAAGCCAGCCTCGGACAGCAGTTCCACCGCACCGGGCTGAAAAGTCACGATGTGTTGTGCCCAGCCGGCCAGCTTCATCATCATGCTGCCGTCCAGATGTTGTCCTGACAGCGGCACGGTGGCCAGCCCCAGCGCCAGTTGCAACCACAGCAAGACCAGCAGCACGATGTCGCTGGTTTTGGAGTTGATGCGAATGCGTGGCTCGGTCAGGCGGCGGTGCAACAAGATGGTGACACCGATGAAACCGGCCAGCCCTGCCAGCCCGCCACTGATCATGGCCATGAGTTGCTTGTTGCCGGCACTGATGAAGTGCTCGTAAACAAAGTGCGGTGTCAGCATGCCCACCGTGTGGCCAAAGAACAGAAACAACACGCCAATGTGGAACAGGTTGCTGCCCCAGCGCAATTGCCCGGCCTTGAGCATTTGGGACGAGTCGCTTTTCCAGGTGTACTGGTCGCGGTCAAAGCGCAGCAGGCTGCCCAGTAAGAAGATGGCGAGGGCGATGTAGGGATACACGCCAAACAGGAAGTTGTCGAGTGCGTTCATGGTGTGACTCCAGCGGATGCAGCGGCCTTTTGACGATGGGCGGCTGCGTCGGTTTTGACAAAGTGAATGGGTTGGGCCTGGTCGGGCTTGGTTTGACCTTTGACGGAGCAGCCATCAAACACCACCGGTTCTTCCCAGGTGGTGTCCAGGGGCTCATCGGCAACGATCTTGACCGGGTGCGCTTTCTCACCGCTGAGCTCCAGCAAAGCCCCAAGCACACTTGCGTAAGCACTATTGCGTTGTTGCAGGGCGTTGAAGATGGCGTTGAAAATGTGCGCCATTTCGCTCAAAAAGGCTCGGGCCTCGGTCGGCGGCTGGGTTGAGACAAATTCCAGTACTACCGGCAGGTAGTCGGGCATTTCATCAGGGCCAAGAAACAGTCCGGCTTTTTCGTATGTTTGGGCCAGGTCGATCATGGCCGGACCGCGATCCCGAGAGTCGCCATGCACATGCTCAAACAGGTGCAAAGAGGTGGCACGGCCGCGGTCAAACACCTCGACGTAGTCGGCCTCGTTTTCCAGTGCGTTGCCAGTCTCGAGCGTGCTCATCAGCGCGCCAAGTTCAGCCAGTCGCGCTGTGGGCATGGCGCGCTCAGGCAGCCAATGCCTGGCGCATGTCGTCCAGGTCGCCGCGCAGTTGTGCGTCCGGGTACGACAGCAGCCGGGCCAGCACGCGCAACGGCCCCCCCCCCCCTCCCCCCCCCGGCCCGGGCGGGGGCGGCGGGGGCGGGCCCCCCCCGCCGCCCGCCCCCCCCCCGCCCGTGCCTGCGGGATGCACCCGTGATGTTGGAAGAAAAGAGTGCCAGGCATTCTAAACCTCCGCCTTGATGGGGATGGTGCGCTTCTTGGTGCCGCCAAACAGGCTGGCTTCACTGGCCCCGTCCGAACAACCGTTGCCAAAGCTGAAGCCACAACCGCCACGCACATCAAAGGTGTTTTCGGCGTATTCGCGGTGGGTGCTGGGGATGACAAAACGGTCTTCGTAATTGGCAATCGCCATCACCTGGTACATCTCTTCGACTTCCAGCGGGGTCATTTGCACCTGCTGCAAGGCCGCCATGTTGGGCTTGCCGTCCACATGTTTGCCGCGTTGGTAAGCCCGCATGGCAAGCATCCGCTCCAAAGCCCGCTCCACCGGGAAGGTGTCACCCGCAGTGAGCAGATTGGCCAGGTACTTGACGGGAATGCGCAGCTGCTTGACATCCGGAATCTCGCCGTTGATGCCGATGTTGCCCGCGTTGGCCGCCGCACTGATGGGTGACAGCGGTGGCACATACCAGACCATTGGCAGCGTACGGTACTCGGGGTGCAAGGGCAGCGCGACTTTCCACTCGACTGCCATCTTGTACACCGGGCTCTTGCGCGCGGCTTCCATCCATTTGTCAGGGATGCCATCAATGCGCGCCTGCTCGATCACCTTGGGGTCATTCGGGTCGAGGAAGATGTCAAGCTGCGCCTGGTACAGGTCGCGATCACGCTCCACACTCGCGGCTTCCTGAATCCGGTCGGCGTCATACAGCAACACGCCCAGATAACGGATGCGGCCAACACAGGTCTCAGAACACACGGTGGGTTGACCGGCTTCAATGCGTGGGTAACAGAAGATGCACTTTTCGGCCTTGCCAGACTTCCAGTTGTAGTAAATCTTCTTGTACGGGCAGCCGCTGATGCACATGCGCCAGCCCCGGCATTTGTCCTGGTCGATCAGCACAATGCCGTCTTCCTCGCGCTTGTAGATGGAGCCACTTGGGCAGGATGCGACACAGGCCGGGTTCAGGCAGTGCTCGCACAGGCGCGGCAAATACATCATGAAGGTGTTTTCGAACTGCCCGTAGATGTCCTTCTGGATATCGTCAAAGTTCTTGTCCTTGCTGCGCTTGGAAAACTCGCCGCCCAGAATTTCTTCCCAGTTCGGTCCCCAGACGATTTTTTCCATGCGTTTGCCGGTGATCAGGCTGCGCGGGCGGGCCGTCGGTGCCGCTTTGGACTCGGGCGCAGATTGCAGGTGCGCATAGTCGAAGGTGAAAGGCTCGTAGTAATCGTCAATCTCGGGCAGGTTCGGGTTGGCGAAGATGCGCATCAGCAGCTTCCACTTGGAGCCCTGGCGAGGCTCGATCTTGCCGCTGGGCAGGCGCTGCCAGCCGCCGTTCCACTTGTCCTGGTTTTCCCACTCCTTGGGGTAACCGATGCCGGGTTTGGTCTCGACGTTGTTGAACCAGGCGTATTCCATGCCGGGGCGGCTGGTCCAGACGTTTTTGCAGGTGACCGAGCAAGTGTGGCAGCCAATGCACTTGTCCAGGTTCAGCACCATGCCGATTTGGGCGCGTATTTTCATGTATTTCTCCAGATTAGTTTGAACACCTTGGGCAAGGTGTTTGACCAAAAGTTTGAATGATTTAAGCCTCTAGCCCTTATCCTGATTGCACTACCAGCTATTGAATCAATAGTGACTTGCAACAGGCCAAGGGCGGTCCACTCAGGCATGGGCGGTGACGGACTCGGCCGATGCGTCCGCGTCATCGAGCCAGTCCACCTTGGCCATCTTGCGTACCACCACGAATTCATCGCGGTTGGTGCCGATGGTTCCGTAGTAGTTAAAGCCGTAGCTGAACTGCGCGTAGCCGCCAATCATGTGGGTAGGCTTGAGCACAATCCGGGTCACCGAGTTGTGAATGCCGCCACGCATGCCGGTGATCTCCGAGCCGGGGGTGTTGATGATCTTCTCTTGCGAGTGGTACATCAGCGTCATGCCGGGGTTGACGCGCTGGCTCACCACGGCCCGGGCGGCAATCGCACCGTTGATGTTGAAGACTTCGATCCAGTCGTTGTCCTCAATGCCAGCGGTTTTGGCGTCATCTTCACTGAGCCAGACCACGCTGCCGCCCCGGTTGAGCGTGAGCATCATCAGGTTGTCGCTGTAGGTGGAGTGAATGCCCCACTTCTGGTGCGGTGTGATGAAGTTCAGCGCAATTTCCTTGTGACCATTGGGCTTGATGTTGTGAATGCCCGCGGTGGTTTTCAGGTCCACCGGGGGCCGGTAGCTGGTAAAGCCTTCGCCAAACGCCGTCATCCACGGGTGGTCCATGTAAAACTGCTGGCGCCCGGTCAGGGTGCGCCATGGGATCATCTCGTGCACATTGGTGTAACCGGCGTTGTACGACACGGTTTCAGACTCGATGCCGCTCCAGGTCGGGCTGGAGATGATCTTGCGTGGCTGGGCCTGAATGTCGCGGAAGCGGATTTTTTCGTCTTCGCGGTACAGCGCCAAGTGGGTGTGGTCCAAGCCGGTTTGTTTGCCCAGGGCTTTCCAGGCTTTCACCGCCACATGGCCGTTGGTCTCGGGGGCGAGTTGCAGCACCACTTCGCAGGCATCGATGTCGGTCTCGATCTTGGGCATGCCGCAGGTCACCCCCGCATCCGTGGTCAAGCCATTGAGCTGACCCAGTTGGGTGACTTCAATCTTGGTGTCCCAACTGATGCCCTTGCCGCCATTGCCGACCTTGTTCATCAGCGGGCCCAAGGCGATAAAGCGCTTGTAGACATTGGGGTAATCCCGCTCGACCACCACCATGTTGGGGGCGGTTTTGCCAGGGATCAGCTCAATCTCGCCACGTTTCCAGTCCTGCACACCAAAAGGCTGCGCCAGTTCGGCAGGGCTGTCGTGCATCAAGGGCGACAACACCATTTCGCGTTCCACACCCAGGTGGCCGACACAGACTTCACTGAACTTCTTGGCAAAACCTTTGTAAATGTCCCAGTCGCTGCGCGATTGCCAGGCCGGGTCCACCGCGGTGGAGAGCGGGTGGATGAACGGGTGCATGTCGCTGGTGTTGAGGTCGTTTTTCTCGTACCAGGTGGCAGTCGGCAACACGATGTCGGAGTACAGGCAGGTGGTGCTCATGCGAAAATCGAGTGTCACCAGCAGATCGAGCTTGCCCTCCGGGGCCTTGTCGTGCCAGACCACTTCTTCGGGCTTGGCTTCGTCGTGGCCCATGTCTTTGCCCTGCACACCGTTGCTGGTGCCCAGCAGGTGCTTCAGGAAGTATTCATGGCCCTTGCCGCTGGAGCCCAGAATGTTGGAGCGCCAGACAAACATGTTGCGCGGCCAGTTGTTGGGGTGGTCCGGGTCTTCGCAGCTCATTTTGAGCGAGCCGTCTTTCAGGCCTTTGACCGTATAGTCTTTCGGGTCCATGCCAGCGGCCACCGCATCTTTCACCACCTGCATCGGGTTGGTCTTGAGCTGCGGGGGCGGACGGCAACCAGCCCATGCGCTCGGCGCGCACGTTGTAGTCGATCATGCTGCCGCCAAATTTGGACTTGTCGGCCAATGGTGACAAGACCTCGTCGACACCGAGCTTTTCGTAGCGCCACTGGTCGGTGTGGGCGTAGAAGAAACTGGTGCTGTTCATCTGCCGGGGTGGGCGAATCCAGTCGAGTGCAAAGGCCAGCGCGGTCCAGCCGGTTTGCGGACGCAGCTTTTCCTGGCCCACATAGTGCGCCCAGCCACCGCCACTTTGGCCAATGCAGCCGCACATCATCAGCATGTTGATGACACCGCGGTAGTTCATGTCGGCGTGGTACCAGTGGTTCATGGCCGCGCCAATGATCACCATCGATTTACCATGCGTCTTGTCAGCGTTGTCTGCAAACTGGCGCGCCACAGTGATGAGCTGCTCACGCGGTGTACCGGTAATGCGCTCTTGCCATGCAGGGGTGTAAGGCGTGTCGTCGTTGAAATCCTTGGCGGCGAGTTCACCCGGAATGCCCCGTGCTACGCCATAGTTAGCCACTTGCAGGTCAAACACGGTGGCCACCAGCGCTTCGCGCTTGTCACCTTCCTTGCCCAGCGAGATGGTTTGCACCGGCACGGTACGCACCAGCACGTTGTTGGCACCGGCACCGGTGGCGTTGTTGGGGAAATGTTCGGAGACGATGCCACCGAAGTAGGGAAACCCCACCTTGGCGGTTTGCGTGCTGGCACCATTGCCTTGGGCGTCCGCTTCCATCACGCTCAGTTTGAGTTTGACATCACCGCCGTGGCGGGCTTCTTTGGCTTGCAGATTCCATTGGCCTTCGTCAGCGCGGCCATCCGCACCCCAGCGGAAACCAATCGCGCCGTTGGGCAGCACCACCTTGCCGTCTTCGTTCAAGGCCACGGTTTTCCACTCGGGGTTGTTGGCGGCACCCAGCTTGCCGTTGAAATCAGAGGCGCGAACATACCGGTCCGGCACCATGACGACTTCGCCGTTGGGCAAAGTTTGCTCTTTCAGCATCACCAGCATCGGCATATCGGTGTAACGCCGCACATAGTCGTCAAAGTAAGTGCTGCGCTGACCCTTGTCGGGAAAGTAGAACTCTTTGAGGATCACATGGCCCATGGCCATGGCCACGGCGGCATCGGTACCCTGTTTGGGTTTCATCCAGATATCGGACAGCTTGGCCACTTCGGAGTAATCGGGTGTGACCGCCACCGTCTTGGTGCCCTTGTAGCGCACCTCGGTGAAAAAGTGGGCATCGGGCGTGCGGGTTTGCGGCACGTTGGAACCCCAGGCGATGATGAAGCTGCTGTTGTACCAGTCAGCCGACTCGGGCACGTCGGTTTGCTCGCCCCAGATTTGCGGGCTGGCCGGGGGCAGGTCGCAATACCAGTCGTAAAAGCTCATGCACACGCCACCAATCAGGCTCAGGTAACGGCTACCGGCGGCATACGACACCATGGACATCGCGGGGATCGGCGAGAAGCCAATGACGCGGTCCGGGCCATATTTCTTGATGGTGAAGACGTTGGCGGCGGCGATCATTTCGTTGACCTCGTCCCAGCTGGATCGCACAAAACCACCCAGGCCGCGCACACTTTGGTACTGCTTGCGTTTGGCGTCGTCCTGCGCAATTGATGTCCAGGCCGCTACCGGGTCCATGGCATGCCGGGCCTCCCGCCAGAGTTTCAGCAGACGGCCCCGCACCAAGGGGTATTTAACGCGGTTGGCGCTGTACAGATACCAGCTATAGCTGGCACCGCGGGCGCAACCCCGTGGCTCGTGGTTGGGCATGTCCCAGCGGGTGCGCGGGTAGTCGGTTTGCTGGGTTTCCCAGGTGACGATGCCGCCCTTGACGTAAATCTTCCAGGAACACGAGCCGGTGCAGTTCACCCCATGGGTGCTGCGCACGATCTTGTCATGTGCCCAGCGGTCGCGGTAGGCGTTTTCCCAGGTGCGGTCTTCACCGGTGGTGACACCGTGCTCGCCTGAGAACGGCTCCTGGGGTTGCGAGAAGTAGCTTAGTCGATCCAGAAAATGACTCATGGTGTACCTCGGTTACGAAATTTATATAAAAACAGGCTCTAGCTCTTACGGTGTATGCGCTGGAAGCTATCTAATTTGCAGTTGACAGAGTTGGGGTGCTGGCATCTGCAAGCGCTGCGGTCGTGGTAGCGGGCTCCAAAAAGATGGTTTTGCAAACCGGTCTGGTGGGTGTCTGGCATGTCGCTGGCTCCTGTACTGGGGTGACAGAACTTTAGGTTTGAGGCTGCTTTGGCGCTATCCCTCTGAAGTACAGCTTGGGCAGAGCGATGGAACTATGCAAATGGTCAACCGGATAGTTCCTCAGAACTACCCCGGCCTTGCTGCTAGCGCTTCAAGCCGGCCCTTGTCCAGCACATATAAGTGCAGCACACTTATACTTGCGTCTCCTTGTACAACCGGAGTGATGCCATGGGCCAGGTCACCATTTACGTCGAAGACAGCGCACTCGATGCCGCCAAACGCGCCGCCGAGCGCGCAAAAGTTTCGGTCAGCCAATGGTTTGGCAAGTTCGCCATTGAAGAGCGCCAGCGGCAAAGCCAAAGCTGGGACGCGTTTTTTGCCGAGATTGACCACTTGCGTGGCCCGGATGAGGGACCGGACGGCTGGGACGCGCTGCTGCTTGACAGAAATGCGGGTGTGGGTAAAGACACGCCAAAGGAGTCATTTTGAAATACCTGCTCGACACCGACACGCTGATCTACACCTTCAAGCGCGCTGGCAACTGCCTGGCACGCCTGTCGCAACAGCCCGATGCCGACCTGGCGGTGAGCTGCATCAACCTGTTTGAACTTGAATTTGGCATGGTCAAATCAAACAACCGCACCCTGATGGAACGCTACCTGCGCGAGATTTGTAGCCGCTACACCGTGCTTGACTTTGACCACGCTGCAGCGCGACAAGCCGGCCTGGTGCGAGCCCATTTGCAGTCACTTGGCACCCCGATTGGCCCCTACGACGTGCAGGTGGCAGGCGTGGCCCTGTCGCGCCAGTTGACCCTCGTCACCCGCAACACCCGCGAATTTGACCGCGTGCCTGAGCTGCGTGTTGAAAACTGGTACGAATGACAACAAAATTGGCCGCTGGCGCTGATTTCAAAATTTCGTCAATCATGTATATTGCTATCTTGATAACAGATACCGCTTGATCATGACAACTTCAACCCATTCTTCAAGTTCTGGTGCAAAACCGCAGCAACTGCTTGTGCGCTTGCCTGACGACCTGGCCCAGCGCTTTGCGCAAGTGGTGCCCTCGCGCCAGCGCAGCCGTTTTTTGCTGGACTTGCTGCGCTCGGAGCTGGATCGGGAAAGTCTGGCACTGGCGCAGGCAGCCCAAACCCTGACTGAGCTGGAGTCCGGTCAACCCGCCCTGACAGCAGAGGCGGCGCAATGGGTAGCGGCCTCACTCACCACCGATACGCCCGATGACGATGCGGATTTCAACGCCGAAGCGTTTGAGCGCGACTTTGCAGCAGCCCAGGCGCAGGCGCAAAACCCATGACCGCCAGTGTCGAACGAGGCGATGTGTATTGGGTAGAGCTTGACCCCACGCGCGGCGCTGAAATCGCCAAGACCCGCCCTTGCTTTGTCTTGTCCGCCAGCGAAATCAACCAGCACCGCAAAACGGTCGTGGTCATTCCGCTGACCACCACGGCCACACCGGCAGCCCCGCCGCTGCTGATCGCCGTGCCATCGGCCGGGGCCAGCAGCAAGGCACGCATTGAACACATCCGCGCAGTCGATAAAAGCCGTCTGCAACGCAAACTCGGCCGGCTCAGCGCCCAGGACCTGCACGCGGTTGAAGAGGCATTGCGCCGTGTATTGCGCCTGCCAAAGGACTGAAAGCATGGCTTTGCATCGCCTGCGTTGAACAGCTCAAATGGCTGCTCAGAGCCAGTGAATTTGTAACAAATCAACCGCTAGCCCCCGTCCTAATTGCGCTAGCAGCTATCAAAAATATATCATCCATGACCACCCCGACCGACCTGCTGCACAAGCTGGAACATTTGAGCGCACCGCAACTGCGCCGCCTGCTGACCGAGCACCTGACCCGGCAAAAACTCGGGCTGTACTGGGAAAGCAGCGCCATCGAGCGCGACGCGGCACTGAACGCCAATATCGTGCTGCCGCGGCTGGTGGAGGCCGACTCGCATGGCCTGGACAAAATCACCGGGCCGGGCACGCCCAACCTGATCATCGAAGGCGACAACTTCGATGCCTTGCGCCTGCTCAAAAGCACCCACGCCGGCAAAATCCGCGTCATCTACATCGACCCGCCCTACAACACCGGCAACAAGGACTGGGTTTATAACGACCGCTATGTCGGCCAGAACGACCGCTGGCGGCACAGCCAGTGGCTCGAATTTTTGTACCAGCGGCTCACGCTGGCCAAGGATTTGCTGACGCAAGACGGCGTGATCATGGTCAGCATCAACGATGAAAACCGGTCAAGGCTGGAGTTGCTGATGGACGAGGTGCTGCCGGGGCGGCGCCTGGGCAGCCTCACCTGGCGCACCCGGCAAGGCTCCAACGCTGATCAACAGTGCTTTTTGTCGGTTGACCATGAACATGTGCTGATTTATGGCAACGCAGGCTTCAAGTTCAATGGATTTGACACCAAGCTACGAGATGTTTGGCAACCCCGACAATGACCTGCGTGGTGATTGGTCGCACAGGTGACATAACCTTGGGGTTTTCATTGAACGCCCAAAACTCTACTACCCGATTCAGAACCCGAAACCGGTTATTGGTATCCCTGCGACCCCGGCAGTCCCGAAAGCGTTTGGCGATATGCGACTGAAAGCCGGTGAAAGAAGGTGACGAAACCCGATTCAGGCCGCACTGGACGGCCTGGCAGGAATTGATCCGTAGGTTGCCACCAAGCTGATTTATTTTCCAAAGAACGCCAGAGGAAGTGATGGAACACGATGGACGCGCCGCCTTGAGCCATTGATTCTGGCGATGCTGCCCAAAAGGAAACGTCGCTGTTGCGCGAATTGCCGACCTCGAGTTTTGGGTAGGCAAACCGGTTGGATTTGGTCGCCCGTCGTGCAAAGCTTGGAAGGCAGATTTGAGCAAACAGGCAGGCCCCTTTGAGCAGTTGGATTGCCGGACAATTTGAAGATGGCGACACTGGAAGCTGAAACGGAAGTCTGGTGTTCTGCAACCAGCCAGGAAGGCGCGTGGCAAGTCGCAGAAACTGTTTGGCAACCGGCCTTTCCGTACCCCAAACCGCTGTCCCTCATTCAGGGCCTGATCAGCCAAGCCAGCCGCCCCGGCGACACCGTGCTGGATTTTTTTGCCGGCAGCGGCACCACCGGCCACGCGGTGCTGGCGCTCAACGCCTTGGAACCCGAGGCCACACCACGCAAATTCATCTTGTGCAGCAGCACCGAGGCCACAACCAAAGAGCCCGGCAAAAATCTGTGCCGCGATGTCTGCGCCGCCCGCATCAGCAAGGTGATTGCGTCCGATGCCGCGCTGGCCCACAACAGCTTTGCCTACCTGCAACTTGACCGGCTCGCCCCCGGTGATGCGCCGTTTGATGCCAGTTGCGTGCAAGCCTTTCAGTTGCTCACGCTGCGCCTGGGCCAGGTGGCCCGACCCGTGCCCGCGGCAGATCAGGGCATCAAAATCCTGGTGCAAAACGCCGGCGACGGTGTGCTCACGGTGCTGTGCCACAAGCTGACGCGCGCCGCCCTGGATGCCATGGCTGTGCTGCCATGCCGCCAACTGCGCGTGTACAGCACCCGCCCCGCCACCGTGCGTGAGCACTTTGCTGCGCTGGGGCGCGAGGTAGAAAGCCTGTCCTTGCAAAAGGCATTGCTGCACGCTCAGGTGATGCCCCGGCGCAAAGCACAGACATGGCCGCAGAGTGCGCCGCAGTCGCTATGATTTCCCCTGTCAAACCCGTTTCAACCACCCCGGAGGTCCCCATGCAGATGAGCCAGCTTGAATATGTAGAAGCCCAAGTGATGCAGCTCACCCCCGCCGAGCGCAACCACTTGCTGGAGCGGCTGATCAATAGCCTTGACACCGACCCGGAGGTCGAAGCCGCCTGGGAACAAGTGGCGGATCAGCGCGAGGCGGACCTGGAAGCCGGCTTGGCGCAGGAAATCCCCTTTGAAGAGGCCATGATCCAACTGCGTGCCCGGTTGACCACATGAAGCGATCCATGCACGCTGGCGCCAGCCAGGATGTCGCCAATGCAGTTGACTTTTACACACAAAGTGCCGGTGTACACATTGCCACCCGTTTTCTGAATGAGTTTGAGCGGGTGGCACGTCTCATCATCGACAACCCGGGTTTTGGCACACCCACAAAACTTGGCAAACGCGCCTATCCTTTGCATGGGTTTCCCTATTCAGTGGTTTACAGCGCCAAAGGCGACACACTGCGTTTTTTGGTCGTCCGTCACCAGCGCCAAACACCAGGTTTCGGCAGTGGCAGGCATTGACCGGCCACCCGACATGACGCTTGTCACCCCCATCACTGCGCCACAGTCGGCCAGTTTTTCACCCAAGCAGTTCCAGGCGCGCATCATTCACGGCGTGTGTGGGGCATTGGCAGAAAGTCCGCGCCCGCCTTGCCTGCTGCGCAGCCCCACGGGTTCGGGCAAAACCTTCATGCTGACAAAAATCCTGGAGCAGGTCAGCAAAACCAACGAGGTGCTGTGGCTGTGGTTTGTGCCGTATGTCAACCTGGTGGCGCAAACCGTGGACACGCTTGACAGCCAATCGACCGAGACCGGGCTGATTGCCAGGCACCTGGCGGTGGCCCGCAACGAAACCCCCGAGGCCGGGCAGGTGCTGGTATCGACCGTGCAAGGCGTGGCCAGCGCCAAATCGCACAAGGCGCACTACACCGACAAATCTGACGACGGCGAGCGCAGCCTGGCGGCTTACTTTGCTTTGGCGCGCTCCCGTGGCCTGGCGATTGGCCTGATCGTCGATGAGGCACACATTGCGCTGCACCTGGCCACCGAGTTTGGCCGTTTTGTGAAATGGCTGGGGGCCGACTATTTGCTGATGGCCAGCGCCACACCCAAGGACGCGCAGCTCAACGACTTTATTGCCAGCGCCGGCAACATCGCATTCAAGGCCTTTAGCGTGAGCCGCGCCGACGTGGTGGCCGAGCGGCTGAACAAGCCCTGGCTGGAAACCGTGGTGTATGACCTGCGCGACTCAATGCAGGGCATCACCGACCTGAAGCTGACCGTGCTGCGCCGGGCCTGGCGGCGCAACCAGCACATTGGCCAGTTGCTTAAAAGCCGTGGGCTGGCCACCATTCCGTTGCTGCTGGTGCAGGTGGCCAATGGTGATGCGGCCATTCGTGAAGCCTATGACTTTTTAACCAAAGAGCTGGCGATTGCGCCCAACGCGGTGGCGATGCACTCGGCCGAGGAGCCCGACCCGGTGATGATGGCCGCCATTGCGGTCAACACCGCCATCGAGGTGCTGATTTTCAAGCAGGCCGCAGGCACCGGCTTTGACGCGCCGCGCGCCTTTGTGCTGGCATCGACCAAATCAGTCAACGATGAAGACTTTGCCATGCAGTTCATTGGCCGGGTGATGCGTGTGCCGGGTGAATTGCAGCGGGCTTTTCCGCAAGCCTACAGTGCCCCGGCGGAGCTGGATACGGCCTATATTTTTCTGGCCAATGCGCAGTCGCAGGCCGGTTTTGCCGACGCGGCTGCCGCCACCAAAGCGGTGATGTCGCAACTGGAAGGGCAAATTGAAGAGTTGCAGATGCGCCGCACCGCGCACGGCGGCGTGTGCCTGAGCAACCACGTCACCCCGCAAACGCCGCTGGGTTATGACATTGGCCTGCTGCCCACACTGGCCGCTGACGGCACGGTGCGCCCGCCCTTTTATACATTAAATGCGGCTCTAGCCCCCGTGGATACTGCGCTGGCAGCTCCTGATATTGAAGTGGGTGCGACACATGAACTGTTTGGCTCGATGGCGCAAAAGGACGAACTTGATGCGCTGGACGTGATGCAAACTGCCAGCGGCAACCTGGCCACACACAGGAGCCAGGCACCGGCCAACCGCATCGAACTGCTGGCCGCGCTGGAGGCGAATGGCCTGCGTGCTTACCCCCGGCTGCCCACGGTAGCCCAGCGCGCCACACCACAGCAATTCATCACCGAGGTCAAGCCGGTGTTTGACGTGCTGGCGCTTGACATTCGTGCCGCCGCACGCACGCTGCATTTGTCAGAGGAGGTCAAAAGCGTCGCCACCCGCGCCGCGCTAAACCTGCTGACCGAGCGCGAAATCCGTACCGAACTGTTCAGCGGTGAAAGCTTTGAGGAAAACGTGCAGGTAGTGACCGACCGCAGCGCCCTGATGCAGCGCACCGAAGACGCACTGGCTGGCATGGGCCTGGAAGAGCAAGACCTGGTTGATCTGATTGACGAGCTGGCCCGGCGGCTACAACCGGAAATCGAGCGCGCCCACGCCTACCGCGAAGACGCGCCACGCCTGCCACCTGCTGCCCTGCGCACCCAGGCGCGCGATGCGGCCTGCTGGGTGGTACACAAACTGCTGCCCGAGTTGCAAGAGGCCTTGCAGGCGCAGTGGGCCAACCAAGCGCGTGAAGTGTGCGCCCAGCCCTTGCCTGATGCGCTGCTGATGCCAGCCAGCCAGCCACTGCAAGCCTCCCGGAAAAACATCTATGGTGTGCTGTGCCCGAGCACCGACGCCGTGGCGCTGGCGGCCAGCTCGCTGCCCCTGTCGGCGGCGATGGTGTTCAAAAACGAAACCTATGTGTTTGCCCAGGATGGACAAGGGCGGCCCACGGGGGATGTTTTCAGCACGGCGCGCCTTGATGCCACTTATGAGTTCAACACCCAGGAGCTGGCGTTTGCCAAAGCGCTGGACCGCGCCGACTTTGTCGCCTGGTGGCACCGCAACCCGCAGGGCAAGCCCTACAGCATTGCCCTGATGCGCAGCGACAGCCGCAACATGTTTTATCCCGACTTTGTGGTTTGCCTGACGCACGAGCCCGGCGACGCGCCCTTGACCCGGCTGGTGGAAACCAAACACGACACCAAGGATGCCAACCGCAAGGCCCGCCACCAATCCAAAACCTACAGCAAGGTGCTGTTTTTGACCAAGGATGCCCAGCGCTTCAAAATTGTGCAGGACGACGGCAGCCTGGGTGAGGTGGTTGACTTTGACGACCTGGCCCGGCTGCGCCAGTGGATGCGCGACACCGCGCCAGTCTAATCTTTATAGGCTAAATTGGCCTCTAGCGCTTATGAATAAAGCGTTGGCAGCTATGAAAGAAATAGTAATTTTATCAACCAGCTCTCTCTATCGCCCTCCAAAGTGGGAACGAGAAACACAGCATACCTGCTGTCTTGTTTTGCTCCTTCCCCTTTTGGGGGAAGGCTGGGATGGGGGCTTGCAGCCTGCACTGTTTCATGATTTGGGGTGGGTGTGCAACCATGAAAGTTGGTCCAGCGTCACCTGACGCTTTTTGGTCAAGGGTTCTTGATCTCAGACCCGGCGCGCAGGTAAAACCACCAGTTCAGCACCAGGCACAGCGCGTAAAAGATGGCAAACCCGTACATGGCGGTCTGTGGCGTACCGGCTTTGATCTGAGCACCAATCACCACCGGGGCAATAAAGGCACCATAGGCGGCCACCGCAGAGGTCCAGCCCAGCACCGGACCGGCTTGCTGTCGGTCAAAAATCACGCCAATGGTGCGGAAGGTGGAACCATTGCCAATGCCGCTGGCGGCAAACAGCAGCACAAACAGCCACATGAAGGTCGAAAAATACTGCTCTGGTGTGGCCGAACCATAGGCCTGCATCATCACGTAACCCACACCGGCGGATGCTCCGACCATGATGGCCGAAATCACCTGGGTGACGATGGAGCCGCCCACCTTGTCAGAAATCCAGCCACCCACCGGGCGAATCAGCGCACCGACAAACGGTCCAATCCAGGCATAGGTCAGCGCTGACGGGGCATTGGGGTTTTTCAGCGTGTGTTGCATGATGCCAGCGGCATCGGGCACATGGCTGACACCAAAAATCACGGTGATCGACAAGGGCAGCGCCATCGAAAAACCGATGAACGAGCCGAAGGTCACGATATACAGCAGCGTGAGTGACCAGGTGTGTTTGTTCTTGAAAATCTCGAACTGCTTGGCGATGTTGCCCTTCATCTCGCCAAAAGCTGCCAGTTTCATCGCCATCAGCGTGGCCACAATGGTCAACGGCAAGGCCACCCACATGTTGAGCAAACCCAGGCCGGTCGGTGCTGGCAGGTACAGGTACAGGCCGAGCGCGCCAATCACGCAGGAAATACCCCACAAGTAAATGATCTTGGCAAACGCTGCCAGCGTGCCGCCGTAGTTGGGCGACAAGGGCAGCAGGTTGTTCATGCCAAACCAGGCGGCCACCACCAGCGGCAGCAAAATCGCCACCCAGACAAAACCGGCGTTTTGAATGAAGGTGGGGGTGCCGGCCAGAATCTTGCCCATGATCCAGCCGCTGTCCTTGGTCAGCACCATCGAGCCACCACCCACGGCACCAAACAGGCCCACCGTCATCACCAGCGGAATCAGAATCTGCATGGTGGTGACACCAAAGTTGCCCAGGCCCGCGTTCAGCCCCAGGCCAGTGCCTTGCAGGCGCTTGGGAAAAAAGCCCGAAATGTTGGACATGGAGCAGGCAAAGTTGCCGCCGCCAATACCACTTAAGAAGGCACAGGCCTGAAACACCCACAGCGGTGTGTTTTTGTCTTGCAGGGCAATACCGGTCCACAGCGCCGGAATGATCAGCATGGCCGACGTCAAAAAGATGGTGTTGCGCCCACCGGCCAACCGGATGAAGAACGAGGCCGGAATACGCATGGTGGCACCCATCAACCCGGCAATCGCGGTCAGGGTAAACATGTCGGTGGGCTTGAAGGGAAAGCCCAGGTTCAACATTTGCACCGTGATGATGCCCCACATGGCCCACACGGCAAAGCCGCACAGCAGATTGGGGATGGATATCCACAGGTTGCGATAGGCAATGCTTTTACCCTTTGATTCCCAGAATTGGGTGTCTTCAGGCCGCCAGTCGGCAATGTCGGCTCTTGACGATGTTGCTTGGTTCATAGAGTCTCTCAGTTGGAAGAAAATTGGGTTTGCAACTCGGGTGGGCTGGAGTGCGCCATGTATTCCTTGGCACGCACCTCGGTCCAGTACATCCAGATCAGCGACACCCAGACCACGCCGTACATCAGCATGAAGGCGCTGGAGCGGATGCCGGTCAGGTCCATCAGCGCACCAAACAAGATGGGCAGCAGAAATCCACCCATGCCACCGGCCAGGCCAACAATGCCGCTGATGGTGCCGATGTTGTGCGGGTAGTCGTCGCTGATGTACTTGAACACGCTGGCCTTGCCAAAGGCCCAGGCGATGCCCAGCGTGAACATCAGCAGCGTGAACAGATAGACATTCAGGCCGATATGAAAGGTTTTGGGTCCGGTCACAGTGCTGATGGTGAAGTCAGTCTGTGGATAGCTCAGCAAAAACAGGCAGATCCAGCTCACCCACAGCACCCACCAGGTCATGGCGTGCGCGCCGTACTTGTCTGACAACCAGCCACCCACTGCGCGCAACACGCCGCCGGGCAAGGAAAAGCAGGCCGCCAGCAAGGCAGCGGTGCGGATGTCCAGCCCAAATTCGCCCACGTAGTACTGCACCATCCACAGGGACAGGGCCACATAACCACCAAATACGATGCTGTAGTACTGGCAGTATTTGATGACCTTGGGGTCTTTCAACGACTTGAGCTGGTCCCGAAACGTCACATGACTGGGAACCAGGTGGCCGGGGTCGCTGTGACTGAAAAACCAGAACAAAATCACTGTGCCCAGCATGATGGCCGCATACACCTGCGGCACCATGGTCCAGCCAAAGCCCACCACCAGCGCCGGGGCCAGAAACTTGTTGACCGCTGCGCCCGAGTTGCCAGCGCCGTAAATGCCCATGGCAAAACCCTGCTGCTGCTTCGGAAACCAGCGCGCCACATAGGGTGTTCCGACCGAAAACGAGCCACCGGCCAGGCCGACAAACAGGCCGATGGTCAGGTAATGCCAAAACTGTGTGGCGTAGGACATCAGCCAGATGGCGGGTACCGTTGAGGCCATCAACAGCGCCATCACGATGCGGCCACCAAACCGGTCGGTCCAGATGCCCAGCGGCACCCGGATCAGCGAGCCGGTCAGCACCGGGGTGGCCATCAGCAGGCCGAACTGGGTTGAATTGAGGTCAAGCGCCTTTTTGATCGGAATACCGATCACGGCAAACATCATCCAAACCATGAAACACACTGTAAACGCGAAGGTGCTGACAATCAGCACCGAGAGCGCTTGCCCTTTTTTGGTCATGTCACGAACTCCTATTTGTGTGACATGACTTTAGGTTTTGCGTGCGCTGGGCGCTATCCTTCTGAAGGACGTGTCGGCCGGGTTATTGGAACTACGGCGGGGCGGTCAGGCATAGTTCCAAAGAACTATGTTGTTGATGGGGGGTCGAATTAATATAAATTTGATAGCGCCTTACGCATAATCTATAAGGGCTGGAAGGCATTTTTATATAAATTCTTTAGAGCAAACCCTGTTCCGTGGCGATGACGGCCGCGTGCACACGCGAACTGACGTCGAGTTTGCGCAGGATGTGCTGAACGTGGATCTTGACGGTGGTTTCTGCAATGCCGTGGTCGCGCGCGATTTCCTTGTTGCTGTCACCCCGTGCAATACCACGCAAGATGTCGAGTTCGCGCGGCGACAGGCTGGCCAGCAGCGCCTGAGTGCCTTGTGCCACTTCGCTTGCGAGGTGTGTTTCCGTTGTCTGGCAGCTGTTTGGTGCGTCGTCTTTGGTGGCACCCCGGTAGGCCGCCACCAGTTTGCTCATCATCTCCGGCGCAATGACGCTGTCGCCCTGCATGGCGCGCTGGATGGCTGCGGTCAGGTCATCACCTTCAATGGTTTTGAGCAGGTAGCCACTGGCACCGCCGCGCAGCGCCCGGGCCAGGTCGTCCTCGTCCTCGCTGACCGTCAGCATCAGAATACACGCCGCCGGTGCTGCCTGGCGCAAACCCGGCAGGGCATCCACCCCATTGACGCCAGGCAGGTGGTTGTCGAGCAGGATCAGGTCGGGCTGCAGTTCTTGCGCCTGGCGAATCGCCTGGCCGGCATCGGCGGCATCACCGACCACCGACAACTGCACGTCACGCGCCAGCAGAGCCGTGAGGCCGCGGCGAAACAGGGTGTGGTCATCAACCACCAAAATGCGGATGGGCGGGACAGAGGTTTGCATGGAACAGACTCAGGATGGTTGGGGCAATGCTGCGGTTGGGGCTGGCGCTGCGCTGGGCAATGGCATGGGGTGCGCCGGAGTGGGCAGACTCAAAATGACCGAGCAACCCTGCGCCGGGGTCGAGATCACCTCCAGCACTGCATGAATGCGCTGGGCACGCTCGGCCATGATGCGCAGACCCACATGGGTTTCGTCAGTCGGGTGATGCATGGGGTCAAAACCCAGACCATCGTCTCGCACCTCAAAACGCCAGGTGGGTTGCTGTTGTACATCGAGCCACACCTGCGAGGCACGCGCATGTTTGCGCACGTTCGACAGCGCCTCTTGCACGATGTGCAGAACCTGAATCTGCAGGTCGGGTGACAGGGGCATGCCTTGCCCCTGGATGTTCAGATGCGTCGGGATGCCGCTTTGGTGCTCAAACTTTTGCAGCGTGGTGGCCAGCGCGGGTTCGATGTCTTCGGTGTTGGTGCGGGTGCGAAAGTGCAGCAGCAATTCGCGCACGTCGCTGTAACTCTCACGCACACCCAGGTCAATTTCTTCGAGAATTTTTGCCACCGCGTCAGGTTGGCGGGTTTTGAGGGCATCGCGCATCAGTTGCACCTGGATCTTCAAGAATGCCAGCGACTGGGCGATCGAGTCATGTAGCTCACGGGCCAGCAGGTGGCGCTCCTGCGACACGGCCGCCTCTTTTTCAAGTGCATTGAGCCGCAGGTTTTCCATGCCACTGGCCAGGTGCGTGCAGAGCACTTCGAGCAGTGAAATCTCGGCCTCGGACGGGGTGACACGCGCGTGAAAAAACAGGTCGACCTCGGCCATCACACGCTCCTGCAGGCGCACCGGGATGGTGACGAGTGTGTCAAAACCTGCTTTGGCACATTGGCGCGGCAAATCCTTGCTGTCATGGCCCATGGCATGAATGGCAATCACCTTGAGGCCGCTGGCTGGCGCACTGTTGCCACAAAAGCAGTCACCGGTGTAAATGCATTGCTCGGCGTCCACCATCGAGCGCGGCAAGCCATGCGCCGCAAGCATCAGGTGGCGCAAGTTGCCCTGGCTGGACCAGCGCAAGGCAACACCGTCGGCCCGCGCCACCCGCGCCACACGCTGGGTAAACTGCTGCGCCAGGGTCTCCAGCGAGGTGGCATTGGCTATCAGCGCCGTCACTTCGTACAGGCTGGCCAGGCGCTCGGTTTTGTCCTGCAGTTCGGCAGTTTTTTCGGCCACCTTGGCTTCCAGGTTTTTGTACATCGACTGCAGATGCTCGGCCATGCCGTTGAAGCCATCGGCCAGCGTGCCAAATTCGTCGCTGCTGGTGCGCAGCACACGGGTTTCAAAGTCGCCGGTCTGAATTTTTTCAATGGCTTGCTTGAGTTGTCCCACCGGCTCCAGCACAAATAAATAACCGGTGTAAAGCAAGATGGCTGCGGCGACAACCACCAGCGCCAGCATGCTCATCTGCAACAGGTGCAGCAGGGCGGTCCAACGGGCAATGTGGGCCTCAATACCCCCGACAAAGGCATCAATGTGGGCAGCAAAGGTGATGGTGTTGTCGCGCAGGGTTTGAAAACCTGTGGGTTTGGTCGTGATCCAGCGGGTCTGGTACTGCGCCCAGTCTGACTCGATCACAGCAAAACGGGCTCGCGTGTCCGGGTCCCATGGCACAAACAGCGGTCGCTCGGGGTCTCCGACCTTCAGGGTGGTCAGACTTTGGTCAAACTCTTTGACCTGCTGGGCCAATGGGTCGGTTTCCTGGGTGCCGATTGACAGCGACATGCGGTAAGACTGCATGCGCATGCGCCCGGCTTCGTTGACAGCCGCCGCGCCCCCGTCAAGTTGCCAGGATACCCACAGGGTGGCTGCTGTCGCCAGCAGTACCAGCAACAAAAAAGGAACGCCGACCAGCATCAGCTTGGCACTCAGGCTCCATTGTCTGGTAGCTTTCATCGTTAGATCCGGTTATACGCATGCCCAGGCAAGCGCCTTCGCAAAGATGTTTCGATGCAAGAAAGTCTCCTGTATCGCTGACAAGCCAAAGCTTCTTTGCACGCAACAATAACAGATCAACGGCTTTGGCCCGCGCAAAAGATGAGTCCAACAGGGTGACGACAAATGCAGGCCACAGAACAGCTTGAGCGTGAGCGCCACCCGCGCGTCGCGAGCCAGCACCGGGTGGCAGGCGGTGAAGATCAGGCGCAACAGGTCTTCGCCAATGGCGGCATGGTTGTGGGCGGTGCCCGGTGCATCGGTGAAGTCGGGCACCACATGGGTCTGCATCGCTTCGTGGTCGCTGGCAATGTCGCCATGTCGCGCGTCGGCCCTCTGGCGGTGGCGCAGCCAGTCCAGCGCACGGTTGATCGCGGTGGTCATCAGCCAGGCACCGAGGCTGTTTGGCACGCCGTCTTTGGGCCAGTGTTCCAGCGCAGCCGCCAGGGCGTCTTGCGCCAGTTCTTTGGCCCCGCCCAAGTCGCGCGCACACCGCGCCACAGTTGTGATGATGTGTGCTGATTCGACGCGCCAATCGGCGGCAATGGTGTTATGGCCAGCGAAATGCAAATACAGCCCTGATCCTACACATTGCAGGAGTTTTGAGTTCGTGGATCGGAATTGTTGTTTGCGCACGTCTCGCTCAGGCGGGTCAACCGCCATTCGATCGTTAAAACTATACAGCTACAAATAAAAGAGCTATCAGCACATATAGAACGAGGGCTGCAGGCCAATTTGGCATATAAACGCCGCGCACCCAGCATTATTCCTGCCATCCCTACACGGTAAATGCGCATTGACGAATGGCGCGGTATTCAAACGGCCCTTGCGCACCCTCGACCGCATCGGCTGATGCGCAGCACCGACGCGATGGCAATCGGTGCCATCAGCAGTGCGGTGGCGGTGTTGGAGATGAACATGCCAAGCAACGCTGCCAGCCCATCGGCAATCAGAGCCACTATAACCAGCAGAACACGCATCGAAAACTGGCATGTTGCGCGCAGCGGCATTGAATCCCGGCTAACGGGTTGACGATGCGAACAAACGCGGCCACCAACGGGACATCGACAAAGCCTGAGCATTGTTGGTTGAGTGCAAAGTGCGCAAAATGACAATAACCGCCAAATCCGGTAGCAAACATCAGGGACAACAAATGGCATTAACCAGAAATTTCAAAGATACCGTCATTCAACACGTTCAAAGCGCCGCGTCTATTGCGCAGGTTGCCCCCGCAGCCAGCACCGATTGCCCATTTTGGGTAGTTGTTGCGCGACAACACAAGAACTGCGTGATAGAGTGGTTCGAGTAGTCATAATGGATGGCCGATGAGGTGCAAAACCATGTTAAAACAAAAATTTTTCTCCACGCCGCGCGTGGTCCATCAATGGCTTGGCAAAGCCTGCCGCGGTTTATTCGTCGTCAGCGCCATGGTTGCCGCGACGCACGCGGTGGCATACCCGGCGTTTACCAATGCCGAGGTGTATCTGCGCGCTGGACCGGACATCGATTTTCCGATCGTGCACGTGCTGTACCCGCGCACCCTGCTTGAGGTGATCGGCTGCGAGCAAGACTATCAATGGTGCGATGTTCACTCTGATGCGGGGCGTGGCTGGATCAGCGCGGAAAACCTGGTTGCGACCTTTGATAACAGGGAAGTCAATGTGGCCCAGAACGGCGCAGCGATTGGTTTGCCAGTGCTGGCGTTCCTGGTGGGGGCCTATTGGGCCAACCACTACGTTGACCGACCCTGGTACAACCGGCATCCACACTGGAACAATTGGCATTACCGGCCCCGTCCGCCCGGCTGGCGACCCTTGCCGCGGCCACCGGTTTGGCGACCACCGCCACCGCGACCACCTGTGATCGCTCCGGGCGTGCGCCCACCTCATGTCGGCGTGGTGCCACGACCACCCGGCGGGCATCGGCCACCGGTCGTTGGCCCCGGCGTGCGTCCACCGTCAGGAGGCATCGGGACTCGTCCACCTCCGGGCGCAAATCGCCCGGTACGCCCATTTCAGCCCATGCCGGAGCGCAATTCGCGTTGATGTCAGCGGTTGAAGGACGGTCTGGGCTGCTTGAGGCTTTTTAGCCTTGTAGCCCTTATTCAATAAGCGCAGGCAGCTATTATTTTCGTTTCAGCGAGATATCTGTATCCACTTACGGCGCCAGTGTGTAACTATGGCTATCATTGTTCATTTGTTACCCATGCGCGGAGTATTCCATGTCTGTCAATGTCACGATCATCACCACGGCCAATCGTGTTCGCAAGTTTGTTCAGCAAGACCTACAGGCCATTGAGCAATTGCTCACCACCCTGCAACGCTCGGCGCAACTGTTTGCCAACCGCACCTTGATCATTGGCTCAGAGCATGCCACCGAGATATTTTCGCCCTCGTCGATCACCCGAATCGAGATTGAAACCGACCAGGATTTGGCGGCATTTTTGCCGTCGACCGGTGATTCCACTTTGACGCGGCTAGATGCTGACACAGTGGCACCGCCATCAGAAACCAATGAAACCCACATGGCTGGGCGGATCGACTTCTTTTTTGAAGGTGGCGACGCCCTTGCAGCCTGGTACTCTGCCCCGCGTCCGACGATGGTCAATGAGCGTCTGATGCGCTTGACGCGTCTGTTTGAGCAGCCAGTGATCATCTACACCCTACCCGCGGGTGGGATCGGACTGATGAACCCGGGTTGCATGACCCGGGCACAGATTGGCAATGGTGCCGAGACCTTGCCGGCTGGGGCATGGCGACTTGAGCCGGTGCACGACTAGCCTGCGCGTGGGGGATTCAGGGATTGAAGGGTTTTGACTAAAACAAGCCGGGTAGGGGCCTGCGCAGCGGAGGGGTACTGCTACAGCGTCTTTCGGGGTCATAGCGGTCGGAAAACCGGCGCCGTATCATTCAAGGTTGAACTCGATGTGAAACGTGAAGAGGCTGCTTCAAGCTGGACAGCGTTCCCATTGATGCTACCTTGGGTGAGCATTTTGATGCCGACGGCTTGAATCAACTGCTGGGCAAATAAAGTATGACGATGGACTATTGGAGGCGCCGCTGGCTGGCGCGTTTTGACCTGAGGCATGACCAGGCCGACAACGCCGAGATCGATGCAACCTTTCGCAGTGGCGTCGAGTTTCGTGGCACCAACCTGTGGGTGCTGATTTTTGCGATATTTATTGCCTCGATCGGCTTGAACGTCAATTCCACCGCTGTCATCATTGGTGCCATGCTGATCTCGCCCCTGATGGGGCCGATCATGGCGCTGGGTTACGGTGCCAGCATCAACGACTCTGCCCTGATGCGCTCATCGCTGTTCAACCTGGGCCTGGCTACGGTCATCAGCCTGCTGACCTCCACCGCCTATTTTATGGTGTCGCCGCTGACGCAGGCCCATTCAGAACTGCTGGCGCGCACCACGCCCTCGATCTGGGATGTGCTGATTGCCCTGTTTGGCGGGCTGGCCGGGGTCATCGGGGCCACCCGGCAGGTCAAATCCAACCTGATTCCCGGTGTCGCCATCGCCACTGCCCTGATGCCGCCTCTGTGCACCGCGGGCTATGGGCTGGCGATTGACAACATGGCCTACTTTGGCGGTGCGCTTTACCTGTATTCGATCAATTGCGTGTTCATTGCGATTGCCACTCGTAATGGTGCGGGTGATGCGGTGCCGTTGACGCAGGATCAAGACCAGGCGCATCAGGCATCGCACGGTGATCGGGCTGGTGGTGCTGGCGACGCTGGTGCCAAGCGTGTTTCTGGCCATCAATCTGGTGCAACGGGAGTGGTTTGACTCGAATGCCGCGCGCTTTGTGCAGCAGGTGCTGCGTAGTAAGCCTAATGTGCTGGTGGTGTCGCAAGAGCCCAATTTCAAGGACCGGCAGTTGCGTCAACCTGGTCGGCGACCGCCTGCCGGAGGCCGACATCAAAGCCATCGAGCAACGCCTGCCGCAGTTTGGCCTAGCCGATGTCAAGCTGCTGCTGGTGCAGTCGGGCCAGATCATGCCCGACATGAACATCGTAAAAAGGGACTTGATCAACGAGTTATTGCAAACCAACCGTGCTGACATTGCCGAGCGCGAGGAGCGCATTGTGGCGCTGCAAGGGCAACTGCAGGCCTTGCGCCAGTCGGTGGAGGCACACCCCGCTCAAAGACATCTACCACGGCCGGCGCAGTTTCCACAGGCCCTGCAGGTCAACGTGACGACCGGTTTTCAGGGCTGGCGGCCAAGCTGGATGCGCCGCCAACAACCACCGTTGATCGGCCGCTATTGCTGGTGCAATTGCAGTTGCCCGGCGCGCTGGGTGCCGCAGAGCAGGAACGCCTGCGCCTGGGCCTGCGCAAGCGCGCCGGGTTGGCTGATCTGGAAGAGGTGAGGCTGGAGGTTTCAGTGGCAGTACCGGCCAATAAACCAGCCAACAAGCGGATCAGCAAACGCTGATAGCCGCCACGGGCGGGAAATTCAACCGCATGTACTGAACCGCTGTTCGACACGGTAGTTGCGCACGGCTCCCTGTTCGTCGTTGCACATTGATATGCTCATAAAGGCGGCTTGGCGGAGATGGATCATGGAACAAACTCCGCACTGGCTGCGCCCCCCCGACCCAGGGGGCCCCCGCAAGCTCGCCCGCCGCCCCGACCCCGCAAAAGGCAACCCGCTTTGAAGTGATATCTGTATCCGTCGCACTCCAACCCCCACCCAGCGCCAGATAAAGCCCGATCAGCGCGCTGCGCTGGTCAAGCACGGTTTGCGCCTGTTCGGTTTCGGTGGTCAGCAACTGGCGCTGGGCATCCAGCACTTCAATGAACCCGGCGGTGCCCGCGCGAAAGCGCAGCTCGGCCAGGCGCATGGCTTCACGCGCAATCGCCACGCGCTGGCGCTGAATGCCCACCAGCTCGGTGCTGGTGTCGTAAGCGGTCAGCCCGTTGGCCACCTCGCCCAAAGCGCCAAGAATGGTTTTGCGGTAGCTGACCAGCGCCTGTGCCATGCGGGCCATGGCGGCATCCTGGTTGAACGTTAGTCGCCGGCCGTCAAACAGCGGCAGCAGCACATTCGGACCCAACGAGGCCACCGTGGGCGCGCCACCACCCAACACCTCTGACAACTGGGTGCTGACACCGCCCAACATGGCCGTCAGCGACAGGGTCGGGAAAAACATGGCCCGCGCCTCGCCAACACGCGCATTGGCAGCCACCAGCCGCGCTTCGGCCTGGCGGATGTCGGGGCGTCGCTCCAGCAATGTGGACGGCAGGCCCACCGGAATCTGCTGTGGCAGCTTCAGGCTCAAGCCCGCGCTGGTGCTAAACGCCCCAGGGTGACGCCCCAACAGCAAGGACAGCGCGTTCTCGGTCTCGTTGATTTGCCGGCGCAGCGTGGGCAGGCGCGCCTGGGTGGTGGCCAGCACCGACTCCTGCTGGCGCTCTTCTGCTGCCGACGACACACCACTGGCCGACAGCCGCTTGATGAGGCGTAACACTTGTTCTTGGGTTTGCGCAGCGCTTTGCGTCACGGCCAGCGTGTCGCGCAGCGTGACCAGCTGGCAATAGGTGCGGGCCACCCCGGCAATCAGCGACGCACGTACACCTTGCTGGGCCTCGGCGCTGGCCAGCAGCTCCGCGCGGGCGGCCTCGTCACCGCGCCGGTAACGGCCCCACAGGTCGATTTCCCATGAAATGCCCACACCCCCCATAAAGCTTGAGGTGACCGTGTCGCCTGACGCACGCACCGTGGGCGAGGTGTTGAGCGATGCCGACACCTGCGGAAACAGCGGTGCCTGCGCAACACCGGCCAATGCCTGGGCTTCGCGCAGGCGCTCGGCGGCCAGCAGCGCGTCGGGACCGGCACTCAAAGCCTCTTCAATGAGCTTTTGCAGGTTGGGGTCGGTGAACACCTGGCGCCAGTCCTGCTCGGAAAACGCGGGTGTTTTGACCGCTGCGTCAGTGGGTGTGGCCGGGCTGCCACGGTAGCTGGCGGGCAAGTCAACGTCAGGGCGCTGATAGTCGGGGCCAAGCGCACAGCCACTCAAAGCAGCAAGCGCCACGGCACTGGTCAGAAGGGTGTGGCGCTTCATGGCTTGGCTTTCCTGGAAAAACGGGTAACAACGCGCTCGACGGTCACAAACAGAACCGGCACGACAAAAATGGCCAGCACCGTGGCCGCCAGCATCCCTGAGAACACCGTCACCCCCATTGAGACCCGCGCCGCCGCACCGGCACCCGAGGCAATGATCAGCGGCACCACACCCAGGATAAACGCCAGCGAGGTCATGATGATTGGCCGCAGGCGCAGTTTGGCCGCGCCCAGGGCGGCTGTGACCACGTCCTGGCCCTCCTCGCGCTTCATCTTGGCAAACTCCACGATCAAAATGGCGTTTTTGGCTGCCAGACCAATCAACAGGATCAGGCCAATCTGGGCGTACAGGTTATTCGTCAGGCCGGTCAGCCACAGCCCGGTCATGGCACCAAACAGGCCCAGCGGCACGGCAAACAGCACCGCAAAGGGCACCGACCAGCTCTCGTACAGGGCCGCCAGAAACAGGAACACAAAAATAATCGCCATGCCAAACACCATCGGCGCCTTGCCGGCAGATTCTTTTTCTTGCAGGCTGATGCCCGACCACTCAAAGCCATAACCGGCCGGCAAGGCCGTGGCGGCCACTTCTTCCATGGCCCGGATGGCATCACCCGAGCTGTAACCCGGCGCGGCGTCGCCCCCTAGCTCAGCGGTGCGGTACAGGTTATAGCGCTGCGTGACCAGTGGCGCGCTGATGGGCACGCGCGTGACCAGCGACGACAGTGGAATCATCTTGCCGTCGCTGCTGCGCACATAAAACCGGTCGGTGCCCTGGATGTCGCTGCGGTATTCGGGCTCGGCCTGCATGGTGACCTTGTAGGTGCGGCCAAAACGGCTGAAGTCGTTGACATTGGCACCGCCCAGAAAGGTTTGCAAGGCGCTCAGCACCTCCGAGATCGGTACGCCGAGTTTTTTGGCCTTTTCGCGGTCCACATCCAGACGGAACGCCGGTGTGCGTGGGTCAAAGGTCGAATACAGGCTGCCAATTTCGGGGCGCTGCCGCGCGGCGGCAATAAAGTCGGCGGCCGTCTTGGCCAGCTCTTGCGGCGTGGCACCCGCGCGGTCTTGCAGCTTGAACGAAAACCCGCCGGTTGAACCCAGTCCGGGAATGGGTGGCGGGTTGAATACCAGCGAAGATGCCTCGGGAATAGCGCCCAGTTGCCGAAAGGCCGTGGACAGAATGGTTTTGAGTGACTCGCCTTCAGACTTGCGTTCTTCCCAGGACTTGAGCGTGACCACCACCAGCGCAGCGTCTGACTGGCTGACGCCATTGAGCATGCTGTAGCCGCTTATGATCAGTCGTTTGTCAACGCCCGGAATGTTGGCCAGCACGGCATCGACCTTGTCGGCCACGGCGGTGGTCCGGTTCAGCGACGCCGCCGCCGGCAACTGGATGGAACCAAAGAAATAGCCCTGATCTTCCGAGGGCACAAAGCCCCCGGGCACCTTGGACATCAGCCCGAATGCCGCAAAGATCAGGATGGCCAGCGTCAGCAGGGTCAGGGCGGAGCGGCGAATCATGGTCTGCACACCCCGCCCGTAGCCGTTGGTGATGCGGTCAAACTGGCGGTTGAAGCCGTCGTAAAAGCGCTGCACCACACCGTCGCTTTTGGTTTTGGTCTGCAGCAGCAGGGCGCACAATGCAGGGGTGAGCGTGAGGGCCACAAAAGCGGACAGCACGGTGGACACCGCCACGGTGATGGCAAACTGCTTGTACATCACCCCGGAAATGCCACCCAGAAAAGCCACCGGCACAAACACGGCAGACAAAATCAGCGCAATCGCGATCACCGGGCCAGACACCTCCTGCATGGCTTTGATGGTGGCGTCACGCGCAGTCAGGCCGTGCGCCATGTGGTGCTCCACGGCTTCGACCACCACAATCGCATCGTCCACCACAATGCCGATGGCCAGCACCATGCCAAACAGGGTCAGGGTGTTGATGGTGAAGCCCATCAGGGTAAAGGCCGCAAAGGTGCCAATCAGCGACACCGGCACCGCCAGCAGCGGAATCAGCGTGGCGCGCCAGCTTTGCAAAAACAGAAAAACCACGATCAGCACCAGCACCAGCGCCTCGATGAAGGTGTTGACCACCTCTTGCAGCGACGCTTTGACGAACAGCGTGTTGTCCATCACGACTTCATAGGCCATGTCTGACGGAAAGCTTTGGGTGAGCGCGTTGAGCTGTTTTTTCACCAGGTCAGCGGTTTCAAGTGCGCTCGCGTCGGGGGTGAGGCTGATGGAAAACGCCGCGGTGGGTCGGCCATTGAGCTTGCCCTGAAAGATGTAGTCTTTGGCACCGAGTTCAACCCGCGCCACATCTTTCACCCGAACAAACGAACCGTTGGGCTGGGCGCGCACGATGATGTTCTCAAACTCTGTGGCCTCGCTCAGGCGGCCACGCACCTGCACCCCATACTGAAACTGCTGTGACGCTGGCGCTGGCAACTGCCCCACCTGACCGGCGGGTGCCTGGCGGTTTTGCTCCTGAATGGCTTGTGTCAAATCACCCGGTGTGACGCCCAGCGACGCCATACGCTCCGGGTTGAGCCACAGCCGCATGCCAAACGCAGCACCAAACAACTGCACATTGCCCACACCCTTGACGCGCTTGATCGCCTCCACCACATTGATGTTGGCGTAGTTGGCCAAAAACAGATCGTCGTAGCTGCCCTTGGGCGACACCAGCGCCACATACATCAGGGTGTCAGGGGTTTGTTTGCTGGTGGTGACACCGCCACTGATTACCTCGACCGGCAGGCTGGCGTTGGCTTGCGCCACCCGGTTTTGCACCTGCACTGCCGCCATGTCGGGGTCAACATCCAGGCCGAAGGTCACGTTCAGTGAATAAGCACCGTTGCCGGCCGACTTGGAGCTCATGTACTGCATGCCTTGCACGCCGTTGACCTGTTCTTCAATCGGCTGGGCAATCGCCTGTTCGACCACATCGGCGCTGGCACCTGGGTAAAACGCCGACACCACCACATTGGGCAGCGTGATCTGCGGGTATTGGGCAATGGGCAGATTCAGCCCGGCAATCAGGCCCGCCAGCACCAGCACGATGGCCGACACAATGGCAAAGACCGGCCGGTCAATAAAAAATTTGGCCATGCTGACCCCTTAGGACTTGGCTGCCGAAGCCGCAGCGACCGCCGGTGCTGCCTGTGCTGCCGGCGCCGCAACGGTTTTCACGACCATGCCCGGGCGCGCTTTTTGCAGTCCGTCGATCACGATGCGCTCACCGGCCTTGATGCCTTCGGTGATGACCCATTGGTCACCCAGGCGTGCTCCGGTCTTGACGGCACGCTGTTCGATTTTTTCACCGTCAACCACCATCGTCAAAAAGGTTTTTCCCAGCATTTCTGTGACCGCCCGTTGTGGCACCAACAAGGCGTTTTGCGCCACTTCATACACGATGCGCATGCGGGTGTTCATGCCTGGGCGCAGCAGCCCATTCGGGTTGGGAAAAATCGCCCGCAGGGTCAGGGTACCGGTGGCGGAGTCAAGTGCGCGTTCGGCAAAGTCAATTCGCCCGGGAAGTTTGTAAATGCTGCCGTCGGCCAGCACCAACTGGATCGGTGCATCCGGATGGTTTTTGTCGTTGACTTTGCCACGGGCGGCCTGCAGGTAGGTGGTTTCCGGAATGCTGAAATAACTGGCAATCGGGTCCACTGTGGACACGGTGGCCAAAACGGTCTGGCCGCTGGTGGCCAGACCGCCCACCTCGACCTTTTGCAGCCCCACCTGCCCGGACAGGGGCGAGCGCACTTCAGCATACGAGCGGTCCAGCCGCGTTTTCTCCAGCCCGGCGCGGCGCGCCTGCACGATGGCCTCGTTCTGCTTGGCAAAGGCTTCGGCCTGGTCGTAGGTCTGGCGCGGGATGGCGTTGTCAGGCAGCAGCGGCTTGTAGCGTTCAACGTCCTGGCGCGCTCGGGCCAGCACCGCCTCGGATTCGGCCAGCTTGGCTTGTGCATCGATGATGGCCTCGTCATAGGGTCGCGGGTCGATGCTGAACATCAGCTCGCCTTCCTTGACCTTTTGGCCGGGCTGAAAATACTGTTTGGTGACCAGGCCGCTGACGCGGGGGCGCAACTCGACCTCGCGGAATGCCTTGAGCTCGGAGACGATGTCCATCGACAGCGGGGTATCGCGTGGCACGATGCTTTGCACCACGACTTCGGGCGGTGGCGGAGCGACTTTCTCGGGTGCCTTGTCACAGGCGGTCAGGGCGAGCGCCACCAGCGGCAAGGTCAGCCAATGGGTACGCGGCTTGAACAGACCGGGCATAGTAAATTCCTTCATAGAGATTTGGGCCAGTCGGCACGACAGGTTCAGTCGGTCAAGAGTCGGCGCGCCTCAGGTAAACAACGCATTACTCAACCAGAGAATGGATCCTATTGCGGCAAAAGATGGTTTTTAGCACATCGGTTGGGCAAACAGGATGTGGCGTGATAGTTGCCCTTGACGAGAATCAAGCATACCGATGCCGGGTTGACGTGGCGGTCGTTTGACCCATTTTGGGCGATTTGACGTGTTGCGACATCGATCGGAGTGGGTTTTGTGCCGTGCCGCGAGAATCCTGACTGATATGCTCAAAATCTATGAAAACTGATGACGCACAAGACCTTGTGACCCGTGCCCGAGCGTTTGCCAGCCAGGCGCACCGGCGCATTGACCACCGCCGCAAATACAGTAATCAGCCCTACGAGGTGCATCTGAAAGGTGTGGCAGCGCTGGTCAGCAGTGCCACCAGCGACCCCGAGGTTCAGGCTGCTGCGTGGCTGCACGATCTGGTGGAAGACACCTCGCTGACGATTGGGGACATACGCCGTGAGTTTGGTGAACGGGTGGCGGCGCTGGTGAGTGACCTGACCGATGTCAGCCGACCTGGCGACGGGAACCGCGCCGTTCGCCGTGCCATCGACCGTTTGCACCTGAAGGATGCCACCCCCGAGGCGAAAACCATCAAACTGGCCGACCTGATGGACAACTGCCGCGACATTTGCCGGCATGACCCGCGTTTTGGTCGCACCTACCTGCAGGAAATGGCGCTGCTGCTGAATGTTCTGGGTGAGGGTGACGAGTCGCTCTACCGCCGCGCCTGGGCGTTGTGGACCCGCGAAGCCACTCGGCTTGGGGTGGCTTTGGCTGAGCCTGGCAGCCCGGCGGAGGAGGGCGATTCGGCAAGCGACGTCAGCAGTTCCGCCACTGACGACCCGACGCGGGACGGTCAGCGCGTGACGCGCCGCTTTGCTCAGGTGTTTACCGCCAGCGACATTGCAGCGGCGGCATTGGCCTTTGACGCATCACAGTCGCAGCAAAACATCAAAAGCGCAATGGCGCGGCAAGGCGTGGCAGTGGCATTGCTGCTGAATCAGGGCCAAAGTGTCGGGTTGGTGCTGCTCGAAGACCTGGCCGATCTGCCCGACCCGCCACGCTGGCGGCCGTTTCGGGTCGGCCAGGTGGTGGAAGCCAGCGCGCCGCTGACCGACGTCATCGAGGTGCTGACGCGCCAGGATGTCTGCGTGGTGGAAGCCTTCGGCGCCCGCAGTGGGTTGATTTGTCGCCAGGATATGCAGCACCCGATGGTACGCATGTGGCTGTTTGGCATTGTGACCCTGATTGAAATGACGCTGACGCGCCGCATCGAACGGCTGTTTCCGCAAGAAAAGTGGAAGCCAATGCTGTCACCCGGGCGATTGCGTACCGCGCTGGCACTGCTGGATGAGCGCAGGCGGCTTGGTCAGCAGTGCCAACTGATTGATTGTTTGCAACTCGGTGACAAAAGCACAATTTTGTTGAATGACCCGGATTTTCCGCGCATGTTTGCCTTTAAGAGCCGAAATGCTGCCAAGCAGGGCATGCAGGAACTGCAGTCACTACGCAACAACCTGGCCCATACACAGGACATCGTGGCCAGCGACTGGGCACAGATTGCTCGTATTGCGCGAGAACTGGCGCGAGGGATTGAAGACCGCCAAGTCGCGTCGATATTGCCCGCGAAAAAACCACTGAGTGACATGCGGTAGCGCAAGGCACGGTTTAAACGCAATGCGCGCCCAAAATGGGCATGCCTGCAGGTATTCGTTCCATCTGCACTTTGTTGCGTCCACCGATTTCCAAGGCGTTGGCCCCCCATGACATCCCGTGCACTTTCAGCATATGACTAAGTGCGTGACCGCACAGAGTGCGGGACAGGCGGGAGTTCGCTTTTGTTGCGGCACCTGAAACACGCCTGATTTAGGTGCTAGATTTGGGGCGAGGGGCTGCTCCGGCGGCGCTGTCGAGTGCGTCCAAACCATCCTCTGGGTTAAACAGGCTTCTACCCCTCATGTATATTGCGTGAGTAGCTATTGTTTTTGAGTGAAGACGTTTTCATTATTCGAGGTGACTATCGTGGTCATGAAAGCTAGCCCGATTGATTCGCAGTGCCCACCTGGTTTGCATTTTGTTGCGTTACGGCGCGGCAATAGGCTTTCAGGACGGTGTTCATGCGGGTTTGCCAACCACTGCCGCAAAAAACCTTACATTTGCTGCGTCTGAAGCGCATTGCCGCCTTGTTGGGTGACCCATTGGTCACCGACTTTGACGGTGTCTGCAAGCTCTCTGAAAAGTAACCCCGAAAGCGATGACCATGAAACCGATTCACACCCTGTTGACCGTGCTGGCCGCCATGCTGCTGGGACTTGCCAGCCCGCTGGCACAGGCCCAGACGACGCTGGCGGGCTATGTCACGCGCCTGCGGGGCGAGGTTCAGACGCTGGTAGAGACCAAGACGCAACCATTGGTGGTGGGCAATGCCCTGTACCTTGGTCAGCGCGTGAGCACCGGTGCCGATGCCCGCCTGGAGGCGCGGATGACCGACGGCAGCGTGTTGACACTGGGCGAGCGCACCGAGTTTGTGATCGAGCAAGTGGCTGGCAGCTCCGCGCAGGCGGCCGACAGCAATTTTTCGCTGCTCAAGGGTGTGTTGCGGGCCATAACCGGCAAATTGGTCAGCGGTCAATCACCGGCCTCGTGGCAGGTGCGTACACCTGTGGCCAGTATTGGCGTGCGTGGCACCGAGCTGTGGGCTGGGTTTGATTTGCTGGGCGCAGGCAGCGATACGCTTGACGTGGTGATGCTTGAGGGTAAAGGCGTTTATGTGAAAAACTCCCATGGCACCATCGAGCTTGCCCGCGTCGGTGACGGTACCACCGTCAAGGGAGTGGCAGCGTCGCCCGCCGGGCTGGTACCCTGGGGCGAAGCCAAGCTACAGGCGGCTCAGCGTAGCGTGAGCTGGTAGCTTGGCACGGCCTTAACGTGCGTCTTGCTTTTTGCGCTTTGCTGGCATCTGTTGCGCCATGTCACGCCATTGCTTGCGCAGCGAGCGCTCACGCTGGTGCTCCGCATGGCTGTCTTCCACACTCGTTTTAACATTGATGTCTACCACCATTGCCCTGCGGGTGCCGGAACTGCGCAAGCTTAAAAATTTTGTCAACGCCTACAACGGTGCCTTCAGCATCGTGGCCTATGTCACCAACCGTTTTCTGATTGATCACCTGCTGCGTGCTGGCCGCATGTTGACCGACAACGATTTTGAAGCCTTGGTGATCTGGGGTGTATTGGCGCACCAGGGCGTGGCCCATCTGATGCCACCTGGTGTGATGCCTAGTGCAGTTCTGGATGAGCGGGGCCGGTTTGGCGAAAACGATCACATGATCAGACCAATCCTTTTGCGCGACATCGCTCAGATCACCGGCATTCCACGTGAAACCACCCGGCGCAAGTTGGCCCAATTGGCTGAAAAGAAACACATCAGCAAAGTCAATCAAGGTAGGGTCACCAGCATCGATCAGGTTGAGCCGGAATTGCGAGAATTCACCCGCGAGAGTGTGATGCGTTTGTTGGTGGTGGCTGATAAGATCACGGTCGACTTGCGGGATGTTGATGGTCGAGCAGGTGTGCCATCAACCACAAGTGCTGCAGACAGCGCCGCCCTCAAGAATGCCTGATTACAACGATATTGCGGCTCAAATTGGGCCAATTTGAGCCATAGCCAAAGTATGCAGCAGCGAACTTCGGGGTTTATTGGCCCCGTCTTGTTTTCTAATCCTAGTCTTTACCGGAGTGTTATTCATGTTATTGAAAACTGTGTCTGCCTTAAGCCTGCTGTGCGCATTGCTTGCCTGCAGTTCGAACGAAGTCGTTCGCGCGCCACTTGAACTGACCGTCGGTCAACAATTGATTGACCTGAAAAAGGCCCACACCAATGGAGCGCTCAGCAAATCTGAGTACGACCAGCAACGCAGCAAGCTGATCGACAACGTCAAGTGAAGGAGACAAGCATGAAAAAAATCTTTGGCAGCCTGGCTTTGTGTCTTTTGGTGTTGACGGCCAGCGGTTGTTTTAGCAGTAGCCGCAGCAATGTCACGGTACACGAGTCCACCAGCATCTCCAAGGGGCAGGAGCTCACTGACTTGCAAAAAGCGCTCAATGAAGGCGCATTGACCAACAGTGAGTATGAGACAGTGCGCAACATCTTGCTAAAACGCCCGTATTGACACCCGGCTGTGCCGCAAGGCTTCGATGATGGCGTTTAAGGAGATTCGGTACATCCTGGCCGGTTTGTTGTGTGGCGCGCTTTGTGGCAGTGTGCTGGCGGGGCCTCGGCCACAGATTGGGCTGGCACTGTCGGGCGGCGGAGCTCGGGGCTTCTCGCATGTCGGCGTACTCAAAGTGCTCGAAGAGCTGCGGGTGCCGGTAGATTGTGTGGTGGGCACCAGTGCGGGTGCTGCGGTAGGCGCGGCTTATGCACTGGGTTGGTCGCCCCAGCAGATCGAGTCGCGCCTGCAACAGGCCGACTGGGAAGCCGATATGTTTGACGACAAACCCTCGCGCACCGAGGTGCCGCTGCGGCGCAAGTCGCGTGCCGGTGCCGAACCCCTTGGGGTGACTTTTGGTGTCGATGCCCAGGGTCTTAAAGCCGGCCCTGGGGTGTTGGCCGGTCAGAAGATTTCACTGTTTTTGCACGAGTTTTTGGGTAGCTCCAGCGACTGGACGTCGTTTGACCAATTGCCGATTCCGTTTCGGGCGGTGACAACCGACCTGGTCACGGGAGCACGCGTGCTGGCCACAAGCGGCAGCCTGGTCGATACGGTCCGAGCCAGCATGGCCGTGCCCGGTGCCTTTGCGCCGGTGCGCCGCGGTGCTGCGCAGTTGGTGGACGGCGGCCTGACACAAAATTTGCCTGTGGAGTCAGTGCGCGCGTTGTGTGCCGACACCGTGATCGCGGTCAATGTGGGCACCCCCTTGCTCAAATCCGATGAGATTTCCAGTCTATTCAGTGTGGCTTTGCAGGTGATCAGCATCCAGATGGAACAGAACATCCGCGCGTCGATGGCCGCTTTGTCGCCGCGAGACGTGCTGATCACGCCTGAGTTGTCAGACATCAGTCCGTTGAACTTTGCCGGTGGCATCAAAGGTATTCCTGCCGGAGAGGCCGCCGCCCTGAAGGCCTCGACGGCTTTGCAGGCCCTGGCGTTGAGCGAAACCGACTACGCGCAATGGCAGGCGGCGCGGATGGCCAAGCGACCCAGCGCGCCTTTGGTGGCTAGCCTGACGGTGGGTGAGACGAGCTACGTGGATCCCGCTTATTTTGCCTTGCCAAACAGTGCATCAAATGCTAGCCCGGCTGAGGTGGACACGCCTAGCTTGCACCGCAAGATTCGCCAGTGGACCGGCAGCGGCGATTTTTCACTGATCGGTTATGCCCTGCGTGCGGCGGCCAGCGGCTACCAGCTGAAGATTGACCCGCAGGAAAGCAGTGTTGGCCCCAACTATCTGCAATTGGGTTTCTCGGGTATCACCGACTCGACCGGGCATAGTGATTTTGTCCTGCAAGCGGCTTTGAGCAAGCGCTGGATGAACGCCTGGGGTGCGGAGTGGCTGAGTGTGGCGCGCCTGGGGCAGGCGCGCAGCATCAGCACGGAATGGTTTCAGCCCCTAGGGGTGGGCAGTGTGGCCTATGTTCAGCCACGGCTGCAGGCTTCACAAGAGCCACGCACCGTTTACCTGGGTGATCAGGCGGTGGGTCAGTTTTCGTTGCGCCGCACGGACTTCGAATTGGGGGTGGGCTTGCAGGGACGTTTGGGTGATGTGCGCCTGGCCTGGGTGCAATCCGATTTGACAATTGCACCCAATGTGGGGCTGACGCAGGTGGCACCGAGCCAGACACGGCTGGAGGGCTGGCGTTTGCGGGGCCTGTATGACCAACTCGATGACCCGGATTTTCCGCGCAGCGGCAGTGCATTCAGTGCCGAAGCTTTTGCTGCGCATGCGCCATCATCAGGCGGGTCGTCTTACCAACGCTGGGGGGTGGATGGGGTGACTGCGCTATCCCGAGGCGACCATACGCTACGACTGTCGACACGCTGGATCCGTATCAACGCGGGCACTGACAGTTTGGCCGACGTGGTCGGTGTGGGTGGTCTGTTCAACCTGTCAGGTTACCAGCCAGGGCAGTTTCTGGGGCGTGAGGTGTGGCAGGGCGCGGTGGCCTATTACCAACGTTTGTTGCCCTTGCCACAGCCGTTTGGAAACGGCTTGTTTGCCGGCCTGTCACTGGAAGTGGCCCGAATTCATGACCCGGTGGGTAGTGCCCAGGCCAGCCTGCAGCGCACCGGCTCAGCGATGTTTTTGGGGGCGTCGACCGCATTCGGCCCAGCGTTTTTGGCACTGGGCATGGCGCCGGGCGGGCACCGCACCTTGTATGTTTACCTGGGGCGCCCTTGAACCAACCCTGCGTTGTGATCAGGGCAACTGCGTAATGATGTCGGCCAGCAGGGCGCTGGCCTTTGCATTGCCTTCCTGCGCCTGCTGCAGCGTGTGGGCATGGCTCAGGTTTTCAGCGGACATGCCGGCACCAAAGTTGGTGATGAACGACAGCGCCAGCACCCGCAGGCCCAAATGGCGTGCCAGAATGGTTTCAGGCACGGTGCTCATGCCCACTGCGTCAGCGCCCAGGCGCTGGGCCATGCGGATTTCAGCCGGGGTCTCAAACTGCGGCCCCAGAAACCAGGCATAAACGCCTTCAAAAAGAATAGCGCTTTGTGCAAGTGCTGTCTGGGCTGCAAGGCTTTTTAATGCTGGATCGTAAGCGTCGACCATGTTCACAAAACGTTCACTGTCAGTAAGCCCCACCAGCGGTGAGCGTTGCGGCAGGTTCAGGTGGTCGCTGATCAGCATCAGGCTTTGTGGTGGCATGTCCGGGCGCACGCTGCCGGCGGCATTGGTTTGCACCAGCGTGTGGCAGCCCAGTTGTTGCATGACTTTTAGTGGCAGGGCCATGCCATCTACCGCGCCAGTTTCATAACCGTGTTTGCGCCCGCTCATCACTGCTACCGGTTGCGCCCCGATGTGCCCCAGCCACAAGGTGGCGCTGTGACCGGCCACAGTGGGCTGCGGAAAACCGTCAAGCTCGGTATAGGGAATCTGCACCGCAGCGGGCATGTGGTCAGTCAGCCCGCCCCAGCCCGAGCCCAGGACCACGGCGATGCGGGGTGTCAGGTGGGGTGCGCGCTGTTGGATGGTGGAGAGGGCATTCATGGTCGGATCTCCAGCGTGCCAAGGTGATCTGGCCCAAAACTCTCGGGTAGCAGTTGGGCCAGCGTGTAGAGCGGCCCGATGTGGTCTGGGTTGGCGGTCAGTATGGGTAGGTCTGGCCCGCCAAATTCACGCAATTTTTGCCTGCAGCCCCCGCAGGGAGTGGTCCAGGCGCTATTGTTTTTACCACCGTTGCCGACTACCAGCACCGCCTGCGCCCGGGTGCTGCCCGCCAGCACCATGGCAGCCAGCGCGGCGGCTTCAGCACACAGGCCTTCGGGATAGGCAGCGTTCTCGACATTGCAGCCGGCATGTACGCGGCCCCGCTCGTCCAGCACGGCGGCACCCACCTGGTAATGGGAATACGGTGCGTAGGCGGCTCGCTGCGCGCTGCGGGCCGCTTGCAGCAGGGCTTGGTGTTGGGGTTCGGTCGGGGATGAATAAGGCATGAACTGAACTGTAACGCGAACCACAGTGCCGCCAAGGACGGTGCCCCTGGTGCCAACGAGTTCCCAAAGACCCACTGCACTTCACTGGAGTCATTGGACGGGTGCCATACGAGCTCAGGCACCGGAGGTGTCGCGCACTGCGGTCCTGGGCATAGCGTGTGCAATACGCAGTCGGTGCAATCAGGCGTAAGAACCAGGCTGAGCGTGTGTTATCGGGCCTATTTTTGGCGGCAAACTTGGCCTCATGCGTTCAGCAGCCCTTTCCTTAACAACGTGCACGGCTTTTTGCTCGGCACTTGCAGCACTGTCTAGCCGGCCTTCACGGTAGCTAGTCGGGCAACCGCCGAAATGGTTCTTAAAGAGTGTCGCGAAATATTGGCTCGAAGAAAAACCGCAAGCTAGGGCAATGTCAGTGACGGGGAGCTTTTTGGGTCCGAATAAAAGGGCGGCGGCCTTTTCCAAGCGAATGCGCGTCAGGTAGGCAATTGGCGTGGCATTCACCAGATCGCGACAATAGGATGAAAAGGTGCTGCGTGAAAGTCCGCATTCCTCTGCCATTGCATGCAGTGTCCAAGGCATTTCGATGTGCTGTGGTAAGCGCTCAAGGAAAATTTCCACGGCGCGTCTCGATCCGGCCAATTCAGCTTCCAGCTTGATTGGTCCAGTTTCAAGACAATCTCTGATTGCCAGCAGAAGCTCGTTGATACGGATCTTCAGTTTTGACACGTCCAGGGATGGTGCTGCCAATACTTCATCCAGTTTTTCAAAGCTCCGGGATGTTGCCGCATCTGAATTCCATACGGGCTGTTCATTGTGGCTAAAAAGTTGCGTCAACCTTTGCATGTCCTTGCGCGAAAACACGAGCCATTCCGGCCAGACCCACTCCTGGTTGGGGCGACGGACCTTCACGTCCAATATTACCCACATCATGCGGCAAGGGTCCACGTTTGGATTGCCAACGCTGTGAAATTGCCATGGCCTCGTCACGGCGAAATTTCCTTTGCGAAGCGTCCATTTTCGGCCATCGACCTCAAATCCGACCGAACCGCGAAAAATGTAGGAAAGCTCAACGCCTTCGTTGCAGTGACTATCAAGCCCCCAACTTTGGGGGCGTTCCGCGTGCCAAACACCGATCGATCTTAGATCCTGTAAATCGTCGCTCGGTAACCGTTTTCCAGGGTAGCTGGCACGTGACCAAGCCACCATCTCGATCTCTCCTGATGCTGCTGCAGCCTTCAATGGCTCACACGTATCAGCAAAATATTGGACACCTTTATCTTGAAAAAAAATTAGTTGTCGCTGCATGCCGAATTCCTTTTTTGTTCACTATTTACCGGCCGACGATCATGGACGTATCGTAACAAGTTTCAATGCACAATTGAACTTGTCTGAACGAGACGGATGAGAATTGTTAACAACATAGGTCTGCGTTCCCTCTTTTTGGGCATCGTTCAGATGAGACCTGTTTCGTGTCTTGGCTACCCAGTGAGTTGACTTGTTGCGTCGTAGAAAATGAATTGCAAACGAGGATTTCTGGCATGAGTTTGTCGGTTGAGGTTCGCTCCATCAGCAAGAGTTTCGGCTTGGTGGAAGTGCTACATGGTGTCAGTTTTTCATTGCAACCGGGTTCTGTTGTCGGATTGCTTGGCGAAAACGGGGCGGGAAAATCAACGCTGGTCAAAATCCTCTCCGGCTACGAGCAGGCGACACAAGGCGACTTCACAATTGACGGCGTAACACAGTGCTTTGCCAACTCGCGTGAAGCCGAACATCAAGGTCTCGTGTTGATCCACCAGGAATTCAACCTGGCCGAACAACTGACCATTGCGCAGAACATTTTCCTGGGCCATGAGCGCATGAATGGCTGGATCCTCGACGATCGAAGCATGAATGCGGCGGCACTTGAAGCCATGAAAAAAGTTGGCATGGATGCCGACCCAGAAACAAAAGTTCGTGACCTAATCGTCGCCGAAAAGCAACTTGTGGAAATTGCCAAGGCCGTCTCGCGCAATGCGCGTCTGCTGATCATGGACGAGCCGACTGCCACACTAACGCCAACCGAAACCGAAAAGCTGTTCGTGCTGATCGGTCAACTCAAGGCGCGGGGCGTGACCATCATCTACATTTCGCATAAGCTCGACGAAGTGGAGCGGGTTACGGACGAAATCATCGTCATGCGTGACGGCGCCTTTGTCGCCCGCGCTCTTACCGCAAACACCAAACGGCAGCAGATGGCCAACCTGATGGTCGGGCGCGATGTGTCAGACATGTATCCACCCAAAGAAATTCCCACCTTCGCTGCGCCGCTGCTGAAGGTCAGCGGACTGACCGTTCCAGGCTGGGCAGAAAATGTAAGTTTCGAGGTTCGTCCTGGCGAGATTCTGGGTTTTGCCGGACTGGTGGGTGCCGGGCGTACCGAGCTCTTTGAAGGGCTTTTGGGCCTGCGTCCCCGCAGTGCAGGGGAAATTGAAATTGCTGGCCAAATGGTCGATCTGCGCAGTCCGCGAAACGGTATTCGTAACGGAATTGCCTACCTTTCGGAAGACCGTAAGGGCAAGGCGCTTCACGTCGATCTCGGACTTCGCGAGAACCTGACCCTGCTGTCGCTTGATCGCTACGCCCGTCCACTGCTTGATTCAAAGGCAGAACACCGTGCGCTTCAGGAAAAGGTCGATGAATTCGGTATCCGTACCGGCGACTTGGACATCCGAGCCGTTTCGCTCTCCGGTGGCAACCAGCAGAAGCTGGCATTGGCCAAATTTCTGCATCCAGACCCGAAGGTTATCGTACTCGACGAGCCGACACGTGGTGTCGACGTGGGTGCCAAGCGTGACATTTATTTCCTGATCCATCGCCTCGCCTGCGAGGGACGCGGTGTTATTGTCGTTTCATCCGAACTTGTGGAACTCATCGGTCTGTGCCATCGCGTCATCGTGATGCGCTCGGGCAGCATACAGGCCACGCTCACCGCAGACCAGCTAACTGAAGAGGAGTTGATTGCTTATGCCACTGGCACCCACTGATCCCGCAGCATCGGTTTTAACCCGAGGCAACAGCAAGAGCCTTTCGCGCCGCATTCAGGAGTTGGGTCCTTTGCTGGGCCTGGTTCTGCTGTGCATCGCTGGCACTTTGCTGAACCCTGATTTCGCAACGCCCGACAATGTTCTGAATGTGCTGACACGCACCGCCTTCATCGGCATCATCGCCGTTGGCATGACCTTCGTGATCGTCTCGGGTGGCATCGACCTTTCGGTGGGTTCCATGGCGGCACTGATCGCCGGCAGCATGATCCTGCTGATGAACGGTATTGCCGATGCTCTATCCTCCCCTTATCTGGTAGTTTCCATCGGCATCGTTTTCGCCCTTGTCTTGGGCGCACTTTTTGGCCTGATTCACGGCCTGTTGATCACCAAAGGGCGCATTGAACCATTTATTGTTACCCTCGGCACCCTAGGAATCTTCCGCGCATATCTCACCTATTTCTCCAACGGAGGTGCAATCACGCTGGATAACGCCGTATCGGACATCTATAGCCCGGTGTATTACGGCAATCTACTCGGATTGCCGATTCCTATCTGGGTCTTTTTACTGATGGCGATTGCCGGCGGTGTGGTACTCAACCGGACTCGCTATGGTCGTTACGTTCAGGCTATTGGGTCCAATGAGCTGGTGGCGCGCTACGCGGCCGTTGAAGTCGATCGCATCAAGATCATTACTTACGTTGTACTGGGCATCTGCGTCGGTGTTGCCACCGTACTCTATGTGCCGCGTCTCGGTTCGGCTTCACCGACCACGGGTCTGCTCTGGGAGCTGGAAGCGATTGCCTCTGTCATCGTTGGTGGGACAGCGCTCAAGGGCGGCGAGGGCAAGATCATCGGCACCGTGGTTGGTGCCATCCTGCTCTCGGTCATCAGCAACATCCTCAATCTCACCAGCATCATCAGTGTGTATCTCAATGCCGCAGTGCAAGGAGTCGTCATCATCATTGTCGCTTTCATGCAGCGTAGCAGGCGGTAGAGCAATGTCGAATTCGAATAGTGTTTCCCAACCGATAGCCTAGGCTATCTCTTTCAACCGTAGTAACTGGAGATAAATGAAATGAAAACAATCGTGCGTAAATTATTGTTGGCCAGCGCCTTAGCTGCCTCAACATTCGCCTTTGCCCAGGCCGACAAGGTGGTGATGGGTGTATCCATCCCCGCAGCCACACATGGCTGGACCGGTGGCGTGGTGTATTGGGCCAACCACACCAAGACCGAACTCGAAAAACAGTATCCCGGTATCAAGGTGGTGGTGAAGACGGCCGGGTCGACCGCTGAGCAGGCCAACCAAATTCAGGACATGCACACGGTTAACAAAATCAATACATTGGTCATTCTGCCAATGGAATCTGCACCACTGACACAACCCGTGATGCAACTCAAGAACAAGGATGTCTTTGTCACCGTGGTTGATCGTGGCCTGACCGACACCAACGCGCAGAGCGCTTATGTTGCGGGAGACAACCCCGGTTTCGGCAAAGTATCGGCGGAGTATATGGTCAAGGCGATGGGCGGCAAGGGCGATCTGGTGATCCTGCGCGGCATGCCGACGGTGATTGACAACGAGCGCGTGGACAGTTTCAATGCCGTCATCAAGGCCAATCCGGGTATGAAAGTGCTGGATGCCAAATTCGGCAACTGGAACCGCGACGATGCATTCAAGGTCATGCAGGACTACCTGACGCGCTTCAAGAAAATTGATGCTGTTTGGGCATCCGACGATGACATGGCTGTAGGCGTGCAGAAGGCGATCCAGCAAGCCAAGCGTACCGATATCAAGCTAGTTATTGGCGGCGCAGGCAGCAAGGATTATGTGAAGAAAGTCATGGACGGCGACCCGATCGTCACAGCGAACGTGACCTACGCACCGAGCATGATCGCTGATGCGATGAAGCTTACCGCCGAATCGCGTGTCAAGGGCTCGAAGATGCCTGCGACGACGATTATTCCATCGATCCTGATCACTAAAGAAAATGCTGCAAAGTTCTATTTCAAGGATTCTCCATACTAATTGGAGGCGCTGAGTCGCACAGAGCATTGTCATTCCGGCGAGAGCCGGAATGACGCCAATAGTCATTTTTGATCGAGTACATCATGACCAGACCAGTCACTCTCTTTACCGGCCAATGGGGCGACCTGACCCTGACCGAACTCGCGCCACTCGCCAAGTCGATGGGCTACGATGGGCTTGAACTCGCCTGCTGGGGCGATCATTTCGACATTCAGCAAGCGCTGAAATCCGACGACTATGTTCGAGACAAGCGGGCATTGCTTGAAAAGAACGGGCTGCAATGTTTCGCTTTGGGCTGTCACCTTGTGGGTCAGGCAGTCTGTGACCAGATCGATGAACGGCACAAGAGCATCTTGCCATCTCACGTCTGGGGCGATGGCGAACCCGAGGGCGTGCGCCGCCGCGCTGCCGTTGAAATGGCCGATTGCGCCAGAGCGGCCGCAAAGTTTGGTGTCAAAACCGTCACCGGTTTCACCGGTTCGTCGATCTGGCATTCGATCTATGCTTTTCCGCCTACCTCGCAAGCATATTGGGACAAAGGTTATGCCGATTTTGCCGCGCGCTGGTTGCCGATTCTCGATGTCTTTGAGCAGGTTGATGTTAATTTCGGGCTGGAAATCCATCCGACCGAAATCGCCTTCGACATGGTTTCCATGCAGCGTGCGCTAGAGGCTGTCAATCAGCACAAACGCTTTGGCGTCAATTTCGACCCCAGCCATCTCGGTTATCAAGGGGTTGACTACGTCAAGCTGTTGCGCAACTTTGGTAACCGCATTTTCAACGTGCACATGAAAGATGCATGGTGGGGCAAGGGCGACGGATCCGTTGGGGTGTTCGGCGGCCATGCCAGCTTTGGTGATGCGCGACGCTACTGGGATTTTCGCAGTGTCGGACGCGGCATGATTGACTTCGAATCCATCATCGTTGCACTCAACGACATCGGCTATCGTGGCCCGCTCTCGGTCGAATGGGAAGACGGGCGCATGGACCGCATACATGGCGCGACGGAAAGTGCGGCCTTCTGCAAACGTTTGGATTTCAAACCGTCGGGTGTGGCCTTCGACGCAGCATTCGAAAAATAAGGAAGGAGAAGATCGTGGATAAGCTTCGCTATGCCATGGTTGGTGGTGGACGTGAGTCCTTTATCGGCGGCGTACACCGAAAAGCCATGGCACTGGATGGGCAAATGGAAATGGTCGCTGGTGCGTTGTCGTCCAGCCCGGAAAAGGCCATTGCTTCGGGAAGGGATCTTGGGCTTGTTGATGATCGCAATCACGGTTGCTGGCAGGATTTGCTCGAAGATGAGTTACGCCGACCGGCTTCTGAGCGGATTGATTTCGTCAGCATTGTGACGCCCAATCACATGCACTACCCAGTCGCTAAGGCTTTTGTCGGAGCGGGAATCAACGTTGTCTGCGACAAACCGCTGGTACATACCTCCGAACAAGCGCGGGACCTGATCTCGGCACAAGAGAAATCCGGCGCCGTGTTTGCGGTTACCTACAACTACACTGGGTATCCGCTTGTTCGGCATGCCCGGCACATGGTACGAACTGGCCAGTTGGGCAGTATCCGCAAGGTGATCGTAGAGTACAACCAGGGATGGTTATCAAGCCTGCTGGAGGGAACGGGTCAGAAGCAGGCCGACTGGCGAACTGACCCAGCCCGTAGCGGAATCGCCGGTTGTATCGGTGACATCGGTTCGCATGCTGAGAATCTGGCGGCGACCATTACTGGGCTGAAAATTGAATCGTTATGTGCCGACCTCACGACTTTCGTCCCAGGTCGCAAACTTGACGACGACGGTAACCTGCTGTTGCGCTACACCGGCGGCGCACGCGGCATCCTGATTTCTTCGCAAATTTCGATCGGATGCGAAAACGACCTGCGCATCCGAATCTACGGCTCGCAGGGCTCGCTGACCTGGCATCAAGAGGAGCCAAACAGATTGCTGCATGCGCCAATTGACGGCCCCCCTCGGCTTTTCACCCGCAGTTGCCCATGGCTATGTGCGGCAGCGAACAAGGCAACTCGCTTGCCCTCTGGGCATCCGGAGGCTTTTTTCGAGGCGTTTGCGAACATCTATACCGGAGTGGCCGAAGTGATCTTGGCTCGCAGGGAAAGGCGCGCACTGACAGAGCTCGAAGGCGATTTTCCGACACTGTTGGACGGTGCGACTGGTGTACGTTTCATTGAACAAACCGTGGCATCGGCGCAATCGACCGAGAAGTGGACAAGCTTCTGAATGTTCAGTTTTGGTAAAGTGAAAATTGAATACGTTCGAATTTTTCGCATCTGGCTGGGGTCCGGACCACGCCGGCTGAACCCTACAGTTACCGAACTGAAAACGGAAGGACATTCAACCGATTGAAGGAAAATGGAGCAAGATTTTTGTGATTTCATAGCCTTTGACTTGTGCAGTTTGAGCCGTCGCCGCAGTTTATTTGGGACTTCTGGTAAAAAGCCTGCTGTGAATATGCCGCGGGGGCAGCCTACTCCGCAGTACAGCTCAATCGCTGCTTTTCTCAGTCATCAGCTGTCCCGCTGGTCGGTCGGACGGTCGGGTGTTGCCCCCGCTGCCAGATCCCAACCGGGCTCAATTTATGACCCCGCTTGCAACGGCCTGTCACAGTCTTGTCTTGCAGTTCAGCGGCAATCACTTCGGCTGCCAACTGCGCCTCGTGCACCGCCTTGTGAGGCGTGGGTGCGCTTCTGAATGTCGATGTTGTGAATCAAATGTTCCACCAACTTGTTCATGCTCAAGCCTCAGCTTTGCGCCATGGAATTCAAACGATGCGCCGTAACATCGGGCAGTAGCATGGTTAAAGTACTCATTTCCAATTCTCCAATCATTGTGCAGGCGTCAGCACATGAAGCTTACCCAGGCGCAATTCACCGCGACGAACATCGCACAAATAAAATATGAAGAACAAGCTTTCCTAGTGCAGTGGTGTCTGAAATAGTCTAACTCCGACGCAGGCGAAAGCCCCCTGTCGCCGGGAGGCTAAGGATGACCACTCAGGATGATCGCTATTGACAGGTCGGTTCCGACTGCCAAAATGCCGCATTGCGCCACCGTGGCACACAATCTGCATCACACGTGGACACGCACATTTTCTTGACCTGCAGGATTGCCTTTTTTGAACACCTCGCCCATTTTGTTGACTCAGCCCTCGCCGCAATGGCGGGCCACGCAGTCGGTGGGTGTGGACCAGCTGGCACAAAGCATTTCAGGTTGGCACCAGGTCTATGATCAGACCTCGCCGGGGCTGTTTCAGGGCGCGCTCACCGAGCTGATGCTGGGCCAGGTTCAACTGTTTATCGAGTCGTCGAGCCACGCACTGGTGCAAACCTGCAAAACCTGGGCTGGGGCCACCTGGTTTGGTATTCCGGTGCACAACCGGCACGGGGTGCGTGTGGATGGTGCCGGGGTTGCGGCTGACATGCTGGCGCTGCACTCGGGCCAAGGCGACTTTCAGCTGACCACGCCAGACGATTTTGGGTTTTTGGGCCTGGTGGTCCAAACCGAGTGCTTGCGCCAGTACGCTGCGCGCGAGCACAGTGATTTGCCCGATGATCTTTTGGCACAACGTGTGTTGCGGGTTCCCGATGCGCACTTGGCAGACTTTCGCCGCTGGATGTGCCAATTGCTGACGGACCAGTCGCAGCAGTTTGACGCACTGACAGCGCAAGGCCAACAGCTTCTTCTGGACGAAGCACTCTGTGCGCTGGTGCAACTGCTCACACACGGCAAGCACGGCCCGCGCGAAAACGTGTCGGCGCAACATGCCCGACGTACGCTGTGCCGGGCACGCGACTATTTACACGCGCATACCGACCGCTGTGTGACGGTGCATGAGCTGTGTGAACAACTCGGTGCCAGCCCGCGCGCCCTGCAGGACTGCTTTCGCAAATATGTGGGTCTGTCGCCCAAGACCTACCTGAAAGCCCTCAAGCTCAACGAAGCCCGCCGCGAACTGGGCCGGGATGACTCGGCCCTGTCCAACGTCAGTGACGTGGCAGTGCGGTATGGTTTCTGGCACATGAGCCAGTTTGCAGCTGACTACCGTTGGTTGTTTGGCGAGTTGCCGTCAGAGACGCTGCGCAAACGAGGCATTTGAGTCTGAGGTCGGCAAATCTCGCCGATTTTTGTTAACACCTGTTTTCTGTTGTTTGCAAAATGCAGATAGATAGGAGTGCCAAGTTTGCGCACGCGCCTGTTATCAACCCGAACCGAGCCCGATGGACGCCAAAGAAATCGTGACCAAGGAACGCATCATCCAGGAGTTTGTGCCTGGCAAACAGGTCACGCTCGCGCATTGCATCGCCAACCCGACCACCGAGCTGTGCAAAAAAATCGGTGTTCCTGGCGCAGAGGCCATTGGCATCATGACGCTGACCCCGGGCGAGACGGCGATGATTGCCGGTGACATTGCCACCAAGGCGGCCAATGTCGAGATTGGTTTTCTGGACCGGTTCAGCGGCGCGCTGGTGATTTGTGGCTCGGTGGCTTCCGTTGACGAGGCGCTGCAGCAGGTCATCAACACTTTGCGCCGCCAGATGAACTATTCCACCTGCGAGATCTCGCGCACATGAGCTTGAGCCTAAAAGTGGAGCGCTTCATGCTAATCGGTGAGATTGGCGCGGGCAAGACCACGCTTTTTAACCTGTTGTTTGGCAAGGACGAAGAAGCGCGCAAAACCCAGGTGATGGAGTTTGAGGGCAGCAGCGGCATCGACACGCCAGGCGAGTATTTCAGCCACCCGCGCCTGTACCACGCGCTAATCACCATGGCCGCCGACGTGGAGCGGCTGGTGTATGTGCACCCGGCCGACCAGTTTGACTGCCGCCTGCCCTTCGGCCTGCTGGAGGTGTATGCCGGTAAAACCGTCGATGCCATCGTCACCAAAATGGACTTGCCCGGCGCGGACCTGGTGCGCGTGACGGCTTTGTTGCGCCAGGCGGGTATTGCGGGGCAGATTTTTCCGGTGGCCAGTAACGACCCGGTGGCCATTGAATACATTCGTCGGCACCTGCTCGACCCTGAGCCATGTGTCTTGGAGCAAGCATGAGTAAAAAACAGCTGATCGTGGCCGCTAATGTGCACGCCGTTGCCAAGGCGGGCGGCAAATTGATTCTCCTGAAGGATCCACACGCCATCGTGACCGCAGAGGCTCGCAGTCTGGCCAAGGAGCTTGGAGTAGAGCTGAAGCCAGCGGTTGGTGTGGACGAGGCGGTCGCTGCACCGGCGTGCGTCGCGACACCTGACCCAGAGGTGGATCAAGAAGCGGTGCGCCGGGTCATCGAGGCACAAACCCATGGTCCAGCCAGCGAGGCAATCATGGCCGAGGTGCTGCGCCGCATTGCGCTTGAGAGCACACAGCCAGCCCATTCCCCAGAGGCGGTGACCGTTTGCCCGGCTGACGCTACAGCGGCCCAGGTCCACAAAATTACCTCGCTGTGCCCCAGCCCCAAAACCAGTGCCAACGCGGTCAACATGAGCCAGTTCGACTTAACAACGCTGGGCTTGACCTCTTCGGCACCCTGCGCCTCAGGTTTTATGGGCTGGTCCAACAATGTGTTCCCGTTCACCCGCGCCAGCGACGAAATCAATCTGGTACTCGAAGGCGAATTGCAGTTTCATGTGGGACAAAGCATCATCAGCGCGCAGGCGGGGGATGTGATGTGGGTGCCCAAGGACACGCAGGGCAAGATCGGCACGCCGAACTCGGTGCGTTATTTCTACCTGAGCTTTCCAGCTTAGGGCATGTTCATGATCAAGCATGTCATTTGAGAACAAGTCTTCAAGCCCCATGCAACTGATCCAAGCCTGTGAAGACTGGGCGCGTGCCCATCCGGCCCGGGTGGTGTTCCCCGACGCGCTGGATCAGCGTGTGGTTGAGGCTGGCGGCATTCTGAACCGCTGCAATTGGGCACGTCCCACACTGCTGGCCAACCCGATGACGCTGCGCGAACATTGTTTGAAGCACCGTACTGGCTACCCGACGCTGCGGGTCATCGACCCAGCCAGCTCGCCAAAAATCGATGCCTACGCCGCCAGCCTGAGGGATCGCCGCCCCGAATTGGATGACCAGAGCGCCCGCATCAAGCTGATCGACCCCTTGTGGTTTGCCGCCATGATGCTGGTGTGTGGGGATGCCGACTACTGCATTGCCGGCAATCTGTCGTCCACCGCGTTGGTGCTGCGCGCCGCGCTCAAGGTGATCGGCCTGAGCGAGGGCAACCACACGCTGTCGTCGATGTTTTTCATGCTGCCGCCGGACCATTCGCATGTGTTTGGTTTTGCCGACTGCGGCGTGGTGCCCAAACCGACGGTGGATCAACTGGCCGACATTGCCATCAGCACGGCGGGCACGTTTGCCAATGTCACCGGCGAGCAGCCGCGCGTGGCAATGCTGTCGTTTTCGACTCTGGGCAGTGCCAAGCATGCCTCGGCCGAACTGGTGGCGCAGGCCACGGCCCTGGCCAGATCCCGCCAGCCCGGCCTGCTGATTGATGGCGAACTGCAGTTTGATGCGGCTTTTGTGCCCGCCGTGGCAGCGCGCAAGGCGCCCGACAGTCCGGTGGCGGGCAAGGCCAATGTATTTATCTTTCCGTCGCTGTCTGAAGGCAATATTGCCTACAAGATTGCCGAGCGACTGGGTGGCTATACCGCGCTGGGGCCGATGATTCAGGGGCTGCAGCGGCCCATGCACGATTTGTCGCGTGGTTGTAGCGCTAGTGACATTGTTCAGGTGACGCTGCTGGCCATGAAGATGGCACCACTTCACGCCAGCCAGAAACCTCACCCGCATCCCGAAAAGGCCACACTGGCCTGTGAAACAGGTCTGCCGCGGCGGCCCCTGTTGGTCTGATTTTGTTGTTCGTTGTACCCACCTCACTTTAGGAGAAAACAAATGGAAGCACTTGGCATGATTGAAACAAAGGGACTGGTTGCACTGATCGAGGCGAGCGACGCCATGGTCAAGGCAGCGCGCGTCAAGCTGGTGGGTTTCCAGCAAATTGGCGGCGGTCTGGTCACCGCCATGGTGCGCGGTGATGTGGCTGCCTGCAAGGCCGCTACCGATGCCGGTGCTGCCGCAGCGCAACGTATTGGTGAGCTGGTGTCGGTTCACGTCATTCCACGTCCGCATGGTGACCTTGAAGCCATCTTCCCGATCAAGGGTGATGGCAAGCCGCTGGATTAAACCCCTGACAGGAATCCGCTATGCAACTAGCCCTTGTGGTAGGGCAGGTGGTGTCAACCGTCCGCTGCGACGGGCTGGGCAAAGACCGCCTGCTTCTGGTTGACTTTATTGATGCCCAGGGCCAGCCCTCGGGGGTGCGGCATGTGGCCGCCGACAGCGTGGGTGCGGGCAACGGCGAATGGGTGCTGGTGGTCACCGGCAGCTCGGCGCGCAAGGCCAATGGCGGCGACTTGCCCATTGACCTGAGCGTGATCGGCATCGTTGATCAGGTGGTCACCGACGATCATGTGACCTATAAAAAATAATAGCTGGAGCCCCACGTGAACATTGGGAATGCAGACATTGAGCGCATTGTCAAGGCGGTGGTGCAGTCGATGGACCGCAACGCCATTGGCAAGGCGTCGGCCGTGCCCATCGGGGTAGTCAGGGCGACACCCAAGGTGGGCGCGGTACCCAGGCCGAACGCAGCGCCATCGCAACCTTTGCCCATGGGTGTGTTTGCCTCGCTGGACGATGCAGTGGCTGAGGCCGACATTGCCTACCGCCAGATGCGCAGCGTGGCCATGCGCAGCCGGGTGGTGGCAGCCATTCGCCAGGCCGGTGAAAAACACGCGCAGGAGCTGGCCGAACTGGCCGTGGCCGAGACCGGCATGGGGCGTGTGGCCGACAAGTTTGTCAAGAATGTCTCGCAAGCCCTGCACACGCCGGGTGTGGAATGCCTGGTGCCCACCGTGCTGTCAGGCGACCATGGCCTGACGCTGATGGAAAACGCCGCCTGGGGTGTGGTGGCATCGGTCACCCCATCCACCAACCCGGCAGCGACCATCATCAACAACGCCATCAGCATGATTGCGGCCGGTAACACCGTAGTGTTTGCACCGCACCCTGCGGCCAAAGGGGTGTCGCAGCGCGCCGTGGCCCTGCTCAATGAAGCGGTAGTGGCCGCCGGCGGCCCACGCAACGTGATCACCACGGTGGCGCAACCCAACATCGCCACGGCGCAAGCCCTGTTCAGCTACCCGGGCATCCATTTGCTGACGGTGACCGGTGGTGAAGCGGTGGTGGAAGAAGCGCGCAAACACACCGACAAACGCCTGATTGCCGCCGGTGCCGGCAATCCGCCGGTGGTGGTGGATGAGACCGCCAACCTTGAAAAAGCCGGGCGTGACATCGTTTGGGGTGCGTCTTTTGACAACAACATCATCTGCGTGGATGAAAAAGAAGTCATCGTGGTGGCCTCGGTGGCGGACCGGCTCAAGGAAGAGATGAAGAAACACAAGGCGGTGGAGTTGACCGCCGACCAGGCCAAACGACTGCTGGAACTGGTGCTGGGCAAAGTGGGGCTGGACAACAAGGGCACGGTCAAGCGCGAGTGGGTGGGGCGCGATGCATCCAAGATTGCTGCGGCCATTGGCCTGTCGGTGCCATCAGATACGCGGCTGCTGTTTGTCGAAACCACGGCTGATCACCCGTTTGCGGTGACGGAACTGATGATGCCCATCTTGCCAGTGATCCGGGTGGCCGATGTCGGCGAGGCGATCGAGATAGCCGTCAAGCTGGAGGGCAATTGCAAACATACAGCCGCCATGCATTCGCGCAACCTCGACCACCTGGACCGCATGGCCAACGAGATCAATACCAGTATTTTTGTGAAGAACGGGCCGTGTCTGGCGGGTTTGGGTTTTGGTGGCGAAGGCTGGACCAGCATGACCATCACCACCCCGACCGGTGAAGGGGTGACATCGGCGCGCACCTTTGTGCGGCAGCGCCGCTGTGTGCTGGTGGATAACTTCCGGATTGTCTGAACGCCATGGGATGCAATAGCTGCCGCAGCGCGTGTGAGGATTGCTCTGAGGGGGGGATTACCTTCAGGCGGTCGGGGCGGCAAGATTTGGTCGAACCGGCGAGCGGTGTAGCAGATTTGGGGTCGGATCCCAATTCGTCCTCACGCGTTAGGGGCAGCAAGCGGTCTTTCCCCGAATTGGGCTCTGACCCCAATTCCGCGGGCCATAGAGACGACACTTCGCATGGAGTTTCTGCCTCTAGCCCTTATTTGGTAAGCGCTGATAGCTATTTAATTGATACCAATCGAATGCTGGACTCAATCAATGTTCGGTGCGCTGAAACCCGCAGAATGGGGGTCAGAGCCCAATTCGGTAATGCACCGTCAGCCCATCGGCAGCGGATGGCCGGGTGGGATCCGACCCCAACCCTGCTCTGCTACAGCCGCGCCGGATTTTGAGGCAGTTGCATGAGCACGCGTCTCCTGCGCAGCATCGGCATCGACCTGGGCACCACCACGTCGCAGGTGATATTTTCCGAGCTGGAAATCGTCAACACCGCAGGCCCCACCAGCGTGCCGCACTACGAATTTTCCCGGCGCGATATTTTGTATGTCAGCCCGGTGATCTTCACGCCGTTTGCCGCCGATGGTCAGGTCGATGTGCAGGCGCTGGATGTTTTTATCCGTCAGCAGTACGAACTGGCCGGCCTGACGATAGGGCAAGTGGAATCGGGCGCGGTCATCATCACCGGTGAGACCTCCAAGGTGCGCAACGCGCGCGACACGGTGATGTCGCTGGCCGCCGGTCTGGGTGATTTTGTGGTCGCCACGGCAGGGCCGCATCTGGAATCTGTCATTGCCGGTCGCGGTTCTGGCGCTGGGGCTTATTCCGAGCAAAACGCAGCCCGCGTGCTGAATATCGACGTCGGCGGAGGCACCTCCAACTACGCTGTGTTTGAAGGCGGCCGGGTGATCGACACGGCCTGCCTGAATGTGGGTGGCCATTTGATCCAAACCGATGGCAGTGGGCGGGTCAGCACCGTGCACGCGCCAGCAGCCCTGATCCTGCGCGAGCTGTTTGGCGCAGACCGCACCGCCGCGCAACTGTCCACAGCAGGATTTGCAACAAGTTGCCGCGCGCATGGCGGCGTTGATCATAGAGGTGATGCTGGCCCAGCCGTCCCCGCTGGCGCAGCAACTGCTGATGACCGATGCGCTGCGCGAAGCCTACCGCTTTGATGCGGTGATGATCTCGGGCGGGGTCGGTGAATGTATGGCGCGCCCGTCCAGCGATTCACCCTACCGCTTTGGTGACATCGGCCCGCTGTTGGCGCAGGCGCTGGCACGGCAACTGGCTGCGGGTGGTTTTCCGGTGCGGGAACCGGCCCAAACCCTGCGCGCCACGGTGATTGGCGCGGGCGCCCACACCCTCACGCTGTCTGGCAGCACGGTCTGGAACAGATACCAGGGTGTGCCGCTGCGCAATCTGCCGGTGCTGCACCCGCGCCTGCGCTGGCGCGAGTTCCGACCCGGTGCGCTCAACAAGGCCTGGCAGGAGGCCGTGAAGGTTCATGACCTGGATGCCGTGGCTGATGTGTACGCGCTGGCGCTGCCTGACGACATCCCCGTCACCTGCCAGACCGTCTGGCAAGCGGCACTTGAATTGCAAAGCTTTGCCCGCACGCAACCCGGCAGCACGCACCCGCTGGTGGCGGTAACCTCGCAGGACGTGGGCAAGGCGCTTGGCATGGAGCTGTTTCGCCTGGTGCCCGGGCGCGAGCTGCTGATCATCGACGAGGTTTTTACCCGCGCTGGCGACTACCTGGACATTGGCAAGAGTTACTTCAACGGCGGCACCATTCCCGTCACCGTCAAGTCGCTCGCCTTTCCGCATTGAAGGATAGAAAAATGATGCTTTCAACCCGACTGTTTGGACACGGCTACACCTTCAAAAGTGTGAAAGACGTGCTGGCCAAAGCCAACGAGGCGCGCTCTGGCGACCGGCTGGCCGGCATTGCCGCGCAGGACGCACGCGAACGCGTGGCGGCCAAGCAGGTGCTCTCAGAATTGCTGCTGTCCGACCTGCGCAACAACCCGGCGGTGCCGTATGAAGAAGACTGCGTCACCCGGCTGATTCAGGACAACGTGAACGAGGCGGTTTACAAACGCATCCAGCACTGGAGCGTGGGTGAACTGCGCGAATACCTGCTGGGCGACACCGCCACACCCGAAGAGCTGGAGGTGCTGCGCAAAGGGCTCACCTCGGAAATGGTGGCGGCCGTGGCCAAAATTTGCTCGAACGGCGACCTGATTTACGGTGCCAAGCTGCTGCCGGTGGTGACCAAGGCCAACACCACCATGGGGCTGCCCGGGCGCTTTAGCAGCCGCTTGCAGCCCAACGACACCCGCGACGACATTCGCAGCATCACGGCGCAGATTTACGAAGGGCCTGTCGTATGGCTCGGGCGACGCGCTGATCGGGGTGAACCCGGTGACTGACAACGTCGAGTCGGTCACGCGCATCCTGCATCAGGTGTATGAGGTGATCGAGAAATACCAGATTCCGACGCAGGGCTGCGTGCTGGCGCACATCAGCACGCAGATGGAAGCGGTGCGCAAGGGCGCGCCGATTGGCTTGCTGTTCCAGAGCATTTGCGGCAGCGAAAAAGGCTTGAAAGAGTTTGGCATCTCGTTGGAAATGCTCGATGAAGCCGCCGATGTGGGGCGGCATTATTCGCGCGTGGCCGGTGGCAACTGCCTGTATTTTGAAACCGGCCAGGGCTCGGCCTTGTCGGCCAACGCGCACCACGGCGCGGATCAGGTCACGATGGAAGCGCGCAACTACGGTCTGGCGCGGCACTATTCGCCCTTTATCGTCAACACCGTGGTCGGTTTTATCGGCCCGGAATACCTGTACAACAGCCGCGAAATTCTGCGCGCCGGGCTGGAAGACCACTTCATGGGCAAGCTCTCGGGGATTTCGATGGGCTGCGACTGCTGTTACACCAACCATGCCGATGCCGACCAGAATTCCAACGAGAGCCTGCTGATGCTGATGGCCACGGCCGGTTGCAACTTTGTGATTGCCATGCCGCTGGGTGACGACATCATGCTCAATTACCAGACCTGCTCGTTCCACGACATCGCCACGGTGCGGCAAACGCTGGGGCTGCGGCCAGCGCCCGAGTTTGAACACTGGCTGGAAGCACGTGGCTTGATGGCGAACGGCAAACTGACCCGCGCCGCCGGTGATCCCTCGCTGTTTTTCTGATTGGAGCGCACCATGAACCTGAAGCCCATTGACGCTTAGTCTCATCAACACCCTTCTTCTCGCCCCCTCCACCCGCCGGCCGGCCCGGGCGCGTCCAGCTGCCGGAACGAACCCAAATTGCCGACATTGTTCGCGCCGTGATGCGCGAGTTGCATCAAACGTCTGGCGCAGCCGCGCCCACCGAGGCCACGCCTGCGGATGCGCCGGTACCGGGTGAATTGCCCGACCTGGGCCGCGAGGAGGCGCGCACCTGGATCGGCGTGGCTGACCCCAACAGCGCCGATGTGCTGACCGAACTGCGCCGCAGCACCCGCGCCCGCGTCTGTGCTGGCCGCATCGGCCCGCGCCCGCGCACCCAGTCGCTGCTGCGTTTTCTGGCGGATCATTCGCGCTCCAAAGAAACCGTGCTGAGCGAAATTCCACATGAATGGGTACAACGCGCCGGGCTGCTGGAGGTGCAGACCGAAATCGTTGAAAAAGGCCAGTACCTGACGCGCCCCGATCTGGGCCGGGTGCTCAGCGCCAAAGGGCTGGAGATTGTCAAAACCCAGTGCATCCAGGCCCCTGACGTTCAGTTGCTGATCTCGGATGGCCTATCCACCGAGGCCACCACCGCCAATTTTGACGACATCGTGCCGCCGCTGATTCGCGGGCTGGAGTCGCTGCAGCTCAAGGCCGGCACACCGCTGTTTGTGCGCTTTGGCCGCGTCAAGGTCGAAGACCAGATTGGCGAACTGCTAAAAGCCAAGGTGGTGATCCTGCTGATTGGTGAACGTCCGGGACTGGGCCAGTCCGAGAGCCTGTCGTGTTACATGGTCTACCAACCCACCCGCCAGACGGTGGAGGCCGAGCGCACCTGTATTTCCAACATCCACCGGGGTGGCACACCGCCGGTCGAAGCCGCGGCGGTGATTGCCGAACTGGCGGCGCGCATGCTCAAAGAGCAGTGCAGTGGGATTGCGCTGGGCAAGAAAATGGCTGCGACGCTGCGATGATGACCCCCCCACGCCTGTCTTCAAAGCGTCAACCCAGGGCGTGCAATGAGGTCCCCCACCGACAAGTTCGGCCGTTTGGTCGCGATGGTATTGCCACAAGCGCGATGCAGCGGACGGTCACGCGCGGTGTCAAGCAGCGTCACCCTTGGCCCGGCGGTCGCAGCGCTTATGTCTCCATCTTCCACCCCGGGAGTCCGCCATGTCCCCCTTTGAAAAAATCCCGGTCTCAGTCTGTGCCGTGCGGCTGATCTCGTCGATACAGGCCGATTTCAAAGCCGAACTCAAGCTTGACGACAGCGTGTTCAGCTTGGGCTTTTCACCGCTGACTCGGACGATGTGGCCTACATCGCCGCCGATGAAGCCACCAAACAGGCCAATGTGCGGGTGGTGTACGGCAGCTCGTTCTACGCGGGCGCCAAACACGGCCCGTCGAGCACGGCGGGCGAGGTGATTTTGATGCTGGCCGGTCCGTCGCCCGCCGAGGTGCGTTCGGGGCTGGACGCGGCGCTGGCGCATCTGCGCGATGGTGCGGCTTTTCAGTGGGCCAACGATGCGCACACCGTGGCGTTTTTGTCGCATGTGGTAACACGCTGCGGCTCCTATCTGGCCGAGGTGGCGGGCGTCAAGGAAGGTGACTCGCTGGCCTATTTGGTCGCACCGCCGCTGGAGGCTGCCGTGGGCCTGGATGCCGCATTAAAAGCAGCTGAAGTACGCCTAGCCGGTTACGTGCGCCCGCCATCATCCACCAACTATTCTGGCGCTTACCTGCAAGGCTCACAAGCCGCGTGTCGCGCTGCCTGTGATGCGTTTGCCCGCACCGTGGCCGACATTGCGGCGCAGCCGCTGGTGTACTGAGATGAAACACGCCTTGGGTTTTCTGGAAGTGCGGGGGCTGGTGGCCGGCATCGAATGTGCCGACGCCATGCTAAAAGCCGCCAGCGTGCGCCTGGCCACGCAGATCACCACCAACCCCGCGCTGATCACGCTGATCGTCGAGGGCGACATTGGCTCCTGCCGCGCTGCCATCGATGCCGGTCGGCTAGCCGCAGAGCGCCTGGGTGCCGTGGTCGAAAAAGTCATCAGGCCGCCACCCGGCCGATCTGGCCCTTTCGCCCGGCCAAAAGCCAAGAGAAACACGCCATGAACGACATCGCCCTCAAAGCCCGCGAAGCCGGCGTGGTCGGCTCCGGCGGTGCCGGTTTTCCGACCCACGTCAAGCTGATGAGCCCGGCCGAGATCTACCTGGTCAACGGCGCCGAATGTGAACCGCTGCTCAAAGTTGACCAGCAACTCGCCGTCAAATATGCAACTGAGCTGGTGCGCGGCCTGCAACTGGCCATGCAGGCGGTTGGTGCGCGCGAAGGCATCATCGCCTTCAAGGCCAAATACGTCGAAGCCATTGCCGCCGTGCAGCCGCTGCTGGCCAGCAACATGCGCATTCACATCCTCAAAGACATTTACCCGGCGGGCGACGAGGTCATCACCATCTGGATGGCCACCGGCCGGCGTGTGCCACCCGCCGCGTTACCGAAGGACGTGGGTGTGGCGGTCAACAATGTGCTGACGCTGATCAACCTGGCGCGTGCGGTGGACCACGGCACGCCGGTGACTGAGCGCACGCTGACCATTTCAGGTGCCGTGTCCGACCCCATCACGCTCACTGTGCCAATTGGCACACCGCTGCGCGAGGTGATTGCCCGCGCTGGCAGCATCACCACGACCAAACCCTACTTCGTCAACGGTGGCCCCATGATGGGCAAGTTGCTCGACAGCATCGACCAGCCAGTCACCAAAACCACCGGCGGCATCATCGTCCTGCCCGAAGACCACATCGTGATCCGCCGCCATCGCCAGCCGATGCAAGACATCATGGCGACCGCCCGGGCGGTGTGCGAACAGTGCAACCTGTGCACCGAACTGTGCCCGCGCCACCTGATTGGCCACGAACTGCACCCGGCGCTGATTGTGCGCAGCGCCAACTACCGCGACATTGGCAAACCCTCGGTGCTGCTGTCGGCGCTGACCTGCTCGGAATGCGCCATTTGTGAACAATGGGCCTGCCCGGTGGATATTTCGCCGATGCGCATCAATGTGGCACTCAAGGAACGATTCCGTGCTGAGGGCGCGCGGTATGTGGGTGAACTGCGGCCGCTCGACCCGATGGCCGAACACCGGCTGGTGCCGACCTCGCGGCTGGTGACCCGCCTGGGCATTGCGCCTTACAACAAAAAAGCGCCGCTCGACGAATCCGAAGCCCATCCAGCAACCGTTGTGCTGAACTTGCGTCAGCATATCGGTGCGGCCGCCGTGCCGCTGGTGCAGGTCGGGGAGCCGGTGCAACGCGGCCAGTTGCTGGCCGAGATTCCCCCCGATGCGCTGGGTGCCCGTATTCACGCCAGCATCAGCGGGCGCGTCACCGCCGTGTCTGAACAGTCCATCACCGTTAACGCCTGAAAGACACCCATGAACCACCACGCCATCGGTCTGGTCGAATTCACCAGCATCGCCCAGGGTATTGCCGCAGCGGACGCCATGGCCAAGTCAGCCAATGTCGAGATTTTGTTTGCCAAAAGCATTTGCCCCGGCAAATACATCGTCATGATTGGCGGTGATGTGGCCGCGGTGAACCAGTCGGTGGGTGCTGGTACCGAGCTGTGCCCGGATGTGGTGGTGGACAGCTTTGTCATCCCCAACGTTCACCCTGCCGTTCTGCCGGCCATCAGCGGTGGCACGCACATCGAGAACGTGCGCGCCATCAGCGTGATCGAAACCTATTCGGTGGCAGCCACCATCGAGGCCACCGATGCTGCAGTCAAGGCCGCCTCGGTCGAGCCGATTCGTATGCATCTGGCCTTTGGCATTGGTGGCAAAAGTTATGTGGTGCTGACCGGTGAAGTGGCAGATGTGAATGCAGCCACGCAGGCTGGCGCGGCAATTGCCAGCGACAAGGGTTTCCTGGTGTCCCAGGTGGTGATTCCCCGGCCAAACCAGCAGTTGATTGACCAGTTGCTTTGAAGCAACTTTAGCGTCACTGTTTTCTTGCCATGGGCCACCTCGCCATGGGTTCGCCCAACGGACCTGATGGTATCGGGCTGAAACTTTGACGTTTTTTAGTTGGAATTTGGTACTTTCTTGATTTGGCGCAAAACCTGAATTGGCCTGAGATACAAGATTGCGATCGGGCGACTGCCTCATGCACCTAGCGTGCCACGTACTCGTGGAAGAAAACCCGGCCTCACGTGCCGGGTTTTTTTGCCAAGCGTTATTTGGGTGCCAGCACGGCCATGGTTATGCGCGACACACAGGTCAGATCATTGGCGTCGTTGCGCAGTTCAATTTGCCATACCTGGGTGGTGCGACCCAGGTGCACTGGTCTGGCAATGCCGGTCACCCAGCCGCTGGTGACGCCTCGCAGGTGGTTGGCATTGATGTCCAGACCGACAGCCTGATAACCGGGCGGGCAGGCAAAGTTGGCGCCGCATGAGCCTAGCGTCTCTGCCAGAACCACGCTGACGCCACCATGCAGCAAACCAAAAGGCTGGCAGGTGCGTGCATCGACCGGCACACGTGCGCTGATAAAGTCGTCGCCGACTTCCAGAAATTCAATGCCCAGATGGCTCACTGCCGAATTGGCGCTGAAAGCCGTCAGGGTTTCTGCAAAGATGGGTTGTTGCCAGATAGACATGGGATGTTTTAATGAATCAGAAGTCGGACACTATAGCCAATGCCCAACGAGCGGTGAACAGCGGCTACCATGCAGCCCCTGTTTGCATGGGTTTGAGGTGAATAAATGATCGATGGTTTGGTGGCGGGCAAGGTACTGGGTGACCCGGAGCAGCGCCTGGGCAAGGGGGACAGTCGTTTTGTGCTAGCCAAGGTGCTGGCACAGGCAGGAGATGGCGAGCCTCTGATTGTGAATGTGATTGCCTTCGATGAGGCGCCTCGAATCGCCTTGCTGGAACTGTGTGAGGGTGATTCAGTGGCGGTTGCCGGAAGCCTGACCCCCAAGGCCTGGACCGACAAACAGGGCAACATCAAGCCGGCGCTAGACTTGGTGGCGCACCGGGTGCTTGGCACTCATTTACACATATAGATCAAAACAACTGGGCCACTGAGCATGTTTCAATACCTGACAATTCCCGTCACCGCTTTTGAGCAAAACTGCTCTCTGGTCTGGTGTGACCAAACCCAACAAGCCGCGGTGATTGACCCCGGTGGCGATCTGGACGAGATACTGGCGAATGTCAGGCATCTGGGACTGAAGTTGGAGCAGATCTGGCTGACCCACGCCCACATTGACCACGCGGGTGGCACCGGTGAGCTGGCCGCGCGTCTGGATTTGCCCATCATCGGCCCGCACCCGGGCGACCAGTTCTGGATAGACGGCCTTCCCAAGCAAAGCCAGATGTATGGTTTTCCGCTGGCCAAGACCTTTAAGCCCACGCGCTGGCTGAAAGATGGCGACACGGTAACTCTGGGCCACAGCACGCTGAATGTGCGGCATTGCCCGGGCCACACACCAGGCCATGTTGTGTTTTACTCAGGCGAAGCCAAACGGGCTTTTGTGGGCGACGTTTTGTTTGCCGGCTCGATTGGCCGCACCGACTTTCCACAGGGCGACCACGCCACGCTGATCCACAGCATCAAAACCCGCCTGTGGCCCATGGGCGATGACACGGTGTTCATCCCCGGCCACGGCCCCGAAAGCACCTTTGGCCGGGAGCGGCGCACCAATCCTTATGTGGCCGACGCATAGGCAGATTCAATAATAATAGCAACTAGAGTAAGTCTTATAAGAGCTGGAAGCCGATTTGGTGTGTAAACTGCCTGGGTGCTGCAATGCAGCACTCACCGGGTTGGCTGCTACCACCAAAGTGGACACCAACACTTGCATCTCCAGGTCGGGCAAATTCAGTCGCCACCATTCTGTGTTGTTACTGGGTGCAAGAGCGCCTGAGCACGGCCAGCGAAGAACAACTCACCGCCTGGGCTGGGGCGATCTTGACCGCCACCTCTCTTGCAGACCTCTTTGGCACGGACAGCCCGGTTCACTGATCTCGCGGTCCTTTGACAAAAAGCCCGTCCGGCCCTGTGCCCGACGGGCTCTTTAACCCTAGCCAGTGCGTCGGACAGTACGGCAACACGCCCGATAATGCCCACCCATGTCCAATGCCATCCCTCATGACACCGGCTACAAACTGCTGTTCTCGCACCCTGAGATGGTACGCGACCTGCTGATTGGCTACCTGCCGGGCGACTGGCTCCAAGAAGCCGACTTCAGCACCCTCAAGCGCGTCAACGGCAGTTACGTCAGCGAAAAAGAGCAACATCGCCATGACGACATGGTCTGGCGGCTCAAGGTAGGCCAGCAATGGGTCTGGGTGTATCTGTTGCTGGAATTCCAGAGCGAATCCGACCCTTGGATGGCGCTGCGCATGATGGTGTACCTGGGGCTGCTGTCGCAACATCTGGTGCGTGAAGGCGAGCTTCAAAACGGCCTGCTGCCACCCATCGTGCCTATCGTGCTGTACAACGGCACACCGCATTGGAAGGCATCACAAGATGTGGCTGACTGCTTTGGCCCGGGTTTGCCAGGCCTGGAGCTGTACCGTCCGCACCTGCGTTACCACCTGGTCGATGAAGCACGGCTCAAGCTGCACCCGCTGCCAGAAGTGCGCAACCTGGCCGAGGCGCTGTTTGGGGTTGAGCAAAGCCGCACCGTCAAAGCCACCTTTGACATCATGCGCGCGCTCGATGCCGTGCTGCACGAAGCCGACATGGACGCACTGCGGCGCACCATAGGGGTTTGGTTCAAGCTGCTGTTGCGCCGCAAGGTGCCACAGGCTAACATTTGCGAGCTTGACGCAATCGACGATATCTTGAAGGAAAACACCATGCTGGAACAAACAATTGAACGCTGGTTTGATGAAGCCACGATGAAGGGGGTTCGCCAGGGTATGCAGCAAGGCCTGGAGCAGGGCCTGCACCAGGGCTTTGCCAAGCTTGTGGCGCTGCAATTGCAGCTGCGTTTTGGTCCTGTGCCAAGCTGGGTGCAAGAGCGCCTGAGCACGGCCAGCGAAGAACAACTCACCGCCTGGGCTGGGGCGATCTTGACCGCCACCTCTCTTGCAGACCTCTTTGGCACGGACAGCCCGGTTCACTGATCTCGCGGTCCTTTGACAAAAAGCCCGTTCGGCCCTGTGCCCGACGGGCTTTTTAACACTGGCAGTCCGTTTCACCAAAACGCTTACATGAAATCGCGTCTTTTCCCGCCTGGCGTTGTTGCTCGTCGTTGCCATAGCTACGGCTATGTCGCCTCCTCGCGCCTAGCCAGACTGAAAAAATCCATCGATTTCATGTGTAACCATTTTATGAAACGAACTACTAGCCAGTGCGTCGGACAGTACGGCAACGCGCCCGATAATGCCCACCCATGTCCAACGCCATCCCTCACGACACCGGCTACAAGCTGCTGCTCTCGCACCCCCGAGATGGTACGCGACCTGCTGATTGGCTACAGGCCTTCAGAACGCAGCGTTTTGCTGCCATCAAACACGTTATGCTGTTGATCCGTTGGAAGAAAACGTGCGTTTTATCAGCCGTTCTGAATGACAAAAAACAATTGGTCACTAGCCATGTTCGCCGCCCGCGAAACACCTCCGGTGTTGATGCGGTCGGTAGCTGCCGTGTTAAAGGCCGCGCCGGCGGGCCTGACCATCGACGTTCTGGCAAACGGTAATCCAACCCTTGCCAATGCACTGAAAAAGCGCTATCCCAGCGCCTGACTCGGCCTGACGAAGTGACCCTGCGACTGTGGCATCCCTCATGGCGACAAGGCCAACGCCTGGAACCAGTATTGTCATCAGATTTGGCAAGGGCAGGCTCTGACCTTTTTTGTCGACGGTTATGCCAGGCCATTGCCTGACGCGCTGCATCTGCTGGGTGATGCCGTGATGGGCAGCGCCCTGGCCCAAGGCGGTTCGGGCGTGCCCACGGTCGGGCATTCTGCGCCCGTGCTGCGCGCCAACATGTTGAAAAACGGCGGCATTCATGGCAATTTGTGTTGCATCAAGGGTTCTTTCATGGCCCGTATCAAACAGCGTGGCATTCGGCTTCCGGTGGGCTTGTATCGCACAGATTCAATGATGGGTGCAATGATGACTTATGACCTGAGACCCGCAACCCATGACTGGAACGATGCCCGTTTGCTGGTGCACAGTGACGCCACTTGGGATATGGATGATCTGGTCTGGTGGCGCCCGTCGAGCACATTTATCTACTGGAGCCGCCGCTTGCGCCAAGCCCGAGGCGACCTCGAAATGGAGGCGTTCAAGGATTTTTTTTCCTTGCACAAGAGTGCGCCGGAGCTGCTACCCGCCACATCCCATGCCATGGTGATGGATTGGATACAACGTTGTCCCGAATTGGCGCAGCCTTTGTTACGCGGCCATCCTTTGCGACTTTGGGCGCTGCGGCGCCTGAAACAAGAGTTGCCCCCCACCCCACAGGACCTGCTGCCGACGCTGATGTGGTCGAGTGGGGGGTAATGCCAGCGGCACATTAATATCTGTTTGATAGCTATTAGCGCATATCTGATAAGGGCTGGAAGGCAAAAATACATCGAAAATGTCCAGCAACACGCCCGACAATGCCGACCCAAGTCCAACGCCACCCCACACGACACCGGCTACAAGCTGCTGTTCTCGCACCCCGAGATGGTGCGCGACCTGCTGATTGGCTAACATTTGCGAACTTGACGTGATCGACGATGTCTTGAAGGCAAACACCATGCTGGAACAGACGATTGAACGCTGGTTTGATGAGGCCACGATGAAGGGGGTTCGTCAGGGTATGCAACAGGGCCTGGAACAGGGCTTGGAGCGTGGCTTGCACCAGGGCTTTGCCAAGCTTGTGGCGCTGCAACTGCAGCTGCGCTTTGGTTCTGTGCCAGGCTGGGTGCAGGATTGCCTGAGAACGGCCAGTGAAGAACAACTTGCCGGCTGGGCTGGGGCGATTTTGACCGCCACATCCCTCGCAGATATCTTTGGCACTGACGGCCCGGTTCACTGAACTCGCGGCTCCCTGAGGTGCAAGTCCTTTCGCGAGCTGAAAGTGGATGCCTTGGCTGATTGGCAGTTTTACTTACAATCAGCCGAATGATCCCGAGAGCTGCTGAAACCACATTGCGCGAACTCGCCCGGGGCTATCCTGTGTTGGCGTTGACCGGTCCACGCCAATCTGGCAAAACCACGTTGGCCCGGGCCGTGTTTTCTGGTCACCCTTACGTGACACTGGAAAACCCGGCGCAGCGGGAGTTTGCGCAAACTGACCCGCAAGGTTTTCTTAACAACTAAAGTTTCGGGGTTCAATTTCACACTCAAGTCACGCGCAAGCCCTTGATTTACGTGGCCTCCAAGCGCAATTGCAGGGGGTCAAGTTGCAGGGCTTGCACAAAGCGTTGCACGTGTATGTCGATGGTCTGCATCACCAAGTCCGCCTTATCGCCCAGGACCGGCGAGTTCCTCAAGGGCCCCACCAGCAACGCACGAAAAAGCTCCCCCCACAGCCGGGCGGCGAAATCGATCTGGGTAGCGTTGCCCACGATCTGTTGCCTCATCTGCGCGACGCCGCTGGCACCATGATGCTTGGCAATGACCAGCAAACAAAACCGGATCGCTGTCAGATGGATGGAGGCGGCAACACCGGCATAGTGACGTGCCTGCTCCTTGAGAAATCCCAGGTGCTGCTTGGACTCCTTGAAATACACCTCAATGGCCCAGCGCACGGCATAAAGCTCAAGCATCTGCTGGGGCTCAAGATTGGCATCGGTGCTGAGAAACACGCACCAGTCATATTTACCTGGCTGCGTCTTGTCTGAGCCTAGGCATGCCACGCACAAAAGATAGACGCACCTTGATCCAACGTGCTACTTCATCCTTGGGGTCGTTCAAATTGAGATCAACCACAAGTGTCTTGGATTGGTAGGGTTGGCCAGCTATCTTTTCCCATTGCCCACGCACCGCAGATTGGTACAGAGCGCACACATCCAGCTACATCATTCACCGCGTCCAACCCCATCATCAGAACTTCAACAAACGGCTGGTCAAGACTCCAAAACTCTATTTTCACGACACCGGCTTGGCCGCCTGGCTGCTGGGTATCGAGTCTGCAGCGCAGGTGACCACTCACCCGCTGCGGGGTGCCCTGTTTGAGACCTGGGTGGTGGCAGACTACCTGAAGCAGCGGTTGAACACCGCCCGGCCATCCAATCTGAGCTTCTGGCGTGACCGCTCTGGCCACAAGGTGGACCTGCTGGTCGAGCAAGGCGGGCAAACCCCAGGCGATCGAAATCAAATCAGGGGCGACGCCTGGCGCCGATGCGGTGCGCGGCCTGCTGGTTTGGCGCACGCTCCTGGGCAACCCGGCGGCGCCGGCACGACTGGTGCACGGTGGCAACGACAGCTATACCCGTGGCGGGGTTGAACTGATTCCGTGGTGCGCTTTGTAAGCCATTCTGAGCACCGTCTTTGTTGCCGCTAAACGCGATGTGCTGCGGGTTGCGTCACGAAGGTGTCAACGCCGTTGCAAATAATCCATCACGGTTGACTCAAACCCCTCTGGTTTGCCCGCCCAATACCAGGTGGCCAGCGTCCAGGTGGCGTAAAAGGCAACACCGCTCACCACGCCGACCACAAGCTGAACCAGGGTATTTTGAAACAGGCTGATCACCAGAGACACCAGCAGTGCCATGCCGATGGCACCCAGCAGCGGCCGCCAAATGGCGCCACCAATTTGCCGCATTGGAAGGTCGCACAGCCGCTGTGTAGACAGGGCCGCCAGCACCGCGCTGCACAAACTGGCCAGAATGCGTGACCCAACCAAGCCCAACAGGTGAAAGTGAGGCACCAGCAACAAGCAGGCCACCACGAAGACGGCAAACTCGACCCAGACAATACGACTCTGAACCCGGGTGTGACCCCGCAGCGTGAGCAAGGTGCCCAAGGGTGACATGGCAAACTGCACCACACCTGCCAAGGCAAAAGCAGCCACCAGGGGTGCCGCGTCCAGCCACTGCGGCCCCAGCACAATGGCAGTGGCGGGCAGTGCCACGGCGGCAAAACCAAACCCGACGGGCAAAGTGATGGTGTTGATGGCCGACAGCGTTTTCAGCACGGCGCTGTTGGTGCGCTGCAGGTCGTTCTGGATGGTGGACAACACCGGCAGAAAAGCCCGCAGCATCGCCGGACCTAATTCACCAATGGGCAACCGGCCCAGATCAGAGCCCACGTTGTAAACGCCAAATTCATGCGTGCTGCCGATGCGGGCGGCGATCAACTCGTCGCTTTTGCGCAGAAAAACCCGCCCACGCCCGCAAGCATCAGCCATTTGGTCAGTGCCCAGATCTCGGCCATCTTATGGGTGTTCCAAGCAGGACGATAGGGGTGCAGGGCGTAACTGAGCCCACACCCCGACAGGTAGCCGGCCATCACGCCAACCAGCAGCGCCCGATAGTCCCGCAGAAAATAAGCCGCAACCATGGTTTAAAGAATGCCGGTCAGCTTGATCCCAACCATGTATTTGAATTCAACCGCAAAATTAAGCTCCTTGCTGGCCAGGGCAATGCCAATATTGGTAAAGCCCGACAACAGCAAACAGGCTGCAAGAACCCACAAAAACACGCTCAACCTGAGGTTCCCTGAAATACGCGCCCGCAAACGGCGACAGTCCCAGCAACACCAATCCACCAAACGCGCCTTGAACTACCGTGAGCGTCCAGGCCGAGTCGATGTCATCCACAATCACCGTATTGAGAAAACCAAGCGCCTTGATCAGCCAAAGCGCGTGCCAACCGTCAAAAACGCCCTTGATGAGTGCGTCTTTTGGCTCTTCAGGAACCGCGTAGTGTAAATCATGTGTTGCTGATTATCGAATCATGAGTCAAACCTTGTTTCATGTCATCTCGGCGGCACGCCAGGCCTGCGGGTTGACGCGCAAATTGTCAGTGCTGCGCTGGATCAGTGTGGCGATGTCAGCGTCCAGGTTTCACGACAAAGAAATCTGCAACTGCTGCCCACCCCGGCTTTGGCTTACCCTGAACAGCGCAATGACCAAGCGCCGACATCTGGGTATTTTTTTGAAAATGCCCGACTGCTGGCTCAATGTGCTGGCGGACTCGGTCATTGTTCTCAACCAGGAATGGCTGCGCCCACCCACCCTGCAAGCCATGACGCGCTGCAGCCAGGTATGGTGCAAGTCGCGCTACGCCGAAAAAATCTTTCAAGAGCGCGGGTATGACACCCGCTACATCGGCTTTAGCTCGGTGGACCGTTTTCTGCCAGAGGTCGCCAAAAGTTTCGACCGGTTTATCCACGTCGCCGGTCGAAGCACGCTCAAGGGCACCCAGGTGCTGCTGGATGTCTGGCGCCGGCACCCCGAATGGCCGCCCTTGGTGGTGGTGACTCGCGATCGGCAGTGGGTGAAATACCAAGGTCTGAACATCAGGGTGATGCGGCACTTTGTCCCGGAAGCAGACTTGGCCATCTTGATGAATTCGGCGGAGTGCATCTGTGCCCGTCAGAGGCTGGGGAGGTTTTGGGCATTACATCAATGAGGCGCTGTCAACACAGGCCGTGGTTTTGACGACGGATGCACCACCGATGAACGAACTGATTGACCCGGCGTTAGCGTACTGGCGAAATACACAAAGACATCGGTGCAAGGGGTTTGGCGAACGCTTTCATGTGGATCCAGCAAGCCTTGAAGCAAAGATTGAAGTGATCTTGGCGATGAGC
>JADKAW010000024.1 GCA_016719055.1 Candidatus Rhodoferax mariagerensis | reverse complement strand
GCTCGTCGCTGGCCAGCATCCAGGCGGCGGTCGATGCTGGCTTCTCCGGATCTGGAGGCACCCAGTGCGCGAGCGCTTTTTGACTGTGGTGCGTGAAGAGGTCGTGCAGCCTGAGCCCACGTATCACCGACATGACGCAAAGGCCCCACCGAGGGCCTGCAAGCGCTGGCCGCTGGAAGAAGAGATGTTGCGCCGATGTGCTGCTGGCAACCCAGCGGCGTATGGAGGCGCGCAACAACCGACCCGTAACGTTGGAAAACCTGGATGCGTCGATCTGGCTCAAGGTCGACAGTTTCAGCCTGACCCAGGCGCTGGACTACCTGGCCATGCGGCTGGTGGACGAATTTGACGTCAAGTTTTTCCGGTTGCGCCTGCAAACCAGCGGAGCGCGCGCCCAGCTTGACCTGATCTGGACCGGTCGGGTGATGAGCACCGAAACCGTGATGAGCTGGGAAATGGACAGCATGCGTTTTGGTGCCGAGAGCACGCCGCTCACGGTGCGCGACGTGGTTGAGCGCCATGGTGGCGAAATGTGGTTTGAGCGCGAGCGGGTGCGCCATGAGGCGTTTTTCAGGTTCTTGCTGCCACTGGCCAGGCGTTCAGGAGACAACTGGAGGCGACGCAGATTTTGCACAATGACAGCCGCCCAGAGAGTACTACGACTTTGACCTGTTCCAGACGATCCGACCAGACCAGTGCGCTTGATGACCGGCTGCTCAGCGAGCTGTCCTTCACCGTGTTTGACACCGAGACGACCGGACTGAACCTTCTGAAGGCGACGAGATCATCCAGATTGAGCGACTCGTTGTGTGAATGGCAAACTGCTCAAGCAAGAGAGTTTTGAGCAGTTGGTCAACCCGGGATGTTTGATTTCGCCCGCCACCATCCCGATTCATGGCATCACGCAAGACATGGTTGAGGGCAAGCCCGACATCACCGAGGTGCTGCCAGCGTTTTACGCGTTTGCCCAGGACACCGTGCTGGTGGCGCACAACGCGGCGTTTGACATGAAGTTTCTGCAACTGCAGGAGATTCACACCGATCTGGTGTTCAACCATCCGGTGCTGGACACCCTGCTGCTGTCAGCGGTGGTGCACCCGAACCAGGAATCGCACCGGCTCGAAGCCATCGCCGAGCGTTTCAACATCACCGTGCTGGGGCGCCACACCGCGCTGGGCGACGCACTGGTGACGGCTGAGGTGCTGCTGCGCCTGATTCCGCTGCTGCAGGCGATGGGCATCACCACCCTGCGCCAGGCCCGCGAGGCAGCACAGAAGACCTTTTATGCGCGCTTGAAGTACTGACATTTCGGCAGGTTCTGCTTATGGATAATGCGCCTACGTGAATTCCCTCACGGGTTCTAACAGGAGTGCTGGAAATGATTACCTGGCTGGTGGTTGTATTTGTGCTGGCCTATGCTGCCATCGCCCTGGAGCATCCGCTCAAGGTCAATAAGTCAGCCTCGGCGCTGGTGGGGGCTGGGCTGTTGTGGACGATCTATGCCGTATCGATGGGTGACCCGCCTGTGGTGAGTGAGCAACTGGGTGAGTCGTTGATGGGCACGGCACAAATCGTGTTTTTTTTGATGGGAGCCATGACGATTGTGGAAGTGGTTGATGCCCACAACGGCTTTGAGGTGATCACCTCGCGCATCAAAACCACCAAGCTGTCCACGCTGATGTGGATGGTGGGCTTTGTGACTTTTTCCTGAGTGCGATTCTGGACAATTTGACGACCACCATCGTGATGGTCTCGTTGATGAAAAAGCTGCTGAACCAGCGCAGCGACCGCCTGTTTTTTGCCGGCATCATCATCATTGCCGCCAACGCCGGCGGGGCCTGGTCGCCGATTGGGGACGTCACAACCACCATGCTCTGGATTGGTGGTCAGATCACCACCATGGCCATCATGAAGGGGGTTTTTCTGGCGTCTTTGGTGAATTTGATTGCTCCTTTGGCGGTGACCAGTTTTCTGCTGCGTGGTCGCCAGGTGGAGGGGGTGACAAGTTCTGCCAGTTCCAAAACCCAGGCGACGGATTTCGAGAAAAACCTCATGTTTTTTATGGGTCTGGGTATTCTGGTGGCTGTGCCGGCATTCAAGACAGTGACCCATTTGCCGCCTTTCCTGGGCATCCTGTTTGGGCTGGGGCTGTTGTGGTTGGTGGGTGATCTGGTCCACAAGAACAAGGAAGATGACGCCAAAGAGCATTTCACGCTGGTGCACGCCCTGACCAAAATCGACATGGGCTCCATCGTTTTCTTTATTGGCATTTTGCTGGCGGTGGCCTCACTGGAGCACAGCCACATCCTGACGTCGGTGGCCAAGTGGTTGGACCAGACGGTCGGGCGTCAGGACGTCATCGTCACGATCATTGGTTTGGTGAGCGCCATTGTGGACAACGTGCCTTTGGTGGCCGCTTCCATGGGGATGTACAGCTTGGCGGAGTTTCCTTCAGACAGCTTTCTGTGGGAGTACATGGCTTACTGCGCTGGCACCGGTGGCTCGATTTTGATCATTGGCTCGGCCGCCGGTGTGGCGGCCATGGGCCTGGAGAAAATTGACTTTATCTGGTACCTGAAAAAAATCAGCTGGCTGGCTGCGCTGGGTTATTTTGCCGGTGCTGCGGTTTACGTGGTTCAGTTCCAGATGAGCCACTGAGGCACAATAAGTGCGGCAGCATTGCTCTTTTAAACAGAGCGTTCAGTGCATGTCCTATATGGGCTAGAGGCATTTTTTGTGCATAAACCAGCCAGGTAAGCCTACAGGTTGGCCAGCGGAACCTGACCCGCGCTTTCGTCAGCGTGCGGCGCCGCAATCAACAGCCTCACTACGACTTTGACCTGTTCAAGACAACCGACCAGACCAGTGCGCTTGATGACCGGCTGCTTAGCGAACTGTCTTTCACCGTGTTTGACACCGAGACCACCGGACTGAACCCTTCTGAAGGCGACGAGATCATCCAGATTGGAGCGACTCGTTGTGTGAATGGCAAACTGCTCAAGCAAGAGAGTTTTGAGCAGTTGGTCAACCCGGGACGATTGATATCGCCCGCCACCATCCCGATTCATGGCATCACGCAAGACATGGTTGAGGGCAAGCCCGACATCACCGAGGTGCTGCCAGCGTTTTACGCGTTTGCCCAGGACACCGTGCTGGTGGCGCACAACGCGGTGTTTGACGAGTTTCTGCAACTGCAGGAGATTCACACCGATCTGGTGTTCAACCATCCGGTGCTGGACACCCTGCTGCTGTCAGCGGTGGTGCACCCGAACCAGGAATCGCACCGGCTCGAAGCCATCGCCGAGCGTTTCAACATCACCGTGCTGGGGCGCCACACCGCGCTGGGCGACGCACTGGTGACGGCCGAGGTGCTGCTGCGCCTGATTCCGCTGCTGCAGGCGATGGGCATCACCACCCCTGCGCCAGGCCCGCGAGGCAGCACAGAAGACCTTTATGCGCGCTTGAAGTACTGACATTTCGGCAGGTTTCTGCTTAGGGATAATGCGCCTTTGTAATTCCCTTACGGGTTCTAACAGGAGTGCTGTAAATGATTACCTGGCTGGTCATTGTATTTGTGCTGGCGTATGCAGCAATCGCCCTGGAGCATCCGCTCAAGGTCAATAAGTCAGCCTCGGCGCTGGTGGGGGCTGGGCTGTTGTGGACGATCTATGCCGTATCGATGGGCGACCCGCCTGTGGTGAGTGAGCAGTTGGGCGAATCGTTGATGGGCACGGCACAAATTGTCTTCTTTTTGCTGGGTGCCATGACGATTGTGGAAGTGGTTGATGCCCACAACGGCTTTGAGGTGATCACCTCGCGCATCAAAACCACCAAACTGTCCACGCTGATGTGGATGGTGGGCTTTGTGACTTTTTTCTTGAGCTCGATTCTGGACAATTTGACGACCACCATCGTGATGGTCTCGTTGATGAAAAAGCTGCTGAACCAGCGCAGCGACCGCCTGTTTTTTGCCGGCATCATCATCATTGCCGCCAATGCCGGCGGGGCCTGGACTCCCATTGGCGATGTAACGACAACCATGCTTTGGATTGGTGGGCAGGTCACCAGCCTGGCCATCATGAAAGGTGTGTTTTTGCCTTCGATGGTCAATTTACTGGTGCCATTGATGGTAACGAGTTTTCTGCTACGCGGGCGCGCAGTGGAAGGTGTGGCCATAGAGCCGTCCGATCAACTTCAGGCCACCAGTTTTGAGAAAAACCTGATGTTTTTCATGGGCCTGGGTATTTTGGTGTCGGTCCCTGTTTTTAAGACAGTGACCCATTTGCCCCCTTTCTTGGGCATTTTGTTTGGTCTTGGATTGCTGTGGCTGGTGGGCGACCTGGTTCATAAAAGCAAGGAAGACGACGCCAAAGAGCATTTCACGCTGGTGCACGCCCTGACCAAAATTGACATGGGCTCCATCGTTTTCTTTATTGGCATTTTGCTGGCGGTGGCATCGCTGGAGCACAGCCACATTCTGACGTCGGTGGCCAAGTGGCTCGATCAAAGCGTGGGCCGGCTGGACGTCATCGTGACACTCATCGGCTTGGTTAGCGCTGTGGTTGACAACGTCCCGCTGGTGGCCGCATCCATGGGCATGTACAGTATTGCCCAGTATCCGCCAGACAGTTTTCTGTGGGAGTACATGGCTTACTGCGCCGGTACCGGTGGTTCAATTCTGATCATTGGCTCGGCTGCCGGTGTGGCGGCCATGGGTCTGGAGAAAATTGACTTTATCTGGTACATGAAAAAAATCAGCTGGCTGGCCGCCCTGGGCTACTTTGCCGGGGCTGCGGTGTATGTGATTGAGTACCAGATGAGCCACTGAGGCACAATCAATGTGGCCGCCTTGCTCTATAAAACAGAGCGGCCAGCGCATGTTTTATATGGGCTAGAGGCATTTTTTGTGCATAAACCAGCCAGGTAGGCCTACAGGTTGGCCAGCGGAACCTGACCCGCGCTTTCGTCAGCGTGCAGCGCAGCAATCAACAGCCCCAGATCGTGATGCAGACTGGCCAATGTGCCAGCTTCAAGCTGCTTGAGTGCGCCAGGCAAAACCCCCTCAAACGGCCCGGGAATGTTGGCCAGGGCCGCGAGCCCGGCCGGGGTGACACGCAACTCCACCGCGCGTTTGTCTAAAAGCGACTTGGTCATGGCCACCAACTGCTTGCGAGCCAGCAGCTTGATCAGGTTGCTGGCCGTGGACTGGTGAATGTCCATGCCTTTGGCAACCTCGCCCACGCCCATGCCTGGGTGGCTCTTGATCAGGCTTAGGGCCCAGACCTGGGCACCGCCCAAGCCCGACGCTTTTTCGACCTGCCTGAAATGGGTGCGAATGGCGTTGAAGACCACGCGAAAGCGGCGCAGCACCTGCGCGGCGTCGGTGTTTGCAATGGGGGGCGGGGTGTTGCCAGACATATCAGATTCCACAAAATCTGACGTCAATGATACGGCTCTTTGCACCCTGATGGTGCGGTGGGGGCGTCAGGGTTTGGGCAGGCGGCGCAACTGCAGGTCGGCCAGCGCGCTGTACAGTGGTGTGCTGATCAACCGCGACACACCACTGGCCAGCAGCGCGCTGGTCATCAGACTGAGCACCAGCGCGTGCCCGTCGACCATCTCCATGACGATGATGAACGCCGTCAGTGGTGCCTGAGTCACTGCCGCCAAAAAGGCGACCATGCCCAGCGCGATCAGGGTGGGGGCGTTGACATAACCCGTGAGTTGGGCAATGTCACCCCCCAAAGCGCCCCCGATGGCCAATGAGGGGGCAAAAATGCCCGCAGGCACGCCAGCCCAGGTGGTGAGCCAGGTGGCAACGAACTTGAGCAGCACATACAGCCCTGAGGTGTCGCCGGTATTGTCGAGCGCCGCCTTGGTGTGGGCATAGCCGCTGCCGAAGGTGGCACCCAGAGTTACCACGCCAATTACTGCCACAACCAGACCACAAGCGCCGGCAAAGAGCACCGGGTGCTGGTGCCGCTGGCGGCTGAACCAGTCAGTGGACTGCCCGGCCAGCGAGACCACCAGCAGGCGCGAAAACAACCCGCCCAGCACGCCGCAGCAGAGTGCCACCAGCAGGGCCGGCAGCAACACCGACCAACCAAAACCTTCGATGCGAATCACACCAAAATGGCTTTTGTTGCCATACATCGACACCCCCATCAGACCTGCCAACACAATGGCTGCCACCGTCAGGCTGTGGTTGCGCTGCTCTGGCTTGCGACTGAGTTCCTCAATGGCAAACATGATGCCGCCCAGCGGCGTGTTGAAAGCCGCCGCAATGCCGGCTGCGCCACCCGCCGTCAGCAGGCTGTAGTCGCTGATTTGTGACCTTTTGGGCAACCAGCGCCGGGCGCTGTGCATGACGCCAGCAGCGATTTGTACCGAGGGGCCTTCACGCCCGAGCGACAAGCCCGCCAGCAAACCACAGGTAGTAAGCGCCACTTTGGCCATGCTGAGCTTGAACGATACAAACACGTGACGGCTTTGCAGCGGGACGCTCTCGTGCTGCGCAGCCATCACCTGCGGAATGCCAGAGCCTGCCGCGCCCGCAAAATAGCGCCGGGTGACCCACACAATGGCCGCCGTCATCAGGGGAGTCCATAACAAGGGTGCCCAGCCATAGCGCTGCTGCAGGCTGAAAAACAGCGCCAGCGCGTGCTCGGCAAGCCAGGTCAGCGCCACCACCGACAGCCCCGAGAGTGCCGCAAAACCGATAAAGATGGCCCGCCCCTGCCATAAATGGCCGTCTTTGAGCTCATTCATGATGGCGGTGGTCACATGGGGATGGGGGCGCATGTTGTGTCTCTGGGTCGTCAGCGGTAAGGCATCATACAGATATATGTTTCTACAAATGTATTTGTTATATTGCAACTGACGCAGAACGAAGGGGGCAATGGTTCAGACAAGGAGACACACCCATGAAAATTGGCATGATTGGTTATGGCAAGGCGGGCAGCGCCGTGGCGGCAATACTTCAGCAAGACCCCCGCTATCAGCTTGGATGGATAGCCACGCGCTCGGGCTTGCCGCAGGTGGTAACGGTCGGGCACATCGAAGTGCCGGTGGTGGCGCTGGACCCGGCAACGTTTGGCGACTGGGTCGACACCCATGCGGTGGATGCGCTGGTTGATTTTTCCGGTGCAGCATCGGTGGCAGTGTATGGCGCGCATGTCAAACGCTTGGGGCTTATGTTGGTCACGGCGATATCTTCTTATGACCATTTGCAACTCGATTACATCCGGTCGCTGGGCACCCACGCCCGGGTGCTGTGTTCGCCCAACATCACGGTGGGGATCAATTTTTTGATCATGGCCGCCAAGTTGCTGCGCGACATTGCCCCCTTTGCCGATGTCGAAATTCTGGAACAGCACTTTCGCGAAAAGCCCGAAGTGTCAGGCACCGCCAGGAAGATCGCACAAAGCCTGTCGGTGGATGACGGAAAAATAGTCTCGATGCGTCTGGGCGGTATCGTGGGCCATCATGAGGTGATCTTCGGTTTTCCGCATCAAACTGTGCGACTCATTCATGAGTCCATCCGACGTGAAGCTTTTGGCACCGGCGCTGCATTTGCCCTGAGTGAATTGCAAAACTGCGAGAATGGTTTTTACAGCTTTGATGACCTGTTGATGATGCGGGTGCGAAAGCATCTCACGGGAACCTGAATTCATCGGTCAAAAAAAAGGAGCCCCGAAGGGCTCCGAACTCGTATGCTCTTCAGATCGCCAAAAATGAAGTGCGTGCGAATTATGTTGTAACAAATGTATTTTTGTCCTAGGGTAAACCCTAGGGTCTAAAACCGGCCACCCGAATAACGCTGACTCAACACCCCTTGCAGGGTCTGCACCACACCAAAGGCGTCTTTCAGGTGACTGCGCTCAAAATTGCTGAGTTCTTCGAGTGCCAGAAAATTATCAGGTGTTTTGCCGCCACGGGTTTGGCGGGCCTGGTGGGTGATACGCAGCTTGCCCAGAAACTCCAGCGCGTGGCGCAGGTCGCGCGCGCTTTGCGCACTGACGCCACCCGCCTGTGAAGAGACCTCCAGCCGGTCGTGGGTGTTGACCACCGACTCGCCCGCCGCCAGCGCATAAATGCGCGCCAAATCCGTAATGGGCACGATACCGCTGTGTTTGAGGTCGACGGTGTTGGGGTGTTCACCGCCTCGGATCAATGAGATCGAGCCAAACATGCCCAACGGTGGGCGGTGTTTGAGCGCGTTGCTTACCATGTGCGCCAAAAACAGGCTGTTGCCCTGGGTGTGCTTGAGCATATTGCTTTGCAGGCTGTCGAGCAGTTGGGTGTTGCCATGAATACCGCGCAGGTCAAAAAATACGCAGGTCAGCATCAAGGACTTGGGCTTGGGCTGCTCCACCCACTTGCGGAAATAGTCTGCCCAGACCTTGCTTGGCTGGCGCCAGAGGTCGGTCATGGCCATCATTTCACCCGGGCAGTGCACATAACCACAGGCGGCCAGGCCGTCGCAGACAAATTTGGAAAACGCCTTGAAGTACTCACCGTGAGCCGCCGGGTCGTAACTGTCGTCCAGAATCAGGCAGTTGTCCTGGT
>JADKAW010000023.1 GCA_016719055.1 Candidatus Rhodoferax mariagerensis | reverse complement strand
AGGCTTTCCAGAAAAATCACTTGCGAAAAACAGCCTGTTGCTGACCGATCAAAGCCAAATTTGTCTGTGAAATGTCAGCGCCCCGGCATCGATGACAGACCCTTGATGACACCAAAGTCGTCATCAAAACCGAATCGCTCGTCAGTCCGAGCGGCTTGACGCATTACCTTTCGGCCCGCGCAGCAGCGTCAGTGCCAGCAAGGCTGACGCCGTCATCAGCAGCAGACTCACTGCATTGAGCACCGGCGTGGCCCCCTCACGCATGCGGCCATACATCATCACGGTCAGCGGCGAGTCGGAGCCGACCAGCATCAGCGTGGTGTTGAAGTTCTCAAAACTCATCAGAAACGAAATTGCCGCCGAGCCAATCAACGCCGGCTTCAGGTAGGGCAGCGTAATGGTCCACAGCACCGCTACACGGGACGCACCCAGGTTGTAAGCGGCTTCTTCCAGCGTGACATCAAAACGTTTGAGACGCGCGGTGATGGTGAGCGTAGCCACCGAAATGATGAAGGACAACTGCCCCATCACCACCAGCGGCAAACCAGGGCGCAAGAATTCAAGTTCAAGCCCCCATAAGTCGTCCGCCAGGTTAGCAATGCGGCTGGCAAACGCCAGAATGGAGATGCCCAAAATCACGCCCGGAATCACCAGCGGTGCCAGCATCAGCAGAGACAGCACCTGTTTGCCGCGAAACTGGGTACGCTCAATCAGGAATGCATTGGCCGTGCCCATCAACACAGCCAGCACGGTGACCCAACTCGCCACCACCACGCTGGTCCACACGCTTCCCATCATGGCCGAATCGGCAAACAGGCCGCGTCGGCCGGTTTGCGCATTGCCCAGAAACCAGTCGAGCGTGAAGCCGCGCCAGGGCGGTGCCGGGTAGGGCGCATCGTTAAAGGCAAAGCTGGCCACAATCACCAGCGGCAGAAACAGAAAAGCAAAAAACAGCAGCGAATACACCACGGTGGAAGTGCGCAGCCACAATGGCCGGGGTAAGGATGGGATCATGATCGTTGCATCACTTCGCCAAATTTTTGCCCGGTCAGCTTCAGACCCAGCCAGACGATGCCGGTGGACAGACCCAGTAACAAAAACCCGAACGCCGCACCCTGCTCCCAGTTGAAACGGGTGATGAACTGGGTGTAAATCTGTTCGGTAAACCATTGAGAGCTTTTGCCACCCAGCAGCGTGGGCGTGAGGTAGTTGCCCAGCGTCAGCATGAAGACCACGATGCAGCCCGCCGCAATGCCGGGCGCGGCGTGCGGGATGATGATCTGGCGCAGGATCGACCAGCCGTTGCCGCCCAGGTCGTAAGCGGCTTCGATCAATGAATCGTCCAGGCTCTCCAGCGCACCGATCAATGGCACCACCATGAACAACATTGAGGTATAGACCAAGCCGACCAAAATTGTGGCATCGTGGTACAGCATTTCCACAGGCATGGGTGTAATGCCCAGCGTGACCAGAAAACCCGGCAACACGCCAGACTCGCGCAGCAAGATCATCCAGCCCAAAGCGCGCACCGTTTCGCTAACCCAAAACGGTATCAGGCACAACACAAACATGATGGATTTGATGCGGCCGCGCGCAATCTTGGCAATCGTCCACGCTGTTGGAAAAGCAATCAGCAGCGTCAGCAGTGTGGACAGCACCGACACGGTGGCGGTGCGCACAAAGGTATGCCAGTACAGGGGTTCCACAAAAAAAGTGCTGTATTGCGCCAGGCTGGGCTCGTATTGGCGCGGCGCAGTGCGCACCCGAAACGACAACACACCGAGTTCCAGGTGCGGCAGGATCATCAGCAGCAAAAGCCACAGCAGCGACGGTGCCAGCAGCAACCACAGCATCAGGCGTGCCTGGGCTTTGGCATCAAAAGTCTGTTCAGTGGGCATGATCGGGGGCGGCAGCAGGGGTGGCAAAACACACAGCGCGTTGCGGATCAAAGCCAAAACTCACAGTTTCACCGACCGCCAGGTCAGAAAACTGTCCGGTTTGAGGCAGGGCAATTCGAAACTCAAGCCCTGATTGCTCTTCTTGCAACAGCACAGCCGAATTGGCACCGTCAAACAAAATGCTGTCCACCTTGCCACGGTAATGTGCATACCCCAGGTCGGCAAACACGGCAGGACTGCGCGAAATGCTGGCCACCTCGGGCCGCACAAAAGCAGCCACAGGGTCGCCCGGACGCACCCCATCGCGCGCCAGCGCGTGCAACACCAGCCCGTCAGGGCTGGCCAGGGGACCACACCACCCTGAACGTCAGTGGCCTGCCCCTTGATCCGGTTGTTGGCACCCACAAAACCGGCAACAAAGGGCGTTTGCGGCTGGTAATAGAGTTCTTGCGGGGTGCCCAACTGCTCAAACTCACCCTGGTTCATCACCGCCACATGGTCCGACATCACCAGCGCCTCGGACTGGTCGTGGGTGATGTAGACAAAAGTGGTGCCAAAAGCCGCCTGCAGTTGTTTCAACTCTATCTTCATGTGCTCGCGCAGTTTCAGGTCAAGTGCTCCCAGGGGCTCATCCAGCAACAGCAGGGTGGGCTCCAGCACGAGACTGCGGGCAATCGCCACGCGCTGCTTTTGCCCCCCCGAGAGCTGATCGACCCGCTTTTCCTGCGCGCCATCCAGGCTGACACGCTCCAGCATTTCGCCCACCCGGCGTTTGATCTCATCGCGGCTGACACCCCGCCGGGCCAGCCCATAACCCACGTTGTCGCCCACATTCATCATGGGAAACAACGCTAGGTGCTGAAACACCATGTTGACCGGCCGGCGGTTCGGTGGCACGCCGTTCATCGCCTTGCCGCCAATCAGAATCTCCCCGGTGTCAGGGCTTAGAAAACCCGCCACCATGCGCAGCAAGGTGGTTTTGCCACAACCGGAGGGACCAAGAATCGAGAAAAAACTACCGCGCGCCACGCTGAACGACAAGTCGGCCACCGCATTGAAGTTGCCATAACGCTTGGTCACGCGCACAGCTTGCAAGTCAGTCTGTGCGGACTGTGCTACACCCGGCAACGCAGAAGAGGATTCATTCATAAGTAAAACCGTTCAGAGAGGTCTGCGTGGTCGCCGTTTAAAAAGTTGTCGTGCCGATGCGGGCTACCAATGCGTTCTTTCAGTGTAGCCGCACGCCCTGGCGGGCCAGTTCCGCCTGCACCAGCGCGATGTCCACGTTGGCGGTGGTGGTCTGCTGCTGCAACGAGACGGCCGCTGCCACCCCGGCGCCTTGCCCCGTGACGGTACAGGCCATCATGTTGCGCATGGCCGCATGGGACACCATGTCACCCGCCACACAGCGCCCCGCCACCAACAGATTGTCCACTTCAAGGGGCACCATGCAGCCGTAAGGCACTTCAAAATAACGCCCGGTGCTGGGCAGGATCAGCACGTTGTAACCGTCAATGAACTCCGGAAATATGCCCACCGAATCCTCAAATTTGGCCTGATTGCGCACATCGTCTCCGGTCAGGTTGTAGCGGCCAATGATCTTGCGTGAATCACGCGTGCCCAGGGTCATGCCAAAGTTGCGCAGCTTGGCGTTCTCAAAGCCGGGAACGACTTTCTTTAACGCCATCAAGGCGTACAGGGCCTCTTGTCGGCCCTGCATTTCCGCCTTGGTCAGGTCCATCACGTCGGTGCAGTCAATGCCGTTCTGGTGCGCCAGGTTCAGGTTGGTGGCTTCACCGGCCTCGGTCAGCGCCGACCAGGAGCCGCCCAGATTGGTGGTGTTTTGCGGGATCACGCCCAGGCGGCGCGCCTCGTCAAACTCTTTGTCCAGATACGGGCTGCGTAGCACGTCTTCCTTGCCGGTGGTTTCCTGGTCCCAGGTGCGGCTCCAGTCAGCATAAGTGGCCGGCTGCTCCTCGGTGTATTGCAGGAACCGCGCCTTGTCCACCCCGGAGGCGTTAAACACGGTGGTGACGCCCAGCATCTTGTCCTTTGGCGTCTTGCGGTAGCTGGCACCGGCCAGGTGGGCAATGTCGGCATCCCCCGTGCAGTCGATGATGCGATTGGCCAAAATCACCTGGCGACCGGATTTGCTCTCGGTCACGATACCCTTGAGGCGCTGGCTGTCACCGTCAAAAATCACATCCACGGCCAGGCAGTGCAGGATCGGTCGGATACCGGCTTCGCGCACCAGATGGTCGGCCACCACCTTGAAAAAGTCGGCGTCCAGGCACTGGCTGTCGTTGTAAGGCCACTTGATGGCACCACCCATTTGCGCAGCGCGGCGTTCCATTTCGACACCGATGCCTTCACTCTCCACCGTGCCCTCATACCGGTACCAGGCCAGGGTTTCCATGCCCACAGTGGTGATGACACCGCCAAAACAGCCAAAACGCTCCAGCAGAATGGTGTCGGCACCAGCGCGCCGGGCTGCCAGCGCTGCAGCCAGGCCAGATGGCCCGCCGCCCACCACCAGCACCTCGCACTCGGCCAAAATTGGCAATGCCTTGGCTGGCTCGATGTACAGACCTCCTTGCTCGCTGAACTCCCCGAGGGCGGGCGGCGCATGACGCATCACATCACCCTCGTCGGTGGTCTCGCGATTGACTGTGATTCGCTGGCCCGCCCAGCGGGTGATCATGCGTTCGGCACGGGCCTTGTACTTTTCTTCATCCATCGTGAAATTACCAGAGAGTTCGGGAGAGTGGGAGTGAAAGGCAAGTGATCGTGACAGGGACTTTCAGCATGGGCCAAGTCAATATCAAAAAAGCCCCGCGAACCCATCGGGGACCGCGAGGCTTGGGGTCAAACCCCTATTAAGTTTAGTTGGCGGCTTTGACGCGGTCCAGAATACGGCCTTCAATTTCTTCAAGACCGGCTGGCACCGCGGGGTACCAGCGAATGTTCTTGATGGCGGCCTCAGGGAAGCTGGCAGCAAACTGGGCTTTCAGCTTGGCATCCATCAACTGGTCAGCACCCTTGGAGGCGGTGAAATTACCGGCAGACGTAGCCACCTTGGCAGCGATCTCAGGGCGCATGTTGAAGTTGATCCAGGCATAGGCTGCTGCATCATTCTTGCCCTTGGCAGGAATGGCAAAGGTGTCGATCCAGCCGGTGGCACCTGATTTGGGGGCGATGAACTTGATGTCGGGGTTTTCGCCGTTGAGCTTCCAGCCGCCTGTGTCCCACATCAAGGCACCCACCACTTCAGCAGTGCGCATGCCGTTAAACAGCATGTCCTTGTTGTCCCAGTAGAACTTGACGTTCGACTTGCAAGCAGTCAGCGTTTTGCCCACTTCTTCCATCAAGGCTGTATAAGCCTTGGGGTCGTTGTACAACGCGAATGGGTCTTTACCAGACGCAAACGCAAACGAAATCAGGGTTGGGCGCTTTAGACGCATGGACACCTTGCCTTTGACATCGGCACGGCACAGATCTGGGTAGTCACTCATTTGCGTGAGCTTGGTGTTGACCACCAGGCCTTCAGTGCCCCAAATGTGTGGCAGGCCAAACACCTTGCCATCGAGCGTGGTGTTCTTCTTGGTGGCATCCAGCATTGAAGGAATGAACAGCTCGGATTTGAGCTTGCTCAGGTCCATGGATTTGTAAATGCCAAATTCCTTTTGCGGGCCAGTGATGCGGTCTTGCGAGGGTTGGGCCAGATCAAAACCGGCACCACCCGTGGCGCGCAGCTTGGAGATCATCTCTTCGTTGTTGGACAGGGTCACTTCGACCTTGTAGCCGCTTTCCTTCTCAAACTGTGCCACCACGTCAGCGGGCGCGTAGTCAGCCCAGGTCAACAGACGGAAGGTTTTTTCCTGTGCGCTGACGGTGCCAGCAGCAGCCAACGCAACAACGCCGGCAGCGATCAGTGAATAGCGGATTTTCATGGTGGAGTCCTTGGGGTTGATGAAACAGGGTTGTGTGACCGAAAAATACAGGGATCACTAAAGTGGCTGAGGATACGCCACTTTTGCAGTGTTTTTGTGTCAGTTGTGTGACATTAACCATCGAAAAAAATGCCGACTTCCCCCCAGTTTTCTTGCTATCGTTCAGCCCTGCAGGCGCAGCGTTTGCGCCGAAATTCAAGGAGCAATGATGGCAATGGATGTGGTGGATTTCGAGATTTTTGGTAGCGAGATGCAGTATGTCGAGGTGGAGCTTGACCCCGGCGAAGCGGCGGTGGGCGAGGCCGGTGTGATGTTCTACATGCAAGACGGCATCCAGATGGACACCATTTTTGGCGATGGTGCCCAGCAGGGTGGGTTTTTTGGCAAGCTGATGGGCGCAGGCAAGCGCCTGCTGACTGGCGAAAGCCTGTTCACCACGGTGTTTCAAAACACAGGCAGCAGCAAGCGGCGGGTGGCATTTGCCGCACCCTACCCTGGCAAGATCCTGGCGATGGATTTGGGTGCCCTCGGCGGCACGCTGCTGTGTCAAAAAGACTCGTTTTTGTGCGCTGCCAAAGGGGTGTCGCTGGGTATTGCGCTGCAAAAGAAGCTGGGCGTGGGCCTGTTTGGCGGCGAAGGCTTCATCATGCAAAAACTTGAAGGCGACGGTATGGCCTTTGTGCACGCCGGTGGCACCTTGCTGGAACGCAACCTGGCACCCGGCGAAACGCTGCGGGTTGATACCGGCTGTGTGGTGGCCTACCAGCCTTCAGTTGACTTCGACATTCAGTATGTGGGCAAAATCAAATCGGCGCTGTTTGGTGGTGAAGGCCTGTTCTTTGCCACCTTGCGCGGCCCCGGGCGGGTCTGGTTGCAGTCGCTGCCACTGTCGCGACTGGCCAATCGCATCATTGCGTCGGCACCGGCGGCCGGGGGCAAGTCGGCTGAACAAGGTTCGTTGTTGGGTGCCGGTGTGCTTGGGGGCAGTCTGCTGGGCGGCATGATGGGTGGCGAAGACGAGTAAACCATGCGTTGATATGGATGTTTTTGACCTCTAGCCCATACAGTTATTGCACAAGCAGCTATCTAATAAGGAGCACTCATGCCAGTCATCGTTGTCGCCAATCCGAAAGGCGGCGTGGGCAAGTCCACGTTGGCCACCCATGTGGCGGCCTATTACGCAGCCCAGGGCCATGCCGTCATGCTGGGTGATGTGGATCGCCAGGAGTCCAGCAAGCTTTGGATGTCGTTGCGACCCGAGTCTGCTGCGCCCATTGCCAGCTGGACGCTGGACCGCGACCATATTGCCAAACCTCCCAAAGGCACCACCCATGTGGTGCTAGACACCCCTGCGGGTTTGCATGGCAAGCGTTTGCTCGACGTGCTCAAGCGCGGCCAGAAAGTGCTGGTGCCGCTGCAAGCCAGCGTGTTTGACATGAACGCCACGCTGAATTTTCTGGCTGAACTGGCCGCTTGCAAGCGCGAAGTGGGCAAGCTGCAGGTGGCGCTGGTGGGCATGCGGGTGGATGAGCGCACCCGCTCGGCAGAGCAGCTGCGCCAGTTTGTGGCGCGCACCGAGCTGCCCTTGCTCAGCATGTTGCGCAACACACAAAACTATTCGCTGCTGGCAGCCCGGGGTTTGACCGTGTTTGATGTACCGCCGCAGCAGGCGCAACGCGATCTGACCCAGTGGCAGCCGATTTGCCAGTGGCTCAATCAGTAGGCCCGCAATCGGTGTGCGTGCAGTGACAGGCTGCGGGCGTCAACTTTTTGTTGCGTTAGCAAGGCTGACTCCTCGGAAGAAAAAGCTCGGCGTGGGTCGAATGCGAGCTGGCAGAAGATCGCACACTGACGTTTGAGCCGGGTTGCCTGGCACTCGTCGGCGATTCAGTGCGACAGCGCGTTGGCTTGCGCCGTAAGCTGGTCAATCCGGCCTGCGAGTTGACGCAAAAACAGGCGGTACAAGGCCGCTGCCAGCTCTGGGTGTTGCCTCTGCAGCGCTTCAAGCTGCCCCTGATGCAGGCGCAGCACCTCGCAGGCTTGTTCAGCGCGTAGTGTGGCGCTGCGCGGCGTCTGCCGAAACAAGCCCATTTCACCGACCACCCCGCCGGCGTGAATTTCCCGTACCGACACGCTGCGTTGGCCCAGTCGCACACTGGCCACCAGCCGCCCGCTGCGCACCAGATACATGGCGTCAGCAGCCTCCCCCTGCGTAAACAGCAGGTCACCAGGTGCAAGACTGAGCGGCTCAAAATACGCCATCACCTGAGTCACCGCAGTGCCCGAGGGCAGCGACTCAGCCAGGCGCTGCTCAAAACTACGCTCCACCAACTGGGCTCGGGCCAGTTGCCCGTCGTCCCAGGCGCTGACTGCCAGATCAATGTCCGGGTAAACGGAGGGTCCGCCAGCACCCAGGCAGCCCGCCACGTCCAGCGCGCGGCGCACCGGTTTCGACAGATGGCTGAAATCCACCCGCACACCATGGCGGCGGGCCAGCTTGACCAACCTGCCCAAGGCCTGACCGGCTGAGCTGTCAACCCCGCGCACGTGCTGAAAATCAAGCACCAGATGCTCGGGTGGCGCAGTTTGCACCAGCATTGCCTCGACCTCTTTCACCAAAAGCGTGGTGGAGCCAAAAAATAGAACACCTTGCAATTCCATGATACGCAAGCGGCTGGCGGTGCCCAACAGAAATTCGGTTTGAGCGGCGCTGCGCTCCACCTTGCTGGGCCAGGCGGCACGTGCCACCAGGCGCCGAATCGGCGACAAACGCGCAGACAACACTGCAAAATCCAGGCAGCAAACCAGCACCCCCACGCACACAGCCGGCAGAAAACCCAGCAGTGCGGTCACGCCGACCATCACCAGCACGGTCAGGTAGTCAGCACCAGGCAGCCGCCGGCGACTGTCCAGCACCCAGGTCTTGAACATGTCAATACCCAGATGAATCAGCAGTCCGCCCAGCAGCGGGCGCGGCACCAGCGCCATGGCTGGTCCACCCCAGCCCATGGCCAACAGACAAAAGCCGGCCTGCATGAGCCCGCTGCGGCGGCTGACCGCGCCGCATGCGCGGTTCAGCAAGGAGCGGCTGGCCGACACGCCGCCAGGCAGTCCGCCCAGCGCTGCCACCAGCACATTACCCTGCCCCAACACCGTCAGATTGCGGTTGATGTCGGCGCGCTCGTCCCAGGCGACCTCCAGGCTGGTGTCAGATAGCAGCGTCCCAAGAGTGGCCACAATCACTGCCGACAAGATTGCGCCACTCTGTTGTGCCACCGCAGCCCACTGCACTGCACCCAACAGGTCAGCGGCCCACGGCCAGGCCGGCAATGGCTGGGTGAAACTGGCCAGTAGCCAGCCCTGCTGCCGTGCTGTTGCCAGGTCCAGGCCCGCCAGCCACAGGCCGGCATGCACCAGCAGTGCGGCCACCACAGTCAGCCCGGGCAGCGTCAGCACATGCTGAACACGCAGTGTGATCCACCAGATGACCACGCCCAAGCCAATACCGGTCGCCAGTCTGGCATCAGCCTGCCCTGCAAGCCAGCTCCAGGCTTCGACCAGACTGAAGGTTTGCCCAACAGCCACCCCCATGCCACCCGTCAGCATCATCCAGCCAATCGAGCCCAAAAAGCCGCCGATCACCGGATAAGGGATGTAACGAATCATGTCGCCACCACCGCGCAGGCCCATCACCCACCAGGCCAGGCCAATGACCAGGCCGGTGATCAGCAAAGCGGCAATTGCCGTGGGCATGGCCGCAGATGCCGACACCTGTGCGGCAACACCGGCGGTGATGGTTGCCAGCACTGGCACCGTGGCGGGCGAGGGGCCGACCGAGGCCAGCGGCAAGGAACCACGCCAGGCGCTGACCGTGGCCAAAAACGCACCACCCAGCAGCGCCGACCCAATCACCAGCGGCACATGCGGCGCCAACACGCCCTGAAACATCAAGGTGCCCGAAGAAATATAAAACGACACCGCAGTCAGGCTGACGATCAACGCCGCAGTCAGATCGCGCCCGGCGTTGGCCCACGAAAGCGCTGGAGCAACGCCGGGCGTCGCGCCGTCAGCAAATTGCCCTGCCCCCTGCTCTGGTGAGTTTTTCATGGCGATAGGCCTCCTGCATTTTTGTCAGCCACAGCGGTAGGGCCGGAATATAACCATGATTGTCTAGGAGTCTCTGCTGTTCTCAGCTTTTTTGCCTAAATCCCACGTCATACCGGCGCTGCTAGCTCTGTTTTTTGGAGCAAAACGTCGGTTGGGCTGGCCAGTGACACCGGCTCAGCGCCTCCATCATTCGCAACTGTCACCGTGCAAGTTGGAGAGTGTCTGGTGGCGGTTGAACAAAAAAGCCACGCGTTCGGCATCGGTCTTCCAGCTTTTCTTGCCACCGTTCAAAGCATAGGCCGCGTCCACGGCGGCATCCAGTGCCCGGTGCGCCCTGAGCAAAGCGGCGGGCATGGGTGGGTTGTAGAGGTCGGCCAGCGTGGCACCGGCCTCCAGCGCACGGGCATCGAGCACTGTCTGTGCTGCGGTTTCAATAGCTGCTTGCGCTTGTTGTATATGGGCTAGAGGCATATTTTGCTTGCAAGTTTTGGTGAAATCCGGCCACGGAAAATTGTTGTAAACAATCTGGTTGGTGTAACGATAGCGGCTCTCAAGCCGTCCGCACACATGGCTGACCCAGGCCATGTGCATGCGCGAGGTCAACACGCCAAATTCAAACAACCCGGCATTGGGAATGCACAGATTGGCATTGCCCACGATCACCTCGGGCGGCATGAAGCCTATCGGGATGACAGCACGGCGTTCGGAAGAGTGGGCGGGCAAAAGAATGTATCGCCCAGCGGGTTGCCGAATTTCGCCAAACAAATGGGGCCGTTCCGCCAGGGCCTGCGTGGCGGGCCGCGAGCTGGCTTTGCGGTGTTGCGCCACGGCACGAACGCGCTTCATCACCTCAGGCATGGCCTTGAGTTCCGCCGCCGGGCAGTCCACCAGCCACAGGCACCAGCGCTCCAGACCATTGATGAATTCGTCAGCCCCCAAAAAGCGCCGCACCCATTGGGCGGCTTTCGGCTCTTTGCCCAGCAACTCATCACGCTCCCCAGTTGATAGCAGCAAGTGCCCGCCATCATTGGGCATGGAGCCAAAAACAATCTCAGGCACCGGGCAAATCGGGGTGCGGCGTTTGTCAATCACCAGGTTGGCCGCATCCACCAGATAAGGGTTGATATTGCTCACGTCGCCAATCACCGGCTCGCCTTTCACCGTGGCGTAGTCCGCCAGCGGCACGGTTTTGGGTTTGCCCACGCCAAAGCCAATGATCACGCAGTGCACCGCCGCACGGCCCGGCGCGTCATTGGTCCACTGAAAGGTGCGGTGGGCAAACTGAATGTGCATGCCGGTTTGCAGCATCCAGCTCCACAGTGGTGCCACTTGCTCGCCCTGGGTGATGCTGTTGGTGGAAACAAAGCCGCAGCACACGTTGCGCCGCGCCAAGGTCTCGGCCCGGTCCACGTTGGCAAACAGGTCGCCAAAACCGGTGGCCGCACCGCCGAACTTCACGTCCTTGAACTTTTTGCGGTCACGGCTGGCCGCGGCGCTGATGCCGGCAAAGCTGTCGGGCGCGGTGGTGATGTAGCGGGCCGCCTTGATGTACCAACCCGCCACGTAGTCCAACACACCGGCACCCTTCAACCCGGCGCAGACAGTTTCCATGTCCTCTTTTTGCTCGTCGGACTGGTGCTGCTTGCCAACAAACGGCGGGTTGCCCAGGATGTAGTTGAGCTTGGTCGGCGGGACGAAGTCGGCCCAGTCAATGCGCAACGCGTTGCCGTGGCGAATATGGGCGCTGCGCTTGAGCGGCACGCGCAGCATGGGTTCGCCAAATTCGGTGCCAGCCTCCACATTCATCTGGTGGTCGGTGAGCCACATGGCCACTTGCGCCACCTGGGCCGGGAACTCTTCGTATTCGATGCCATAGAACTGGTCCACATCGACCTTGAGAAAGTCAAACACGTGGCCGATGCGGCTGCCAAAGTGGCTGGCCGCGCGCATCACGTTCAGCTCAATCTGGCGCAGCTCGCGGTAGGCCACCACCAGAAAATTGCCGCAGCCGCAGGCGGGGTCAAGAAAGGTGAGGCTTTGCAGTTTTTTGTGAAACTCAAACAAGCGGGTGGCCCACCTTTGCCCGCTTGAGGCCATCGTGCAGCTGATCACCGCTGGACATGCCCAAAAATGGCGGCGAGAGCCCCAGTTGCTGGCCAGGTGATGAGTGCGGATGGCTGTGACGCGGGATCATGCCTTCAAACAGGCGGCCATTGAAGTAAACAGCGAACGCGCCAGAGGTTCTGGCCTGGCTGCGCTTTGTAGGGTGAATCGGTGCAAGCCCCCCACGTGGCTCCTCATGTCGAGGTCGTGCAAGCTGTTTGAACTGCCACGAACAGGCAAAACAGCAGGCCACCAGGACTAGGTGGTGGCTTTCGTCCTTTTGAGGGCATCGTGCAGTGCCCAGGCATCCAACCGGTTGACGCTTCGGCTTGTTTGAAGGCTTTGCCCAAATCCTTGCCACGGCTTTTGTGCTCGATCAGCAGCGTGCTTTTCCACAGCAGGTCGAAATAGCCTTCTTTGCCGCTGATTTTCTTGACACGCTTCTCAAAGGTGGCCACTTTGCGGCGCTTGATGCCAAAGACCTCAAAAAATTCATCCCAGAAGCTTTTGGCATCGGCCTCCTCACGTTCGACATGCTGCCAATCGTTTGAGAAGGCGCGAGCGCGGTTGGCGACTTCTTTCCAGTCAAGCGGCACAACAGGCCTGTGCGTTGGGTGGGTTATTGGTCAGAGGCCGGTGCATCTGGCGGCAAGATGAAGCCGATGGCGCGTTTGGGTGGGTCAGGGGGCTGGGTCAGCGCGTGCAAGGCTTCAAAAATCTGGCGAAGCTGGGTGCGGGTGTTGTGGGCGAAATTGTCGGATTTGATCTCCAGGCCTTCCACTTTCAGCTCCAGATCGGTCAAGCGCTGGGCCAGATCGGTGTAGGTGATGGCTGCCTGGCGTAGTTGCACGAAGGCGCGTACTACGTAGATGCCCATTTCTATGGCTTGCGGGCTGGCCAGGACATTGGCGGCTTGAATGGCTCCATGCTCAGTGAATGCGTAGGGCATCGACTTGGAGAATTTGAGCTTGGAGAGGTGGTCGCAATTTGCGACCACCTCCGCTTTTTCTGCTGCATTGAGCTGGAACATGAAGTCGACCGGAAAGCGCGACGCGTTGCGTTTGACCTGTTCATTGAGTCGCTTGGTTGGAACACCATACAGTTCAGCCAAATCTGTGTCCAACACGACACGCTGGCCACGCAGCGACAGGATGCAAGCTTCAATCCGCAGGGGGAGCACCAAATTCATAAGTCATCTTTGTTCAAGGTCGCAAATTGCATCATTCATCTGAAGATTTAGGCCTGTGGTCACAGTTTGTGACCACCTCATCCCGGCTCTCTGCGCAATATTTTTCACGCTTGCGCTCACCCCAAATGCTTGCCCACAATCCCGGTGATCTCAAACATGCTGACTTGTGGTTTGCCAAACACCGCCAGCAGTTTGGCGTCAGCGTTGATGTTGCGTTTGTCTTTGGCGTCCTGCAGACCGTTGGCCTTGATGTAGTCCCACAGTTGCTTGATGACCTGGGCGCGCGCCACCGGTGCGCTGCCAATCACGGCAGCCAAGGCGGCGCTGGGTGTTGAGCCACTAGCCGCTGCCGGGGCTTTGCGCGGTGCCGTGCTGACTGCCTTGGTGGCCACTTTTTTGGCCACCCCCCTGGTTGCCGCCGTCACTGCTGGTTTTAGGACATTTTGGCCTCCAGCCCCCGTTCCACCTGCGCTACCAGCTATAACTTTTGAAGCAACTGCGGCTTTGGTCAGGGGTGCTGCAGCCGTCTTGCGCGGGGGAAATTTGCTCGGTGCAAACTCAAAATTGACCTTGCCGGCGGCAGCGTCCCACACCAGCATGGCCTTGAAGGCGCGCCGCGTGCGCATCGAGACAAACTTGTCGAGCAGGTCGGTCTTGCCCTGGCTGAGCAGTTTTTGCATCTGTTCGCGCTCGATCGGTTGTTGCAAGATCACCTGACCACTCTTGAAATCGCAACTCGGCGTGGGCTGACCATCGGTTGGCACTGACTTTTGACACACATAGTTTTTGCCATGCTCAAAAACATCAGCGCCACACTTGGGGCATGGCCCCAGTTTTTGCTGCGCCGAAAAGTCAACCAGCTCGCCCGATTCTTCGGCTTTCTTGTCGTCGCCAAAGTCAAATTCGAGCTTGTAGTTTTTCGTCTCTTCGTCAAATTTGATGACCATCTCGGCGGTGAACGGCCAACCCGCCTTGGAGCGGAAACCGTCCAGCGGGCCGATCTTGCGCTCACGCAGAAAATGCTCCACCTCCGCCAGCTCAAAGGTGCGCCCGGCGGGTGTTTTGCCAAACGAAAATCCGCAGCCGTCGCTGGCCCCATCGGCCCCGGTGCAGGTATAGCGGCGGTAGTTCTCGCGTACGATGCCGCCGCAATTCGGGCACGGCGCCGCCAGGGTGGCGTACTCGCCGGGTACGCTGTCGCGGTCGTATTCCTTGGCTTTTTTGACGATGCGCTCGGTCATGGCGGCAATCTCGGCCATGAAGGTCTCGCGCCTGAGTTTGCCCTGCTCCATCTGGTTGAGTTTGTATTCCCACTCGCCGGTGAGTTCGGCCTTGGACAACTCTTCCACCCCAATGCCGCGCAGCAGCGTCATCAGCTGGAATGCCTTGGCGGTAGGAATCAGCTCGCGGCCCTCGCGCAGCATGTATTTTTCGGCAATCAGGCCTTCGATGATGCTGGAGCGGGTGGCTGGGGTGCCCAGGCCTTTTTCCTGCATGGCTTCGCGCAGTTCATCGTCTTCCACAGTTTTGCCAGCGCCTTCCATGGCACCGAGCAAGGTGGCTTCCGAGTAGCGCGCTGGCGGGCGGGTTTTCAGGCCCTTGGGCTCGACGCTGTCGGTTTTGACTTTTTCGCCGGGTGCCACCGGCACCAGGCTCTGGCCTTTGTCACCGTCTTTGGCGTCTGCCACCTCATCAGCAGCTTCCTTGCCGTAAATCGCCAGCCAACCCGGCTTGACCAGCACCTTGCCTTCAGTCTTGAAGTTGTGACTGGTAGCGGCCACGGCAACCGTTGAAATTCGTGTGGTGACCTGGTATTCGGCAGCCGGGAAGAACACCGCCATGAAGCGGCGTACCACCAAATCATACAGTTTCTGCTCTGCTTCTGATAGCCCGCTGGGCGCTTGCAGCGTGGGGATGATGGCAAAGTGGTCACTGACCTTGGTGTTGTCAAAAACCCGCCGGGTTGGCTTGACGTAACTGTTGTTCAGTGCCGTCAGCGCGTGGGGAGCAAGGTGCCTCATGCCGCTGTCAGCCAGCATCTCGAAGGTCTGTTTCACCACCGGCAGGTAATCCTCGGGCAGCGCGCGCGAGTCGGTTCGGGGGTAGGTCAGCGCCTTGTGGCGCTCGTACAGGCTTTGGGCGATTGACAAGGTGGTTTTGGCACTAAAGCCAAACTTGCCGTTGGCTTCACGCTGCAAACTGGTCAAATCAAACAGCAGCGGGCTGACCTGGCTGGTGGGTTTGCTTTCTTCAGTCACGCTGGCGGGCTGGCCGCGCACGGCGTCGGCAATCGCCTGGGCTTCGCGCTGATGCCACAGGCGGTCGGCTTTTTTCTCGGCATCCTCAGCGTCTTTTTTCCATAAAGGATCAAACCATTTGGCCGGATAGTCGCCAGCCTGCGCGGCAAACGTGGCATGGATTTCCCAGTAGTCACGGCTGACAAACTTGCGGATCAGCTCTTCGCGCTCCACCACCACGCTCAAGGTCGGGGTCTGCACCCGGCCCACCGTGGTCAAAAAGAAGCCGCCATCACGCGAGTTGAACGCCGTCATGGCGCGGGTGCCGTTGATGCCCACCAGCCAGTCGGCCTCGGAGCGGCAGCGCGCCGCATCGGCCAGCGGCTGCATCTGGGCATTGGTGCGCAGCGCACCAAAGCCGTCGCGAATGGCTTGCGGCGTCATTGACTGCAACCACAGCCGGCTAACCGGTTTGCCCAGCGGCCTGGCACCGCCTGCATATTGTTCAATCAACCGGAAGATCAGCTCGCCCTCGCGACCGGCGTCGCAGGCGTTGATGAGTTTGTCCACGTCCTTGCGTTTGGCCAGTCGGACCACCGCGTTCAGTCGGGTTTTGGTCTTGTCCACTGGCTTGAGTTCAAAGTGCGGCGGAATTACCGGCAGGTGCGCAAAGCTCCATTTGCCACGCTTGACGTCATGGCTCTCGGGCGCCTGGATTTCGACCAGGTGGCCCACAGCACTGGAGACCACATAAGTGTCGTTCTCAAAATACTCGTCATGTTTCTCAAACTTGCCCGACAGGGGCGTGAGCGCCCGCACAATGTCCTGGGCGACCGAAGGCTTTTCTGCAATGACCAGTGTTTTGTTCGAATCTGCAATTTTCATCTGACTACAATCCCGTTTTCTCGCGGGCGCACACACGCGCACCCATACGAGTTCACGATACCAAATTTTTTACCGTGTCGATAAAACCACCCGCCCCTTCCCCTGCCAGGTCCCGCCGTATCCAGGTTCGCCGCTCCGGCATCCATGGCAAGGGCGTCTTTGCGATGCAGGCCATTGATGCGGGTGACACCATCATCGAGTACGTCGGCGAGATCATCACCTGGGAACAGGCCCAGGCGCGCCACCCGCATGACCCGAACGACCCCAACCACACCTTTTACTTCCACATTGACGCCACCCGGGTGATCGATGCGCTGGTGGGCGGCAATTCGTCACGCTGGATCAACCATTCGTGTGATGGCAACTGTGAGGCAAGCGAGCAGGACGGTCGTATTTTTATCAAGGCATTGCGCGGCATTGCCGCAGGCGATGAACTGCATTACGACTATGGCCTGATCATCGACGAGCGCTACACCGCCAAACTGAAGGCCCAATACCCCTGCTGGTGCGGTACCGCGACTTGCCGGGGCACCCTGCTGGCGCCTAAACCCAAATCCAAGCGCGGACAGGCTCTATAGATGAACCCGGCTGGCGTTGTGCAATGGCCGTGCGCGGCAATCCGGCAAGCCATTGCACCCGTGCTGCCCGGTTTTACCGTCGAGGTGCTGCCAGAGATTGACTCCACCAACGCCGAGCTGATGCGCCGCGTGCAGACCGGGCGCAGCGACCCGGTGTTGCTGGTGGCCGAGCATCAAAGCGCGGGCCGCGGCCGATTGGGGCGGCACTGGCACGGCAGCCACGGTGCGTGCGGCCCAGGCACCCTGACGTTCTCGTTGGGGCTGGCGCTGGCACCAAAAGACTGGTCGGGCCTGTCCCTGGTTGTGGGCCTGAGCCTGGCACAAAGCCTGCACCCTGATATTTTGTTGAAGTGGCCCAACGATTTGTGGTGGCGCGAGCGCAAGCTGGCAGGCATTCTGATTGAAACCGTGACGCTCACTCATGGTGCAGGCAGCCGCTATGTTGTGGTGGGTGTTGGACTCAATATTCAAAGACCGGAGGTGGCTGGCCTGGCCACCGAACCGGCTGGCCTGACCGAGCTGCTGCCGCAGTTGGATGCCGCACAAACATTGGGCCGCATAGCAGGGCCTTTGGTGCAAGCCATCCAGGCTTTTGAGCAACACGGCTTTGCGCCATTTCAGGCCGACTTCAACGCCCGTGATGCATTGGCACAGCGGGCGGTCAGCCTGAGCAATGGCACTCGGGGCGTGGCACATGGCGTGGATGGGCAGGGCGTTTTGCGGGTGCAGTCAGACGCTGGCTGGCAGCGCGTGATGAGTGCCGAGGTCAGCGTGCGGCCGACGCCCGCGTCTGGTCCGGCTGTTTTTTAGAAGTTGCCAGGTATGTTGCGTTTGACGGTATGGGTTCTGGTGCTGCTTAACCTGGTCTACTTTGGCTGGGGCCAGGGGTGGTTGCAAGCGTACGGGCTGGGGCCAGCCACACAAACCGAACCGCAGCGCCTGGAACAGCAAATTCGGCCGCAGGCAATTGTGCCTATTTCTGACGTGCCTGCTGCGTCTGCATCGGCCCTGTCTGCGGCATCGGCATCGTCTTCGGTGATTTGCCTTCAAAGCAGCGTGCTGGATGAGGAGCAGGCCAAGACGGTACGCCTGGCGCTGGCACCCATGCTGCCTGCCACGGCCTGGACGCTCGGCAGCGTTGCTGGCGCTGAGCGCTGGATTGTGTACATGGGCAAATACGCCAGCAGCGCTGATCTGATCAAAAAGCGCGCGCAGTTGGCCAGCTTGCGGCTGACTTTTTACCCCTTGGTCAATGCTGCGCTGGAGCCCGGGTTGTCGCTGGGCGCATACGAGTCCGAGGCACAAGCCCGTGCGGCGCTGGATGCCCTGAGCGCGCGCGGCGTGCGCACGGCCACTGTGCTGCGGGACGAGTCAGCAGCGCAGCACTACCGACTGCGCTTGCCAGCCGTGGATGACGCGCTGCAAACGCAGTTGCCAGCCGTCATGGCGGTGCTGCCCGATAAATCTCTGGCACCCTGCGCAGCGACTCAATCGCAATAGCCTGCGCCACCATTGTCCGCTCAGGACTCGGTTTCTTCAGCTGGGCATGCGTCAAACCGGACCACAAAGCGCGCGCCGGGCGGGCTGTGGCCCGGGTTGCAATCTTCCAGGGTCACACTGGCATGGTGCTGGTGGGCAATTTCAAGCACGATGGGCAGACCTAGCCCGGAGCCGTCGGCCTCGGTACCCAGGGCACGGTAAAAGGGTTGAAAGATCAGTTCACGCTCGGCCTCGGGCACGCCCGGCCCGGAGTCTTCAACCTGTAACACCAGCGTGCGGCCAAACGGATCAGTCAGTACCCGGGCTGTGATCACGCCCGGCTTTTCGCGACTCGAAGGGGTGTAGTTGATGGCGTTGTCCACCAGGTTACGCACCATCTCCTTGATCAGCGTGCCATTGGCCATGATGGTGCAGCCAGGGTTGCCGGGCTGGGTGCCTTCATAACCCAGGTCAATGTGTTTTTCAAGCGCAAAGGGCACGCAGTCGCGCACCACTGACATGCACAGTTCGGCCAGATCACAGCGCGTGCGTGGCATGGCTGAGCCGCTGCTCTCGGCCCGCGCCAGGGCCAGCAACTGGTTCACGCTGTGCGTGGCGCGAATGCTGGCCCGGCCAATCTGGCGCAGCGAATGCTTCAGGTCTTCAGCACTGGCCCCCTCGCGCTGCGCCAGGTCGGCCTGCATGCGCAGCCCTGCCAGCGGGGTTTTGAGCTGATGGGCCGCGTCGGCCAAAAACCGCTTCTGCGTGGCGATCGAGTCCGTCAGGCGCAGCAGCAAGTCGTTGACCGACTCCACCAGCGGCGTCACCTCCATTGGCACCGCCTGTGCGTCAATCGGGCTCAGGTCGTCGGGTTTGCGGGCTCGAATGTGTTCTTCGAGCTGACTCAGGGGCTTGATGGCCTGCACCAGCGCCAGCCACACCAGCAGCACGGCCAGCGGCAAGATGATGAACTGCGGCAGCATCACGCCCTTGACAATTTCAGTGGCCAATACCGAGCGTTTTTCCAGCGTTTCGGCCACCTGCACCAGCGCAGGTTTGCTCTTGTCCAGCGGCAGGCTGACCCAGGTGTAGGCCACTTTAACGTCAAAGCCTTTGACCACATCATCGCGAATGCGCACCTTGTCAAACACAATTTTTTCGTCGATGGGCGGTGGCCCAAGCTCGCGCTCACCACTCAGAAATTCGCCACGCGCCCCCATGACCTGGTAGTAAACCGTGTCGGAGTCATCCGCGCGGAGCAGTTCACGTGCCGGGCGCGGCAGGGCGAACTCGGCCCGCCCGCGCTTGATGGTGATGAGCTGCGCCATGGCCCGGGCGTTGTATTCCAGGGCCCGGTCAAACGGCTTGCCGGCAATGCCCTGGGCCACCAGCCAGGTCAGCACCAGACTCACCGGCCACAGCAGCAGCAGTGGCGTGAGCATCCAGTCCAGAATTTCGCCGAACAGCGAGCGCTGCTCGCGGCTGAAGATGTTCACCCGCGGCCCCCGGCCCCCCCCCCGGGCCCCCCCCCGGGGGGGCGCCCCCCCCCCCGCCCCCCCCCCCGGCCGGGGGCGGGGGCCCCAGGGGGGCCCCCCCCTACCCCGGGATTTTCTCCAGGCAGTAACCCAAGCCGCGCACGGTGGCAATGCGGATCGGGCCTTTTTCGATCTTCTTGCGCAGACGGTGGATATAGACCTCAATGGCGTTATTGCTCACCTCTTCACCCCACTCGCACAGGCGCTCTACCAGCTGATCCTTGCTGACCAGGCGGCCAGCGCGCTGTAGCAGCACTTCCAGCAAACCCAGTTCGCGCGCTGACAACTCGACCATCACGCCGTCGATGGTGGCGACACGCCCGCCTTGGTCATAAATCAGCGGGCCGTGCTTGATGGTGCTGCTGGCAGCACCCATGCCACGTCGGCTCAGGGCGCGCACACGCGCCTCGAGCTCTTGCAGGCTGAAGGGTTTGGCCATGTAGTCGTCGGCACCGTAGTCCAGTCCCTTGACGCGTTCCTCCACGCTGTCGGCGGCAGTCAGAATCAGCACCGGCAACGATGAACCACGCGCGCGCAGTTTTTTCAGCACCTCCAGGCCATGCATTCTGGGCAGGCCCAGGTCCAGGATCAGCAGGTCAAACTCGGTATTGGTCATCAGTGCGGCATCGGCTTCGGTGCCGCTGGCCACATGATCGACTGCAGCGCCGGAACTGCGCAAGCTTCGCAGCAAACCGTCGGCCAATACCTGGTCATCCTCGGCAATCAAAATTCGCATGGAGTTTCCTTAGAATGGCTCGGTGGCCGGTTGGGGTGGGCGATTGAGGACGGGACAATCATTTTAGGCGGCGTAGGCTTCAAGTCCGATGGCAATCACCGTGGCCACTTCTTGGCCCACCGCCAGTTTGAGTTCGGCTTCGGCCTGAACCACGGCTTCTTCAAACGCCTTGAGCCAAGCCAGGCCGGTGGCGGTGAACTTGATGCAGCGCGCCCGTGCATCGTGGGGGTCGGTCAGGCGCTGCACCATGTCCCAGGCCTCGCATTGGTCGACCAGCTTGCCCATGGCCTGTTTGCTGACGCCGACCTGGCGGGCCAGGTCGCTCGGGCGCGCACCACCCAGCGCCAGGTGCCGGGTAATATGAAGATGAGAGGCCGTCAATTGCCCCCGAGCTGCCAGGTTGGCCAACGCCAAGGGGACGCGGTCATTGCCAGCCATCAGTGACAAAACGCGGGCGTCAAATTTTTGCAGTGCCAGCGTTAGCCAGTAGCCCAGGTGGGCCTGACGCCAGCCGGTGTCCAAGGCCAGGGCATTCATTCCAAAATGGTAAACCAAATTGACTAAATTTTAGTGTATATTTATTTTAAGAAACGTTTTAAACTACTGTTCAAACATCCAGCCTGTTGTTAAAACCAGAGGATGCAGCTACCGCCAGATTTTCTTATTCATTGTTTGACTTCACCGGAGAAACACCATGGACGCACCCGTCAAAGCCCTCACCCCCGCCAATGCCGAAAAAGCCAAAGCCCTGCAAGTCGCGTTGGCCCAGATCGAAAAACAGTTTGGCAAAGGCACCATCATGCGCTTGGGCGAAGGCGAGGTGATTGAAGACATTCAGGTGGTCTCGACCGGTTCGCTGGGCCTTGACATCGCCTTGGGCGTGGGCGGCCTGCCGCGCGGGCGGGTGGTTGAAATTTATGGCCCGGAGTCTTCCGGCAAAACCACCCTGACGCTGCAAGTGATTGCCGAGATGCAAAAAGCCGGTGGCCAGTGCGCCTTTATTGATGCCGAACATGCGCTGGACATCCAGTATGCGCAAAACCTGGGCGTGAATCTGCAAGACCTGCTGATCAGCCAGCCCGACACCGGTGAGCAGGCGCTTGAAATTGTCGACAGCCTGGTGCGCTCCGGCGCGGTCGATTTGATCGTGGTCGATTCGGTGGCGGCCCTGACTCCCAAGGCCGAGTTGGAAGGTGAAATGGGCGACAGCCTGCCCGGCCTGCAAGCCCGCCTGATGAGCCAGGCGCTGCGCAAGCTGACTGCGCACATCAAAAAAACCAACTGCATGGTGGTCTTCATCAACCAGATCCGCATGAAGATCGGTGTGATGTTTGGCAGCCCAGAGACCACCACCGGCGGCAATGCACTGAAGTTTTACGCCTCGGTACGCCTGGACATTCGCCGCACCGGCACCATCAAGAAGGGCGACGATGCCATTGGCAACGAAACCAAGGTCAAAGTGGTCAAAAACAAGGTCGCGCCACCCTTCAAAACCGCTGAATTCGATATCATGTTTGGCCTAGGCATCAGCCGCGAAGGCGAAATTATCGACATGGGGGTCGATGCCAACATCCTGGACAAATCCGGTGCCTGGTATGCCTACAACGGCGAAAAAATCGGCCAGGGTCGTGACAACGCCCGCGAGTTCTTGAAAGAAAACCCGGGGCTTTCGCGTGAGATCGAGAACAAGGTGCGTTCCTCGCTGGGCATTCCGCTGCTGGCCGGTAGCACGGGATCTGAGCCAGATCCGAAAATTTCAAGCAAAAAAGGTAGCTAACCCTTTCCAGAAAAAGACCAATAGCTATGTTTTTTGAAGCAATTTTACAGGCCCCAGCAATGCCGTCTTGGCGTCCAATCACCGACTCAGACAGCCATGACGAATGACACGCCATCCCTCAAGGGCAGAGCCCTGCGCCTGCTCAGCGGTCGGGAGTATTCCCGCACTGAGTTGGAGCGCAAACTCGCAGCTTTTGAAGAAATTCCAGGAAGCTTGGCCCTGGCACTCGATGAGTTGCAGGCCAAAGACTTCATCAGCGAGCAACGCGTGCTGGAGTCCGTGCTGCACCGCCACTCGGCCAGATTTGGCGCTTTACGCATCAAACAGGAACTACAGGCCAAGGGACTTGATGCACAACAGATCAGGCAGGCCGTCGCCGGTCTGAATGACACAGAAAATGACCGCGCCCGGGCAATCTGGCGCAAAAAATTTGGCACCATTGCCACAGACAACAAGACCCGTGCGCAGCAAGCGCGGTTTCTGGCGACGCGGGGCTTCAGCGGTGACACCATCCGCTTTATACTGAGTCAACCCGACCAGGACCCATCATTCGATTGAAACAAAATCGGCTTTTGACGCTTCCCGGGCAAGCGCATGAAGCTATAACAATAGAAGCAAATTACATTCGCTGCGGCGCTGAAATTACATCCCCAGCATCAGTTTGAGGTTTTGCACCGCCGCACCACTGGCACCTTTGCCCAGGTTGTCCAGCCGGGCCACCAGCACCGCGTGGCGGAAGTTGTCGCCGGGGTCGAGATTGCCAAACACGCGCAGTTCCATCAGATTACTGTCAGCCAGCGCCGCGGCGTCGAGTTTGTTGTCAGGCGTGGCAGCCACCACGCTGACGGTGTTGCTGCCCGCATAGTGACGCACCAGCGCAGCGTGCAGGTCGCCGACACCGGGCTGGCCGGGCAACAGGTCCAGATGCAGCGGAATTTGCACCAGCATGCCTTGCCTGAAGTTGCCCACCGAGGGCACAAACAGCGGCCGACGGGTCAGCCCGGTGAAGGCCATGATCTCGGGGATATGTTTGTGCTTAAGTCCCAGCGCGTAGAGCTCATAAGCAGGTGCGCGCCCCTGCTCATAGGCTTCGATCATGGGGCGACCGCCACCCGAGTATCCACTGACCGATGGCAGGCAAAGCGCGAAGTCAATGGGCAACAACCCGGCGTCCACCAGCGGACGAATCAGCGCAATCGCGCCAGTGGCATAGCAACCGGGGTTGGCCACACGCTGTGCGGTGCGGATCGCATCAAGCTGCCCGGCGCACAGTTCTGGAAAACCATAAACCCAGCCAGGTGCTGTGCGGTGGGCCGTGGAAGCGTCAATAATTTTTGGACCTTTTTTGCCTGTAGCGCTTTGTATATCTGCGATGACAGCTACTGACTCAATAGCAGCGTCGTCATGCAGGCACAGCACCACCAGATCCGCCTGGGCCATCAAATCACGTTTGGCACCGGCATCCTTGCGCCGCTCGGGGGCAATACTCAACAGCTCCACGCCACTGAGGAGCCGCAGGCGTTCGCGGATTTGCAGGCCGGTGGTACCGGCTTCGCCATCGATGAATATTTTTTGCATGTTGAACTGAAACTCGAAAAAATGACAACACTGTAAGTCTGATAAAAGATTGACGCAGCGCAGCATGATACAGTCCCAAGCTGCATCCTAAGCGGCGTTGACTTTGTCTTTTCAAGACAAATCAGTTGGCCTTCCAACCAACCATTCCTGAGAGAGACCTCATGAAGATTCACGAGTACCAAGGCAAGGAAATCTTGCGTCAATTTGGTGTGCCGGTGCCTCGCGGCATTGCGGCATTCACCGTTCAAGAGGCGGTAGAAGCCGCCCAAAAACTCGGCGGCCCGGTCTGGGTTGTCAAAGCGCAGATTCATGCCGGTGGTCGTGGCAAGGGGGGTGGAGTCAAACTGGCGCGTTCCATTGACGATGTCAAGAAAATTGCTGGTGAGATTCTGGGCATGCAACTGGTCACGCACCAGACTGGCCCGTTGGGTCAAAAAGTCCGCCGCCTGCTGATTGAAGACGGTGCCGACATCAAAAAAGAGTATTACGTATCGGCAGTCACTGACCGTGCCAGCCAGCGCGTGGCGATGATCGTCTCCTCTGAAGGCGGCATGTCAATCGAAGAGGTTGCGCACGACACGCCCGAGAAAATCATCACAGAGCTGGTTGATCCAGCCGTGGGGTTGACCCTGGCCCAGGCCACCAAACTTGCCAACGCTATCGGCGTGCCAGCCGGCTCCACCCCGCAGGCCGCGGACGTGTTGCAAAAGGTTTACAAGGTTTACATGGACACCGATGCCTCGCTGGTCGAGATCAACCCGATGATCCTTGAAGGAAACGGCAACATCAAGGCAATTGATGCCAAATTCAATTTTGATGCTAATTCCTTGTACCGTCACCCCGAAATCGTTGCCTACCGCGATCTCGACGAAGAAGACGCAGCCGAAGTGGAAGCCAGCAAGTTTGACCTGGCCTACATCAGTCTGGATGGCAACATTGGCTGCCTGGTCAATGGTGCCGGCTTGGCCATGGCCACCATGGACACCATCAAGCTGTTTGGCGCCGAACCGGCCAACTTCCTCGACGTAGGTGGCGGTGCCACCCCGGAAAAAGTCACCGAAGCCTTCAAGATCATGTTGAAAAACGACAAGGTCAAGGCGATTCTTGTCAACATTTTTGGCGGCATCATGAAATGCGACACCATTGCAGCTGGTGTCATCACCGCCTGCAAGGCGGTCAATCTGTCGGTGCCGTTGGTGGTGCGCATGAAGGGCACCAACGAAGACATCGGCAAAAAGATGCTTGCTGAATCCGGCTTGCCGATCATCAGTGCCGACACCATGGCCGATGCGGCTGAAAAAGTGGTTGCTGCGGTCAAGGCAGCTTGAGACTGAATAGGAAAAATCATGTCCATCCTCATCAATAAAGACTCCAAGGTCATCACCCAGGGTATTACCGGCAAGACCGGTCAGTTCCATACTGAAAAATGCCAGGAATACGCCAACGGCAAGAATTGCTTCGTTGCCGGCGTGAACCCAAAAAAAGCTGGAGAATCCGTTTTGGGTATTCCGATTTTTGCTTCAGTCAAGGAAGCTGCATCTCAAACCGGTGCTACCGTGTCGGTGATTTACGTGCCACCACCCGGCGCCGCGGCTGCCATCTGGGAAGCGGTTGAGGCTGATCTGGATTTGGCGATCTGCATCACCGAAGGCATTCCGGTGCGAGACATGCTGGAAGTGCGCAACAAGATGCGCGCCAAGGAGGCGGCTGGCGGTAAGAAGACCTGGCTGCTCGGCCCCAACTGCCCGGGTTTGATCACCCCTGAAGAGATCAAGATCGGCATCATGCCTGGTCATATTCACCGCAAAGGTCGGATTGGTGTGGTCAGCCGCTCTGGCACGCTGACCTATGAAGCCGTCGCCCAGTTGACGGAAATCGGCCTCGGCCAGTCGAGTGCCGTTGGCATTGGTGGCGACCCTATCAATGGCATCAAGCACATCGACATCATGCGCGCCTTCAACGACGACCCGGATACCGATGCCGTCATTATGATCGGTGAAATTGGTGGCCCGGACGAAGCCGAAGCCGCACGCTGGTGCAAGCTCAACATGAAAAAACCCATCGTCGGCTTCATCGCTGGCGTCACAGCGCCGGCAGGCAAACGCATGGGACACGCGGGTGCCTTGATCTCCGGTGGTGCTGACACCGCCGAGGCCAAACTGGCCGTGATGGAAGAGTGTGGCTTCAAGGTCACTCGCAACCCGTCTGAAATGGCGAAACTGCTCAAAGCCATGCTGTAAGTGATTCGGCAGTGCATGCTGCCGCGCCCAATCGCGCCACAGGCAACACAAAGCCGGATTTCCTGAGGGACAATCCGGCTTTGTCGCAAATTGAGTGGACTCCTTTCATGAACTACACATTTTTTGGGCTGACTGACCGAGGGTTGGTTCGCACAAACAACGAAGACTCGGTCGCCTTTGATGCGACTGCCAATGTGGCCGTTCTGGCGGACGGCATGGGTGGCTACAGTGCCGGCGAAGTCGCCAGCAATATGGCAACTACCGCCATTCTGGCTGATTTGGTGCGTTGGTTGTCCACTGGTGTGCAGCAAGCGAACGACGCAAATGTTTCGCGTGCGATCGAAAGCAGCGCCAAGCAGGCCAACCTGGCTATTTTGAAAGCGGCAACAACCAACCTTCACTATGCTGGGATGGGCACGACCCTGGTGGTGGGTGTGTTTTTGGCGTCAAGTTTGGTGCTGGCGCATGTGGGAGATTCACGCTGTTATCTTTGGCGCGACGGTGTGTTGTCGCAAATTACAAAAGACCACTCCATGCTGCAAGAGCAAGTCGACGCCGGGTTGATGACGCCAGAGCAGGCAGCCGTCGCACCGGGCAAAAACCTGGTGACACGGGCTCTTGGTGTCGAGGAATTCTTGCGTGTTGAAATACATAAGCACATGGTCATGGACGGCGACATTTACCTGATGTGCTCGGATGGCCTGACCGACATGCTCGATCTGCCCAATATGTCTGGCATCATGGCATGCGCCACGACATTGGAGTCGATGGCGACCCTTTTGGTTGACCGCGCAAAAGACCGGGGTGGGCGCGACAACATCTCGGTTTTGCTGACTCAGGCCGTCCATGAGGTGCCCACGTCCGGACTGATATCGCGTTTGTTTGGCAGTCACTGATGCTTGCTTTTGATTGATGTTCGCCAAACCCATATACTTGCGCAACAGGAGGTGGCTATGCCCAAGATATTGGTGATGTTTGACGGTGCCGTCATCAAGGAAGTTGAGTTGTCTAAAGATCGGACAACGCTAGGGCGTCGCCCCTACAACGACGTTGTGATTGACAACCTTACGGTCAGCGGTGAGCACGCGGCCATAGTTAAGTCAGGCACCGTTGTGACGATTGAAGATCTCAACAGCACCAACGGCACTTACCTGGCCGGCAAAGCGGTCAAAACGCAGGTGCTGCAAAACGGCGATGTGTTGGAGGTGGGCAAGTACAAGGTTCGATTCGAAGCCGACCAAGACGGCGACAACTTTGAAAAGACCATGATCTTCAAGCCGCCTGCGGCTATGCCTCCTGCCCCAGCGGCACCGGTTCTGGCAGCCGAGATGCATGGCTCGATCAAGGTCTTGTCAGGTGCGGCGGCTGGACGTGAAATGACTTTGACCAAAATTGTCACTACGGTGGGGAAACCTGGCGTGTCAGTCGCCGCCATCACGCAACGGCGCCACGGATTTTTTGTCCATCATGTGGAGGGAAATGACCGGCTGCTGCTCAATGGCGCGCAGGTCGGCGAGGAACCTACCGCCTTGAAAAGTGGCGACCTGATCGTATTGGCCGGTACCCAGATGCAGTTTTTCCAGCATTGACTTCTTCAGCACGAGTGCTTGTTGAACGCCTCAATTCCATGATGCCATCATGAATTCGGTTTTGCGCCCTCATGCTTCTGAGCGAGGCGGGATGACTTTCGAGGCGCTGTTTTATAAGCAGCTGCAGCATGTCACGGCCCGTATCCACGAGACCGACAACATCGAGCAGATCATGCTCGAAGCCAGTCAGGACATCTGTAAGCTGTTCAACGCTGATCGGCTGACTTTGTATGTGGTCAACGAGGACCAGACCGCCATTGTTTCCAAAGTCAAAACCGGCTTGAACAGCAGCCGCGATCTGAAATTGCCCATCACACCGCAAAGCATTGCCGGCTATGCAGCGTTCAGCCACATGCTGGTCAACCTGCCCGACGTGTATGACGATGAGGCGCTCAAGAAAGTCCATCCGGCGCTGACGTTTCTCAAAGAAGTTGACAAGCGATCGGGTTACCGCACGCGCCAGATGTTGGTTGCCCCCATTTTGGAGGGCAGCACGCTGTATGGCGTGTTGCAGGTCATCAACAACAAAAGCGATCGACCCTTTGGTGACCTGGAGGTTGAAGGCGTCTCGCAATTGAGTAAAACGCTGGCCACCGCCATTCGGCATCGCATCCATGAAGCCGAAGAGACATTACGCCGCATGGTGACCAAATACGATGGGCTGGTGTCTGATGGTGTCATGACTGCCGCTGAGTTGCAGCATTGCCTGCAGCAGGCGCGCGAACAAGGTCTGACGGTGGAGAACGTTTTGCTTGACAGCTATCAGGTTCGCCCAGCGCAGATCGGCCCGTCACTGGCCAAGTTTTTTGGCGTTCCGTATGAGCCAATGGTTCCTGGTCGGATTCGCTCGGAAATGCTACATGGTGCCCTGAAGCGGGAGTTTATTGGCGAGCAAGGTTGGGTTCCCCTGGAGGAGTCACCCGCTGGGCTGGTCATCATGTGCCTGGACCCCGAGGCGGTTCGCAGTTCGCGCATCGTGCAGCAGGTTTTTCCGCGCATCACCAAGTTTGACTACCGCGTGACCACGCACGCTGACTTTGACGAAACGCTGGGTCAGATATTTGGCGTGGAAGCCAGCGGCGGCAGCATTGACGAAATGCTGGCCGACATGGACAGCGCCCCGATGGACGACGGCAATAACGAAGACTCGCTCGAGTCCGCCGCCGCTGACAACGAGCTGGTCAAGTTTGTCAACAAGGTCATTCTGGATGCCTATCACCAGGGTGTTTCTGACATCCACATCGAACCGATGCCGGGCAAACTCAAAACGGGCATTCGTTTTCGCATTGACGGATCGCTGCAGCCCTACATTGAGGTTCCTGCGCATTTTCGCCAAGCCATGGTCACGCGTCTCAAGATCATGTGTGACCTCGACATCTCCGAGCGCCGCAAACCACAAGACGGCAAGATCAAGTTTAAAAAATACGGCCCGGTGGACATCGAGTTGCGTGTCGCCACCATTCCGTCTGCTGGCGGGGTCGAAGACGTGGTCATGCGGATACTGGCCGCCGGTGAGCCAATTCCGCTCGACAAACTGGGCCTGACGCCGCACAACAAGGCCCGCGTCATCAGGACTGTGGAAAAACCCTACGGCCTGTTTTATGTGTGCGGCCCCACCGGCTCGGGTAAAACAACCACTCTGCATTCGGTGCTCAAACACCTGAACAAGCCCGACACCAAGATCTGGACCGCCGAAGACCCGGTTGAAATTACCCAAAAAGGTTTGCGCCAGGTCCAGATCAATAAAAAAGCCGGCATTGACTTTGCGCTGGTGATGCGAGCGTTTTTGCGGGCTGACCCCGACATCATCATGGTTGGCGAGTCGCGCGACAAGGAAACCGTGTCGATGGGGGTCGAGGCCTCGCTCACCGGCCACCTGGTGTTTTCAACACTGCACACCAACTCGGCCCCGGAGTCGATCACCCGCCTGCTGGACATGGGCATGGACCCATTCAATTTTGCCGATGCGTTGCTGGGAATTCTGGCGCAGCGTCTGGCCAAACGCCTGTGCGCCTGCAAAGAGTCTTACGTGCCCGACGCCGAAGAACTGCGCCTGTTTGCGGTGGAATACGTCGAAGAGCTCCGCCACTCAGCCATTTGGAAATCAGATTACGAAGGTGAAATGGTCAAGCTGATGGCAAGCTGGCAAGACCAGTATGCTGAGGCCGGGCAGCTCAAGTTTTACCGGCACAAGGGCTGTGACAAATGCAACCAGACCGGCTACAAAGGCCGGGTTGGCTTGCACGAACTGTTGATTGCCGACGACGGCATCAAAAAACTAATTCAGGAACGCGCCCGTGTCGCCGAGATTTTTGCCGCCGCTGTTGAAGGGGGCATGCGCACCCTGAAAATGGACGGCATGGAGAAGGTCATGATGGGCTTGACCGACCTGAAGATGGTGCGCTCGGTTTGCATCAAGTAATTTATATAAAAACGCCTTCTAGCCCTTACTGAATAAGCGCTAGCCACTATCAATTTAGTAAGTTACAGGTTCCCGGCAAACAGCGCCCGCAGCACGCGGTCCTTGAAGCTGTGCACCTCAGCCAGACCCAGACGCTCCAGGTAGGCGGGCGGTGCTTCCTTGCCTTCCCACAGGCTCTTGATCGCCATGGCCAGAAGCTCTGACGGGTGATGGCTAGCGTGTTTCATTTTTTTCATGGCCCGCACCATGTGCAACTCGTCATCGGTGAGGTCGGTGCCAAACGGGAAGTCTGGTAGCAGGCCCGCTTGCGACCAGGGTTTGAGCTTGCCAGCCAGCACTTCGGGCAAGTTTTGCCGGAAGCACTCCGGCACCTCGTACTCGGCTTCGAGCTTGCCATGGGCCTTGGCCTGCTTGACCAGTTCATCCTGAAAGCGTGAATCAGCAATGGCAATCATCCGTTTGACCACCTCGCCGTCCGACTGCCCGCGCAGCTCGGCAATGCCATATTCGGTGATCACCACATCACGCAGGTGGCGTGGAATGGTGACATGGCCGTAGTTCCAGACAATGCTGCTCTTGAGACCGTCCTTGTTGTCGTGGGTGGCGCGCAGCATCATGATCAGGCGGGCATCGGCCAGCGCATGTGACATGGCAACAAAGTTGTACTGGCCGCCCACGCCGCTGACCACCTGGCCAGACTCCAGCGCATCACTGGCTGCTGCGCCCAGCAAGGTCATCACCATCGTGGTGTTCATGAACCTGGCCTTGCGGCGCTGGGCGCGCTTGAGCGCATCGTTGCCATACAGCTGATTGATGAAATCGATGCGTGTCATGTCAATCTTGGCCAGGTCCTGCGGTGCCAAGGTGCGCAAGCGCTCATAAAAATCGCGTGGCCCCAAAAAGAAGCCCCCTGTCATGAACACCCCATGCGTCAGCCTGGAACCCAACATGTGTTCGCTGATGTCCTTAAAACAGGCGGCGTCATGCAGGTCGACGCCACAGCGCTGACCTTCAAACACCAACTGCTGTCCCTGCAACTGCACGTCAGCGCGCAAAATACCAAAGCGCTTGAGAAAGCCCACATCTTCTTGGGCCAGCGGTGAGCGGATGCGACCGGCGTCCAGCAAAGCCCGCAGGGTCTCGGGCTCCACACAGTCATCCTTGATACGCCCGCTGTTGAGCAACTGTTGCAAGACTGCATCGTCAAACACCTCTCGGCGAATGATGCCGGCCTCGATCAGGCGCAAAAACGCATTGACAAACATTTCCGAGCAACCGTAGAGCCCAGCATCAAAACGCCCAAGCTCGCGCCCGTCCAGACCTGCGGGGCACAGCGAATCAAGAATACGCCGGTATTCAGCACAGTGGCGGTCTCGCACGATCAAGGACTGGCCGATCGCATCACCCAGCGACCCGATGCCGATCTGCAACGTGCCATCGTCCACCACCAGACTTGAAGCATGCAGCCCGATGGCATAGTCGGCAGGGCTGACCTTGTTGTTGGGTGGTGCAAATAGATCATGAGTGGCAGCCGGGTCGGTCACGATCACATCAAAAAAGCCAGGGGGCACTTCGGCACCGTTGGGCATGAAGGGCATTTGCCGGTTGATGACCCCGACCGCCAGCACCGACTGCCCAGCGGCGCGCACACATTCGATCACTTCTTCGCTGATGTCGGGGTTGCTGGACAGGCTTAGGCGCAGCCCTTCGTCGTGTCCCTTGACACCCACGGCCTGGGCGATCACGTTCAGACCCTGAACGGCCATATCGCGTGCGGCATAGGTGTAGTTGGTCGAGATGTAGCCCCGCTGGGCCGGTTCGTTGCCAAGGTAGTCCCCGGTTTTCATGAAGAACTCTTGCACCTCGATGTTGGCAGGCAAATGTCCGCCGCGAAAGTCTTTCACATAGTCCATGTCTGGGTAATTGCCAAACACTCGCTCCACCAAGGGTTGCAAAAAGTTTTGTTCAAGCTCACTGTGCCCCACGGGGCGCTCCAGCGACAGCGCAGTAATGATGCGCAGCTTGCGTGCCGGGTTAGCCTTGATGCGCCGATAAAGCGCATTGATCAATGGGTTGGGCTTGCCGATGCCCAGTGGAACCCCGAGCACCACGTTGCCAGGAACTGTATCGAGGATGTAGTCCACGCAGGCTTCAATGGACTCGATGATGATCGGATTTTTCATGGAATGGTCTCCTAGGCCTAGTGGTTATGCAGTCTTTATGAGTCTTGAATTTTCGCCATTTGGCACACAATTGGGAATACTTGGATGCACACTCTGGATGCATCAGACTAACTTTGTACCAAGCCAACTCACCGATTGCCCGACCAAACCATGACGAATCATCACGCTTGTTGTCCTTGTTCTCGGCGCAGAATACTGCACCAGGGAGCGGCCTTGGGGCTGGCTCTGCCAATGACAGGCCTGCAGCAGGCTTGGGCCCGCGAAGGCGTGGAAGTTGGTGGCAATTCGATGTTCACCAAGCTGGTGCCGGCAGAAACCATTGAAAACTCTGCCGCACAGCAGTACGCGCAGATGCTGCAGCAAGCCGCTGCCAAAAACGCCCTGGCTGGCAAGGACCACCCGCAAGTCAGGCGCCTGCGTGCCATTGCCCAAAAAACCATTCCACATGCCTTGGGCTGGAACCCGCGCGCAGCCAATTGGCATTGGGAAGTCAACCTGATCGGCAGCCAGCAAATCAATGCTTTTTGCATGCCCGGGGGCAAGATTGCGTTCTATAGTGGCATTCTGGACCAACTCAAGCTTACCGACGATGAAGTTGCCACCGTCATGGGCCATGAAGTCGCCCACGCGCTGCGCGAACACGCACGCGAACGCATGGGAAAAAACGCCGCAACCGGAATTGGTGCCTCACTGCTCAGCCAGGCGCTGGGTTTGGGGCAGGTCGGCCAGACAGTAACCAATTACGGCGCGCAGTTGCTGACCCTTCAATTCAGTCGTAGCGATGAATCAGAAGCCGATCTGGTCGGCATGGAACTGGCGGCAAGGGCCGGGTTTGATCCCCGAGCAGGTGTCAGCCTGTGGCAAAAAATGGCCGCCGCTAGCAAGGGCGCGCCCCCGCAGTGGCTCTCCACGCACCCGTCAGGTCGGACCCGTATTGCAGATATCGAATCCAACTTGCCCAAGGTGATGCCTCTCTTTAAACCAAAGGCGGCTCAGTAAGGGCTTGCAAAACAATAACTGGGGTTGATAGTCGGATTGTTGATTTTCCCCCGGGTTCGCAGAATTCCCCTGATTTACTCCAATTTCGCCCGGCTAGTTTGGGAAAGGCCTACGTGTAAACGCCAGGCTGTTGCCACGCTGGTGCACCCAGATTGAAGGCAGCCCAGGTCTGGCAAACCTGACTTGATCATATAAACACAAGGTGCACGTCAGCAACCCGCGCCTTGCAAAAACCGGGCACGGCAGCGGCCAAAACAATCCAGCATCTCCGGGCTGTCCCACTGAATACCAAGCATGTCGACGGCGGGCTGGTTGATACTCAGCACCCGGTTTTTGGGCGATGGTGGCATGTCCAGCGCGCGTGCCAGCGTTTCACCCAGACAAACTACCGCCTGCAAGTTGCCCTCGGGTGCTGTCACATCATGGTGGGTTCGGATGGCTGATACCACGTTGTCTGGCAGGTACCAGAATTCGGCCAGTTTTGCACCTACTTCGCAATGGTCGGCACCAAACAGTTCGGACTCGCGTTCTAGCAGTCGCCCGTCCATCGACGCCTGATGGTAGGCCTGCGCAAATGCGCTTTCGTTGATCACATGGAAACACAGTTGGCCCACGTCGTGCAAGATACCGGAGATATAGGCTTCGTCGCACGACACATCGCACATCAGTCCGATTTCCTGTGAGGTGATCGCCACCGCGCAGGAATGATGAAAAAAGAAGTCTCCGCCAATGCCGCGTCCCATGAATCGGTTCATGCCGACCGTGACAACAATCTTGCGCAGCCGGTTGATGCCGATCAGCGACGCCGCAGCGTAGGGATCAGCCAGGTCGGATTGAGCATGCAGGCGCCGAATGTGGTTGGCAATGCCCAGCACATTGCCAGAGATGACTGGGTCGTGGCGCACCAACCGCGCTAGCATGTCCATCGAAGCTTCTTCATCGCGCAGCAGGTCCAGCAGTTGCAGGATGACCTTGGGGAACGGGGGCAACAGCCCGCCCATGGCCTCGATGTCGTCTAGCGGCTGTTGCAGCTTCAGCATAGGGTGGGCTGCGCCAGCAGCAGTGCGTTCATCAGGGCGCGACACGCGTCGTCTGGTTCAGCCCCAAAAATCTCTTGCAAACGCGACTCAAAGCTTGTGCGCAAGCACGCGGCATCGGCCAGATCGGCCGGCGGCAGGTCAAACACCGCGACACACTCCACACCCTTGTTGACCATTTGTGCAATCGTGTTGGCGGTGATGGTTGATCCTATGGCAATGAACATGGTTTCAAGCACACCTGCCAGCCCCACCACTGGCCGGGCGGTGACCATGCCTTCCTGCACGGCGGTAATTGGCAGCCAGCGGTGGTTGCCAACTTGCGCCGCTTCGGCTTGTTCCAAGGGCTGTGTCGTTTCCAAAGGGGTTGCATCCATCGACTGCGATCTCCTGATATCTGGCGTTCATGCTAACGCATTCAACATCAACAAACGGTGATTTCTGCGCAACAATTCATGGATGTTGACCCTGAACCCCCAAAGCTCGACTCCGCTGGTGTTGCAGATCGTGACCGGTTTTCGCGCTGCCATCGACTCGGGCGCGCTGCGGGCCGGCTCTAAAGCGCCCTCTATCCGCCAGTTTGCCCATGCGCACAACGTCAGTGTGTTCACGGTGGTCGATGCCTACGACCGGCTGGTAGCACAAGGCTATTTTGCGTCGCGGCCGCATTCTGGTTTTTTTGTCAAGAAGCGGCCTTTGTCGGTGACTGAACAGCCCGGACACGGGCCCAATTTCAGCTTTGATTCGATGTGGTACCTGCGCCGCATTTTTGAGAACCGGGCGTTGCGCCTGAAGCCCGGCTGCGGCTGGCTGCCGGGTGACTGGTTGTTTCAGGACGGGGTGCGTCGCGGCTTGCGCAGCCTGGCTGCCGAAGATGCGGACTTGAGTGGTTACGGCGAACCCAAGGGCTACCCACCGTTGCGCAAACTGGTGTGCGAACTTCTGGCCGAGCAGGAAATCAGCGTCACGCCTGAGCAAGTGGTGCTGACGCAAGGGTCGAGCCAGGCGATGGACCTGGTGGCGCGCCGCCTGGTCAGGCCAGGGGACGCGGTGCTGGTCGATGATCCGGGTTACCCCAACCTGCTGTTTTCGCTGCGGTTTTTGGGGGCCCGCCTGATCGGCGTGCCACGCACACCAGCTGGTTACGACCTTGCGGCCCTGGAAAGACTGGTGGTGGAAGAAAAGCCGAAGGTGTTTTTTACCCAGCCGCGTCTGCAAAGCCCGACCGGCTCGGTGGCGCAGCTGGCGCACCTGCACCGCGTGATGCAACTGGCCGACAAGCACAATTTTCTGGTGGTTGAAAACGACATCTATGCTGACCTGGACCCCGAGCCAAGACCCTCCCTGGCCAGTCTGGACCAGCTCAACCGGGTGATTTACATCAGCAGTTTTTCCAAAACCATTTCGCCCAATATCCGGGTGGGGTACCTGGCCGCGCATCCTGATCTGCTTGAAGACCTGGCCCAGCTCAAGATGATTTCAGGGTTGACATCCAGCGAGTTCAGCGAGCGGCTGGCTTATGAGGCGTTGACAGATGGGCGCTGTCGCAAACACGTCAAGGCCTTGCGCGAGCGCCTGGCCAAGGCGCATGTGTCAACCGCGTCGCGCTTGCTCAAGGTGGGCTTTGAGATTTTTTGTGAGCCTAAAGCGGGCATTTTTTTATGGGCTCGCCACCCGGCATTGGCAGACTCTGCCGAGCTGGCTTATAAAGCGGCCGAACAAGATATTTTGCTCGGGCCCGGACATTTGTTCAGCCCTGATTTGCAAACCAGCCCGTGGCTGCGTTTTAATGTGATCTTTTGTGACGAGCCTGCACTTTTTGCATTTTTAGAGGCTCAGTGCCAATCAGCCTGATCACCTAAAATCTCGCCTTTTGACATTCGCACGCCAGACGGCGTTACCAGTCGCTCAAGCCATGACTCCAACCACCATTCCCGTGACTGTCGCCGACATTCGCAAGACTTTTCTTGACTTTTTTGCCTCAAAAGAGCACACCGTGGTGGCCTCAAGCCCGCTGGTGCCCGGCAACGACCCAACGCTGATGTTCACCAACAGCGGCATGGTGCAGTTCAAGGACGTGTTCTTGGGCAGTGACAAGCGCAGTTATGTGCGCGCCGCCTCGGTGCAGGCCTGCTTGCGCGCCGGTGGCAAACACAACGACCTGGAAAACGTGGGCTATACCGCGCGACATCACACGTTTTTCGAAATGTTGGGCAACTGGAGTTTTGGTGACTATTTCAAGCGCGAATCGCTCAAGTGGGCCTGGGAGCTGCTGACGCAGGTCTATAAGCTGCCACCAGAGCGCTTGCTGGCCACGGTGTATGCCGAGGACGACGAGGCTTATGACATCTGGACCCATGAAATTGGCCTGCCGCCTGAGCGTGTGATTCGGATCGGAGACAACAAGGGCGGCCGCTACAAGAGTGATAATTTCTGGATGATGGCCGACACCGGCCCCTGCGGTCCGTGCAGTGAGATTTTTTATGACCACGGCGACCATATTCCTGGCGGTCCGCCCGGCAGCCCCGATGAGGACGGCGACCGCTTCATCGAAATCTGGAACAACGTGTTCATGCAGTTCAACATGGCCGAAGATGGCTCGGTCACGCCGTTGCCGGCGCCTTGTGTGGACACTGGCATGGGCCTGGAGCGCCTGGCTGCCATCCTGCAACATGTGCACAGCAACTACGAAATTGACATTTTTGCCGCACTGATCAAGGCCGCTGCGCGCGAAACCCATTGTGCTGACCTGGGCAACAACTCGCTCAAGGTAATTGCTGACCACATCCGTGCCACCGCCTTTCTGGTCAGTGACGGTGTCTTGCCTAGCAACGAAGGGCGCGGTTATGTACAGCGCCGCATCGTGCGCCGGGCCATTCGCCATGGTTACAAACTGGGCCAGAAAACCCCGTTCTTCCACAAGCTGGTGCCAGACCTGGCGGCGCTGATGGGCGATGCCTACCCGGGCCTGGCCGCTCAGGCAACGCGCGTCATTGAAGTGCTGCGGGTGGAAGAAGAGCGGTTCTTCGAAACGCTCGAAATTGGCATGCAAATTTTGGACGAAGCGCTGGACGGTGGGATCAAGCTGCTACCGGGCGATGTGGCCTTCAAGCTGCACGACACCTATGGTTTTCCGCTGGACTTGTCGGCTGACGTGTGCCGTGAGCGGGGTGTCGAGGTGGATGCCGCCGGCTTTGCCATCGCGATGGAAAAGCAAAAAGCACAGGGGCGGGCCGCCGGCAAATTCAAAATGGGCAAGGCACTGGAATACAACGGCGCTGGCAACGAATTTCTGGGTTATGAGCACTTGACAACTACTACAGAAATTATAGCTATTTATATAGACGGGGAAAGGGCTGAAGCACTAAATATTGGTCAAACAGGGGTGGTGGTGATGGCTGCAACACCTTTTTACGGCGAAAGCGGTGGCCAGGTGGGTGACGCGGGTGCCATCTTTTGCGATCACGGGCTGTTTGAGGTGGCAGATACGCAAAAGCTCAAAGCCGATGTGTTTGCCCACCAGGGCACGCTTAAATCTGGGGCGCTCAAGGTGGGCGATGGTGTGACAGCGCACGTCAACTCTGCCTTGCGTGCGGCTACCGTTCGCAATCACTCGGCCACCCACCTGATGCACAAAGCACTGCGTGAGGTGCTCGGCAGCCACGTGCAACAAAAAGGCAGCCTAGTCAACCCGGAGCGCACTCGCTTTGACTTTGCTCACAACGCGCCAGTCACCGACGTGCAAATTCGCGAGATTGAAGCGCTTGTCAACGCCGAAATTTTGGACAACACCGCCACCTTGGCGCGTGTGATGGACATCGAGTCTGCCCAAAAAACCGGGGCCATGATGCTGTTTGGCGAAAAATACGGCGAATCTGTTCGGGTGATGGACATTGGCAGTAGTCGGGAGCTGTGTGGCGGCACCCATGTGCAGCGCAGCGGCGATATTGGCCTGTTCAAGGTGGTGGCCGAAAGTGGCGTGGCGTCAGGTGTGCGTCGTATTGAAGCCGTGACCGGCACTAACGCGCTCAGCTATTTGCAGCATCTTGAAGGCACCGTGAGCCATGCCGCAAGCATGATGAAAACGCCGGTGGCTGAGTTCAACGAACGCCTCGTGAGTGTGCTTGACCACGTCAAGGCGCTCGAAAAAGAGGTGACGTCACTCAAGGGCAAGCTGGCATCGGCACAAGGCGACGAACTGCTTGCCCAGGCGCAGAACATCAAGGGTGTCAAACTGCTGGTGGCACGGTTGGATGGCGCCGATGTCAAAACCCTGCGCGACACCATGGACAAACTCAAGGACAAGTTAAAAACCGCGGTCATTGTGTTGGCCGTGGTTGATGGTGCCAAGGTGCAGATTGCCGTAGGTGTGACGGCAGACACGAGCGCCAAGGTCAAGGCCGGTGAACTGGTCAACTTTGTGGCCGGCCAGGTGGGCGGCAAAGGTGGTGGCAAGCCAGATATGGCAATGGCGGGTGGCACTGAGCCGGGTAGGCTGGCGCAGGCGCTGGACAGCGTAGCGGACTGGGTCAATGCCAAACTGTAGTCATTTGTAGAGTCATCACTTTGTTTTGTCGTTGTTTTGTGAGTGTCGAATGAAGCCCTTTATTCAAAGAGAACTGTGCATTGCGCTGAATCCCCTTTCTTTTTCAGTGCATGACATTGCGCCAGACAGCGGTATTTACGGGCCGGTGGACTACGGCTGGCGCGCTTATGGTGAAGACCCAAGCGTGCTGACCTTTGGAGAAGGGATGTTTGCCACCAGCCCGCTGAATGGCTCGCGACGCCTGGTGTTCTGCGGCCACAGTCCGCAGTGGGAAGGCTTTTATATTTCGTCGATGGGTGGGGCAGCCTATGTCTTCAAGCATGTGGGCGTGAACTACGTGCGCATTGCCGGGCGTGCGGTGACACCGAGCGTGATGATGCTGAACAATGTTGACGACCAGGTTCAGGTTCGGCTGGAGCCACTACCAGACTTTGAGAAGATTTGGCGGGGCTACCCTGGCCCCAATGGCAAGACACTGATTGGCATTTTTGCCCTGCAACAGGCGTTGTTGGAACGCTGGGGTGCCGAGTACCCGCCCAAACAGGTGCGCTCCTTTGTTGTCGGGCCGGTCAGCCAAGTCACCGCTGAGGGCGCGATTGTCTCCAATCCGATTGACAAGGGCGTGGTGACACATGTGACGGACTGGTGTGGCCGGGGCGGCATGGGTAGCCACCTGTTTCAACAGCACAACCTGGTGGGGTGCATGTTTGGCGGCCATTGGTCCGAGCCAAATGTGCCAAGTGTCAAGGACTATGACCCGTACTTTGTTGAACATTTTGGCGACCGGGCGGTCAAGATCGACAAGGCGATGACGGCCAAGTACGCGATGGACCCGAAAACGCAAACCGGCGGCACCTTTGGCTCCAACTACCATGGCATGGGCGACAAGATTCTGAGTTTCAATTACCGCTCGGTTTATGCCTCCAAGGCTGACCGGCTGAAGCAGCAGCAAACCTTTATCGTTGAACATTACCTCAAGCAATACAACGAGGAAACTATCGCCACCAAGAGCTTCAAGCATTGTGGAGAGCCTTGCGGCGTGGCCTGCAAGAAGATGCAGGGCCCATTCAAAAAGGACTATGAGCCCTACCACGCATTGGGACCACAAGTCGGGGTGTTTGACCAGCGGGCGGCCGAGTTGCTCAACGACCATGCCGATGCCATGGGCTTTGATGCCATCCAGATTGGAGGCACCTTAGCCTGGATCATGGAGTGTGTGGCCGATGGATTGATTGAGCCTGCAGAATTTGGCTTTGGACCGCATGACGCGCTGCGCTTTGACCGGTTTACTGCGGAACGAGACGAGTTTGACGTGGTGGGCGACAGCATGATCAATGCCCGCTACGCCTATGGGCTCATCGAGGCCTTGCTCAACAACCCGGCTGCCCAGTTATTCCGCAAAGGCATCCGCAGCGCTGCGCATGCGCTGAACCAGCGATATCCGCAGACCCTGCCGGGGGAGCGCGCGGTGTTTTTGTCGCACGGCAAGGCCGGTTGCATGGTGCCAAACCAGTATTTTGTGCCGGGCATGGCCAGCCCCATGCCGATCATGGGCAAGTATTACGTGTTTTACGGTGCCAATGTACTTACACCGCAAGAGCTGGGCAGCCGCAATGTTGAACGTATGATGTATGAGCTGTTCAACGACAACATTGGCATGTGTCGCTTTCATCGCCAGTGGGGCGAGTCGCTCATGGGCGAGATTGCCAAAGGCATGTTGGCGCTGGATGTGGACTTCAAACAGCACCATTTTGAGTTGGCACGCCAGATCAACGCGCTGGAGACCGCCAAGAGCGTGCCGTGGGAAACCGAGCGCATGGCCGACATGTTTGCCAACTACATCCGCTGGCTGGACGAAGACGGCACCTCGGTCGACAAGCTCGCCACCTGGGTGCAGCACGACCCGTTGCGCCCGCAGGCTGCGTCCAGCAGCCAGGGCGCGGCAGCTAATTTGTCCCCGGCGCAGGCCAAAGAGCTTGCGCTTTCGTTTTGGCAAGCGATCAAGCAATCGCAGGAAACCACGTTTGCAGCTGGCCCAGACGCGATAGCAACCGCACGAACACCTGCCCAACAGCGCGCGTTATAAACTGATCCTTCTTTTTTGTCGCGTCCTTAAGGTATTGCATGAGTGCTTTTTTGAATGAAACCGTTTTGACAGTTCACCACTGGACCGACCGGTTGTTCAGTTTCACCACCACACGTGACCCGGCGCTACGGTTTTCAAATGGTCACTTCACCATGATCGGCCTGCGCCTGGAAGGCGGCAAGCCGCTGCTACGTGCCTACAGCATTGTCAGCGCCAATTACGAGGATCATCTGGAATTCTTGAGCATCAAGGTACAGGACGGACCGCTGACCTCCAAACTGCAGCACATCAAGGTTGGGGACCTTATCGCTGTCGGCAAGAAACCAACTGGCACTTTGCTGATTGACTACTTGTTGCCAGGAAAGAACCTCTATCTGTTTGCCACCGGCACTGGGTTGGCGCCATTTTTGTCCATCATTCGCGACCCGGCGACTTATGAGATGTTTGAAAAAGTAGTTTTGGTGCACGGTGTGCGCCAGGTGGCCGAACTGGCTTATCACGACTACATCACGCAAGAGCTGCCGGAGCACGAGTTTCTGGGTGAGATCATCAATGAACAATTGCTGTATTACCCTACTGTCACGCGAGAGCCATTCAAAAACCAGGGCCGCATCACTGACCTGATCGAGACTGGCAAGTTGCAGGCCGATCTGGGAATGCCCAAATTTGACCCGTTAACCGACCGAGCCATGATGTGCGGAAGCCCTGGACTGCTTAAAGATTTAAAACATGTGCTCGAAAAGCGCGGTTTTGTTGAAGGTAATACCACCAAACCGGGTGACTATGTGGTTGAGCGCGCCTTTGTGGAGCAATGAGCATGACCACGCACCACGACCTATATGCCATTGGCAACGCGCTGGTGGATTCCGAGTATGAAGTCTCGGACCAATTGCTGCTGGACGCGGGTGTTGCAAAGCGACACATGACGCTGATCGATGCGCAACGGCGCACCGAGTTACTGCGCCATGTCCAAGGCGTGCATGCGCGGCGGACCGGCGGTGGCTCGGCGGGCAACACGGTGGTGGCATTGGCGCAGTTGGGGGGCCGGGCGTTTTATTCCTGTCGCGTCGCAGATGATGAATTGGGGGCGTTTTACACCCAAGACCTGTTGACGCATGGCGTGGCGACCAACCTGAGCGCGAGCCGGGCACCACAAGGGCAGACTGGCATCTGTATGGTGATGGTGACGCCCGATGCCGAGCGCAGCATGAGCACGTTTCTGGGGGCGACGGCAGACATTGATGCGTCTTCGCTGCAGCCTGCCGACATCGCTAAATCCAAGGTCTACTACATGGAAGGCTACCTGGCTGCGTCGCCCAAGGGGATGGAGGCTGCCCTTAAAGGCCGCGCCATCGCGCGCAACGCGGGTGTAGCGCTGGCGACCACGCTGAGTGACATGACCATGATCAACTTTTGTCGACCCGGGCTCGATGCCATGGTGGGCAACGCCGAAACCGGGTCATTGGATTTTCTGTTCTGCAACGAGGAAGAGGCCCAGGTCTGGTGCGGTACGCAGGATCTGGCCGAGATTTGCCGAAAAATGGCAGCGCAGGCGCGTGTGGTGTGCCTGACGCGCAGTGCCAAGGGTTGCATCGTGCTGGAAGCGGGGCAGCGGATTGAAGTGCCAGCTACGCCAGTGCGAGCGCTCGACACCAATGGTGCAGGTGATATGTTTGCGGGTGCATTTTTATACGCGATCACTCAAGGCCATTCTCATTCAGAGGCGGCTTGGCTGGCCAACCGTTGTGCAGCTCAAGTGGTGTCCCAGTGTGGCAATCGATTGCTGCAAGCGCAGGTTGATGAATTGAAACTCGCGTTTGCCGAGCGTTTGAAGTCAACCAACCGATGAGTTGCTGCGTTGTGGTGTTGCAGTGGCGACACGGGCATGTATAACGGCTGACTTATTTGGGTGGATATTGATTTTGGTCAGTGTTATGGATCAAAACGCCGCCGAAAATGCAGCTTAGTTGTTAGTGTTAGTGTTAGTTTTTTAGCTGCACATTTTTTTAACTTTAAAGGAAACAAACCAATGACAAATCGTCGCGTATTTATTCTCCAATCGGTCATCGGTACCAGCGTTTTGGCTTCTGGCGTCGTCATGGCGGCCGCTCCTATGGTTGATCCTAAAGACGCTGCTGCAGCTGGTTTGGGCTATGTGGAAGACACAGCTAAAGCAGATGCCAAGAAATATCCCAAGCACACCAAAGAACAAATGTGCACCAACTGTTCCTTGTTCCAAGGCAAGGCAACGGACGCCGCAGGCGGCTGCCCGTTGTTTGCTGGCAAGCAAGTAGCAGGCAAAGGCTGGTGCAGCGCCTACGCCAAGAAGGCGTAAGTCATTACCTCAACATGCCCTGAAGCGCTCAAGCGTTGAGTGCTTGTGGCTCAAAAAGCTCACCCTTGCGGTGGGCTTTGTTTTGTGTGCTTCTCAGGCCGGGTCATGATGTGTCGCCCGAAATTTCAGATAATCAGCGTATGACTCAAACACTCAATGCCGACGCCGCTGAACTGGCCAAATTCTCAGACCTCGCTCACCGCTGGTGGGATGCAGATGGCGAGTTTCGTCCATTGCACCAGATTAATCCGCTTCGTCTTGACTGGATTCGGAGTCTCTGCCCGCTTACCGGGTTGAAAGTGCTTGACGTTGGCTGTGGTGGCGGAATCCTGACAGACTCTCTTGCGCGTTCTGGGGCCACGGCGACAGGCATTGATCTGTCCTCCAAGGCGTTGCGCATCGCGCAACTGCATGCGTTGGACGCCGGCACCGAGAACGTGACATACCGTGAGATCAGTGCAGAGTCCATGGCCGATGAACAGCCGGGTCGTTTTGATATCGTGACTTGCATGGAAATGCTTGAGCACGTGCCAGATCCAGCGTCTGTGGTTCGCGCATGTGCTACGCTGGTCAAACCTGGGGGCTGGGTTTTTTTCTCTACACTCAACCGAAATCCCAAGTCATTTCTGCTGGCCATTGTGGGCGCAGAATATGTGCTGAACATGTTGCCTCGTGGCACACACGAATACGCAAAAATGATTCGACCCAGCGAATTGGCCAGCTTTTGCCGAACTGCGGGTCTCACGGTGACACATAGCCGAGGCTTGTCATTTAATCCCCTGACCCAGCATTATTGGCTTAACACCGACACCAGTGTCAACTATTTGCTGGCAACGCAAAAGCCGGCAGACCCGCAACTGTGACAAAAATTGCGCATTGCTTCACCGATGTGCGGGCGGTGCTGTTTGATCTGGATGGCACCCTGATCGATAGTGCCCCTGATTTGGCGGCTGCTGTTGACAAAATGCGGCTGACTCGTGGCATGCACTCATTGCCCTTGGCGCATTACCGGCGCATGGCTGGCGCGGGCGCCCGGGGTATGCTGGGTGTTGCGTTTGGTATAACGCCCGAGCACCCCGACTTCAACACGCTGCGCGAAGAATTTTTCTGCAATTACGAGCAGTGCTTAACCCAGCGCACACAGGTATTCAAGGGGGTGCCAGAACTGCTTGCTGCTCTTGACAGATCAAAGCTGCCCTGGGGTGTGGTGACCAATAAGTCTGCCCGCTTCACCATGCCCCTGACGACAGCCATGCCACTTTTCGCTACGGCTCGTACCATCATCAGTGGCGATACAACCCCCCATGCCAAGCCCGACCCACAGCCCCTGCTGGAAGCGGCACAACGGATGAACATACCGCCTGAACGTTGCATCTATGTGGGTGACGACGAGCGAGACATCGTGGCCGGCTTGGCCGCTGGAATGGGAACCGTGGCTGTCACCTATGGCTACCTGGGGCAAAAGGCTGACACTAGCCAATGGGGTGCGCACGCCACGATTAATTGTGCAGAAGGTCTATTGCAATTGATTGCCACGGCCTAAAATAGCGGCCTTGGGGCTGCACTGGTTTCGACGTGGATTCAGACGCGCAGCAGGGCATGTCGAGCTGAATGAGCTCGTAAAACAGATTCAAAAAAACTAACTGCAAACGACGAACGTTTCGCACTCGCTGCTTAATCGCACGTGAGCCTCACAACAGCAAGCCGATAGGCTGGGCAAGGGTAGTCAGATCGCAAGGTTTGATTGTCCAGGCTGTGGGGTAATTTCATTCGGCTGGGGTCCTTTTGGGTAACTTAGGGGGATTCGAGAAAATAGGTTGCTGGCGATTTGCATAGCGTGCCGCTGCGCGATGTGAAAAGCGAGATCCAAATCAGATGGCTACACATGTAGAACTGTTCGAAGAAGGTTTGCGGACGCGGGTTCAAATCCCGCCAGCTCCACCATACATAGAAAGCCCAACTGTTTTCAGTTGGGCTTTTCTTTTGGAAAATCCTCAATGTTTACGCGCACTTACGGCGTTTGCCTTGTGACTTTTCTGCTATCAAAACAGCACTTTTTTGGCCGATTTTGACCAAAATTACCCCGTTTTATCTCTCTGTTCTCAGTGACCCTCGTGACTTTTCACGAGGCCACCTTCAATAAAATCAACGACTTACGCGGGGGTGGTTTGCAAGTTGAAATTGGTGGGCGGTAACGACTGAGAATAGAGAATGCCTGAAATACGTGTGTTTGGCCGCCTCGACAACACGGTATTGGCTTGCTCTGCGGGGGCAGGCTTGTGCTGATGCTTGACCAACGTCAAAAGCAGCTGGTCCAAACTGCTACCAGCAATTCAAAGTCGTAGTTTGAGTGGTTTCTGTTTTTGGTTTTTTTGTCGCAATTAAAAAAACAAAAAATTACATCGCTTTCTGAATCAATGCACCTTTGAACAAGTAGGGCAAGCGCGGCTCTTTACCTGTTTCCACGCCACCTTTGTTTTCGACGCTGATCGCCAATTGCGTAATGTCTGCCAGCATTTTGCTGGTAGCCGGAATCTGCGCGGTTTTGATTTGAGGTGCCACAACGCCCAACGAGCGGGGCTTACCAGCGGTCGGAATAGCCCAGAGTTGCATGCTGTCGTTAGGCCCTTCTTTGATGTCATTCACGCGTTGAATTTGAACGAAATTGTCTAGTGGGTCGAACGTGATTAATTGCGCAGGTGCATTTTTGTCATCTATCAGCACAGAAACATATTTGATCTGCGGCAGATTCTTCATTTTGGCTTGCAAGTGTTCCATTTGCGCCTTGAACTGTTGAAACATGCTCATTGCTGTCGTGGCAGCAATAGCGAGTGCTATCAAACACACAATAGTGGCGATTCGCCAGCCTGTAGCAGTGCAAGGTGGTGGTGTATTTGCAGGAGAGGTTGCAGGCGTGTCTGTCATGATGGTTAGGATTACGTTGTTGGGTTGAACAGCAGATGCTCTGCAAGTTAATCGGCACTGGCTTGTGCCACGAGAGATGCGGCATCAAGCTGACGACGCATGGTTTGCGCCACACGTTCAAAATCGCGTCGGGTCGTTAACGTAATCGACTTTTCAGCGGATTGGCGTGAGATTTCTTGGGGATCCTGTGGGCGGCCTTTCACCAGATATTCAAAGTGCAGGTTGGGTCCGGTGGCTGTTCCTGTCTGTCCCACGGCTCCCAGCAAGTCACCCATGGCCACGCGCTGGCCCTTACGGACTTGAATTTGGCTCAAGTGTGCGTAGGCCGTGGCTTTCTGGTCGCGGTGTTTCACCAGTACAAATTTGCCATAACCCTGTTTCCAACCCGCAAATGTCACGACACCTTGGGCCGCACTGCGTATCGGCGTACCCGAGGGTGATGCAAAGTCAGTGCCCTCATGGGCCTTGGCCTGCCCATAGACCGGGTGAATGCGCATACCGTAGCCGCTACTTACCTTGGGTGCATCCAGTGGCAGCGACATGGCCTCACGGTCAATGCTTTGACCATTCAGGGTGTAAAAGCCACCCTTCTGACCGGGTTCCTGAAACCACATCACCTGATGTTGCTTGCCGTTCTTGACGAACTCAGCACCCAGCAGCTTGCCAGTGCGCAAGATCTCGCCGTCGACCTCAAGCGTTTCGTAAACCACGCCAAAACTATCACCTGCACTCAGATCTACTCTGAAGTCGGGCACTCTTGCAAAAACACTGGCCAGTTGCGCGGCAATGGGTTTGGGTAGCTTGGCTTCCTTGGCTGCAGCGTTCAACGAAGTGCGAACCGTTGCGCTGGTAAGCTGTACTGATCGTTCCAATTGGCCCATTTCCACCCGTGAGGTGTATCCCTTGGAGCCCCGTTCGACCACCAGACGGGAAAACTGGGCGCCATCCTCACTGGGCCAGCGCGCTGTCAGGCGCTGCAGTTGGTGCTTATCGTCTGCCTCAATCGAAACAAATTTGCCAGGAGTGCCCGCCAGCAAGGTACGCGATGCCGTATCGCGACTTAGAAAACTTGCTGCAGCGATATCGCTGACACCCAATCGCCGTAACAGGGTGTTCAAAGAATCTGAAGGACGGGTGATTTCGCTGCGGTAGAGCACCATCGGTGCGACCAGTTCACTGTCCCTTTGAGCTGACGTATCGATGGTTGCAATGTTCTCAATCAGTTGCCGCACGGGTAGGTTGGCGACATCGGGTGACAGCGGTGCAATGCTGTAGGCCGTGACCCCCGATGCCAATAACAAGGCACCTAGCGCAACCGCCAAGCGACGGTGATGTGGGTTGTCCTGCAAGGCAGATAAAAGTGGGGGGATGAATCGTTTCATGGCAGTTCAATCAAACAATTCACCCAGCCATGACTTACGCTTGCGATAACCGTCGTGGCTACCGTGACTGCTGTGGTGTTTGTAATCCGAGTCCACAAAATCGGGGCGACGCATAGGTTGCTCGTAATGTGGCTGAATACGCTGCGGCGGTGCGGGAGGCTGCGCTGGCATGGCCTGGGAGCTGCGCTCAATCAGCTTGTCAAGTTCACCACGGTCCAGCCACACCCCGCGGCATGACGGACAGTAGTCAATCTCGATACCCTGGCGCTCAGTCATGACCAGCGTGGCTTCGGTACATTGGGGACATTTCATTTTTGCAGTTCTCGTATTAAAGGGATTATTTCGTCGCGCAGTGCTTCATCAGTAATTGGTCCAATTTGCTTGTATCGAATGATTCCTTCTTTGTCGATTAAAAAGCTCTCAGGTACACCGTACACACCAAAGTCAATGCCTATGCGTCCGTCTTTGTCGGAGATCGTCACGTCATAGGGGTTTCCGTAACGTGCCAACCATTTCAGACCGTCGGCTTCTTTATCCTTGTAGTCCAGTCCAATGATGGGGATTGTTTTGGTTTTGGCAAATTTGACCAATATTGGATGCTCCTGTTGACAAGCCACACACCATGAAGCCCAGGTGTTGAGTAACCAGACTTTGCCAAGCATGTCTTTCGGCGCGAATTGTTGGTCTGCCGCCTGCAGACGAGGTGCCGTAAAAAGTGGTGCAGGTTTACCAATCAACGGTGAAGGGATAACGCGTGGATCACGTGTCAGCCCTACACCCAAAAAAATTAGTAGAACAATGAATATGCCCAAGGGAATCAACGCTTTCTTCACTATTCAACTCTCTTTGGTAAGGATGCAGGGGCAGCAAATATCATTGATGCATAGGATGATTCGATTTGCGTAAAGTTTCAGTAGCAGCTCCATCTCAGTTCCTTTTTCACGTGCTTTTTTTGGTTAGAAAATCGACTTGTTATGAAAACAACGGTGGAATGATTAGAGAAGTATCCAACTCACGCCGCTCACCAAAGCAATCAACACGGGCTGGTGAATCAGGTAGTAGCTCAAGCTCCAACGACCCAGCCGGGCAAGAACATGCAGAGCCTTCGGCACCGGTTGCACCAACCACTCGGGCCGCTGCTTTAGCACCCAGCTTCCAAAGGCTGCACCCCACCACATCACACCCAGCCAGGGAAACAACGGCACATAGTCTTCGGTCACCGGGTTTTTGCTGATCCAGCCTAACCAGTTCCAGTGCACGCTGTTCATGGTTTCAACCCACGGGGCCAAGGGGCCAGTCTGCAGCAGATACTCGGCAATGAATTTAGAAGAAATAGCCAGCGCGCCCAGCAGCCACAGCCACTGCCCCCAGTGCGCAGAGAGGCGCACCACAATTAACATCAGCGCCATCCCGTGCAGCACACCAAAATAAATAAAACTGTTGGGAAACATCAGCCAGGAGCCTGCCGTAACCAACAGGGCGCTCAGAGCCACCTGGAACCAGCGTCGCCAAAAACGCTGCCAACTTTGCCCCTGCACCGTGGAAATGGCCTGGCCCATCCCGGCACACAGCAAAAACAAACTCACAATCAAAGTGCGCTGCCAGGTCCAAAATGGATCACGGTAAAAGTCCAGCGAGACCAGTTTGAAATATTTCAGGTCGAAGACAAAATGATAGACCGCCATCCACACCATAGCCAAGCCACGCAAAGCATCCAGGTTGTCAAAACGTTGGCTAGTCATGTTGCGTGAAATCAACACCTAAAGAATCAACGGAACAAAGAGTATTTCGAAAGAAATCACAGGTTTTTTCATGATTCAACACTCCAGTTTCAGTTTACGAATCCGCTCAACATTGCGGTTCATCTGGGCACGCACCACGGTTTCAAACACCCATTTCTTTAAGCCCGATAGGTTGGTGCCGTGCTTGCGATAAAAATCATCAGGTGAGTTGAAAATACCAAAATCGGCATTGATCCCCTCCTTTTGAATGTAGGTGTCAGTCCCTTTCCATCGAACGGGCGGGTCGCGTAAATCGGCAACGGCAGCGCCAAACCCACAGAACTCTTGCGCAGTAGGGTATTTTTGTTGCAGCGCAATGAGGTAGCTCTCATCAAGAATGAACCCTTCAAGATTCACCCACCTGCCTTCAAACAAGATTTCAACCCAACTGTGAATGATGGATTTGGGGGCCAAAACATAGGCCCATCCAGTGATTGCGCCCTTTTGCAGCGATTTATTAATAGTGAACCCATGTAAACGGCAGGGGATACCGTTCGCTCTGAGGAGTGCCATCAATAGCGTTCCTTTGGTGTTGCACTGACCAATGCCATCGATCAACACACTTGACGCCGGAAGATTGTCAGACTCGTTGTATCCAAATTTGATTTCATTGCGAACGAAATCGTAGATTGCACCTATGCGTTCAAACACAGGCAAAGCCTGCCATCCGCGTTCCAAGACCAACTGTTGTATTTGGGGACTCTTGAAGTCCAGCAAGTCGGTTGGTTTGGTCAGCTCCGCCGGAAGTGCATGAGTACCTACTGACTGAAAAGTTGGTAATCTCATATTGTTTTCTCACCCAGATTCACCCGCAGCAAACGCAGGCCATTAAAAACAACCAATAGACTTGCGCCCATATCCGCAAACACTGCCATCCACATCGATGCGCCATTGAACAATGCCAGCACCAAAAAAACCGCCTTGATGCCAAGAGCCAAGGTAATGTTCTGCCAAAGAATGGCTTGCGTTTTGCGCGATAACACAATGGTCTCTGGGATACGCCGTAAGTCATCGTTCATGATGACCACATCGGCGGCCTCCATGGCCGTATCTGTGCCCGCCACACCCATGGCAAAACCAATGTCAGAACGCGCCAATGCAGGCGCATCATTAATGCCGTCGCCGGTCATTGCAGTCAAACCGTATCGCTTTTGAAGCTCTTCGATGGCCGTCAGTTTGTCTTCTGGCAGCAAGTTTCCACGCGCATCATCAATGCCAGCTTGCTTGGCAATGGTCTTTGCGGTTGCCTCGTTGTCACCCGTCAACATGACGGAAGTAACACCCAATGCGTGCAATTGGGCCAAAGCTTCTCGTGACGTTTCTTTAATGGTGTCGGCCACCGCAAAAATGACCAACACCTGGGTTTGCGATGCCAACATGGTGACGGTGCGGCCCAGCGCTTCATGCTCCGCCAATCGCGCTTCGATACTGCTGCTACACAGTTTCCGATCTTCGATCAAGCGGTGATTGCCGAGTATCAACAGTTGCCCGTCAACAAGGGCTTCTACACCCCTTCCAGCAATCACCTTGAAGTCCTGGAGAACACTGCTTCCAGGATCAAGACTTTTCGCTATGGCCTTGGAAACCGGGTGATCAGAATGTGCAGAAAGGCCGGCGGCCCACCTCAAGACTTGCCACTCAGGTACGTCTGATGTGACAAACTCCGAATCCACCAAGACAGGCTTGCCCTCGGTGATTGTTCCCGTCTTGTCCAGAGCAACTACTTTGATCTTTCGAGCACCCTCAAGGTGCACACCACCCTTAATCAAAATGCCACGCCTTGCAGCTGCTGCCAGACCACTTACCACCGTAACCGGTGTAGAAATTACCAAAGCACATGGGCATGCGATCACCAGCAGAACCAACGCCTTGTAGATGGCTTGAGCCCAAGTCCAATCCATGAGCCAGGGCGTGAATATTGCGACTCCCAAAGCCAGAACGAAAACGGCAGGTGTGTAGATGGCTGCAAATTTGTCAACGAACTGCTGAGTGGGCGCGCGAGAACCTTGCGCCTGTTCTACCGCGTGGATGATGCGGGAAAGCACTGAGTTACTTGGCAAGGCGGTTACGCGCACTTCAATAGTGGCTGTGGTGTTAATGGTCCCGGCAAATACGGCATCACCTGGAGCCTTGTCCACCGGAATGCTCTCACCCGTAACTGACGCTTGATCTACGGATGTATTGCCTATGGCAATAACCCCGTCAACAGGAATACGCGCACCAGGTTTGATGCGCACAACAGCGTCCAGCACTACACCACTCACCGGAACAATTTGCCATGATCCATCGGACTGACGAATCTCAGCAGTCTCAGGGGTCAGATCCAGCAGGCTCTTGATGGCACCTCTGGCCCTGTCCACTGCACGCGCTTCAATCATTTCAGCGATGGCATAGAGTGCCATGACCATGGCGGCCTCGGGCCACTGACCGATCAGAAATGCACCGGTGACCGCGACGGTCATCAATGCGTTGATATTGAGTCGAAAATTTCGCAGAGCGGCCAAGCCCTTGACATATGTGGAGAAACCAGCAAGTGCAATTGCACCAACAGAAAGCACCATTCCCAGACCTTGGAAAATGCGTGTATCCGGAGCAAAGAACGCAATGGACTCCGCACCGACTGCAAGTGCTAGAGCCAGCGCATATTTTTGAATTCCGCTTGGAAAGCTGGCATCGTTGTGGTCATGATCATGCGCTTCATGTCCGTGGTCGTGACCATGCGCACCCGAGTCAGGCGCATTGCTGCTTAGTGGCGTAGGCTTGAATCCTGCTTTGCGAATCGCAGCCAAAACGAGTGGCAAGGAGTCCGCCTCGGCATCAATCGAAAGCGTCCGTGCCGCAAGTTGGAACTGAAGGCTGCGCACACCAGGAATGTTGGCCACTGCATGGCGAATTTCCCCCTCCTCAGAGGCGCAATCCATGGTTGGAATTCGAAAAACAGGAACGCCTGCTATTTCACTTTGCGGCAATGCCTGAGACGAGTCCGAAATTGAGGATGCACATGCATTTGTGCATCCGCATGTAGGCGTGGATGATGGTTTTGAAGGCGTCGTGTTCATTGTCAATTCCTGATTGAGAGGCAATTAGAAACCCTGTAGCCACTAAAGAGTCAAGCGGTTATGATTGCAGACATGAAAATCGGTGAATTAGCCAATATGACGGGTGTACAAGTGGAGACCATTCGCCACTACGAGCGCGAGGGCTTGTTGCCACACACCAAGCGGTCGGAAGGAAACTACCGCGTCTACGACGAATCGCACGGACAGCGCTTGTCGTTCATTCGCCACTGCCGCAGTCTGGACATGACCCTTGATGAAATCCGTGTTTTGCTTCGTTTCAGGGATGCACCAACCGAAAATTGCGGCGAAGTCAACGCGCTTTTGGATGAACACATAGGGCACGTGGCGCTTCGGGTCAAAGAGCTGCGGCAGTTGGAAATGCAGCTCAAAGCGCTTCGTGAGACGTGTCGTAGCGCGCAGGATGCTGAACACTGTGGAATTCTCAATGGACTCAATGTCATGGCGCAAAAACAAACGACTTCATCCGACATGGCTGGTCATGTGCATGGTGCGCATCCAGGTGTGAGGACTCGAAAATCCCACTCTTGACTATCACTTCGGTTGAGTCAATGCGACAGGTGCGTGGACAAAAGTCGTTTCGCTGTCACCTTTGGCATTTTTGAAAACCAATGTGATTTGCGCTTCTGTACCGACCTTCAGCTGTTTCTTAAGGTCCATCATCATTAAGTGGTATCCACCCGACTTGAGTTCCACTAGCTGATTTGCAGGCAGCTTTAGCCCGTCAACTGCGCGCATTCGCATGACATCGTTTTCCATTTTCATTTCATGGACTTCTACAATGCCAGCGATGTCGGAGCGCGCTGAAACTAACGTAGTGTCCTTTTTGGACAGAAGCTGCATGAAGGCACCTGTCGCTTGTTGATTGGGAACCGTAGCGCGCACCCATGCTCCGGTGACGACAACTTGCGCTTGACTTGCTGACATCGACATCGTCAAACATGCTGCCAAAAGTGCAACTGCGATATGGGGTTTTTTCATATTCTTACTTTCTAGGTGGTGTTAAAGTTACTAGTGGTTTCGTGAACTATTTGTCATCAAACCAGTCCCTCGTAAATGATCTTCCAGCCCCCTGGCCGGTGCTGCCAATACTGACGAACGGTGCGCCCTACCTTTTCGCCGTCTGGGATTTCACCAAAAGTGGCAACCATGGTGTCTGCTTCGTCCGACCACCGAATCAGCGAGATGTCTTTAAGACTCGCTGGCTTGCTGCCCGGCCTTTTTAGTTCAGCACGCAGACTCATGCTGAATGAATTCAAGTCCTTGCCGTCTGCGCTAAAGTCACTGGCATAGAACTGCAAAAGTTCGTTTTCGCGTCCGTTTCTTTTGGCGTTGGTCCACGTTTGCAAGGTCTCTGAAAATTGCTTCTTTTGACTGGCCAACTTGTCGGGCCGAACCCAGCTCAAATTTTTCCCAATGAGCACGGGGGTAGTTCGAATTTCCACTGTCCTGATGATTCGCTCCAGATCAGGATTGGCGACGGCGACACAACCGTCTGTGGCCTGAGGTGCCCTGGTAAATTGACTCGAAGGTGTGCCGTGCAACCATATGCCACCACCAGTTTTTCCGCGCCGCAGATCTAGAACGTTGGGGTAATTGACGGGCAATGCACCTGATCCATACAAGTCCTTCAGGGTCTTGGGGTCAAGGTTGCTGGTGATGAAGTAGACACCCAGCGGCGTTCGCTGGTCGCCCTCCACCGTTTTTCCAACCCCGGCTTTTCCGACTGAAATATAGTAGTTGGCAAGCAGACGCGTCCCTGTCGTTGTATTTTCAAAGAGATAAAGACGTGCCTTTTCTGTGTCAACTGCAATGGCGTGTTTATTGCGGCTGGAGAGTGATACGAATTGGGACGGTATAGCATCAGGTGGCGGGACTTGTTTGATCGCCGCAAGACGTAGTTGCGACTCAGCACGCAGGTCCATCAAATTCTGCGCGCCAATCTTCGCCATATCAGAAGGAACGTCCCCGATATTTTGCAGCGGCCGCGAACGGGCTGCGAGCAAATCGCCATACACGAGTTGTGCCAGTTGAAAATTTGGATAGTCACCAACCAATTTTTCCGCCTTGCGCAGGGCATTCCGACTGTCTGCTGCACCGATCATTCGATAGACTTCAATTAGCCGTGCCTCAGCCGCACCGTCAACAGGATTTGTTGTGCGTGCCTTTTCCTTTGACTTGAGTTTGGGCTTGAGCTTTACCTCCTGAGTTGCACTGATTGAAAAATCAGCGTAAACACCCAAGACAAGCGCTAAAACTGTTATCCAGAGACTACTTTTTTGTTTACAGGACATGACCAGTTGATTGAAGTGGTTGTCGTTGGCAAGCGCGGCTGCCAACGATTCACCGCATGAAAATTCGCGAATTTCCGCCTAGGGGGATGGATGGAGTTTCAAAAAATCATCGAGCACTTTTTGTGCCATTCGCAATTCATCAATTCGCAGGTTGGAGCTTTTCCTTGTATTGAAATCTGATGAACTAGATCGGTCATACTCAATCTTTAGTTCGCTTGTCAGCCACAATTGAAAACGACGGAGGTAGAGTTCCATTTCATTCCTTGTTTATCGGGAAGTTTCCCAATGCGCGACGTGCGAATTGCAGGACTTGTCAGTCATTTCTTGTTTTTGGCGACTTCTTCAGCAACCAAGGAGGCAAGTTGATCGGGACCGAAGCTGGGCAATCCACGGCCATTGACAAAAAATGTTGGGGTTTTTTTCACTTCCAGCGCAGTCAAGTCTTCGACGTCTTGTTTCAACACAGCCTCGATGCCTGCTTCTTGCGCATCATCCAACGCCTTTTTTATATCCAGACCCGCCTGGGCAGCAGCTTGATAAGCTACATCAAGGTTAGGTGAGCCATGACTGGCCCACGACGGCTGTGCAGCCAGAATTGCCTCAAGCGTTTGCCAGTATTTATCCTGTCTCTTGGATGCCTCCAACAACTTGACGACTTTGTCTGAGCCAGCATGGAATGGGGCGTATCTGAGAACCAAGCGAACATCGTTGGGATACTGCTTCATCAAATTTTTGACAATTGGATAGAAGTCCCGACAGGTTTCACAAGCCGGATCAAAGAACTCAACGATAGTCACTGGTGCGTCACTTGGTCCCAACGTCGGGGAATGGAAACGAACCATTCGGTTTTCGGCCTTACTGACCTTTTCCATCTGAGAATCTTGGACACGCTTTTGATAGAAATTCATTCCTACTAAAAACAGCGCAACCACAATGCCCAGCAGAACTGCGACAGTCAATTTTTTTGAGTTCATTTTGAAGTCCTCTTGATGTATACGAAAAGCAATAAGGTGATGGCGAGAAATGCGGTCAGCGAAAGCCAGGGAATCTGCAATCCATTGAGAATTTCCAGCTTTTGTTCGGTGCAAGACACGCCTGAACCGCAGGGAATCCAGGCTTTTGATACAAAACCGGCAATCAATAAGGTGTGGTAACCAGCCACCATGACCCCACCCAACGCGAGCACCAGACCGTAAATTGCCCCGCGTCGGTCATCGCTGTAGCAGGCCATACCTAGCACGACAGCTAGGGGGAACATAAAAATACGTTGGTACCAACACAGCACACACGGTGCCATTCCCATGACCTCGCCGATGAAAAGAGCGCTTGCCGTGGCAGCGGCTGCAATCAGCCAAGCGAGAACAAGTAGGTTCCAATTTCGCTTCATACTTGAGCCTCGGCTTTTGTCGACGCTGCCTGCGCAGGTGATGTGTTCCTGGATAGAAATATCCATACGCATACGGCACAGACAATGTAGCTGTCAGCTAAGTTGAATGCTGGCCAGTGCCATTCACGCCAATGGACATCAAGGAAGTCCACTACCGCGCCAGTTTGAATGCGATCGATCAGATTGCTTGTGCCACCAGCCACAACCAAGCCGCCCATCCAACGTTCAACGGGCTCCACTTTTTTGTACATGCAAACCAGGGTTACAGGTACTATCACGAGGAAGCTAACGCCAATCAACAATGGTCTCTGCCAGCCATCCGCGCTAGCGAGAAATGAAAAGGCGGCACCTCTGTTTAGCAAGTGAACGAAATTGAACCAGTCCGTAACAACAACTGCTTCACCCCGTGCAATCGTGTTTGCAAAGTAAGTCTTGGTCAGTTGATCAAGAAAAATAAGTGCCCCGACCAAAATTACCCAAAGCACGCGCGGGCGTTGTCGCCAGTGGAAAAGAAGCATGAAGAGAAATCCCGAAATCCGTTGATCAAATCAGCATTGCATGCTGACGCGATTGACAGGGCTCGATTTCTCGAAGCGTTTAAAGCTTATGTGTAGATCGATGCCCTGGTCAGATCAGGGCAACCCACTGTGGCCGTTCTGGACGATCTACGAGGCCAGGGCTTGACTGCACGCTGAGCCCTGACGAGAACATCAAAGTCAGCACAACGTTTTTGACGACACTGGATTCTTGGACAGCCATTGAACAGCCAGCATGGCAGGTGCCGCAATCCATATCGACTGTCATCGACTTCGCAAAATCGCCACCGGACTCTGTGCGTTCCGTGGTTTTATGTTGGTGTGTGTGATGGCCAACGTGCTTGCTGGAAACATCGCTTTCGTGCTGACAATAGCGCCCAGTTGCCGCCCACGAGAGCTGCAACGGCATCAATATTGCTAAAAAGACGATCAACCAAAAACGCATCTCAACATTGTAGTAGCTTTAGCGTTAAGAGTTCCGCTCGCATCAAATACCTCTGGTAGATCCTTGCAGGGGTGAATTCTCCAGTTGATTGCGTTGCAAGTTCCAATCTAGACTTATTCCGTAGCGCCTCAGCTTTTTCGAGGCCGAGACGGGTTGATCCTCAGATATGTGTGCGCGAACGATGTCGGGCGCAAATCGAGTGTGCAGCGCAATCCGACTCGCTTGTCCCAGATCCATGTCTTCAGCCGCAGCGATTTCCGTCAGCGACCGGTACTTGCCCTCGTCCAGCAGGCGCTGCCAATAATGCGCCAAACCCAATGCCCGGATTAAAGGACTGTCTTTTGCCTGCTTGCGCGCGCTTCGTTCCACGACCGCCTCCTTCTGGAACTGCTCGGGTGCATCAATTGGCGTGATCACCTGCTGCCGAACACCTCGCTTGACCAGCGTCCACGGAATGAAGGTTTCCATCTGAACACTGCCTGCTGGCGCTGGAATTTGGTACGTCACCGGCTCCCCGGTCATCATGCCTCTGTGTTTTTTAGCCATGCTGGTGCCTATTTGAAGTTGGCGATGAGTTCGCGCTGGGCCTGCCAGTCCGCCGGAAAGTGATGTCGCAGGAACCACTTAAGGTTCATCCTGCGTGGCTGCGTACCGCGCATCAGCTGATCAATGATGTCGGGTGCAAGCAGCGTCAGTCGCAGCGATGCGTTGACCACCGGGTGGGTCAGTCCCTCCTTGATTGCGATATCCACCCCACTTTTCACAGCACCTGTGTCAAGCAAGCCTCGCCAGTAAAACGCTCGCGCCAATTCCGCCAAAAATGTGGTGCTGTGGGCCACCACGTCCGTGCCATCGATCTGCAAGACTACGCGCCGTTCAGGTTGGTCCGCCATGGGAACAAAGGTTTCCAGATTGCTGTTCATGGCATTGCTTCCACTTCAACCAACTCAGCACCAATGCTTTGTGCTGCAAACTCTTTGATGAGTTCCTTCCAACCCAGGGGGTACCATTTGATTTTGAATCCGCCGGTAACCAGGTCAACCCGCTCAATCATCAGTTTGGCAATGCGGACTCGCTCAACCTGGTACAACTGCTCTACACGTCACCCAACCGGTGCATGGCCATGACGGCTTCGTCTTCGCTGATCTGAGCGCCGCTGATTTCGATGGATTTGCAGACCGCCGTGATGGATTCCGGGCTACAGAGCACGGTTTTGATCTGTGCGACGGTTGCCATCTCGATTTCTGCCGCAGGTATTCGCGCATGTGTTTTGCCATTGGCTCCGAACTTCATTTCAGATTTGGAAACGTAGTAACGGTACTTCGTCTTGTTCTTGCTGGCGTAAGTTGCGTACATCGGGTCACCCGTCTGGCCAAACAACAGACCGCGCAACAGCGCCTCTGTGCTGCCTCGGGTTTGGGTTTCCACCGACCTGACGTGCGGGTTTCGCTCCAGCACTTCTTGTACCTGCCCCCACAGTCCCGTGTCAATGATCGGCGAGTGTGCGCCTGGGAACCAACTGCCCTTGTGGGACAGTTCACCCAGATAGATTCGATTTCGCAGCAGCTTGAACAGGCACTTTTTGTCCATCCGCACGCCGCTGCGCACCAGGCCGTCCTGTGTCGTCCAGGCCTTGGTGGTGATGCCCTCGCTGGCAAGCCCTTCTGCAATGCGCGTTGGCGACCCAATCGTGAGCATCTCACCAAAGATGCGCCGCACCAATTGGGCCTCCGTTTCGTTGACTACCAGCAGCCGGTTGACCACGTCATAACCCAGCGGCGGCATCCCACCCATCCACATTCCCTTGCGCTTGCTGGCGGCAATCTTGTCGCGGATACGTTCGCCGGTGACTTCCCGCTCAAACTGTGCAAACGACAGCAGCACGTTGAGCATCAAGCGACCCATGGACGTGGTGGTGTTGAACTGCTGGGTGACGGACACGAATGACACGCCCTGGCGCTCGAACACCTCGACCATTTTGGAGAAGTCCGCCAGGCTGCGGGTCAGCCGGTCAATTTTGTAGACCACCACGATATCGACCAGACCGCGCTCGATGTCAGCCATCAGGCGTTTGAGCCCGGGTCGCTCGGTGTTGCCGCCAGAAAAGCCTGGGTCATCGTAGTCGTCAACCACCGGAATCCAGCCCTCAGAGCGTTGACTGGCAACATAGGACTGCCCTGCCTCTTTCTGCGCATCGATGGAGTTGAATTCCTGATCCAGTCGTTCGTCCGACGAGACGCGGCAATACACTGCGCACCGCTTGCGGGGTTTGAGTGACGCAATTTGGGAGATGGCGTTCATGCAGCCTCCTTGCGGTTGGACTTCAATCCAAAAAACACAGGGCCAGACCACGGCGTGCCGCAGATGTGGCGGGCCACTGCTGACAGGCTCTTGAACAGTTTGCCCTCATAGTCAAATTTGCCTTCGGCGGTGACGGTGACTTTATGGTCACGCTCACCCCACTCACGCACCAAGACCGTGCCAGGCATCAGTTCAATGACCGGCGCAATCTGGCGACCTTTGATTTTGGAGTGGCGCATGCCAATATTGACCAACCGGCGTCGAGTTTCAGCCGACAAGCCGCCAAAAGCTGCCTCCTGAATTTTGTAGGCCACTCGCGCCTCGATATAGCTGCGGTTGGTCTTATCAGGTCGACGCGTAAAGAATCGATCCCACAATGCCCACAGGTCTGGCATCTGCAAAGTTGAAAGCGCAGCCACTTGGGCTGACACTGAAGTGGTGGTGTCGTTCATTTGAAACTCCTTGTTTGATAAGGGTTCGTATGAACGCGCTGGTGACCAGAAGAGCCAAGTACAACTTGTCTTTCATTTTGATCTGTCGCAGCCTGACCACTGGCATGAGTGCGCATAATGGCTGCGGCCAGGATGGTTGTAATCTCAGATGCGCGCTGATGCGCTGACATCTGTTCTGAGGGAGTGAGTTTGATTGGTTTCATGGTTTGCAAAGGGCATTTGAAAGACCCAGAAATCATGAATCAAATCTTCCGAGACGGTGGGTCACGTAGGGCAACAGAGGGTAATCCGATTCGCTCAGCGCAGTTAAACACCGGTACTGCTGAGTGCATACCCACAAGACGGCGAAAACAGCCATTTGGGGGCGCATTGAAGTCCCCCTTGAAATCCTGTGCTAGCTAGAACCTCAGAACCAGAATGCCGCGGTGGGGTGGGACAATGCACCGTTGCCTATCGTAATTTTGAGTTAGACATCGTTTCTAGCCTGCATGATGTGGGCGCTGAAGTTTTCGTGCGAAGAGGAAACGCAATGGCAGGTCGAAAACAGCATTTCATCCCACAGGCCCTGCAAAGAGGCTTCGGAGTGGTCGAGGGGAAAGCGACTCGGGTGTACGTGTTCAGGAAGGGACAGGAGTGCTACCGTTCCTCGACCGAGGGAGTCGCAGCGCAGCGAGACTTCTACTCGGAGCCGTCCGATGAGCAGTCGCTCGACGACATAATCACAACCTATGAGGGCTCGGTCTTGGCACCTGCGGTCGCTGCTCTACGTGCGGCCGACGTCGGATCCTTCGACTCACACGTGGCAGCGGCAGTGGTGGTCCACCTGTCATTCCGATCAGCGTTTGTCAGGGGTAGCTTCTCGGCTATTGCAACTGAAATGCTGGATTACTTCGCAGATGCCATACGCAGCGACCAGACCGCGCGCGCCTTGCTTGAAGTTGACTCGCTGAAGGCGGAGTCGACGCTGGTCAAGTTGATTGAAGAAGAGATTGCTTCGCAGTTTAGGGCTCTCCCGGAGAGCGGCATGAACGCGCTTGCAAAGCTAGTGCACTTTCGGGCTCGAGAGAAGTTTCCCCAGATGTTCCCAGCACTTGCCACGATGTTCCTGCAGCAGATCGGGATGCTGCTTGAAAAAATTCCTGAAATGATTGTTAACGGACACAGCAAAGCGTTGGAAAGAGACCTAGTGCCCGCCCGTCGCGTGGAACGCCTGAAGGCTATGAACTGGCAAATCATTGCGACCGAACCACCGACCCACTTTGTGCTTCCGGACTGCCTCGCCGTGGGGTCGAAGACGTCGGACTTCCAAGAGATGGTGCCGTACTGGCTACTGAGCGACGATGAGCTCGCCGGGGTTGTGATGCCAGTTTGCTCCAGCAAGGTGTTGGTGGGTTGCTTCGGCAAGCTAGAACTCGAAGTTGCGTCATTGAATCGCGCTTTCGCCCAGTGCTCCTTGGACTTCTTCATCAGCTCGCAGGCTGACTCGCAAACAGCCGGAGCTGCGCAACGAATTGGAAGCACGATCTCCAAGTACGTTGAAAGTTTGGTCGAAGAGCAAGCGTTCACCGCACCCGAAAGGAACGACAGCGATAGCGAACCGCCAGAGACTGGGGGCCCGGCGCAGGAGCCGGTCAAGACTCCCGTCAAGTTTGAACCCTCGAGCCGCAGGAGTGGCAAGGCACAAGCCACTGTTCGCAATCTGCTGAGCGCGCCCGAGTTGCAGGCGGGCATGCGTACCGTTGAATTCATAGTGGTTTCTGACAACATAGCGCGCTCATTGCGCCAGCGAGGGGTGGTGCTGAACGAACACGCAGCTCAAGTCGTGAGGCTGGGGACCTGCCATACGGTCGAGACCACAGATGGGGTGTCTAGCCAACTCTTTTTCACCACGGAAGCGGTCAATCTTGTGGCAAAAGACCATCCGCTTTCGCGCGCTTCGGCGGTACTGATTCGTCATCAGGCAGGTCGTGCGACGTACTACGCCACTGTGGTCGCAAAGATTCCCAAGGACGCATTACAGCGTAACAGACCGCTACTCGAGACGGTCAGGCTGCGAATCGCGCACTTCTGCTGCTCTCACTACTTCGGTGGTCGGCTCTCTGGCATAGGACACATCTCAGACAATGAGTTCGTTGCGACAGACGTCCTGTACCACCAGACTTTGGCCGGTTGCGTCCAGGGGATTACCAGAGCGCGCCTGCACTTCGTTGTCAATCGGGATGTAGACGTAGCACTGGGTCAAGCGCTCATGCACGTTGAGCAGCTGCTCTGCGCCACGGCGAACGCCTGCGCGACCACTGGCAGCGAGATCAACCGGTGGAAAGCGAGCAAGAGCCTCGTAGTACTTCGGGCTTGTAGCCTAAGTGACTGGTTTGAGCTGTTCGCACTTGACCTGGAACGCTTCTTCGATTCTCGGGACCGCCTCGCAGGAGACAACGACCTCGTTCTTCTAGGCAGCCACATGGAGCGAGTACTCTGGTCTTTCGGCATCGTGCTGTCAACGCGAGTCCAAGAGCAGATATGGATGGAAGTCCTTTCGGACAGCCAACTTGAGAACACGCGCCTGATACTGCGGGGGTGATGCGACGAAGGCTGCGTGTGCCTATGCATGTCCGCTCCTAACGTAATCCATTGAATATCGCCTGTCCATAGTACAAGTCTGGAGCATCAATCCGGAACGTCTGCTATCTGGCACTTAGCCAAGAGATGTCAGAGACCGTTTCGGGTCGCTATGGAGAGCTTTGCATAGCAACCCATTGAAGTCATTGCGGATATCCACTCGTTCAAGATGTCAGCTGGTGACGAGTTGTTTAGTGCTCGCCCTGCCCCATAGGGCAAGCATGCACCCGTAGCCAGCGCATTACGGCAATCGCGCTGCAGGGCCGTGACTTCAGCACTATGGACATACCAAATCCGAATACGCAAGAGACAATACGGTGCTTTCCATAAAAAGCCGAAGACTGGATACTCTGTCTGCCGAAGGTTGAGTCACCTATCCAGTGCCTGCCTAACCACTCAGAGCCTGCATAACGATGCAATTCATCAAAAACGGTCCAAATATTCCCGAACGTCTGCTGCACGCGCACGAAGACGGACGGGTCGTTTTCTTTTGCGGGGCGGGCATCTCGTATCCGGCTGGATTGCCGGGATTCGGCGAATTGGTTAAACAGCTGTATGCAGACCTCGGTGAGCAGCCAAGCGCTGTCCAAGAGGCCGCAATTGAGGCGAAACAGTACGACACGGCCATCGGACTGTTGGAGGGCAATGACGGAGTAGGGTGTGGTCGCGAGAAGGTTCGCCAACAGTTAGCCAAAATCCTGACACGTGATTTTTCAGCCCCCAGCGCCACAACCACGCACGAGGCGCTGCTGACTTTGGCTCGGCAGCGTGAAGGACGCTATCGACTGATTACCACCAACTTTGATCGACTCTTCGCGGAAGTGCTCGGCGCAAAGGGACTGTTAGTGGCCACGTACGAAGCGCCCTTGCTGCCTGTACCCAAAAACCGTTGGGATGGGTTGGTGTACTTGCACGGCTTGTTGACGATAAAGCCGACATCGGGTGATCTCGACCGTCTGGTGATATCCAGCGGTGACTTCGGCCTCGCCTACTTGACCGAACGCTGGGCAGCACGCTTCGTTAGCGAGCTGTTTCGCAACTTCACCGTGTGCTTCGTCGGCTACAGCATCGACGATCCAGTTCTGCGCTACATGATGGACGCTTTGGCCGCTGACCGCCTGCTTGGGGAATCGTCCCCAGAGATGTTCGCCTTCGGCGGATATTCGAAAGGCAAGGAGGAAATTCGTGCCAATGAATGGCGGGCTAAGAACGTGACGCCGATCCTCTACTGGGAACTCGAAAAACACAACTATCTGCACAAGACTTTGCGTAGCTGGGCAGAGACTTATAGCGCTGGTGCGCTTGGCAAAGAGCGAATCGTAGTGGAGTACGCGATGGCAAAACCGCTGACCAGCACCCGGCAGGATGATTTCGTCAGTCGAATGCTCTGGGCTCTGAGTGACCGACGCGTATTGCCTGCCAAACGTTTTGCAGACCACAACCCGCTGCCTTCTTTCGACTGGCTCGAACCCTGACCGAGTTTCGGTTCAAGCACAGCGACCTGCCACGCTTCGGGGTCATGCCGGAGGCCAAGGTGAACGACAAGCTGGCCTTTAGTCTGGTGCAGCGACCGGCACCCCTATAGCCACGCAGCGTTGATGGCATTGGTCGAAAATCACTATCGCAGCAGCGACTGGGACGAGGTGATGGAGGAGCTCGCCCGCTGGCTCTCACGCCATGTCCATGACCCCAAACTTGTGCTGTGGGTATCCAAGCATGGAGGGAGACTGCATCAACGGTTTGCATGGTGGATCAATCGCGAGCTGGTGAAGAACCCACCTCCACCGCTGATGCAAACGCTATGGCGCGTCGTGCTCTCAAGGCGTTTGAAGTCACGCTACGAGCGATTCGATCTTCACGAGTGGCGTGCACGATTCCAGCGTGATGGTCTGACGCCGACCCTGCGCATGCAACTGCGTGACACTCTCAGTCCGCGTGTGCAGTTGCGTGAACCTTTTCGTGGCTGGGAAGGCACAGAAGACGGCGAACTGAAGGAGCCCACCCAGATCAAGAACTTGGTGGATTGGGAAATTGTGCTTGGTGCCGATCACGTGCATGGTGAGCTGAGCGATGTCGCGAAAGATTCCCGTTGGCACGAAGCATTGTCAGACTTGCTTTCTGACGCCACCAGCATGCTGCGGGACACGCTAGACCTGATGCGTGAACTGGGTGGTGCCGATGATCGCCATGACGGATCGTACGTCCATCAACCATCCATCAGCGATCACCCGCAGAACCAGAACTTTCACGACTGGACCGCGTTGATCATTCTGGTACGGGATAGCTGGCTTGCCATGGCTGATCGATTTCCCGAGCGTGCGGCGCTGGAGGCTGAACGGTGGTTGAGCACTCCATATCCTCTGTTTAGACGCCTGGCCTTCTTTGCCGCAGCACACTTCGATCTGGTTGCCTCGGAACATGGACTTCGCTGGCTTCTTTCTGAAGACCATTGGTGGCTTTGGTCAGCCGAGACCGAGCGTGAAGCATTGCGCTTGCTGGTTTCGCTTGCGCCGAGGCTGAATACTCATGGACTCGCCATCTTGGAGCATGCGATCCTACAAGGTCCGCCGCGCGAGATGTTCAACGACGATATCGAACCTGAACGTTTTCGGCGGATTGCGGACCGAGAGATGTGGCTACGTCTTGCCAAAGCAAGCGACGCGGGCGCGACGCTCAACGCCGCAGCAGACGCCAGACTGCGGGCGGTTTCGGAGCACTATCCCCATTTGAAACTGGCGACAGATGAGACTGATGAATTTCCGTTTTGGATGGGTAACGGCAACGAGATACGAACGTTTTTTACTAGCCCAAAACGACGTCGTGAACTGGTGGCGTGGCTCAAGCAGCCGCCAAGCATTGACCATTGGCAGGAAGACGATTGGCGACAACGTTGCCGCGATAATTTTCCACCTACCGCGTGCGCGTTGGCGGTGCTAGCGCGCCATGGAGAGTGGCCCGTGGCTAGATGGCGGGAGGCGTTGCAGGCCTGGGCCGAAGAAAGCCTCCTGAAACGCTCCTGGCGATATATGAACTCAATGATCAATTGCGCGCCAGATGCCGTTCTCAAAGAGCTTGCCCACCCGCTCAGCTGGTGGCTTCAATCCATCGCAAAAACATTCGAGGAACACGAGGTCGTTTTTTTCAATCTTATTCAACGCATCTTGGCGCTCGAATGCAACGATGGCGTTGAGGCTAACGATGACCCAGTATCTCAAGCCATCAATCACCCCATCGGCCATGTCACCGAAGCCGCCCTGCGTTGGTGGTATCGGCGACCACTGGAGGATGGGCAAGGTTTGCCGGATGCAATCAAACCGTTGTTTAGTGAGCTTTGCAATACACAGATCGCCAGCTTCCGGCACGGTCGGGTGGTACTGGCTAGCCACGTCATCGCACTATTTCGCGTTGACCGAAATTGGGCCACACAACATCTGTTGCCGCTTTTCGATTGGGAAAAGTCAAGTGACGAAGCTCGGGCGGCGTGGGAAGGATTCCTCAGGTCACCGCGCCTGTATTGGCCACTGTTGGAGGCGATCAAACAGCCGTTCCTGACCACGGCAGAGCGCTACGCAAAACTGGGCAGGCGTAACGACCAATATGCGGCTTTTCTGACGTTCGCCGCATTGGAAACCGGAGGCATTTTTTTAAAATCTGAGCTTGCCGCCGCCACCCGATCACTCCCCGCCGATGGACTGCACGGCGCGGCGCAAGCACTCGTTCGCGCCCTGGAGGGCACTGGCGAGCAACGCGGCGAATACTGGCGCAATCGTGTGTTGCCCTATTTCAAATCGATCTGGCCCAAGTCACGCGGCGCCATGACACCCGCAATTTCAGATAGCCTTGCCCGACTCTGCGTGGCAGCACAGGACGCGTTCCCGGAAGCATTGGAGGCGTTGAAGCACTGGCTGCAGCCGGTTGAATATCCAGACTATGTCGTGCATTTGATTCATGAAGCGAAACTTTCTGATAAATTTCCCGAGCCGGCGTTGACGTTCCTGAGTATCGTGAATGGAGACGACGCGCAATTGCCACCAAGCGACCTCGGTGATTGCCTGCAGGCGATTCGACATGCTTTTCCGGCTCTTGAAGCCGACCCTCGATTCCAGCGGCTGACGGAATATATTCGACGGCACGGAAATGAACAATAGATGCAGGCGACAAGCGCCCCTCATTGCAGCTGATTGGAAAAAAGCTGAGCTATTTGTCGCCTATTGAATTCACTCGTCGAGTGAAAATCGAACGACCGCTTTTCACGAAGCCATCAGACTGCGATGGGCACTTACCGAAGTCCGCGACGGTCGGCTGGTTGGCACCCCAAATCATGAACTTGGACCTCCGTGAACCGGGCACTGATGTCAGTCGGCCACCGCTGCACCGCTGCACTGCTGCACCGCTGCACTGCTGCACTGCTGTACCGCTGCACTGCTGCACCACCGCCATAGCGAAAATGTAAACATTAGTTGAGTGTCGGACGCAAGTGTTGACTCAAAAAAATGCTTGTGTCGGGTCAAATCCAATTCTATACTGTATTTTTAACCAGCATAGGGAGGCACCATGCCAGAAAATCAGCCGGACATTGAGCCGGTAAACACCACCCTCACATCTTCTGTTCCTGAGACAACAGCCAACCAAGTAGCGAAATCCAAGCGTGGCGAAGATTTTGGAAACACGCTGCTGCCGGGCATGCCTCAGTTCCAGTTACTGGCTCGCAAGGTCAAACAGCCCGCCAGGCTTCTTCACCTGATCGTCCATGTTTGCAACTCAGTTCTGCCTGATGCCTTCACCCAGGAATCCCAAAGCCTGAAGGCCGCGATGCCCCCGAAGCTGCGAACCCAACTCTACACCTGGGTGGCCCAAGCCGCACAGCAACACCAGTCAACCCTGGAAAAAATCAGCACCCGAATCACGGCACTGACCGATATCTTTGGTCATCAGGCAGTCATGGCAATGCTCGATCTACAAAACGAGCAGGATGCGTCGGTACTGGCAGACCCCTCTGACAAGTGGTCACGGGCGCTGTACCTCTACCTTGCGCAGTTTGTTGACACCCCAGACCCCCAAGCCGGTTTGCTGCCAGACACCCGCTTTGAGCAGGCCGAGCGGCGCCAGTCAATGAACCAGCACTGGAATTCCAAGGACTACGCCAGCCATTATCTTGGCCCCAAAGACGCGGAGCCGTTGGACTTGACCCAGTACGAGCAAGCCCTTCGCGACCAAGTGGCAGTACTCTATCCGGGATTGAACCCGCAACTGATTGTGATTGAGCACCATTGTCGTGACGACATTTCTCACAATCGCCGCCATGGTCTGGACGATCAGGGTGTGGCCCAAACGCAGCGCCAGCATACGATCTCGGCCACCTTCAATGCCACCCGAGCCCAATACCGGACTGTGGTCGGCGAGTCGGCCCAGGATGTCCAAGTCGTTGAGGTCGATCAGCCTGCGGCCGTTGACGTCGTGTTCGCATGGGAAAGTGCCACCGGAATGCTGGGGGTGTTTTGTCCTGACGCCCAACATCGACCAGCGTTGGCCACAGGTTTCCAGCAAATCGTGCTTGGCATGGACGGTTTGCCAAACCAGGTACCGATGTGCTCCTTTGACTTGCAGGCATTTGGCAATGCTGCCGTACTTCAGCAAATTGCCGGGACGCTGGTTGATGGTGTGCAGGACCTGGCCATACAAAAAATCCGTCTGACCAACCCGATCGCAGCAGAAGGTGCTCAAAGGACTATGTCGCCACGCAGTCGCACCGCATCGAATTCACTGCAGATCAACCGCCACAGCCGCGACCGGCGTGACATCTACCAAGTCAGCCGCGATGTTTATCACATCCCCACCATGGATGGAGATGACATCTCTCATGTCACGCTGAGTCTGGTCATGAAGGATCAGCCCGATTGCAAGGCCCACCGCGTTGCGGTTCATGTCGCAAAGCCCAACGGTCTGACGCATGGCTGCAAATCGGCTATGGATCGGCAGATCATGCAGCGACAACTCAGCGCCATCGGCGTGATGAACCTGATTGCGCAATGAGGGTGCGATGTCTGTATGACGACTACCTCAAAGCCTTGGAGTACGTTCGTGAAATAGGGGAAACTGTCTTCGAGCAAGCAATCTGGCCCCACCGCCAGGCATTTCTCGAGCGGGGCTGGATACGGATTGCGGGCTATTTTGAGGGCCAGACCATCGAGAGCGACGATGGTTGGGTTGCCGAGGTCGATCATGAAATTGACCTCGAAGCAGGCGTTTATCGATATCCCAATCCGAACTGGCGCGGCAGCACGGTCGTGCGCCCGATCGAGGAAATCACGTTTTACGCTTTGTGCATCGAGCGTTTTCTGAATGACTTGTGCTCGTTGTTGGGGATTGATCCCCAGCACCGCCCTAGCAAATCTGACGTTGTGCTTGGTCATCTGTGGGAGTTGGGGCGAGTGCAAGTGGGCACAACCCAGCATTGGGCGCGCATCTTCCTTGGACGCCTGAACCACGGAACGGCGCACGGTCAAATCAAACCGTGGCTTGATGACGAGGTTTGCCCAGGACAGAGCATCTTGCTGGTCCACAAAGTCTCCAATCCACCTGCCTTTGGCGAGCATGTGGAACGCTGCCTGTCGGACTTGCTCGACATTGAAACAGCCCATACTCAATTTAGGGCAGACAAGTTGCAGCGCATCCTAATTCGCAACATGAGCGCTGTGGACGTTGCCGTTCAAGATGAATACTTGACTGATAACCACATCAAGCTCAAGCACTTGCCCGCGCCGATGGAGTTGAGTACTGGTCAGGTTCAGTTAATTCGTCAGGCTTGGGGTGCTCCAACGAAGCACCCTCCCATCATGAGTTGGTCAGAAATCAACAAACTCGCTAAAACGGGCTACGCCTCGTTTGACAACGCCTTTGGCGACGACCCCGGAAAGCGTGCCCTGATTTTCACCAAGGTCAAACGTGCCCAGTACCAGTTAAGACGTTCAGTTGTTTAAAAACTGCAAATGAAACTGTAAATCGGACTGCAGATCACTGCAAAACCCGGCCAAAACATCGGTGTGCATTCCAACCAGGAGGTACACCGAAATGCAAAACCCTTCAACTTTTGTCCGCGCTGATCGGTCAGGCCGACAGCCCATCCGTGCGGTGGCACCGCGCATCGCCATCGATGAAAACGAGCTCTCCCAACGCTGGGGGCTCTCCGTCAAGACCCTGCGCCGCTGGAGACAGTCCGGCAACCTTGGCCCCATTTTTTGCAAGCTGGGTGCCCGGGTCACGTACCTGCTCTCTGAGATCGAGGCCTACGAGCGCCGTGTGTCGCGTCATTCCACCTTCAGCTCTGTTTACCAGTGAAGAGGGAGTTGACCATGACCAATCCGGCAATTTATCCCGGCGATATCGCCGCGATGTCCGTTTCACAACTGGCACGACTTGAACCGTTGCAAAAGCACGAACTCAAGAAGAACCTGCTTGAAGCCAGTGACTTTCTCAAAAAGCAACTTGCCAAACTTGACGCAGCTCTGGAACAGGCCTACTCAGACAAGGCCAAAGCGGCGTTACTGGAATCCGGCCGCGATTTTGGCACCACTCATATCGCTGATGGCCCATTGCGCATCAAGTTTGACCTCCCAAAAAAAGTCACTTGGGACCAAAAAAAGCTGGGCGACATCGCTGAGCGCGTTGCGGCATCGGGTGACCAGGTCAAAAGCTACATCGACATCAAGCTGTCTGTCTCGGAGTCCCGCTACACCAACTGGCCACCGGCGTTACAGCAGCAATTCGCCGGTGCGCGCACCGTGGAGGCTGGCAAGCCGTCTTTCACCCTGAGCGTCGACCTGGAGGTGCTGTGATGGATCAGTTGCAGTTTCACCCTGTCAGCGAGATTTTCCCGAGCATGGCGCAGGCTGAGTTTGATGCGCTGGTGGCGGACATCACAGCCAATGGTCTGCGCGAACCCATTCATGTCATCGGCGACAGCATCATTGATGGTCGACACCGGTACCGCGCCTGCATGCAGGCTGGAATTGAGCCGCAGTTCGTAGTCGTGCCAGACGGCACTGATCTGAACGCCTTGGTCATCAGTCTGAATCTTCGGCGGCGCCATCTCTCGGAGAGTCAACGCGCAATCGTCGCAGCACGACTCGAAACACGGGAGCTGGGACGGCCGCATAAAGATGCAAATTTGCATGATTTATCGATCAGCCGAGCCCACGCATCCGAACTGCTCAACGTCAGTGTGCGATCGGTGGCCAATGCAGCCAAAGTATTGCAAGACGGAACCGCAGAGTTGATCGACGCCGTTGACAGGGGTGAGGTCGCCGTCTCGACCGGAGCTGATTTGGCTCGACTGCCTGCGCACACGCAGCAAACCGTGCTCACCAGAACCCCGGAGGAGATACGCGCCATTGCACGCGATGTCAAAGACCGCATCCAGGCCGCCGGTGTCTGTGGTGCGTCTGCTGTGCGTATTTTTGACAAAGTCGCAAGAGAGCATGAACTCGGCGGCATGGAGCAGATTGCTGTCGTTGAGGTGATCAAGGCGCAAACACCGCCGCTGCCGACACCCGCCCAGGCGCGTCGCATTGCTTGCGAAGGTGCGCCCGGTCTGGCCGTGCTCGCCACTGATGGCCGCTATCACAGCGCACCCAGTGACGAACAGGACAACACCCGCATGCAGCAGTGGTTGCGCCTGCGCGAAGGACTTGAGCCCTTGGGCACCGTGCCTTTCGCACCTGAGGTCGCCATGACCGCCATTCCAACCTACCAGGAAAAAAACGTCACCGCGTGGCTTGCCAGCGCCGTGGCGTTTCTCAATCAATTCAACTTACTTTGGAGCCAACGCCATGCGCAGTCCTGAACTCTCCCTTTTGCGTCAAGCCGTGCGCGATGAAATTGCAAACGCCTTCGCCTCCATCGGCTTTGCCCGCCCGCGTGGTATCGCGCACCTGGTCTGCGGCGCTAACCCGCAAGCCATCACGCTCATTGGCAATCGTCTGGCAGAGGATGCACTGACTGACATGGCCCGGCGTGAACTCAAAAGCAGCACCCATGACAACGAGGCCCAACTGCAACTCATGCTTCCCGGTGTTCCTGAGGTCATGCTCAATCTTCTGCCCCCAGCCATCAGCATTCCATCTGAAGGCAGTGTCGACAGCGATGACGTGATCTACAAGCCGCTCGACCAAGTCAGCTTTGGTGAATTGGCCGCACACATTGACTTGCTGTCGGTGCAAATCAACGCTGATATTCGTCGCCACCGGGCACTTTCCGAACTGCACGACATGGCACTGGCCTACGGAGCCACCGCCCAAAGTCGTGTTTTTGCAGTCATTGCCAGCGCTCACGACGTACAAGCGGAGGTGGCAGCATGAAATTGCCAATCATCTCCGCAGATGAACGCCGCGCCCAGCGCCGTGGGGTCAAGATCGTCATTCTGGGTGTCAGCGGGATCGGTAAAACCACCCAACTCAAGTCACTGGACACGGCATCCACCCTGTTTATCGACTTGGAGGCGGGCGACTTGTCTGTGTCCGATTGGGATGGCGACTGCCTGCGCCCGCGCACCTGGCCGGAGTTTCGCGATCTGGTGGTCTATCTGGCCGGACCCAATCCGGCGCTACCCGATCAAGCACCGTTCTCGCAGGCTCATTTTGACCATGTCTGCTCGGTTTATGGCGACCCGGCCAGCCTGGACAAGTATCAAACCTACTTTTGCGACAGCATCACAGCGCTCTCGCGGCTGTGCTTTAACTGGGCCAAGAGCCAACCAGCGGCGTTTTCTGACCGCACCGGCAAGCCGGATTCGCGAGGCGCATATGGTTTGCTGGGTCAGGAAATGGTCACGGCGCTGACCCACTTGCAGCACGCTCGTGGCAAGAACGTGGTGTTTGTGGCCATCTTGGACTGCAAGACCGACGATTTCGGCCGCAAGGTGTTCCTCCCACAAATCGAGGGCAACGCCACCGCGTTGCAACTGCCCGGCATCGTGGACATTGTCACCACATTGGCTGAAATCAAGGCTGATGACGGCAGTTCTTACCGGGCGTTTGTCACCCAAACCATCAATCCGTTCGGCTATCCGGCCAAAGACCGCAGCGGACGGCTCGACCTGCTGGAACCACCCGACCTGGGTGCGCTGATCGCCAAGTGCGCTGGCACTGGCACGCCTGCATCGACCCCACAAGCCCCAACCCCCACTGATTCCAAGGAGTAATTTTCATGAACAACGACAACATGTACGCGTGGTCTGATTTCAACGACGCTGAGGCACAGCAGTCCAGTTTCAACCTGATTCCCAAGGGTACTGTCGTGCCGGTGCGCATGACACTCAAGGCGGGCGGCTACTACGATGCAAGTCAAGGCTGGAATGACGGGTATCCCACCCAGTCGCCCACCACTGGCGCGGTGTATCTGGCCGCTGAGTTCGTCATCACCGGCGGCGAATTCGCCAAGCGCAAGATGTGGTCCAACGTCGGACTGTACTCGCCCAAGGGGCCGACCTGGACGCAGATGGGCAGAACCTTTGTGCGCGCCGCGCTCAACAGTGCCCGTAATGTCTTGCCGCAAGACAACAGCCCCCAAGCTGCTGCCGCCCGGCGCATTCAAGGCTTTGTTGACCTTGATGGCCTGGAGTTTGTGGTGCGCGTGGACATCGAGAAAGATGGTCGCGGCGATGACCGCAACGTGGTCAAGACGGCAGTCGAGCCAGATCACCCCGACTATGCACACATCATGGGTGTGCCATCCAAACTGACACCAAGCCCGGCCGCACCAACCATTTCGGTACACCAAGCGCCAGCAAGTCAAAGTGCCGCAGCGCCCGCACCCCAGGCTCCAGCACAGCAGCGTGCGCCCGTCAGTGGTAAACCTTCCTGGGCGCAGTAAGGAAGGGCCAGCGACATGAAATCAAGTGTTCTCGCGCTGGCTGGTCAGCCAGCTCCACCCCCACCAGCGTGTTTTGCTGATGCCAGTCAGTATCAGCAATGGCGTACCTACGCCATCCGTTCGCGCATCGGCGACAGCGATTACTGCACCGACTGCACCCGTGCCTATCAGCACCAGATGATCAAGCAGTGCCGCTGCACGCACGCCAAAACCCGCTTCGTTGTGGACTGCGATGGTTATACCGAGGGTCGTCGCCCGGTCAAAGAACGTCTTGCCGGTTGCAAGAAGAAAGGCAGGCGATGAAATGCTGGGTCTGTTCACGTCAAGCCCGGGGCTACGGCCACACCGACACCCGGCACCGTACCGGCCAGCCTCAGCGCTACCCGCTGGACTGGGTGTTCTGTTCCGAGCGCTGTCAAAAGGCGTTTCACGCCATGTATGGCAACTGGGTTCGTTTGCAAGACGACCTGGTCAACAACAAGGGGGTGGCCATGGTCAATCTCTCTGAAGTCGAGCAAAACGCCATGGTCAAGTGCCTGCATGCCTTCGGCGACGCAGCCGGAGCCATTGGGTTCAAAAAGCCACTGGGTGACTACTCCGAATCAGAAGCCTTGGCGGTGATCGACGCCATCGTGACCTGCTTTACGCAGGCCATGGTGGAGCACCACGAAAAGTCCAAGTACCCACCGGTGCGTGGTTTGCCAGAGGTTCCAGACCCGATGGCTAGTCCGTTCTCGGACATGGCCAACGATCTGCCCTGGGAGGATGCCAAATGATGGACTTCAACTCATCATCGAGCATCAGCGGCCAGATCAGCACGCTGATCGATCTGGGTCTGCAAAAGACCCGATCCAAGGAGAAATCCCGCCAGTATTTGGGTGCATCCCGTCTGGGCGTGTCGTGCGAGCGCGCGCTGCAATACGAGTATGCCCAGGCTGCGGTGGACCCGGGGCGGGAAACGCAGGGTCGCATTCTGCGCATTTTTGAGCGTGGCCACGTCAACGAAGACAGCATGGTCGCCTGGCTGCGCGCGGCCGGTTTCGATCTGCGCACGCACAAACCCAACGGCGAGCAGTTTGGGTTTTCAACGGCTGATGGTCGCTTGCAGGGGCACATCGATGGTGTCTTTGTCGGCGGGCCAGAAGGGTTTGCCTATCCGGCGCTTTGGGAAAACAAGTGCCTGGGCTCCAAATCCTGGCGCGACCTGGAGAAAAACAAGCTCGCAGTCTCCAAGCCGGTCTACGCCGCCCAAGTGGCCATCTACCAGGCCTACCTGGAACTGCACGAAAACCCGGCCATTTTTACGGCGGTCAACGCCGACACGATGGACATCTACGCCGAGTTGGTGCCGTTCGATGCGGCGCTGGCCCAGCGCATGTCCGACCGGGGTGTGCGCGTGATTGCCGCCACCGAGGCCGGTGAACTGCTGCCTCGCGCCTATCTCGATCCCACCCACTTTGACTGCAAGTTTTGCGCGTGGCAAGACCGCTGCTGGAGGACAACACCATGAACACAAAAAACCAAGAATTCCAACTGGACGACGAACCCATGATCGATGCCAAACAGGCCGCTTGTGCGCTCCGGCTGCCCCTGTACTGGTTTGGCGACCCGAAGATGCGCGCCAAGCACCGCATTCCGCATTACCTGCTAGGCGGCTTGGTGCGCTTTCGCATGGGTGAACTCAGCCTATGGGCTGCGCACAACAGCGCTGCCGATGACACCCAGTCGGATCAGTCGGATCAGTCGGAGGGTGCCAGCCATGATGGACTTTAACGATGTGACACCGACACCGATTCCGTTCAACGATGGCAACCGCGAAGAAGTTCGCGCCAGCCTGCTGGTGCGACTTGAGTCAGTGCTAACGGGAATGTTTCCGGCAGGAAAGGTCAAACGCGACAAGTTTCTGGTGGGCGACATTCTGGGTAGCCCGGGCGACAGTCTGGAGATCGTTCTTACCGGTGAGAAGGCCGGACTGTGGACAGATCGTGCAACTGGTCAGGGCGGTGACATCTTCGACCTGATTGCTGCCCATCAGTCGCTCAATGTCCATTCGGATTTTGCCAAGGTGCTCAGTTATGCAGCGCAACTGGTCGGCAAAGCGCCACAACAGCCAACGTACAAACACAAGGTCGAGCCACCCATGGACGATCTCGGACCAGCCACGGCCATGTGGGATTATCTGGACGGCGACGGAAAGCTGATCGCCATCGTGCATCGGTACGACCCACCCGGCAAGAAGAAGGAGTTCCGCCCTTGGGAGGTCAAACGCAAGAAGCCATCACCGCCCAATCCCCGGCCACTGTACAACCAGCCCGGCATGCTCAAGTCAAACCAGGTGGTGTTGGTCGAGGGCGAAAAGTGTGCTCAAGCCCTGATCGATACGGGCATCTGCGCCACCACCGCCATGCACGGTGCCAACGCGCCGGTAGATAAAACCGACTGGTCACCGCTGGCTGGTAAGGCTGTGCTGATCTGGCCTGACCATGATGAGCCTGGGCTGGCCTATGCTGCGCCGCCGGTCAGGCAGTTCTGTCTGTGGGTGCCCTGTCGTGCGCCATTTGCAACCACCGCCGCCGAGCGCCCAGTCGACAGGACTGCGTCGATGCACTGCAACCACCGCCCGAGGACTCCACCGAGGCAGGGTTTGATGTGCATGGCTTTATTGTGTCAGGGCCCAGAGTGGTGTTGCAAAAGGTCAGCACCGACGTTGATCAGGGCACGACCAATGCCGCCAAGCAACTGTTCAAGGACGTGGACTGGTCCACAGAGGACGGCATTTGCACCGCCTTCACCCGCCACTATGGCAAAGACTGGCGCTACTGCGCGCAGTGGGGCAAGTGGTACGCGTGGAACTGCCAGCGCTGGAACGAAGACCTGGTGCTTTATGCGAACCACCTGATTCGTGGCGTTTGCCGCGCTGTCTCCGCGGGCAGCTCAGAGCGCACCAAGACCAAGCTGGCAAGTTCTTCAACCATGTCGGCGGTGGAGCGCATGGCGCGCAGCTGGCCCACAACGCCGCCCTGGCCGACGACTGGGATGCCAACGTCTGGCTACTCAACACGCCCGCAGGCGTGGTTGATCTGCACAACGGGCGAACCCGCCCATCCCGTCGCGAAGACCTGATGACCAAGATCACCACGGCTAGCCCCATCTGGGGCACCGGCTGCCCCAACTGGCTTGCGTTTCTCGACCAGGTCACCGGCGGCGACAAGGACCTGGTGAGCTACTTGCAACGTGTCTTTGGCTACTGCCTGACGGGCTCCACACAGGAGCACGCGTTGTTCTTTCTGTACGGCACAGGAGCCAACGGCAAGTCTGTGTTCATCAACGTGCTGACCAGCATTCTTGGTGACTACGCTACCAACGCGCCGATGGACACCTTCATGGAGTCGCGCGGTGACCGCCATCCAACAGATCTGGCCGGGCTGCGCGGCGCGCGCATGGTGTCCGCCACTGAGACCGAGCAAGGCAGGCGCTGGGCAGAGTCCAAGGTCAAGGAGATCACCGGCGGCGATGCGGTATCGGCACGCTTCATGCGCCAGGACTTCTTCACCTTCTATCCAAGGTTCAAACTGCTCATTGCGGGCAACCACAAGCCCACGATTCGCAACATTGATGAAGCCATGCGCCGCAGGCTGCACCTGGTGCCGTTCACCATCACCGTGCCACCTGAGAAGCGTGATAAGCACCTCCAGGCAAAACTGCTGATGGAGCGTGATGCCATCCTGGCCTGGGGTCTGCAAGGCTGTCTGGAGTGGCAAAAAGCCGGGCTCAACCCGCCCAAGTGCGTCCAGGATGCCACCGATGAGTACTTCGAGGAAGAGGACGCTGTTGGCGAGTTTATTGACGACGAATGTCGGCGCTCGCCCCACTCCAGGCCCATCTCGGCGGTCTACCAACGCTGGAAGGACCGGGCTGAAAGTCGGGGCGAGTT
>JADKAW010000022.1 GCA_016719055.1 Candidatus Rhodoferax mariagerensis | reverse complement strand
TTTGCGTTGCCGCCAACCCCAGTGCATTCACCCAGGTGTAGCGCAGAACCGTGCCGGTGCAGTCGTTGCCAATTAATCCAGCAGCGCATTGTTCCCACATCAGCCCGGTGCTGGTATCGGTCACCGTGCCATTGGCGGCATCCACCACAAACGGCGCAGCACCCCAAGCCGTGCCTCCGAGCAGCAGCGCCAAAGTCGTGAAAATGCCGGTGATCAGTTTTTTCGCCACGAACCCTCCCGTTGATTTTGCTTATGATTTTATTTTTTCATAGGAAGTTTAACCTTGAGTGATAGTGGTCATTGCGGCAGCCGGTGTTTAGCGCCATCCGGACCACCGCGTGGCAGCGCCATCCTGTAACATTCCCGTCATGACCCAGCCCGCACCCGCACCGACAGACACCCTGATGCAACGCATCCGCCCCGATGTGCAGGCCATGCACGCGTATGTGGTGCAAGACGCCAGCGGCATGGTCAAGCTCGACGCCATGGAAAACCCGCATCGGCTGCCACCCGACTTGCAGGCGGCGCTGGGCCAGCGGCTGGGCGCGTTGGCCCTGAATCGTTATCCCGGCCCGCGCATCGACGAGCTGCGCGCCGCCCTGGCGCGCCATGCGCCCATGCCTGAAGGCTTCGACTTGATGCTGGGCAATGGCTCGGATGAACTGATCAGTTTGCTGGCGCTGGCATGCAGCCTGCCACCGTCTGCATCCAGTGGCGCCAAAAAAGCCTGCGTGCTGGCCCCGCTGCCGGGTTTTGTGATGTACGCCATGAGCGCGCAGTTGCAGGGGCTGGATTTTGTCGGTGTGCCCTTGACGGCTGACTTTGAACTCGACCTGCCCGCCATGCTGTCGGCCATTGCGCAGCACAGCCCGGCCCTGACCTACCTGGCCTACCCCAACAACCCGAGCGCCAATTTGTGGTCCGATGCGGCCATGGAGACCGTGATTGCTGCAGTGGCCGTGCAGGGCGGGCTAGTGGTGATTGACGAGGCCTACCAGCCGTTTGCCGCCAAAAGCTACCTTGGGCGGCTGACCCGGCATCGCCACGTGTTGCTGCTGCGCACGCTGAGCAAGTTTGGCCTGGCCGGCGTTCGCCTGGGTTACCTGATCGGGCGCCAGGCGCTGATTGCGCAGCTAGACAAGGTGCGCCCGCCTTACAACGTCAGTGTGCTCAATTGCGAGGCAGCCCTGTTTGCGCTTGAGCATCAAGAGGTTTTTGAGGCGCAAGCCCGCGATATACGGTCACAACGCGCTATGCTTTTCGAAGCATTGGCCAGTTTGCATGGGGTGCAGGTGTTCCCCAGCCAGGCCAACATGATCCTGCTGCGCGTGCCCGATGCGGCCAAAACGTTCGAGGGCATGAAGGCGCATGGCGTGCTGGTCAAGAACGTTTCTAAAATGCACGTTTTATTGCACAATTGCCTGCGCCTGACGGTCGGCACAGCGCCTGAAAACCGCCAGATGCTGGCTGCCTTGAAAGCCTCCTTATGACGAACTACCCACTGACTGAACTCCCTGAAGCACCTGCCACCTGCGCGCCACGCCTGGCCGAGCTGACCCGCAACACGGCCGAAACGCAGGTGAGTGTGCGCATTAACCTTGACGGCACCGGTATCTCTCGTCTGCACACCGGCATTGGTTTCTTGGACCACATGCTGGACCAGATTGCCCGCCACGGCCTGATTGACCTCGACATCGACGCCGAAGGCGACCTGCACATTGATGCCCACCACACGGTGGAAGACGTCGGCATCACCCTGGGGCAGGCAGTGCACAAGGCCATTGGCGACAAAAAGGGCATTGGCCGATATGGCCACGCCTATGTGCCGCTGGACGAGGCGCTGAGCCGGGTGGTGATTGATTTTTCTGGCCGTCCCGGGCTGGTGATGCATGTGCCGTTTACCGCCGGCAGCATTGGCAGCTTTGACACCCAGCTGGTGCATGAGTTTTTTCAGGGCTTTGCCAACCACGCGCTTGTCACGCTGCACATTGACAACCTCAGTGGCGACAACGCGCACCATCAGGCCGAGAGTGTGTTCAAGGCCTTTGCCCGCGCCCTGCGCGCCGCAGTGGCGTTTGATGCGCGTGCGCTGGGGCAAGTCCCCTCGACCAAAGGCAGTTTGTAGAAAAATGTGGCAAATTGGCCTCTAGCCCTTGTGGGTATTGCGTAAGCAGTTATGACATTAGTAGCAAAAACAAAGGCAACGGTGGCGGTGGTTGACTACGGCATGGGCAACTTGCGCTCCGTCACCAACGCCGTTTTGGCGGCCGCCCGTGGCCTGTCGGTCGAAGTGGTCTGGACCCAGCGCCCCGAAGAAGTCATGGCCGCTGACCGCGTGGTGCTGCCTGGGCAAGGCGCCATTCGCGACTGCATGCGCGAGCTGCACGACTCTGGCATGTACCCGGCCGTGATGCACGCGCTGGCCAACAAGCCGGTGATGGGTGTCTGTGTTGGCATGCAGATGCTGCTGGACCATAGCCACGAAGGCTACGCCGGCGACGCGGGTCAGGGCACGCCCTGCCTGGGCCAGATTCACGGTGAGGTCATCAAGTTTGAGCTGGCCGGGCAGCTGCAGCCCGACGGCAGCCGCTACAAAGTGCCACAGATGGGCTGGAACCAGGTCGATCAAACCAGCCACGGCGCCAGGCCCCATCCGATCTGGGACGGCGTGCCCGATGGCAGTTATTTCTACTTTGTACACAGTTTTTACGCCAAACCGTCTGATGCGCGCCACAGCGTGGGCGAGACAGACTATGGTCAACGCTTCAGTTCAGCCATTGCGCGTGATAATATTTTTGCTACTCAGTTTCACCCCGAAAAAAGCGCGGCACACGGTTTGTCCCTGTACCGCAACTTTCTGCACTGGAATCCCTGATTTTCGTTTTTGTCTTTCATGAACACAAAGCGACACTCCGCACGATGAACCATCGTTGTTATTCCCGCGCCTGCGGGAACCATTTCTCCAAGATTCTTCTGCCCAGCGCCCATGACCGTCTCTAAAGACTTGTCGTTTCACCCTGTTTTCCTCCTCCAGCCTCAAGCATCATGCTGTTAATACCTGCGATTGATCTCAAAGACGGTCACTGTGTTCGCCTGCAACAAGGTGACATGAAACTTGCCACCATCTTCAGCCAAGAACCCCCTGTGATGGCGCGCAGTTGGGTTGACAAGGGCGCACGGCGCCTGCATCTGGTCGATTTGAATGGCGCCTTTGCCGGACACCCGAAAAACGAGACGGCGATTCGCAAGATCCTCAAAGACGTGGGCAGCGAGGTTGATGTGCAGTTGGGCGGCGGCATCCGCGACCTTGACACCATCGAGCGTTATCTGGACGCTGGCCTGCGCTACGTCATCATTGGCACTGCAGCGGTGCGCAACCCGGGCTTTTTGCAGGATGCCTGCACCGCGTTTGGCGGCCACATCATCGTCGGCCTCGATGCCAAGGACGGCAAGGTCGCCACCGACGGCTGGAGCAAACTCACCCGCCACGACGTGGTTGACCTGGGCAAAAAGTTTGAAGACTTTGGCGTCGAATCCATCATCTACACCGACATTGGCCGCGACGGCATGCTGACCGGCATCAACGTTGACGCCACGGTGCGGCTGGCGCAGGCGCTGACAATCCCGGTAATTGCCTCAGGCGGCTTGTCCAACATGGCTGATATTGAAGCCCTGTGTGCGGTGGAAGATGAAGGCATTGAAGGCGTCATTTGCGGGCGCGCCATCTACAGCGGCGACCTGGACTTTGAAGCGGCGCAGGACCGGGCCGATGAGTTGAACGGGTAGAACGCTGCGCCGCGCCTGGATCTGGCCAGGCAATCTTTGCTTTCTTGATCATGATCAGGTCGGGGTGCCGCACTTGGCGCTACCATCGCCGCTCATTCGCCCATTCACCACCAATGTAGCGCCATGCATGTTCACGTCATTCAGCCACTGAACCTCCAGGGTCTGGCGCGCCACGTTGACGTTGAGCGGGTGCACCCCGAAGACATGGCGCAACTGCAGGCCCTGCTGGAATGCCCCGAAAGTGTCGATGCACCATACATCGTGTTTCGCACGATTGACGTGCACGGTGCCTGTCTGCGCTTTGAGTTGTGGGCACAGACGCTGAACCAGACTGCGCCGGGTAAGGCCACCCCGTTGATCGGCGTCTTAACCGACATCACCGAGCGAAACCGGCTGGCTGAGCACGCCGCGCTGCAACAGAAGTTTCTTGAATTGCTGGCACAAAGCCCCGACCGGCCCACCCTGGTGGCTGCCATGCTCGACACCGTGCTGGGGCTGTCTGACCTGGATGGTGGCGGTCTGTACTGGGAGCGCGGTGATGGTGGCTACGAGCTGCTGGTCAGCAAAGGGCTCAGTGATGGTTTTTTAGAACAAGCCGCCAACATTGAACCCGATGACCCGCGTGCCGGCATCATCAAGGCTGGCACCATGGTCTGCAGCTGTGTGGACCCCCAAGAGGCCTGCACCGACGCCGAACTGGTTCATCATCCGTCCATCGCGGCCGAAGGTATTGTGGCGCTGATGGTGTTGCCCATCACCGTGGCCGGGCGCGGACGGGCCTGCCTGAACCTGGCCAGCAAACATGTGAGAAGGCTGCCCGTCAGCGCCATCACCCTGCTGCAACGCCTGGCGGAACAATTCGGGCTGGCGATCGAGCGGCTGGTGGCACGCGAAGATGCACAAAATCAACGCCAGAATCTGGAGGGGTTTTTTCACGCCCTGCAAGACTATGTGTTTGTGCTGGACGAGCAAGGCGCCATTCAGTATGTGAACCCCGCGGTGTACGACAAGCTGGGTTACGACAGCACCCTGCTTGGAAAATCAGTGCTCACGGTGCACCCCGAACGGGTGCATGCCTCGGCCTGGAGCATCGTCACAGAAATGCTGCAGGGCAAGCGTGAGTCGTGCCCGCTGCCGCTGTTGCGCGCCGATGGCTCAGAGTTCATGGTTGACACCCGCATCGTGCACGGTGGCTGGAACGCCAAGCCGGCCCTGCTGGGCGTTTCCCGCGACATCTCGCAGCGCGAGGCAGACAAGCAGGCACTTCAAGCGTCGTTGCATGAAAAAGAAGCGCTTCTGAAGGAAGTGCACCACCGGGTCAAAAACAACCTGCAGATCATTTCAAGCCTGATTCGGCTGGAGGCCGGGCGCAGCCATCAGGAAGAGGTCCAATCGGTGCTGGGCGACATGCAAGGGCGAATCCGCTCGATGGCCTTGCTGCATGAATTACTTTACCGCAGCCAGTCACTGGCCCAGATCGACATGGGTCAGTACCTGCGCCAGTTGGCCTCGCAGGTCTTTAGCGCCAACGTGCCCAAAAGGGCACCGGTCGACCTCACACTCGATATCACGCCGGTGTCGGTCACGCTCGATCAGGCCATTCCTTGCGGCCTGTTGGCCAACGAGCTGATCACCAACGCGCTCAAACACGGGTTCCCGGGCGAGCATTCTGGCGGTGTGCGTGTCGAGTTCTGCCCTGTGGATGCGTTGTCACGCTGGTGTTTGACCATCTCTGACAGCGGTGTTGGCCTGCCCGACGACTTTGAATCTAAACGGCAGGCGTCACTCGGACTGCAACTGGCGTCGGGCCTGGCTAATCAGCTCGGTGGTGAACTGTGCGTGGGTCCGGGTGCCAGGTTTTCGGTCAGCTTCAGTATTGCCAAGTCTGACAAAGCCGCCCTGCCATGATTGCTGCAACCTCCTCAACACCTGACAGGCTCAGGATCCTGGTGGTTGAGGACGAGGTCATCATTGCGATGGACATTGCCATGCAACTGCGGGAACTCGGCCACGAGCCCGTCGGTCATGCCACCCGCGGCGAACAGGCCATCGACATGGCCAGGCAGCTCCTGCCCGATCTGGTGCTGATGGACGTCCACCTGGCAAGCGCCATGGACGGCATCACGGCCGCCGAGGCCATTCGCGCTCAATCTGAGACAGGCATTGTGTTTTTAAGCGCCTTTGACACCAGCACCAACCGGTCCCGTGCTGAGGCCGTCAAACCCGTGGGTTACATCACCAAACCCTTTGACACCGAAGAACTCCGCAAAGTGCTGGCAGCAGCCTGAATACAGAATCATCAGGCCTGACAGGTGCTACGAATTGCTGCGCCGCTTCAGCCAGCGCATCAGAACACCGACCAGCGGCAGTTTTTCATAAAGCTCTTCGGCCGCGTCCCAGTAATCGCGGTGCAGCGTGATGCGCCCGGCGTCGTTGAGAACCAGGTGCGAGCCGCCCACAATGCACTGCGCTTGCCCCTGCTTGAAGCGCCTGAAACCAAAGCGGAACTCCCAGGTCAGAAAACACTGCGCGCCCTGCACAATGCGCCCGGTGATCACAAAGCGCGGGTTCTCCAGGGCCACATACATGTGGCGAAAAATACCTTGAATGGCAGGCAACCCGCGCACGTCATTGAACGGGTCCTTGAAACGCGCATCGGGGGCATACAGCGCATCCAGCGTTTCGACGGTGGCCAGGCTCAGGGTCTCAAAGGTCCTAACAATGTGGTCGATCGGGTCAGTCATGGTGTATTCAGGCCTGTGTCAGGCGCCTTGTGGCGGCAAAAAATGGGGTGTAGGGCAGCAGTTGCAAGACTTTCATCCAGCAGGTAAAACGCTTGGGAAAGTGAATCTCAAAGTCGCCCCGGGCCCAGCCTTGCAGGATGTCCTGCGCGGCCTGCTCGGGGCTGATCAAGGCCGGCATTTTGAAGGCGTTTTGCGCGGTCAGCGGTGTGGCCACAAAGCCGGGGTTGATGAGCGACACGCCCAAGCCCTGACTGTGCAGGTCAAGGTACAGGTTCTCAGCCAAATTGATGAGTGCAGCCTTGGTCGGGCCATAAGCCAGGCTTTGCGGCAAACCCCGGTAGCCGGCCACGCTGCCCACCAGGCTGATGTGCCCGCGCTGGCCGGTGGTGGCATCCAGCGCCTGGGCCAGCATGGGTGGCACCAGCGCATCGAGCACATACAGCGCACCCAGGTAGTTGATCTGGTTGTGCCGCAGCAGGTCGGCCAGGTCCATGCGGGTCGCGCTCATGGCATGGTAGTGACCGGCGCAATACAGCACGCAGTCGAGCCGGCCGCGCCCGCTCAGGTGGCGGGTCGCAGCGGCCACGGCGGTGGCGTCGGTCACGTCCAGTGGCAATGCCGTGGCGCCGGGGTGCGCTGCGACAAACGCGTCGAGTGCAGCCTCGTTGCGGGCCGACACCACCACCTGCGCACCACGCGCATGCAGGGCCGATGCCGTGGCCCGGCCAATGCCGGTGGAGGCACCGACCAGCCACACGGTGCGCCCTTGCCAGTCGGTCATGCGGGGGTTCAAAGCCATGGCTGGAGTTTCCCGCAATCGACCGGAATTACTACAGAAACAGGAGCTATCAGCGCATGTTGTATAAGGGCTGGAAGCATATTTACCTCTTGACGAACGACAGGGTGACTTCGCCCAGGCCAAAGCCCCACTTGCGCATGGCCGCCTTGTTGAGCATGACCTTGTCGTTCATCAGGTACATCCAGTCGTCAAACTGCACCTCGATCACGCGCCCGTCCACGGGCAGCGCCAGCGTGTAGGTCCAGTGGAACGCATTGCCGCTTTGCTGGCCTTCGGCGCTGCCCACCACGTCGTCAGCCTGCCCGGTGTAGCGGCCATCGGGGTGGCGCGTGAGGCGCCAGATGCGCCGCTGGGTGGTGCCGTCGGAATAGCTGAAAGCTTCGTCGAGCACACCCTGGTCGCCGTTCCAGCTGCAATTCATCACCACCGTGAAGCGCTTGACCACCTGGCCCGAGCGGTCGGTAAAGATGCCATAGGCATCGAGCGTGCCGTTGAAGTAGTCACGCAGCTCCAGCACCGGGGTTTCTTTGGCGTAGTCCTGAATTTTGGGCGTGCTGCAGCCACCCAGCAGCGCCACTGAGGCCAGGGCGGCAAGCAGCGCACGGGACAACAATGCCGGGCGATTGGACGGGCGGGGTAAGGCAAGGTTCATGGTTGGGGCGCTGCAAGCGCAGGTTGGATGACAAAAAATTGCAGGCTCAGCGCCGCAGCCGCTTTGAGCGCGCAGGGCAGCAGGCAGTAGGCGGCGGTTAGCAGCGCCAGGGCTTGCGGGTCGCGGGCACCGGGCGCATAGCCTAGCCAGCCCAGCAGTGGCAACACCAGGCCGGCGGCCAGGGCCAGGTTGATCTTGGTGGCAAAGTTCCACCAGCCAAAGTAGCTGGCGTCGGCGCGACCCCGGTCGCCCGCCTGGTCAATCACCCCGGCCAGCAGCGCCCCGGGCAGGGCCAGGTCGCTGCCCAGCGCAGCACCCGACAAGGCACACACCCCCAAAAACCACAGCGCATCACCCGCGCCCAGCAAGCTGGCCCCAAGAAACACCACAATCGACAACACCATACCCAAGCGCCAGCTGCGCGCTAGGCCCAGCCGGCCCACCAGGCGCAGCCACACCGGCATGGACAACGCGCCGCACAAAAAATACACCCCGAGTGCCGCCGACTGCACGGCCTCGCTGGCTTGCAAGCGGTCTTGCACAAAAAACAGCACCAGCGTGGCAGGAATGGCGCTGGCAATGCCGTTGAGCACATACACCGCCAGCAGGCGGCGAAACCCGGCATTGCGCCACGGGTGCCACAGCGCACCGTTGGCACCCACCGCATCTGCGCGGCCAGCGCGCACCGTTGGCTGCGGCGCCGCATACCACAGCCAGCACCCGGCCACCAGACCCACCAGCAACAGCGCCAGCATGACGGGCACGCCCCACAGCACTGGCGCAACCGAAGCCAGCAGCACGCCGACCAGCCCCAGGCCTTCGCGCCACGCCACCACCCGACTGCGGTAAATCGCGTCACCCCCCAGCATGGCACCCCAGGACTGATGCGCCACTGTCAGCGCACTGTAGGCACCATAGGTCAGCACCAGCCAGCACCCGGCCCACCAGAGCAAGGCGGCAGGATCGTGCAGCGGTGGCAAAAACAACATTGAAAACCCCAGGCCCAGCGCCACCGCCGCCAGCACGCCCAAGCGCAACACAGACCGCAGCGACTTGGCAAACAGGCGGTCAATCAGGCGCCCCAGCAGCGGGTCGACCAGCGCGTCCAGCAAACGCACACCCAGCAGCAGCGCCCCCAGCGCAGCCAGCGACACCCCCCACTGGCGGGCGTAGAGGTTGGGCATTAGCACATACAGTGGCAGCGCACAAAACGCCAGCGGCAGACCCAGCATGCCGTAGCGCAGACCATCGGTCACACGCCAGCTGGGAGGTGCAGCGGCGGTGTTCATGGTGTGGCGGTGCCACGGGCCACCGGCCCAGCGCGCGCCAGCAGTTCCAAACGCAGCTGGGGCTCGGACGTTTGGGGGGCCAGCCAGATGCCAAAGAATAGTTTGGCAAAGCTGCTGTCGCGGATGTCCCCCAGCAAGCGGCCGTTGTACCAGAACTGGGCACCGGTGCCGGGCAGGTGCACGCCAGTGATGCGGTCGCCAGACGTCACATCTGGAAACAGCGCGCGCAGCTGGCCCTCCCAGCGCGCCTGCTGCGCGGCGTCCAGGGGCATCTGATGGCGCATTTCGCTGATGGAACGCCGGGCAATGTCCAGGCCCTTGAAGTCGCGCAGGTAGTCCAGCGTAAGCGCAAACGGGTATTGATCGTAGGCCGCAGCCACAAAGCCAGGTGTCACCCACAAGCTGGCCTGGTACAGCGCCAAACCCCAGAACTTCAGGGTCGCCTGCCCCGACAGTGTTGCCAACGGCAACGCAGCCTGCAGTTCCTGCGGCATGGGTGACGCCAGAGACTTTAAGCCAAATAGGCTGCTAGCCCCCGCCAGTAGTGCGCGACGCGCTATGTTTGGCATAGTGCTTAAAGCGCCGGCTTGGCCAGCGTGTACTGCACCAGGCTGATGTCGCCGGTGTCAAACGCGGCCTCGCAGTAGGCCAGGTAAAACTCCCAGATGCGCATGAAGCGCTGGTCAAAGCCGAGCGCGGCCACCTCGGCCTTGCGCGCCAGAAACGCGTCGCGCCAACGGCGCAGGGTCTCGGCGTAGTCGGCACCAAAGGCCAGCTCATCCACCACTTGCAAGCCTGCGGCCTGCGCCTGGCGGCGAAACTCGCGCGGACAGGGCAGGCAGCCCCCCGGAAAGATGTACTGCTGAATAAAGTCGGTCGAGTCCACATAACGGTCAAACAGCGCATCGTCAATCACGATGCTTTGCACGCAGGCCCGCCCGCCCGGCTTGAGTAACCGGCTGACGGTGGCAAAGTACTGCGGCCAGTAGGCGCGCCCCACAGCTTCAACCATTTCAATGGAGCAGATGGCGTCAAACGGCGCATCAATGATGTCGCGATAGTCTTGCAAGCGCAGATCGGCGCGCCCGCCCGCGCCGGTGCTGACACCCAGGCGCTGCATCCGGGCATTGGCATAGTCAAGCTGCTCGGTGCTGAGCGTCACCCCCACCACCGAGGCACCCCGGTTGACCGTGGCCTGCTCGGCCAACGCACCCCAGCCGCAGCCGATTTCCAACACGCGGTCACCGCGCTTGACATCGGCCATGTCCAGGGCACGGCGCACCTTGGCGTTTTGCGCCTGCGGCAGGGAACGACTCAAGTCACCCTCAAACCAGGCGCTGGAGTAGTTCATGGTGTCGTCCAGCCACAGCCGGTAAAACGCGTTGCCCAGGTCATAGTGGGCGTGGATGTTTTTGCGGCTGTTGGCGCGGCTGTTGTGCTGCAGCAGGTGCCGAATGCGGTACAGCAGGCGCCCCAGCCAGGTGCCATAAATGATGGACTGCATTTCCTGGCGGTTGGCGGCAAACACTTTCAGCAGTTCGGTCAGGTCCGGGCTGCTCCAGTCACCAGCAATATAGCTTTCGGCAAACCCGATGTCACCCGACTTGAGCGCTGCGCCAAACACATTCCAGTTGTGCAAGGTGATGCTGGCGCTGGGATGCTTGGGGCTGTGCATGGCGTGCTGCTGCGGGTGTTCACCAAAGCGGCGTTGCGAACCGTCGGGCAAATGCAGCGTCAAGGCCCCATGGCGCAGATGCTGCAGCAGGCGCAAGGCGCTGCGGGCTGCGGCCGGCGTGCCTTTGGGAAAGGTGATGCCTTGGACGGTGCGTGTGGCGGTGTTCATGGGGGCTCCTGGCGTGGCGCGTGAGGTGGGTGGTTGATCGGGAACTAGCGGGTCACAAAAGCTTGCGGCGGTACCGGCTTGTGAAAAAACGGCACTTTTTTCAACCACAGACGCAGGGCTTGCGTGTGAATGTGCAGCACCACGCCCAAGGTCATGGCCGGGTAGCGCCAAAGCGCACGGCGCAGCGCCTGGGGTGTCAGGGTTTGCAGGGTGCCGCTGACGCTGGTTTGCAGCAGTGCTGCGTCAGCCGGGCGGGTGCTGCCGGGCTCCCCTGGCGTGTCGTCAAAGTAGTCAATACGCGCCACGGTGCGCTGCAGCCCGGCCGCATCGCCCGGCGTGCTGCGCATGAAGCGAAAGCGATAATGACCTTGCACCGGGTTGAAGGGTGACACATGAAACACCTTGCTGGCCCGCTGCTCCACCCCATAGCGGGGCGCGTCCAGCACATAACAGTGGCGTTCGCCAAAGGTGTTGTTGACCTCGACCACGATGGCACGCAAGGCACCGCCCTGATCTTGGGGTGCACGGTGGCAGTACCAAAAGCTGACCGGCTTGAAGGTGTAGCCCAGCACGCGCGGGTAGGTATGCAGCCACAGCTCACCGGTGGCGTCGTGAATGCCTTCACGTTGCAACAGCTCATCGATCCAGGCCACCGCACCGCCCTGCGCCGGGGAGCGGCCGTCGCCATGGTCTGTTTCAAAAAAACTCAGCAGCCCGGGGCGGTTGATGGCCCAGGCCGTGCTGTCGCCAGCAGATTGGGCGGCTTCTTTTTGCAATCTGCGCAGGGGCAACATCAAGAAGTAGGTGGGGTAGGTAAAGGCGTGGCGCGCCGGGCGCAGTCGCGCATGACGCACCTGGCCAAAACCAATGAGGGCACCGCCCGCGCTCATGCCCTGCCCCCGCTGGCACCCAGGTCGGCCAGCAGCTGGGTGGCTGCCGCCATGCCAGCCTTGAGGCCGTCCTCATGAAAGCCGCAACCCATCCAGGCACCGGCGTAATAGCGCCCCTGCTGACCTTGCAGCCCGGGCATTTGCGCCTGTGCCGCCACGGCGGGCAGGTCAAACACCGGGTGGGCGTAGTCGTATTCGCCCAACATCAGCTCAGGAGCAATCGGGCGCAGCGGGTTCAGCGACACCAGCACCGGCTGCTTCCAAGGCAGCGGCTGCAGCCGATTGAGCAAATAATGCAAACACACCCGCGAGCCCTCGCGCCCGGGGGCTGCGGCGCGCTCATAGTTCCAGGCCGCCCAGGCCAGTGGGCTGGTGGGCAGCACCGAGGCATCACAGTGCAGCACCGCCCGGTTGGCCTGGTAACGGATCGCGCCCAGGGTGCTGTGCTCTTGCGCGCTGGGGTCGGCCAGGATGCTCAACGCTTGGTCAGAGTGGGTGGCAATGATGACCTTGTCAAACAGCTGGCTGGTGCGGTCGGTAGAAATACACACCTCATGCGGGTGGTCGGCGTTGGCAACCACGTGCTCGATACGGCGCACCGGGGTATTCAGGTGTTTGTCGGCAATACCGGCGGTAATTTTCTCGACATAGTGCCGGGCCCCGCCCTGCACTGTCCACCACTGAGGCCGGTTGGTGATTTGCAACAACCCGTGGTTGTGGCAGAACCGAACCATGGTGGACACCGGAAACTGCAGCATCTGGGCGGTTGGGCAACTCCAGATGCAGGCCATCATGGGCAAGAAGTACCAGTCGCAAAAAGCGCTGCCAAAGCCCTGCTCGCGCAAAAAATCGCCCAGCGGCTGGCGCAACTGCGCCTCTGATCCGTCAAGTGCCAGACGCGTGCTCAGGGCGTTAAAACGCAACAGGTCACGCAACATGCCCCAAAAGCGTGGGTTGACCAGGTTGGCTCGCTGGGCAAACACCGTGTTCAGGCTGGAGCCGCTCCACTGCACGGGCCGCCCCTTGGCAAAGTCAAGGGCCTGCACCGAAAACGACATGTCCGAGGGTGTGGTTGCCACGTCGAGTTCGGCCAACAGGCGAATCAGTCGCGGATAGGTGCGCTCGTTGAGCACCAGAAAGCCGGTGTCCACACCCTGCGTGACAGGCCCTTGCGCGGTGGGCAGGGTCACGTCTACCGTGTGGGTGTGCCCGCCAAAATAGTCGCCAGCTTCAAACAGTGTCAGGTCAACCTTGCCCTTGAGCACATGGGCTGCAGCCAGACCGGCAATACCTGAACCCACGATGGCAACTTTGATCGACACATGCACTCCTTTGAAATGATGAGGCCAATTCTATACTAGTCAGTTCAAATTTAAACCAAATGGTAATAAATAGAACTATTGTGGATATTTAAAGACCCTTGCGGCTACAATCTAGCGATGGCGACACTTACCCCCCCCAAAGTCTCTTTCAAGGCACAAATGCTGCTGGCGCGTGAAGACGCCATCATTGCCTGTGTGAACCGTCTGCTGGCCGAGAAGGGTTTTGAGGCCATGACGGTGGACGAGGTAGCCGCCGACGTGGGTATTGCCAAAGCCAGCCTTTACAAGCATTTCCCCAGCAAGGAAGACCTGGCCGCTGCCGCCATGGTGTCGGTCATGCGCCGGGCGCAGGCTTTTCTGGACGCCTTGCCCGCTGACGCCTCTGCCCTGGAAAAGTTGCGCGGCGTGGTGCAGTGGACCATGGGCCTGAAACTGGTGGGCGAAATGCCGTCGCTGCCCAGCCAGAACTCCAGTCTGCGCACCACGCTGATGAACAACAAGGACTACATGGACGGCCTGATGGACGTCAGCGACCGTCTGGGTGCCTGGATCGAGGCAGCACAAGCCCAAGGTGTGCTCAACCCCAAACTGCCACCCATTGCCGTGCTTTACACCCTGTATGCCCGCGCCTGCGACCCGGTGCTGGAGTTCCTGAAAATGGGCGACTTGTACAGCAACGACGAGATCATTGCATTAGTGCTCAGCACTTGTTTTGACGGGCTTGAAACGCGGTAGTGGGGTGGGCGACTAGTACGGCCCGCTGCATATGGCAGCGATAGGTTTAACTATAAAAAAGCCTTCTAGCAGCCTGTCGGACTATAAACGCCACTGAAAAATTCTTCTTTTGCTATTGATAGTGTAGTAATAAAGTTATAATGAACCTGGCTTAAGAAGGATTTATACCAGCATGTCGAACTTCATTCTGACTGACCGCAAGACCGACTACCTGCTGCCCCCATCAGTAGACGATTGGCTCACCCAGGACCATTGGCACGCTTTGTCGAAGTCATCGATAGCCTCGATCTTCCAATCTGACTCGCCAATATGCCGGTCGCGGCTCAAAGGCCACCATCCAGCGCTTTGGTTAGGTTATTCAACCGGGGTTCTCCAGCCGCATGGAAATGGCCACCGCTCTGTGGCCTTTCGCACATTGGCGGAGCCACCCCGACCAGACCTTAGCCACCTTCCTTATCGATGAACTCGCTGGCCTGTTTGTGCAGGCTGGAAATGGCCCGCGATGAAACTGCTCAAGATGGGTACGGTCTGTCTGGGGCACCAAGATCCACGCCAACGCCTCGCCACAGCGCCCTCGCATGGCCACATGTCGCTGAAGAGAGCCAAGGGCCGGAACTGCTGGCCTGGCTGAGGCGGCCGCAGCAGTCCCTGACGGCATGAGCCTGCCCAAAGAACCAGTGCGCAGACCCCTCCTGCCTGGCGGCGCCAGACCAAGATCGCCAGCGTCGCAACCTACGCCCCGAAGGCCGATGACAGAGAGGCGCGCCAGCCAAGCTGATGAGACGGGCAAAAGCCACGAAGACACCCACAGCCCCCGCGCGCCCTGACGCGAAGAGCGCGCCGCCGGCTACAACGCAGGCCGGGGTGGATGCCGACACGATGCTGGTGGTGGCCACCACCTGACCGCGCCCCCACAAGAGGTCCAGCCGATGCTCAAAGTTCTGCAAGAGCAGCAAGCCACGCCCCGCCACCACCCTGGACACCGAAAACAACGTCAACGCCGGGTGGCCACTGCCGGCCGTGGCCCCAAACCTCCCCACTGGCGAACGTTTTACAGAGCCCCGCCCCCCCGAAGGCAGATGCCACACGGCGTGGCACCTGGACGTGGCGGCAGAGTGTTACGCTGTTCGCAAGCAAACGGTGGAGCCGGGGCTCTCAAGTCGGGATGAGGTCAGGCAGTCTCCTTGCGCGGATGAGCAAAGTCACTGGTGAATGGAATCTGGTGCCTGGCCTGGAAGTCAAGCGCTGGCAGTTGCGTCCAAAAGTTGGATAAGGGGAGAAAAGCTTGAGAAGGCTCAAAATTCGCAAAATCAAACCAAACTGCCTAATTTTGAGCAGATTGGAAATTCAAATTTGAATCGCTAAGTCCGACAGGCTGCTAGCCCTTATTCAATAAGCGTAGCCAACTATTGGTTTTGAAGCACCCCTGGCAACGTGCACCTACCAACGCATCATCGGCAAGGGATTGAGCGGCGTGCGAAGCAACTGCCGGCCGGTAAACGCCACCAGTCGCGCATGGAAATGGGCATTGGGAAACTGCGCGCGCACGGCCTGGATAAACGCTGGATTCAGGCCCGCGCGAATCAAGCCCAGCGACAGGTCCACCAGATCAGCACGCCGAAAGGTATCCACAGACGCCTCGCAGGGCCCAGAGTAAGTGCGCAATTTATGGTGTTGCTGAATGATTGGATCAACCTCGGGCCATAACATCTCCAGCCCTGTCAGGCGCCGCCTTTGGCGGGCTTGACCGCTGTTTTTTTGTTGAACTTGTCCACCGCCTGTGCATGGGCTTCGGCGATCAGCGACAAGATCTCATCAAACCGTTCCCGACTGGGATTCAGAACCTGTGCCCAGCCCATCCAGGCGTACACCGGGTGTGGCATCAGCACATTCAAGGCAGTGAAATCATGACCGGTGGCCACACAGCCGCCTTTAAGCGGTCGGGCAGGTTTTGCGCCAAAAAGCTTGACGTAGCTGGCTGGGGCAAGACCAATGGCGACTCTGAACACACCGGTGCGGTTCAGTGCCGAGGCCTTGTCGTTGTCGCCGTCATGCTGCTTGAGGGTGCAAAAGTACACGCCATGGGCCAGCAATTGGCCGGGGTTGTAAAACAGCGCGGTTTCGCCCCAACTGGCCTTGGGCACGACACCCGCAAAGCGGCGGCAGATTTCATCGGTGAAATCCGCGGGGGTCATGCTGGCTAACTGTTGATTAATGCCGGACTCAGCCATGCTTGGATTTGCCGTCAAGGGCGCGCAGCGCCAGCGTCATGTAATGCAGCACGTGTTTTTGTTCAACGTCATCGAGCGCGCAGAGCTTGATATGGCGGCGCAGTTTGCCCTCACCTTCCAGTACCTTGTGATCGTCAGGCAGCGCTGCACCGTCACCAAACTCCAGCGACACATGCTTGGCGTAGGCAAAAACCCCGCAAAAAGGCTTGCCCGCCGAAAACAGCAAGCCGCCGTATTTGACCTCCTCAGAAACGCCCGGGTCCAAATCCAGCACAAGCTGGCGCAGCGCTTGCACCAATGCAAAACGGTCTTCACTGAGCCGGCGAATGTCTTCCAGCAAATTGGCGACGCGTGGGGTGGTCATGGTGATTCCTCTGTCATGGTGTTGTTGGGTTTGTTTTCCATCAAGGCGCACCGGCTACTGAGCGCATGGGTTGGCGGATGATGGTTTTCCATTTTTCTGGGGCCGCTTTGCGGATATCGCTCAGGTAAATTTCGTGATGCTTGCCGGTGCGGCTGGATCTGGCGTCGATGAAGTCATGCAAGCGGGCAATGCTTGGGCCCTCGTCAGAAAATGGGCCAACGTGTAACAACTGGGCGCAAGGGCCTTCATGAAATTCTTCCAGGCGCAGCCTGTCAACGGCTGGCAGGTTTTTCTTTTTTTGAGTCTCGGCCAAGGCGCGGTCAATGGTGTCGCCGCTGACAAAGTGGGGCTGCAAAATCATCATCGTCCACTGCCACTTTGACTTGTCGGCACTGGCAAACACCGTCATGTCGTCGGCCCACCAAAGCCCTTCAAGTGGCATCACGGCGTAGTCCAGCGCCTGCGGCCCTTTTTTGACCAGAAACTTGGCCGCAAAGGACACGGAAAACAAGGCTTCAACCGCTTGGGCGTAAGCGGGCGAGGTGTTGGGGTCACCGATGCCGTCGATCATCAGGAAGTTCAACGCGGGCACATCCACCTGCACCACGGCCTTGGAATTGGCCTGATACAAGTGCTTCATGTTGAGTTTGAGGTCAATTTTGTCCATCACCGCTCCGAACAATGCCAGTTTGCTTCTGTGAAATTCTAGGGCGAGCCGGATGGACAACGCGACAGAGTGCACCTGTCTGGCCAAAACTGACCGGGCGGGGTTGAAATGCTGGCCAGCGTGCGTTGCCACTCGACAGAAAATTTTCAAAATATTGACATAGAACAAATTACTGTGAATTTTTTTTTGAATCCGCGTGAATTTGAAAGACAGATGGCCTAACCTTGGTATTTACCAATCTCAGTGACCCATGTGGGGGTCTACTTTGCCGCTGCAGCCAAAAAACCCAAGCTGCATATTTTTCCCTCAACCCTTGAAAAGGACCTCTGAAATGAAAATGAACGCAATCCGCTCCACACTGGTGATTTCGGCCCTTCTGGCGCTGTCGGGCATGACAGGGTCTGTGAGTGCGCAAACGCTCGAAATTTCCGGCGGCACAACCCCCTGGGCTGATGTGATCGAACCCCGCCTGGCCGACATCAAGGCAGCGGGGGTCGATATCAAATTCAACGGCGTCGGCACGGGCCGCGGCACACTTGCGCTGATTGATGGCAAGGTCAGCATGGCCACCGTGGGCGACACGCTGGAGGACTCCGTCGGTGCTGCCAAAAAAGCCGCCAAGGCAGAAAACCGCGACGTCACCGCGCCGGCCAACCTGGTGTACACCAAGATTGGCGAAGACGAACTGGTGGTGATTGTTCACAAAAGCAACCCGGTGACGGCTTTGACCAAGGCCCAGCTCATGGACATCGGCACCGGCAAGATCACCAACTGGAAAGACGTCGGGGGGGCTGATCTGCCGATCAAGGTCGTGGCCACCGAGCCCTCGCTGGCACCGGGCCAGTTTTTCAAGAAGGCCATGATGGATGGTGCAGACTATGTGAAAGGCACCACCGAGGTGCGCTCGCCCAAGGAAGTCATCACCTGGGTGTCACGCACGCCCGGTGGTTTTGGTGCTGCAGCCAATGTCCACATGAAGGCCGCCCCCGGCGATGCCAAGATGATCAAGAGCCCGTCCATGGTGCGCCCCATGGGCCTGATCACCGTGGGACAGCCCACCGGTAACGCCAAAAAAGTAGCCGACCTGCTTAAGAAGAACTAAGGCGGAAATCGGTACTGTGGCAATGACCAACCCTCTAGGTTATTTGCCTCAACCGGGTATGGCGCTGTTGGCGGCGCGCCACACCCAGAATGCGCGCCCGCTATAAAAGAGGTGTTCCATGTTTGAACGAATCACAATCAACTTCAGGCTGATGTTGCTGGCGGGCGGCTTGCTGCTTGCCCTGCTGGTCACAGGCCTGATGGGCGTGCGCGGTATTGCCAGCGTGACGCACGACTACGAACGCGATGTCACAGCCATGGTGGGCCTCAACGAAGTCATGGACAGCCTGCACCTGCGCCGTGGCAGCATCCTGCAGGCCATGGGCGAGAGTGCCGCCAGCGAGGCCGAGGCCCCTTTCAAACTGGCAGACCAGGCCAGCACAGATCTGAACGCGTCCTGGAAGACCTACCTGGCTGGCGCGCTGGAAAGTGAAAAACTACTGGCTGACAAATTCAGCCAGGCCTGGAAAGCCTACCAAGACAGCAGCAAGCAAACCATAGACCTTGCCAGGGCAGGTGACTACGAAAAAGCCACCGACAACATGAAAACGGATGCCGCCACAAAATTTACCGCCACGCGCTTGGCGCTGATGGCCTTAATGGCGCAGAAAAAGGTGGACATTGCGGCCACCAACCGGGTCAATAGCCAGATCATCAATACGGTGCTGGCGGTGCTGGTGCTGGCCTTGCTGGCAGGTAGCTTCGGTTATTGGGCCATACGGCGCGCCATTTTGCAGCCGCTGCATGAAGCCATCAGGGTGACCGAGCAGATTGCCAGCGGCGACATGTCGCATGCCTTTGTGGTGCGCAGCCAGGACGAAATTGGCCGATTGATGCGAGCCCTCAGCGACATGCAAACCAGCCTCTCAGTCGTGGTGGCCCGCGTGCGCCACGGCAGCGAGTCCGTGGCCACCGCCAGCGCCGAAATCGCCCAAGGCGATAGCGACCTGAGCGCCCGCACAGAGTCGCAGGCCAGCGCCCTGGAGCAAACCGCGGCCAGCATGGAAGATTTGTCTTCCACCGTGAAACGGAATGCCGACAACGCCGCCAAGGCCAACCAGCTGGCCATGAGTGCCAGCGCCGTAGCGGTGCAAGGTGGCGAAGTGGTCGCCCAAGTGGTTGAAACCATGAAAGGCATCAATGAGGCCAGCCGCAAGATTGCCGACATCATCAGTGTGATTGACGGCATTGCTTTTCAGACCAACATCCTGGCGCTGAACGCGGCAGTGGAAGCCGCCCGCGCGGGTGAGCAGGGTCGTGGCTTTGCCGTGGTGGCCAGTGAGGTGCGGTCCCTGGCCGGACGCAGTGCCGAGGCGGCCAAGGAAATCAAGGCCCTGATCAGCGCCAGTGTGGGGCGAGTGGAGCAAGGCACAGCGCTGGTGGACCAGGCCGGCACCACCATGCAGGAGGTGGTGACCAGCATCAAACGTGTCACCGACATCATGGGTGAAATCAGCTCCGCCAGCAACGAACAAAGCCAGGGTGTCAGCCAGGTGGGAGAAGCCGTCACGCAGATGGATCAGGTGACCCAGCAAAACGCCGCTCTGGTGGAACAAATGGCGGCAGCGGCCAACAGCCTGAAGAGCCAGGCACAAGAGCTGGTGCAAACCGTGGCAGTGTTCAAGCTGGGGGCTGGTGACAGCACCCACTTTGCGATACCGACAGCAGCAGTGCGCTCGCACCCGCCCCAGGTGAGCAACTTCAAGGGTGCTGACCGGCGCGCTGGTGGTGTGCCCAAAGGTGCCGCTGCACGCGCAAAAACGGCTGCACCGAGCCGACCAGCACCCAAACCCAAAACACCAACACCATTGGCTGCGCCATCTGCCTCATCTTCAACGGCGACCAGCGACTCGGACTGGGAAACTTTTTGACCCAGCCCGGTTATTACTTTCTGGCAGGAAGTCAACCATGGCAAGGGTCTGCCCACGCCTGCGTAACGACCCTGACTGGAAAATTTGATTTCAGTGCGTTCACCGGCCCCTCTTCAATACATCAGGAATGATCGACGAAAAACGCGCTGATCTGATTTGAAATCCCCACCACACAACTCGATCAGGCGCAGACCTTTTTTTGAGGCAGTTCTGCATCGTGTTTCTGTTTACGGTGCTTTTTTTCAACAATCATTTCCGTCCGGGCAAGTTCCCGCTGGAGCGCGTCATGTTCACGGGTACGGTCACGCTGGATGACCTCAAACACGATCATCCGCTGCAGTACAAGCGTCTTCTTGAATCTGGTGAGCTTGAAAAACATCTGGTTGATGCCCCTTCACCCGCCATGTACAAGGCTTCAACGATCCTTGGCTTTACCCTGATCGTGATGGGTTTGACTCTGTTAACGCTCGTGGGGATCGGTTTCTTTACGAGCCCATAGATGTCGGTGTCGTCTTTTTCTCCTCGTCCAAACCTCTGCATTCAAGATCTAACTTGAATGCAGGCGAAGCGGCGTGACGCCGGTCCGGCCTGGACCGGGGTGGCGGTTTATGCGCGCTGCAAATCGTCGTATATGCCGTAGTGCATGCGGCGCAACGAAATTAGGCTGCATCTGGCATCGTCGCCCTGAGGCACCAGGTTCACCCGCAGGTCGGGCCGAGACGCCCAGGTTTGGACCTTCTCAAATCAGCCTTGATTTGCTTCATGATTAAGAGCTGGCAGCGCAGGTAGGATAAGGGCTGCAGCACTAAATTGATCTCAACATTGCCATCCCAGTGCACAAGCGACAGACATCAGCCGACCGCCGGCTTGGTATCGTCCAACAGCACCGCATCAACAGCCTGTGAAATTTCACCATATCGACATTTCCTTGGACCCAGGCGCAAGAGTCGGTTGAGTGACAGTGTTTTCTGCTTTCCCAATTCATCGGTGAGTCTTTGCGTCGAAAGAACATAAAACTCCCACTGGTCGAGGTTGGTGGGATCAAGCGTCGGCTTGTCTTTATGGGCCAGCAAGCAAAAAACATACACCTTGGCGTTTCTAGTGGCCACGCTGTCCCTTGAATTGATTTTGGCGTTGTAGGCCCGTGACGGGGCAATATCAAAAGAAATCACCGATGGCCTGGATTGACGCCAAGCCTGCAAATAGGCTGCAGACTTGACTTCGATCTTGATGCCATTGCTGCCGGCTTGCGTGCGAAGGTCACAATCGTCCCACTCGATGCGGACCCCACGCGCAATGTGCAAGTCCGATGCGACAAGAAATTCTGCAAGGTGTCCGCGCAAATTGTTGGCTGCCAGATTGGAGTAAGCCCAGCGCCAAAAATCAAGCACGCGCTGTGGCAAGGCATTGCCGCCACAGCGAAAAACTTCATTGCCGTCAAGTTGCTTTGCTGCCAAAGCGCCAAGCTCATTGTGTTGGTTGGTCATGGGGCACCTTGATTGGTCAGCTTTTTGCCAATGGCCAAATGGCGTAGATGGCTGACAAGGGGGCCAGTCCATGCGCCACACCATCCACGGATCGTAGGTAACCCAAGGGGCTGTAGCCATCAGCATTGGGAACTTCCTGGGCGTTTCTCAGGGCGATGTAGGCTTGAAGAAAGTCGCCACTTTGCAGTAACAAAACGTCGGTACAGTCGCCGTCCAACGGAAATGGCCCCTCGTCTTCCAAGATGGACATGATGGGATTCCAAAACTGAATTTGAATGCGCCATCCGATCAAGGCCTTGAGTTGCGCGGCAAGTTCCAGACCTTGTGCGCTTGGCTTCCAGATAGCACGCGCGGCCAAAGCGGATGCAATGGCCACGCGGGTCTGTTGCTCGGACGGTTTGCCCTCCAGCCAGCCGTCCAAGGCGCGCTCGGCGCTGGGTACCGTCCATAAACTTCGGTTGATGCGGATTTCGTCAAGTGGGACAAATGTCATCATCGCTTTTTTCTTGGGTTGGCATGCGCCATGTTCATGGGAGTGATTCGTTTCTTACCACTCGGTTGCCACCAGCGCGAAGGGTTGGCATTCGTCCAGCGAGTTCACAAATTGGGTCAGATCATGGATTCGCGCCTGCATCTCTGGCGAGTCTTCTCGGGTGTAGCTTGAGGCAATGAAATCCAGAATTTGCAACTTGGTCACTTTAGCCACCTGGCCCCCAAAATCGGCTTGTTTCGACAAGACACCGACCTTGGTCACCCAGGCTTCGTAAGTCCGGTTGTAATTTCCTGGCAAGGCAGGAAAGACAGGCGACAGCCGGGCCGGCAGGTTGCCGTTCCAGTTGCCAGCTTGCCACTTGAACTTTGGGTCTTTCAGGTCACCCACATACACCTCACAAATGGTCATCGTGTTGTCCTTGGCCTGACTTTATGCAGTTAACTCACGCCCGCAGAATGATGCCACAAGCCCATCCCAAGGGGGATCAGGCGCATAGCTTTTACTGACCTGTTCTGGGCCTCGCCCGAAGCGCCGATGGCACGCGCCCCAGCCACAGCTACTCATGCTCTGGCTTGCCTGCAGTGCGATTTGGCGTCGCTACATTTTTGAGAGCATACAGCACATATACGATAAGGGCTACAGCACTAAAATGCACTCAAAATTGCTCTCCCGATGCGACGCGCCAACTGCTTGTTTCAAATTGTGCAGATCATTCGCGGGCGACGCTTCAGCACAGCCGCCAAATTGGCGCAACGCCTGGCGTACATGGTTTGCAGCAGCATGCGGTGTACCGGGTGAGAGCAGCTGGCAAACAGTCGGGCGATCTCCTCACGCGCGAGCAGCTCTGGTTGCTTGGACGGCACTTTGGCCATGGCGATGGGAAAGAGTTCGCGCTCGCGTCCCAAGACTTTCTCGTACAGAAAGCGTGCCGCGCAGGCGGCCTGGTTCATGGTGCTGTAGGACAGGTGGCGCTCGTTGATCATGTGCAGCAAATAGGCCTCGACCTCCTGGGCGCTGTGCTGGGCTGGGTCGCGTCAATGTTATTGTCGATGCTCTTAGATCGATAGCTGCTTGCGCTTTATTCTTCGGCGCTACCGTTAATTTATGCCATTCACCCGAGGCCATCGCAACCGGGCGCGAACCCTGGCATTAAAAGTGCCAGTGCTCGGAGGGCCTTGGCAGGCAGGTACTGCAGCTGCGTTGTTGATAAGGCCCAGGTCTTGCAACGCCCGGGCTGCAGCCTGTGGCAATATCGTGTGAGGCTCGGCCCCAAGCAGCGCCACCAACTTGTGATTGTCCAGTGCGTGGACGGTGTTCCAGAGATAACGCATCTCCAGCAGTGCCGCCCAGGTTGGCACAAACAGCGCACCAAAACGCATCAGCGGCCAAGGCAACTTACTGTAGTGCAGTTTTGCACCCGGCTTGATCCAGCCCTGCGCCTGCGCGATTGGCTCCACGGCATCTAGCCACTGCTGACCCGTCAGGGCATGGCCGGCAAAATGGAAGACCTCAAAGGTGTCGAGTTGCTCTTGCCGCGCCGCAACCAGCGCAAAGGTGCGTGCCAGGTCTGGCAGATAGGCCCATGCGGTTGCAACATCTTTGTGGCCTGGGTAAGTGAACTTGCCCTTTTGAATATCTTTCACTATTGCCTGGTCAAACCAGCTACCCCTGCCACTGCCAAAAAAATCCCCGGCGCGAATGACGATGGCACGCACACCACTGCCACGAATCCGCTCCTCGATGGCAATGCGGATTTGCCCCTTGACCGTGCTGGCCCGCTGGGGCGTTTCCTCTGACAGCACGGCGGGCATGTCCACGCCGAAGTTGTAGATGTTGCCCATGAACATCAAGGTGGCATTGAGCGTCTGGCTGATGCCGATGGCGGCCTCTGTCATCGGCAGTGCCTGCGCCTGCCACGCCTTGTTGGTATAGGCAGGGCTCAGCGCATGAACCACTACGCTGGCACCTTGAGCAGCCCGGGCCAAAGCGAGACCGTCAAACAGGTCAAGCGCCAGCCACTGAATGCGACGGTCAGTAGTCAGCTCGGCGGGAGCTTGCGCGTCGGTGCGCATTTGGCCCAGCACACGCCAGCCGGCATCGGCAAAAGCGCGGGCAGCGGCCAGCCCAAAACGGCCGCGTGCACCCAAAATCAAAACAGTAGCAGGCATGGTGATGTTCCTTGCAAATGACAACCGAGGTTGCGAGGCCTGAATTGTCAAATCAATCCACCTGCCGCACAATTGCATGAATGTCCATACCTGAAATGCAAATTTGCATACATCCACATGACCACCCAAACACGCCTCCCGTTTGACTGGAGTTTGGTGCGGTCCTTCCTGGCCGTGCTGCAATGCGGCAGCCTGTTGGCGGCGGCCAAGACACTGCACACCAGCCAGCCAACCCTGGGCCGGCACATGGCGGAACTGGAAAGCCAATTGGGCGTGGTGCTGTTTGAACGCACCGGTCGCGGCCTGGTGCCGACTGCCATTGCCCTTGATCTGGCCGATGCCGCGCAGGGCATGGCCGATGGTGCCGACCAAATGGCGCGTCGGCTGACCGGGGCACAGTCGCAAAGCACCGGCACAGTGCGCATCACCGCCAGCACCCCGGTTGCCGTGTATTTGCTTCCGGTCGTGCTCGCTGAAATGCGCCAGGCGCTTCCTGGTATTCAGATCGAGCTAGTCGCCAGCAACACCGTCAGCAACTTGCTGCGGCGTGAGGCCGACATTGCCGTGCGCATGGTTCGCCCGAAACAAGGTGGCCTGATTGCCAAAAAAATTGGCGATGTAGCTGTGGGTGCATATGCCCACCGCGCCTATCTGGCACGCAGCCGTCCGATAACGCAGACTGCCGACCTTGCGGCCCACGAACTGATTGGCGGCGATACCGATACCACCATACTCAATGGCTTCAAGGCAATGGGCTTTGCCGCCGCTAAGGAAATTTTCGTGCTACGTACGGACGACTACATTGTTCAATGGCAAGCACTGCGGGCCGGCCTGGGCATTGGTTTTGTGCCGGGCTACATGGCGGGCACTGACCCCGAGGTGGTTGCGGTGTTGCCTGAACTGCTGCGCATCCCGCCCTTGTCGATGTGGCTGGTGGTTCACCGCGAAATTCATACCAGCCCGCGCATTCGCGCGGTGTATGACTTTCTGTCCAAAACGCTTACCAGCGCCATATCGACAGTGGTTTGAGTGGCGTGCGCAGAAACTGCCAGCCGGTGAAACACACCAGGCGGGCATGAAAATGAGCGCTCGGAAATGGGTTGCGCACAGACCGGCTGCGCTCATGCGTGAGCCCGCTGCAGATCAGATTTCACGCCAGGTCCACCCGGTTGGCGCGACGAACATGGCTCGGTTTCCAGATGCGAAACCTACTGACACCACGCTGTCAGTAGGCCCCAAGCATCATTCGGGTCTCTTCAATACAACAGGAATAACCCATGAAAAACGCCATCAGCTGGTTTGAAATCCCCACCACTCAACTCGATCGGGCACAAGCCTTTTTTGAGGTAGTTACGCAACGCCCGATGCGCCGCGAGGCCATGGGACCATCGCAGGGTGCCGTCTTTCCCTATGACATGGCGGGAGGTGGTGTGGGTGGCGCGCTGATGATGGGGCCCACGGCACCCGCGCTGGCGACCGGCGGCACACTGGTGTATCTGGATGCGACGCCCAGCCTGGACGCCGCGCTGGCGCGTACCCTGGCAGCAGGCGGGCAAGTTGTCTTGCCACGCCAGGCGCTGCCACCGGGCATGGGCTTTTTTGCCCATATCACCGATCTGGATGGCAACCGGGTGGGTTTGCATGCCCTTGTTTGACAGCACCCCGCAGCGCCACAACTGGATTGCCGTGGCCAGCGCCGCCCACGCGCGGCTGGGTTGCGCCACGCCGCAGCGGGGCTTTATGCAGGTGTGCCACGGCAAATGTGCACCGCTCAGGCGGGTGAAACCGGGCGACCGGGTGGTGTATTACGCACCCACCAATAGCCTGGGTGGCAAAGACCGTCTGCAAAGTTTTGTCTCGATCGGGGTGGTGCTGCCAGGTGCGCCGTATGCGTTTGACATGGGTGGCGGCTTTGTGCCGTTTCGCCGTGACGTGGCCTATGTGGCAGCACTTGAGGCCCCGATTGCGGCGCTGCTCGAATCGCTTGAATTTGCCGAAGACCGGGCGCATTGGGGCTATAAATTCAGGTTTGGCCTGTTTCAGGTCAGCGATGCCGATATGCGCCTGATCGCGCAGGCCATGCAGGCAGATCTGACGTTGCTTCATTTGTGATAGCTGGTAGCGCATGCAGAATAAGGGCTGCAGCACGAAAACACTCTCAATGTTGTCGTTGTTGCGGGAACGTCTGGCGCATCAACGCAATGAGGCAACTGAACGGGTTGCAAAAATCAATCTGCACCTGCAACAATTGGCGCTGAGCCAAGTGCCAAAATCTGACACCCACCAGCGCAACCCCTGATGCCCCAAGAATTCCCCATCCGCTACATCGAACCGGTGTTTCGCCCGCCCAGCGAAGCGCAGTCACTGATCCTGCCGCTGACCAACGGCTGCTCCTGGAACAAATGCACTTATTGCGAGATGTATACCGCACCGCAGAAAAAGTTTGCCCTGCGCGACGAATCTGAGGTGCTGGCGTCCATTGCCCAGTGTGCCGAGCTGATGGGCGGCAGCGCCGTGCCACGGTTTTTTCTGGGCGACGGCGACGCCATGGTGCTGTCCACCCGGCGACTGGTGACGCTGCTGGCAGCCATTCAGACGCATTTTCCGGGAGTGCGGCGCATTTCGAGCTATTGCCTGCCGCGCAACCTGCGCCACAAAACCGTCAGCGAGCTGCAGGAACTGCGTGCGGCCGGTTTGTCGCTGGTCTATGTGGGGGCAGAGTCGGGTGATGACGAGGTGCTGCAACGCGTTCACAAGGGCGAAACCTTTGACAGCACCCGGGATGCGCTGGACAAGCTGCGGGATGCAGGCATCACTCGTTCCGTGATGCTGCTCAACGGCCTGGGCGGTCGGGTGCTGTCACGCCAGCACGCGCAGAACTCGGCGCGGCTGGCCAATCTGACCCAGCCGGAATACTTGGCCACGCTGGTGGTGAGTTTTCCGCTGGGTGATCAGCGTTTTCGTGACGCTTTTCCAGAGTGGGAACCGCTGGACCTGCCCGAGCTGTTTGCTGAAATGCAGTGGTTTCTGGAGGCGCTGGAGCTCAAACGCACGGTCTTCAGAAGCGACCATGCCTCCAACTGGCTGGTGCTCAAAGGTGTGCTGGGGGCTGAAAAAGAGCGCTTGCTGCAGCAGGTCAGGGCCGCTATAACGCAGCCCCAGGCGGCCAAACTCAGGCCGAGCTGGCAGCGCGGCTTGTGATTCGGTTTGTCGATCTAGCTGGGTGCAGTTTTTTTGGGCCCAACCCGCTTTAGGAACCTTCGATGATGGCTCAGCCATAATCCAGACTTAGTTCGTTAACTTAGTTCACCGGGGCCTGTCATGCAAACCGTCAATATCCATGAAGCCAAAACCCATCTTTCCCGGCTGATTGCACAGGCTCAGAAAGGTACACCTTTTGTCATTGCCAAATCGGGTAAACCGGTAGTGATTGTCAGCGCCATCGCAGCAGCGCCCAACGGGGCTAAAAAGCGGTTTGGGTTTTTAAGGGACACGATGCAGGTTCCTGATGATTTTGACCGAATGGGCGACGGCCTGATTGCGGGGATGTTTGCCGGGAATGAGCCTTGAAGTTCTTGCTGGATACCCATTTACTGATCTGGGCGGCCAATGAACCCGATAAGCTCTCAGCCAAAGCACGGTCATTGATGAGCAATCCCGAGCATGGGCTGTTTTTCAGTGCCGCAAGCATTTGGGAGATCGTCATAAAAAGTGGCTTGGGCCGGGATGATTTCAAAGTGGACGCCTCTTTGCTTCGACGCGGCTTGACGGACAACGACTACACCGAGTTGCCAGTGACCAGCGCCCATGCCGTTTTTGTAGCAAGCCTGCCTTTGATCCACAAAGACCCGTTTGATCGCATTCTTATCGCGCAGGCAACGGTCGAAGGTTTCGCACTACTCACAGCAGACCGTACCGTTGCCATGTACGGCGGACCGATTGAATGGGTTTGATTGCGCCAGGCCAGCAGGGCTGCGCCAGCGCCGCCCTAGCGAAACGCGCAGGCCCCCGGTCCGCCCGGGTTGCCACAGGCACCGCAGCCGCTGGGCAGGTCGGGCAACGCAGCGGCTGATGCGCCAGCGCTGGTGGTGGCAAACACCGACAGCTGTTTTTCAAGCTGCGTGGAATGACACTTAGGGCACTCAGGTGTGGTGTCAGAGCGCACCAGCGCTTCAAAAGGGTGGCCACAGGCTTGGCAGGCGTACTCAAAAATCGGCATGTTGGACTCCAGATGAAGCGCCAATTATCGGGCCAGGCGCGGCTGGTCCAGCGGCTTCTGGTCAGCGCAGCCCAGCAGGGGTCGCACAGGCCCGGGTCGGTTTGCTCTATCAGACCTTGCGCCTTTGGTGCTTGCTGACCCACCCGGCGATAATCCGCACCTCATGGCACTTATTACCTTACTTGACGCCCAGCTGGCATTCGGGCACGTTGCGCTGCTCGACCACGCTGATTTTTCCCTGGAATCGGCCGAGCGCGTGGGCCTGATTGGCCGCAATGGCGCTGGCAAGTCCAGTATGCTCAAAATTCTGGGTGGTATGGATCGCCCCGACGACGGCACCCTGCAGGTGCAAACCCACACCCGCATCGCCTATGTGGCGCAGGAGCCACAACTTGATGCAAACGCTACGGTGTTTGTAGCTGTCAGCCAAGGTGTGGAAAGGGCTAGAGCCCTCATTGATGAATATTCCCAGGGCCACGGCGACCTGGATGCGATGCAAAGCGAGATTGAGGCGCTGGACGGCTGGAACTGGGAGCAGCGCGTCAGCGAAACCCTGCACCGCCTGCACCTCGACCCCGACGCCGTTCTCAGCACCCTGTCAGGTGGCACCAAAAAACGCGTGGCGCTGGCGCAAGCGCTGGTGGTGCAGCCGGACGTGTTGCTGCTTGATGAACCCACCAACCACCTTGACCTGGACAGCATTGAGTGGCTCGAAGGCCTGCTGGTCGATTTCAAGGGCAGCATCATCACCATTACCCACGACCGCTCCTTTTTGGACAATGTGGCCACCCGCATCGTTGAGCTTGACCGTGGCAAGCTGCTGAGCTACCCCGGCAACTTTGCCGCTTACGTGCTGCAAAAAGAAGAACAGCTGGCCCAAGAGGCGGTGATCAACGCGCGGGCCGACAAACTGCTGGCCCAGGAAGAAGTGTGGATTCGCAAGGGTGTGGAAGCCCGGCGCACCCGCGCCACAGCCCGCATCGTGCGCCTGGATGAGCTGCGCGCCAAACGCGAGGCGCGCCGCGACATGGTTGGCAGTGTCAATATGGACGTGGTCAGTGGTGCGGCCAGCGGCAAGCTGGTGGCCGAGCTGACCCATGTGTCGAAAAGTTTTGGCGGGCGCCGAATCGTGCATGATTTCTCGGCCACCATTTTGCGTGGTGACAAGATTGGCTTGCTGGGCCCCAATGGTGCTGGCAAAACCACGCTGCTCAAGCTGATTCTGGGCGAGCTCAAGGCCGACCCGGCCCCGCCCAACTCTCCCGCGCCCGAGCCCGGCCACAGCCCCTGGGGCACGGTGCGCCAGGGCGCCAAAATCGAGGTGGCTTATTTTGACCAGATGCGCAATGCGCTGGATCTGGACGCCACCCTTGAAGACTTCATCAGCCCCGGCAGCGAGTGGATCGAGATTGGCAACCGCAAACAACACGTCAAAAGTTACCTGGGCGACTTTTTGTTTTCGCCAGCGCGTGCCAACTCGCCGGTGCGGTCGTTAAGTGGTGGTGAACGCAACCGGCTGCTGCTGGCGCGCCTGTTTGCCCGCCCGGCCAATGTGCTGGTGCTGGATGAACCCACCAATGATCTGGACATCGACACGCTGGAGCTGCTTGAAGACCTGCTGCAAAACTACGACGGCACGGTGTTTCTGGTCAGCCACGACCGCACCTTTCTCGACAACGTGGTGACCAGCACCATCGCTTTTGAGGGCAATGCCCACTGGCGCGAGTACGAAGGCGGCGTGCAAGACTGGCTGACACAAAGCCGCCGCGCCAGAGAGATTGCCAAGAATAATGGTCAAAAGGGCTCTCAGCCCTTTAACTACGGGCGCGACAAGCTCTCAAAAAAAGAGCAGTCAACGTCAGCCAGCACGCTGCCAGTCACCCCGGCCGCGCCAGTTGTCAAAGCCCGCAAGCTCAGTTTCAAGGAGCAGCGTGAGCTTGACGGCCTGCCCGACCTGATTGCGGCGCTGGAGGCCGAGCAAAAAGAGATTGCCGGCCTGCTGGCCGACGGCAGCCTGTACGCCATCGACAACACCCGCGCCCTGAAGCTGGCCACGCGCAGTGCCCAGATTGACGATGCGCTGCTAAGTGCGCTGGAGCGCTGGGAAACCCTGGGTGCCGCCGCCCCTGGCTGATGCGGGTTAGCCCTTGCCAGCGCCGATGTGCTGGGCATGCTTAAATGCCTTTCATGTTGCGACTGCTGCGTTTTTTGCTGGCTTTTTTGCTTGGCCTGCTGGTGGGCGGGGCAGCGTTGGCACATACCTCACGCATAGGGGTGTTGTCGTTTCAAAGCAAACCTGACACCCAGGCCCAATGGGCACCCACCGCAGCGCTGCTGGCGCAACTGCTGCCAGATCACGGGTTTGAGATTGTTCCCCTGAGCTACGAAGAACTGGATGCCGCAGTGGCTGGCACCAACATCGACTTTGTTTTCACCAACCCCGAGCATTACGTGGTGTTGCGCAACCAGCACCATCTGCGGCCCATGGCCACCTTGAACATGCTGGTGGGCACGCAGGTGGTTGACCAGTTTGGCAGTGTCATTTTTACGCTGGCTAACAGTGGCATTGTTGAGCTTGAGGATGTGCGTGGCAAACGCGTGGCGGCGGTAGGGGTGCACTCGCTAGGCGGTTTTTTGATGGCGGCCGACATTTTTCGTCAACACGACATCAAGCTCCAGGGCAAAAGCGTCACGCTGTCACTCACCGGTGTGCCTCACAGCCAGGTGGTGCAAAAAGTGTTGGCCGGGCAAGCCGACGTGGGCATTGTGCGCACCGGTGTTCTGGAGCAAATGCAGGCCCAGGGCACGCTGAACCTGGCGCGCCTGCGCATCCTGAACCGCCAGCCGGACAAACTGTTTCCGCAAGTCTTGTCCACCGACCTGTACCCCGAGTGGCCATGGGCGGCCTTGCACCACACGCCGGGCGATCAGGTCAAGGCTGTGACCCTGGCGCTGTTGCAAATTCAGGCGGATGCTGCAGCGGCCCGTGCCGGTCGCTATCATGGGTTTTCCACGCCCGCCAACTACAGCACGGTTGAGGAGCTGATGCGCCGGCTGAACGCCTACCCAGGCCTGAAGGAGCGGCCGGTGTGGCAAGTGCTTTGGCAAGACCATTCCGGCAAAGCGGCGCTGCTGACGGCGACTATGCTTACCGGCATGCTGCTGCTGGCGGTGTATTTCTGGCAAAGCAGCCGTCGCCTGCGCGAATTGACGCGCGTCAACCGCGAGGCGCAGACCGGGCTGGAAATAGCCGCAGCAGCGTTTGAGAGCCAGGTTGGCTTGATCGTGACCGACGAACTCACTCGCATCCAGCGCGCCAACGCGGCCATGACGGCCATGCTCGGTTACCCCGGCGAACAACTCAGCGGCCAGGCCACCGCCATGCTGCGCGGGGTGTCGGTGCCTGTGGGTGTTGTGCGCCAAATCTGGGTTGTGGTGCAAAAACAGGGGCGCTGGCAGGGCGAGCTGGTGTGCAAACACCGTGACGGGCATGATGTGCCGTGTATGGTGACCATTACCACCATCCGCAACAATAGCACGGGCTTGAGTGGTTTTGTCGGGTCGTTCACCGACATTTCGGATCATAAAAAAGCCGAGGCCGACATTCGCCGGCTGGCCTTTTTTGACCCATTGACGCAGTTGCCCAATCGGCGCATGTTTCTGGAGGCTTTGCAAACCGCGATGAACAAGGCGCTTGCCCAGGGCACGCTGGCCGGAATCATGTTCGTTGACCTGGATTTTTTCAAGAACCTCAATGATGCGCATGGTCATTCGGTCGGTGACCAGTTGCTGCTGCTGATTGCCCAGCGCCTGCTGCTGCTGATTGGGCCCAACGACATGGCCGCGCGCCTGGGTGGCGACGAGTTTGTGGTGATGCTGCCCGGGCTCGATACCCGCGAGGCCCGGGCCATGGAGCAAACCCTGGCGGTGGCCCAGGCGGTTCATCAGGCGCTGTTGTCACCGTTTGAGCTTGACACCACCGGCGACTTTGACGGCCTGGCGCAGGCCCTGCGCTACAACTGCAGCGGCAGTATCGGGGTGGCCTTGTTTGGCCTGGTGGATGAGCCGCTGACCGAAGTTCTCAAACGCGCCGATGTTGCCATGTACCAGGCCAAGCACGATGGGCGTAACCTGATTCGCCAGTACGACCCCGAGTCGCAACGGGCTGCCAATGAGCGCATGACCCTGAGCAACGACCTGAATCTGGCGCTGCGTGACGGCCAGCTCAAGCTGCTCTACCAGCTGCAAGTGAACGCGCATGACCAGGCGGTGGGGGCCGAATGCCTGATGCGCTGGCAGCACCCCGCCCGTGGGCTGGTCTCGCCAGTGGAGTTCATTCCACTGGCCGAAGACTCGGGGGCGATTGTGGCCATGGGCGACTGGGTGATGCGCAGCGCCTGTGAAACACTGGCGCGCTGGGCCCAGATGCCGGGGCTAGGGCACCTGACGCTCAGTGTCAATGTCAGCCCACGGCAGTTTTCAGAGGCCGACTTTGTGACGCGCGTAAAGCATATTCTGACGGACACCGGTGCCACACCCCAACGTTTGCGCCTTGAAGTGACCGAAGGCATCGTGATGCAGGACACCCAATTGGTCATCCGCCGCATGCAAGAGCTATGTGCCATGGGGCTGAGCTTTTCGATCGACGACTTTGGCACGGGCTATTCGTCGCTGTCTTACATGCAAATGCTGCCACTGGCCGAGCTCAAGATCGACAAGGCGTTTGTCAATGACCTGACCAGCAACCTGCGCTCGGAAGCGATTGTCAGGGCCATCATCGCCCTGGGCAAAAGCATGGACATCACCATCGTGTCGGAAGGTGTGGAAACACAAGCCCAGAAAGATCGGCTGTTGATGCTGGGTTGCACCCTGCTGCAAGGCTATCTGATCACCCGGCCGGTGGAGTGCGCCGAGCTGGAGCGGCTGATGGCCGACCAGTATCTGCCGGCGAGCCAGCAGCAAGCCCCCTGAATTTGACCGCCTGCTGTGCCCAGATCGACGCTGCGCTGTTGCCTGCGCATGCGCTGGCAACTTTGGGGGACGTTAAACTAAAACGCCGCAATGGCAGCGACAAGTGGAAAGCGGCAAGCCCGGTTTTTTCACCACCCCTCTGGAGACACTTTATGGTTATGAATGTTCGAAACCCGGCCCTCAGCATGATTGGTTTGATGAATGTGGCGCTGACAGCCACCTCGGTGCTGGCGCAAAACGTGAACGTGAGCCCGCAAGAGATCGAAAAAGCCTGGGTTGGCAAGACAGTGGTGGGCGCGGCAGCCGCCGGGCCTGCTGCGGGCAAGATGCTGGAGATGCAACTGCGCGCCGATGGCACGGCCGAGGTCAGCGGTGCGGCCACCGACACCGGGGTCTGGCGACTGTCGGAGCAGGGTTATTGCGCGACCTGGAAAAAAATCCGCAATGGCCAGGAGCGTTGCTTCACGGTTCAGCGCCTGGGCAGCGACTGGCGTGTGATCAACCCGGACGGCAGCCTCAACACCATCATCAGCCAGATTCGCTGAGTCGCTGAATCAGTCGCTCAGTCGGTCGCGCTGGCTAGAAATTGCGCGGCGCTGGCCACGGCTTGCCAGGCTGTGGCCAGGGCAATGCCGGCGCCGCTGCGGCTGCGAATCCAGTCATGGTGGGCCAGTATGGAGCCAGCGGCAAACAGGCGCTTGTTGTAAACACGGCCATCCTTACCCAAGGGCCGCCAATGGGCATCGACCTCAATGCCGGCGCGGTTGATGGGGTGGCCGCGCGGGTCGGTGTAGCGCTCGCGGTACCAGTCGGCGCGGCTGGCGGGCTGGGCGACCGCCAGGTTCAGCAAATGCTCCTGAATGCCGTCAGGGTGCGCGTCCAGTCCGCCACTCAGGAAGCGGCCGGTGGCCAAAATCACCGTCTGTGCATGAATCCGGATGTCGCCATAGCTGTCTTTCAGGGCCAGCGTGGCACCGCTGTCATCGAACGTGAGCGACGTGACCTTTTGCTGCGGGATCAGCGTGGCCCCCTTGTGCGGTAGCGCCTGCTCAAACAGCTCGCGCAGGCGCAATCCAGCCACAGACGGCGGCATGGTCGGCACCTCAAAAATCTGCAGCCCGGTCAGGCGCTCTAGCTCGGCATGCACTGCGTCGGGTTTGTGCATGCCCAAAATGGCGGGCAAGCCAATCACGCTTGCCGTTCCTGCCAGCGTTTTGAGCAGCTCGGCCAGTTTCACCCGTGTCGCCGGTACTTCAAGCGCCCGGGCCATCACCTCGGGGTAGACCTCGCCGGTGGCCATGTCGGGAAAGCTGATGCGCTGTGTGCGCAGCGCCGGCCATCGCCCCTGCAGGTTGGCCACCATCTCAGGCCCGCTAAAGCCCTTGAGCCCGCGGATATCAACCATCACACACTCGCAGTTGGCCGCCAACGCGCGTGGCCCGGCCAGCATGGTGGCTGGCAAACACAGCGTGGGCTTGAGTGTGCCAATCGGACTTAGCGCGGTCAGGTTGCGCTCACCTGGCTGGCTGTAGTGCAAGCCAAACTCGGCCAGAAATGCGGTGAACACGGCAAACGCCTGGCGAATATCTGCGGCGCCGACCCGGCTTAACGGGTGCTCTGGCGCGCTGGCCTGCAGCGCCTGCAAAGCCTGCCAGGGGTCAGTCACCACGCCCGCAGCGTCATCCAGCTTGCCCAGCAGGTCGAGATAACCGGTGGTGTAGGCCACGGCACCCGTGTTTCCGACCTGAACCGTGGCAATGTTGCGCTTGATGGCGAAAATAGACGCCGCAAAACCCGCCAGGCCCGAACCGATCACAGCCAACGGAGTGCTTAATTGTCGAGGCGCTTGTTTCATGGCTTGCTCCGCGGTGCCGCGCGGTCACCAGATCGGTGCGCCGCGTCAAAGTCAAAAATTTTTATCATGGTCGTTGCTGTCTGATTGGTCTGGCACACAGTCAAGACTTTCAGGATCCTTCATCGTCAAGTTTGTCCAGGCCCAGCAGCCCGCAGTGCAAGGCTTCGGCCAGCTCCATTTGCGCCGCCTGCTGGCCCCAGCTGACACTGCGCTGGCCCTTGAAGCGCTCGTTGAAAAAATCACGCAAGTGGTTCAGGCCGGTGCGGTCGTTGTAGTGGCCCTGGTCATACAAATACGATCCAATGCGAATGCCACAAAACGAGCCCTGGCACGGGCCCTTGCCGGCGCGTGAACGCAGCGCGATGGCTTCGAGTGTGGGCTGCGCATCAAGCCCGGGGGCGTTGGCAAAGATTTGCGCAATGGCTGACTGCGGCAGCATTTCGCATTCGCACAAAATCAGGTCATCGGCGTCACGCTTGCTGTGCCAGTGTTTGGGGGCGGTGGCCGGTTCGCTCCAGCTGCAGGCCTCGTCCTCAGGCAAGGGCACACTGGCAGTGCTGCAGGCGGTGGTGTTGCCGAGCCGTTGCGCCACCAGATCGGCGGCTTTTTCAGCCATCAAACGGTAGGTGGTGAGCTTGCCGCCGGTGATGGTGCAAAAGTTGCTCAGACCTTGCGAGTGGTGGTCCATCAGCGCAAAGCCGCGCGTGGCGGCACGGTCAGACGCCCCGCCCGATGCCTGCAGCAGCGGCCGAACGCGCGAAAACGCCCGGATATAGCGAGCCCCGGCCAGCGCCGGAATCATCACCGCGCCTTCGCGCAGGTTGCGGTCAATCTCGTCCACCGTGGGGCTGACACGCTCCAGATCGTCGGTGCGCGACGAGGTGGTGCCCAACAGCGACACACTGCCGCCCGGCACCAAAATGTCGCCGTCACCGGGTGGGCGCAGTCGGTTCACCACATGCTGCGTGAGCCGGTCATTGGTGACCAGAATCGTGCCTTTGGCATACAGCAGATGCACGTCGGTAGCACCTGCCTGCCGGGCAATGGCCATCGACCAGGCGCCACCGGCGTTGACAAACTGGCGCGCCCGAATCGTCACGGTGGTGTGGTTCAGGTGGTCGCGGCAGGTGGCAGCGCTGATCGTCCCGTCGGCTGACTCAAAGCCTAGCACCTCGGTGTGCGGCAGGTAAACGCTGTGCATCAGCTGGCGGGCGTGGTCGACATTGAGCAGTGCCAGGTGAAACGGGTCAATGGTGGCGTCGGGCACACGCACGGCCTTGAACAGGCGCGGCGACAGCAGCGGTTCCAGTTGTTTGGCCTGGGCCACACTCAGGTCCTCGCAGTCGATGCCGGCACGCTGGCATAGCCCTGAGAACTGCTCGGCAAAGACTTCGTCGTCGCCGTCAACCGCCACAAACAAGCCCCCAGCTGCCTCGATGCACTGCGGCGCCAGGCGTTTGAGCAAGGCGCCCTCTTGCCGGCATTCAATGGCCGCCTCCAGGTCGGTCGAGACATATCGTGCGCCCGAATGCAACAGGCCGTGGTTGCCGCCCGAGGCCCCGGCGCACAGGTCGCGCTTGTCGATCAGGATGCTGTGAATACCGCGCAGCGCCAGGTCGCGCATGATGCCGGTGCCGGTGACACCACCGCCAATGATCAGCACATCGGTTTCAAGAACGCTCGCCACAGGGGCAGCGCGTTGGATGGGAATGACGCTCATGGTGAATCCAGTCAGGTGGGCAGCATTAACTTGAAAAAATTTTCATGTCCGGTGTTCAGCGTCCATGAAAGTCAGACCAGCAGGTCCGCGCCCAGATACAGCTGTTCGTTTTTGCCCAGAATGCCCAGCGACAGGCAGATCAGCGTCCACAAATGCACGATGCCGTAGTGGCCGCCAAAATGATGACCAATGTCATGCATTTGCGAGTGACAGTTGTGGCAGGGCGTGATCACATAGGCGGCTCCGGTGGCCTCGATCTGGTCAAACTTGCGTTTGCCGTAGGTGCGCCGGTGCGCCGTCATGCCGGCCTGCAAAGCGCCGCCACCCCCACCGCAGCAGTAGTTGGCGCTGCGGTTAGGCTGCATGTCAATAAAGTTGTCAGCACCCACCAGGGTTTTGACAACAAAACGCATGTCGTCGGCAATCGCGTCGCCATACGACTTGCGCACGATCATGCAGGGGTCTTGCACGGTGAACTTGATGTTTTTGGTGTTCCAGGCGGAATCTACCGGCAGTTTGCCCTCGCGAATCCACTGCGCGTAGTAGGTCACGATGCTCTCCAGCCTGAAATTGGCCTGCAGGTCAAAACGCTCGATACCATGCCACATGGTGTAGTAGCTGTGACCGCATTCGGTGTTGAGCCAGACTTCGCAGCCCAGCTCGTTGACGGCGTTGACGCGTTTTTCAATCACCTCTTTCCAGGCAGCCTCGTTGCCCGTAAACATGCAAAAGTTCTCGGCCGCCCAGCCCTTGCTGGCATAGGTCCAGTCTGCACCGACGATGTCAAAAATCTTCCACAGCGGCACCATTTCGTCTGGCTCGCTCATTGGCTCGCGGGAATTCTGGTTGACAAAAAAGTGCGCCCCGGGTTTGTCGATGGGCGCTTGCAGGTGTTTGAACCCGGGCTGTTTGGCGCGCACTTCTTCCAGCACGTCGGTCACCACAAATTCAAAATCGGTCGGCGACATGCCCATGGCGCTGGTGGAATCGGTTGAGCGTGTCATTTCGCACGAGCGCACGATGCCGATGGGTTTGCGGTCTTGCGGCCAGTTGGAGCGCGCCAGAAACACCAGTTTTGACACATCAATGTTCATCGGGCACACATACTCGCAGCGCTTGCACAGCGTGCAGGCCCAAATCCAGGGTGTGGTTGACAGTTCCTGGTCCATGCCCAGCAGGGCCATGCGGATGAACTTGCGCGGGTCCATGGCCTCAATGCCTGAGGCCGGACAGCCCGAGGTGCACAGGCCGCAGGTCAGGCAGGCTTCAAAATTGGCATCTTCGGGCAGCAGCGCCAGCGCCGCTTGTTTGAAGTTGAGGGTGGGTATTGCCGTTTGCGCCATGGTTGCCTCTTGCAAAATGCGTTGGTGGTGCCAACTTGTAAGCAGCGAAGTATGGCACTGAAGGGCTGGCAAAAATTGATTCCCTGAGCAAATTTGAAGCTGTTGCTCTCTGCACTGCGCGATTCATGTCAGCACGGTGTATCGTTCGCCCTCAGCTTTCAAAATCCAATTCATCGGCTCTTCTCAGTTGCGTTTTGAAACTATATTTTTGATAGTGCCTCGCGCTTATTGAATAAGGGCTGGAGGCATTTTTTATCATTTAACGACAGACACCATGAACTATCAAGCCAACCCCCAGCGATACGACAACAACATGACTTGGCGCCGCTGTGGCCAAAGTGGCCTTAAATTGCCCGCCATCACCCTGGGTCTGTGGCACAACTTTGGCGATGCCACGCCATTTCAGGCCCAGCGCGACATGCTGCGCACCGCGTTTGATGCCGGCATTACCCATTTTGATCTGGCCAACAACTATGGCCCTCCTTATGGCAGTGCCGAGAGCAATTTTGGTGAACACCTGCGCCGCGACTTCAAACCCTACCGTGACGAGCTCATCATCAGTAGCAAGGCTGGCTACGACATGTGGCCCGGGCCCTATGGCCAGGGCGGTGGCTCGCGCAAATATGTGCTGGCCAGTCTGGACCAGAGTCTTCAGCGCATGGGGTTGGACTATGTGGACATTTTTTACTCGCACCGCTTTGACCCCGACACGCCCCTGGAAGAAACCATGGGCGCACTGGCCAGCGCGGTACAGCAGGGCAAGGCACTTTACGTGGGCGTCAGCAGTTATTCGGCCGCCAAAACGCGTGAAGCCGCCGCGATGTTGAAAAGCATGGGCATTCAGGCGCTGATTCACCAGCCGTCCTACAGCCTGCTGAACCGCTGGATTGAAGCGGACCTGCTGGACGCGCTGGGAGACCTTGGCATGGGCTGCATTGCCTTCAGCCCGTTGGCGCAAGGCCTGCTGACCAACAAGTACCTCAACGGCACGCCCGCCGATGCCCGCATCAACCGCCCGGGCGGTGGTTCGTTCATGCCTGAACATCTGAGCGACAGCAACCTCCAACACGTGCGTGCCCTCAACGACATCGCGTTGGCGCGTGGCCAAAGCCTGGCGCAAATGGCCACTGCCTGGGTGCTGCGTGATGCGCGCGTGACCTCAGCACTGATCGGTGCCAGTCGCCCGGCCCAAATTAACGAGCTGGTGGGGGCCTTGCAAAACCTGCAGTTCTCAAGCGACGAGCTGGCAGCCATTGACCAGCAGGCGGTCGACGGCGGCATCAACCTTTGGCAGCGCTCCAGCAGCATCACGCTTTAATGACTCGTGACGTCATGCCAGACCCAACCAATCGCACAACAAACCTTTGCTTGACACCATGACGGGCACATCGGCGGCGGCAGCTGGGCGCAGGCCCGCCGTGCTAGCTCTGGGTGCCATTGGTCTGTGGAGTTCGCTCGCCACACTGGGGGTGGCACTGGGCCATGTGCCGCCATTTTTGCTGACAGGCTTGTCCTTGCTGGTGGGCAGCGTGATTGCGCTGCCACTGTCTGGTTTTAAGCTGGCGCGCTGGCGCGTGCCCTGGTCAACGTTGGCGCTGGGCGTCTACGGCCTGTTCAGCTACCACTTTTTGCTGTTTCTGGCCTTGCGCCACGCACCCCCGGTGCAGGCCAATCTGGTGAACTACCTGTGGCCGCTGTTGATGGTGGTGCTGGCACCGGTGATTTTGCCAGGTATCCGGCTGCGCGGGGTGCATCTGGTGGCAACGCTGCTGGGCTTTACCGGGGCGGCGGTGGTCATTCTGGGCGGGCCGACTGTTTCGTCCGCGGCTGACGTGACGGCTGCTGGCACTTCCAGCGTGGTCTGGGCCTGGGGCTATCTGCCGGCGCTGGGGGCGGCGCTTATTTGGGCCAGTTATTCGCTGTTGACCCAGCGGGTGGCCGCGTTTCCCACCGCAGCCATTGGCAGTTTTGCCCTGGTGTCGGGCCTGCTGTCGCTGCTGTGCCACGCGCTGATGGAGCCTGCCGTGTTGTTGAATCTGCACGACTGGACGCTGATTGCGATCATTGGACTGGGCCCCATGGGCGCAGCGTTTTTTCTGTGGGACAAAGCCCTCAAAACCGGTGACGCGCGTCACATTGGCATCTTGAGCTATTTGACGCCGCTGCTGTCAACGGCCATGCTGGTGTTGGTGAATGGCAGACCTTTTGGCTGGAATATTGCGGTGGCGGCAGTGATGATTGTGCTGGCCGCCCTGATCGGTACCCGTGTTACGTAAGAGCCTTAGGAATTGAGCAAAAATAACTTGAACAATTGAGTTCAGGCGAGCGAATTGTGCGGTAGCACCCGGTAGTTCCACTCGCCATGAAAAGCGTCACGGTCAGTGTTTAACGCAGCGAGTTCTTGATCAGATACCTTGAGGCCAGTTGTGTAGGCATGCTCATTCAAAGCGGCTCTGACGTGCAATCCCTGGGTTGTGGTGGTGGATCCGATCAAGTTAACCACCACTTCGCGGCTGACCAGCGGTCGTCCCCGCCACTTGGCGGTGATGTGGCAAAACATCCGATGTTCAATTTTGTTCCACTTGCTCGTGCCTGGCGGAAAGTGACAGACCTGGATGGAGAGTTGCTGCTCATCGGCGAACTTTTGCAATTGCCTGCGCCATGACCGCACCCGGTACCCGTTGCTACCACCGCAGTCGGCAGTAATGAGTAATTGCCCTGCTTCTGGATAGATAGTTTTACCCATCTCCAGCCACCAGCGCCTGATGCTCTCTACGGTGAACTCTGCCGTATCGTGATCAATGCCGACGTTGACCCAGCCATTGTTGTTGGTCTCATCGTAGACAAAGTAGGGAGCCACCTTGCCCAACTGCGCATCAATGAAGTCATCAACCCGTACTTCCTCTGGCGTTCCTGCGGGTTGCCATTCTTGGCCTACATTCTTGAAATCCCCAAAGAGTTCCTTCTTTTTGGTATCAACAGCGATGACGGGGTTGCCTGAGGCTTGGTAGTCTGCGACGGTCTTGGCAATGTGCATAAACTGCGCTTCACGGTCTTCATGTTTGCCACCTTCGCGTGTCTTGCGGGTCGATTGCAGGCTGTAATGCATTTGGCTGAGTAAATAGCAGATCGTTCTTTGGCTGACCTGGTGTCCCTTTTTCTTGAGCTCTACTGCCAGTTGGTGAGTGCTTTTGCAGGTCCAGCGCAGTGCCGACATGGGCTCTGCGCGTGTGGTGGGTTCCATCAACGCATCAAGATCACCCAGGAGACTGTCGTCCTTGCTGGTTAACTTTTTACGCCCACCTCCCCTCGCACGCACGCGCAGCGCTGTTTGACCCTTGGCCACCTGTGACGGCAACCCCGATTCAAGTGAAGCGGCCTTTTTGATCTCAGACAAGCCAGTGTGGATCGTTGTACGCGACATTCCCACAGCTTTGGCAACCGTGCTGATGCCTCCACGTCCAAGGCTACTGGCTTCTGCTGCGGCCCATATCCGCAATGAAGTCTCGTCAAATCGGCCGCGGAGTGCTTTGAATTTGGCCTCAATGGTTGTCACATCGCTCATGGCCGTACAATAACAAAAAAATCTTAATTGTTCAAGTTATTTTTGCTCAATGCTGAATCTGGCTCTAGCCCTTATGTTAACAGCGTAGATAGCTATGAAATATGTAGCTTCTGGCTGGCTGGCTGGTGGTCACCTGCAAACCATCTGGCCGGCGCTCTACGGGCGGCACTGGCACAGCAGGCTGCAACAGTTGCGCAGGCACTACCAGCGCGAGCGCTGGAACACCCCCGATGGAGACTTCATCGACTTGGATTTCCTGGCAGCCGCGCCGGACCGCCCCTTGTTGGTGCTGTTTCACGGACTTGAAGGTTCGTCCGCCAGTCACTATGCGCTGGCTTTTGCCGAATATGCTCAAACCCAGGGCGTGGGCTTTGTGGTGCCGCACTTTCGCGGCTGTAGCGGCGAGATCAATCTGGCCCCCCGGGCCTATCACTCGGGTGATTTCGAAGAGATTGACTGGATTTTGCAACGCCTGCGCCGACAGCACGCCGGCCCTCTGCTGGCGGTGGGGGTGTCGCTGGGTGGCAATGCCCTGATGCGTTGGGCGCAGGAATCTGGCCGCCAGGCCAGCCAGGTGGTTTCTGCCGTAGCCAGCGTGTCGGCTCCGCTTGACCTGACTGCCAGTGGGTTGGCCATGGGCCGGGGTTTTAACCGACAGGTGTACACACGCATGTTCATGGCCAGCATGAAACCCAAGGCACTGCATAAGCTGGCCCAGCACCCCGGCCTGTTCAGTCGCCACGCGCTGCACGCAGCACGTGATCTTTATGCGTTCGACAACGTCTTCACCGCACCCTTGCACGGTTTCAAAAACACACTGGACTACTGGCAGCGCGCCTCGGCGCAGCCACGGCTGGACCAGATCCAGGTGCCGGCACTGTTGGTGAATGCCTTGAACGACCCGTTTGTGCCGGCCAGCAGTTTGCCGCAAACCGCGCAGGTGAGCCGGCATGTGACACTTTGGCAACCTCGCCAGGGTGGACATGTCGGCTTTGCATCTGGCCGACCACCAGCGCATCTGCGCGCCCTGCCCGAGGCCGTGGGTGGCTGGTTGATGGCGCAACTGCCGCCGCCGTTGGTTCAAACACATCTCAGAACTGCCCAAACTTATGGATGACATCGTCAAACAAGCCATGGCCAAATGGCCCAACGTGCCCAACTGCTATGGCTGGTTGGGGCTGGATGCCCGTGGCAACTGGTACATGCGCGACGACCGGGTCCAGGCGCTGGGGCACTTTGCCAGTGGTGTGCCGGGCAGCAAGGGCTCGCTGCTGCAACATGACAAACTGATTGACTTCATTGGGCGCAACTACCACGCCGATGCACTGGGCCAGTGGTTTTTTCAGAATGGGCCACAGCGGGTTTATGTGGAACTGGAGGCCACACCGCTGATCTGGCGCATTCAACCCGACATGATTGTCAACGACCACATCGGCCGACCTACCCAAGTGCTCGCTTGCCTGATGGATGAGCGTGGGTATGTTTACCTGCAGACCGAGGGCGGCTTTGGCCTGGTGCACACACAAGATGTCGGCTTGGCGGCCAGTGCCATTGAGCAGGGTGAGTGGGCCCTGCAAGAGGTGTTGCAATCCAGTCTTGGGCGCCGGTATGGGTACCAGCAAAGCCCTCAATCGCTTCAAATAAAATAGCTCACAGCCCTTATTTAGAAAGGGCTAGAGGCCTAAAAGGTCTATGAACTTGTAGTGGATGACGGTTAGCCAGGATTTGTACAGGCCGACCCAGGTCAGAAACCGACGATTGCCACGCAGATTATTTGGCAGCCGATGCCGCAGCCCCAGGGGTTGACGCATCGGCAGGTGCCTTGGGCTCGTCAAACTTGGCACCACCGGCATTGGCCAGGTAAACCACCGCACGCGCGACTTCGTAGTCTGAGAATGCGCCGCCACCTTGGGGTGTCATGCTGTTTTTGCCTTTCAGTGCAGAATTCAGCAGGGCATCAAAGCCGGTCTTGAGACGGGGGGCCCAGGCCGCGGCGTCGGCAAATTTGGGGGCGCCGAGCAGGCCCGCTGCGTGGCAAGTGCTGCACTGGGCTTTGTAAACATCTTCACCGTTTTTGACTTCGCGCTGGCTTGACCCGAGCGAGACGTAGCCCACTTTTTGAATTCGGGCTGTGATGGCCTCTTCGGTCATGGATGCCTTGCCGCCACCGCTTTCATGCGACTTGTAATAGCCAACCAGGCTCAGCACCATCACCAGTGGCAGGCCCAACAAAACGGCAATCATGGTGGCCTTCTTCATCAAACTGGTGGAAGCTGCTGCATGGGCATCGTGGCCGGCTGAGGGGTGTGGTCGCTCATGATGAATTGGCTCAGAAAGTAGGTGGACGGGTGAACTTGATTATAGGGGCCGGGTTTCACCCGCCAAGTCAGAAACGACCGATCAGTGCAGCTGTAGCCGCATGTTAAGATGCTATGAAAAATATAGCTTGTTGCCGTTTCCCACTTTTCATGACCGATCGCAAAACTCATCTTGATGCGCTGGCCGTTGGACTGCTGATCGCCTGCAGCATGTTCTGGGGCTTTCAGCAAGTGCTGGTGAAAGCTACGCTTGAGGAGGTTCCGCCGGTGTTTCAAGCGGCCATCCGTTTTGTGCTGGCTACGCTGTTGCTCGGTGTGTGGTGCCGCTGGCGCGGTGTCGCGTTGTTTGGGCAGGACGGCTCGCTCAAGGCCGGGCTGCTGGCGGGTAGTCTGTTTGCTTTGGAGTTTGCCTGCCTCTACATGGGCTTGCAGTTTTCTGCCGCCTCACGGCTCACGGTTTTTTTGTATACCTCGCCATTTTGGGTGGCCGTGTTGTTGCCGCTGTGGGTCAAGTCAGAGCGGCTAAGTGCAGTTCAATGGATGGGTTTGGGTTTGGCTTTTGTGGCTGTGATGTTTGCGCTGCGTGATGGACTGGGGCAGGGCAGCCACCCCAAGCAATGGCTGGGCGACCTGTTGGCGCTGGCGGCGGGTCTGGCCTGGGGACTGACCACCGTGACCATTCGCAGCACAAGTTTGACTCGGGTATCGCCCGAGAAATTGCTGTTTTATCAAATCGGCATGAGCGCTCTGCTGTTGCCCGGGCTTTCGCTGTTTTTGGGTGAGCCGTGGCACGGGCAGTTCAGTCCGTTTGCCATCACTTCGTTGGCCCTTCAAACCGTGGTCGGAGCCTTTGCCAGCTACCTGGCCTGGATGTGGATGCTGGGGCGCTACCCGGCCACACGGATTTCGGCATTTGCGTTTCTGACGCCAGTGGCTGCTTTGATGTTTGGCGCTTTGTGGCTGAACGAGCCGGTCACCGCCACCTTGGTGGCTTGTCTGGGGCTTGTGGCAATTGGCATCGTGCTGGTGAACCGCAAACCAGCCAGCTGACGGGTCAGAACCCCAACCGGGTGCTCAAACTGCCCCAGGACTCTGATCACCGGTCCAGTGGAAAGTTGGTGCATCCCAACTGTGAAGAAATGTCTTTGCTGGCAGCCTGCAACATGGCCACGGTCTCTACCTGTTTGCTCTCGTCGTAGCGGAAGGTTGGAAACGAAATGCTCAGGCCGGCAATCGGGCGGTTAATGCGGTCAAAAATCGGCACGCCCAGGCAGCGGATGTGGTCGTCAAACTCTTCGCGGTCTTCGCCATAACCCTGCGCCTTGACACGCGCCAGCTCTGCTGAAAATGCGGCCGGTTCAACAATGGTTTTTTCCCGATATCGCTTGAAGTCTGCGCCCTGCAGCACGCGCTCACGCCGCTCAGGGTCTTCCCAGGCCATCAGCACCTTGCCGATGGCGGTGCAGTGCAACGGCGCGCGCCGCCCAACGCGCGAATACATACCCAGCATGTGGCGTGAGTCAACTTTATGGACGTAAATGATTTCGCTGTCGATCAAGGTGCCCAGGTGCACGGTTTCACCTGTCCAGTCGGCCAGCATTTGCATGTGGTGCTTGGCTAAATCAACCAAATCGGGGTATTGCAAGGCCTTGGTGCCCAGCTCGAACACCTTCATGGTCAGGCCATACCGTTCACTGTCTTTTTCCTGGCGAACGTAGCCCAAGGTCATCATGGTTTGCAAAAAGCGGTAGACCGTGGCCTTGGGCATGGCCAGCCGGACAGACAGGTCTGAAATACCGGTTTCGTTGTTTTCGGACAAGGCTTGCAAGAGCGCAAACACCTTCAGTACGGCAGCCACCGACTCCGGTTGTTTGACGTCATAAGATTCATCAGCCATTTGTTTTGATTTCCCTGGAAAAGTGTTTCAAATTATATTGCTGAAACACTTTATGCAATTACCGCGCCAACCACCCGCCATCTACAGCCACCGTGTAGCCGTTGATATAGTTGGACGCCTCAGAGGCCAGAAATACCACCGGCCCAGCCAAGTCGGCTGGCAGACCCCAGCGCCCGGCCGGGATGCGCTCCAGAATAGCAGCGTTTCGAGTTTCATCAGCGCGCAAGGCCGCCGTGTTGTCGGTGGCCATGTAACCCGGTGCGATGGCGTTGACATTGATGCCGTGTTTGGCCCACTCGTTGGCCAGCGCCCGGGTGATGCCCATGATGCCGCTTTTGGACGCGGTGTACGAAGGCACGCGCACCCCGCCCTGAAACGACAACATTGAAGCCACATTGATGATTTTGCCGCCGCCACCCTGAGCGATGAACTGGCGGGCCGCCGCTTGCGCCAGGAAAAACACCGACTTGAGATTCAAGTCGATCACATCGTCCCAGTCTTTTTCAGTGAAACTGATGGCATCCTCGCGGCGGATGATGCCGGCGTTATTGACCAGAATGTCAATGCGACCGCTCATACTCAGCGCCTGAGTCACCAGCTCTTGAATGCAGCCAACATCCGACAGGTTGGCACGCAAGTCCAGAAACCGGCGGCCCAGGCTTTCAATTTGTGCCCGGGTGTCGTCTGGCGCACTAACATTGACTCCCACAATGTCCGCCCCGGCCTGCGCCAAGGCCAGCGCCATGCCCTGGCCCAGTCCGGTGTTGCAGCCCGTCACGACGGCCACCCGGCCATCCAATTGGAATAGATTCAAAATCACGTGGTGCTCCAATGCGTAATACCGGTGTTTATAAAAGCGCGCCCATCGGCACGTGGTCCATGTCCTTGAACACCTGGTTCTCACCCACCATGCCCCAGATAAAGGTGTAGGCCTGGGTGCCCACGCCCGAGTGAATCGACCAGCTTGGGCTGATCACCGCCTGCTCGTTGCGCACCACAATGTGTCGCGTCTGCTGCGGCTCGCCCATCATGTGAAAGACCACGGCGCTGTCGTTCATGTCAAAGTAAAAATACACCTCCATGCGCCGGTCGTGCGTATGACACGGCATGGTGTTCCACATACTGCCCGGCTCAAGTTGCGTCATGCCCATGGCGAGCTGGCAGGTCGGCAACACGTCGGGCACCATGAACTTGTAGATGGTGCGACGGTTGCTGGTCTCAGCTGCCCCCAGGGTTTCTGGCGAAGCCTGTGCCAAGGTGACTTTGCGCGTTGGGTAATGGGTGTGTGCGGGTGCGCTGTTGAAATACAGTTTGGCGGGATGCGCGGCATCGACACTGCTGAACGCCAGTTGCTGTGTGCCCTGACCGACATACAGCGCTTCACGCGCCGCGATGTCAAAGGTCTGATCATCCGCAACTACGCGGGCGGCGCCGCCAATATTGATCAAGCCCAGTTCTCGGCGTTGCAGAAAAAAGTCGGTCCCCGTGTGACGCCCCAGTTCTGGCGAGAAACTGACAGCCTGGCTAACAGGCATGATGCCGCCCACAATGATGCGGTCGATCTGACTGTAGGTCAGGGTGGCTTCATCAGGCTTGAACAAACCATCAATCAGAAAATGTCGACGCAGACCCTCGGTATCGAGCGTTCTGACGTGATCACTGTGAATTGGCTGGCGGATTTCCATGGGTTGCCCTTGGGTGAGCACTTTATGCAGGTGCTTGGTTAATTAGACGTGCCCACAATCGGAACACGTTGCGGTGAATTTTGAAATACAGTTTTTATTTATTGAACCATCGTTTCAATTTTGTTGATGAATGATACATTATTGCGAAAGCCTTGTCTCGACTTTCCCATCACTCACAGTCCTCACCATGCAACATTACTTTGACAACGCCAGTACAGCCTGGACCGACCTGGGCGACGGTATTCGGCGAAAAATAGTGGGTCATACCCCCGGGCTGATGTCGGTACTTGTGCAGTTTGACAAAGGTGCTGTTGGCACTGCCCACGCACACGAGGCTCATGACCAGATCGCGTTTGTGGTGGCAGGATCTTTCGAGGTCGATGTGGCCGGCAGCAAACGCATTCTGCAATTTGGTGATGCCTTCATTGCGCCTCGCCTGCAGTTTCATGGCGTGGTGGCACTGGAACAAGACAGTGTCCTGCTGGACCAGTTTTCTCCGCGCAGAGACGATTTTCTTTAAAGATGGAAGCCCAGGATGGCACTGGATTGCGCCCCAAAGGGGCCCTTTTATTGAGCGCTTAATGCTGCTTCGCTTTGCCGAGGCCGCACTGGTGAAGTGCTGGTGATGACAGTCGTCTGAACTATACTGATTGACCCTGAAGTCGGAGCAGGAATGTGTTGTCGCTTGTCGTTGGTGGCAAAACCTGGCGCCTGGGCAAATGGCCACGCACAGATTCCGCGAGGCAGGTAGTTTGTTGCTCTCATTTTAGCGAACCAAACACGAAAAAGTGTCCATGCAGTCTGATCAAGCCAACATCGCCAAATTGCTTGAAGTGCCAGCGGGCAAACCCCGTTTGCTGGTGGTAGACGACCAACCCATCAATATTCAGGTAATGCACCAGATTTTTGCGATGCAATACCAGGTCTTCATGGCCACCAGTGGGCAGCGGGCTCTTGATTTTTGTCACAAAACGCCACCTGACCTGGTGCTGCTGGATGTTGTGATGCCGGGCATGGATGGTTTCGAGGTGTGCCAGGCACTCAAGGCTGATCCCGCGACCAGTGACATTCCTGTGATTTTTGTCACGGCCCATACTGATGCCGCCCAGGAAACCCGCGGACTGGACGTCGGCGCGGTCGACTTTATTTCCAAGCCCGTCAACCCAGCAGTGGTGCGTGCCCGGGTTAAAACGCAGCTCACACTCAAACTGCAGTCTGACCTCATGCGCAAGCTGGTGTTTCTTGACGGGCTGACAGGGGTTTTTAATCGGCGTTATTTCGACCAGCAACTAGCCGTTGAAACCGCCAGGTCACAGCGCTCCAGATCCCCACTGGCCTTGATCATGCTGGACGTTGACTTTTTTAAACGCTATAACGACCACTATGGTCACCAAGCAGGCGACGATTGCCTGCGCGACATTGCGGCCACACTCAAAGAGAGCCTGCGCCGACCGGCCGATCTGGTCGCCCGTTATGGCGGTGAAGAATTCGCCTGCATCCTTCCAGACACGGCATTTGAGGATGCGTTGCTCATTGCCGCAGACCTTGAAAAAAATGTGCGTTTGCGCAACATTCCTCATGCTGCGTCTCAGGTATCCAATGTTGTTACGATCAGTCTTGGGGTGGCGGGGCAGCCCGGCAACGTGGCCAGCGATGCTGACAAATTGCTGGCTTTGGCCGATGCTCAACTCTATTGCGCAAAAAATGCCGGTCGGGCGCGTGTTTGTGGTGATCAATTAACATAGCGCTGAACCCTTTCAGCAACAAGGCATGAAACAAAGCGGATCCAAAACCATCGGGGTGCTGCCAGGCCCGGTATGGCGCTGGTTACCGCGCAGCCTGGAGTGGCAAATCATGCTGCTGACGTCTGCATGCCTGGTCATATCTATCATGGGCTATGGCTATTACCGCGCCGTTGAAGAAACCGCCAGCACCAAACGAAGCATCTCGGCGCAGATGATTGCGTTGGCACAAAACCTGGCCACGGTTGACGCCCACTTCCTGCTGACCAACGAGCCTGAGCGCATCGAAACTCTGACATTGCAAACGGCCACCATCGATGGTATCTACTCGGTGCTGGTTACCGATGTCAATGGCCGACCGCTGTCTGAAGTTGTCAACAAAAACGGGGCATGGTCCCCTCGCTACAACGCTGCGGCTATTGAGGTTCCGGGCCCTAGTGGCCCTGACACGATTTTTGAAACCAAGCCGCATAGCGCCATTCACCGGGACTTTCTTGCCGGAAACCGTGGCACGATGACGGCATGGCATCGCATCGGTAGTGCGCAAGAAGCCCTGGGTTGGGTGCGCATCAACTATCGCCTGGATACCTTTGACATCATCGCCGACCAGATTCGGTGGCAAGCCGCCAAAGCCGTGCTGCTTGCCACCCTGGCCACCCTGCTGCTGCTGTCCATGTTATTGCGACCGGCCATGCGTGCGCTGCGTGAAGCCACAAATTTCGCGGCCCAGCTTGATGTGGCTCATGGCGCAACGTTGCAAGTGTCGCGCAGCAGTGCCGAAATCGAGGCCCTGGGCCACGCGCTGAACGTCGTGTCAGCCCGCTTGATGGTCGAGCACATGGAGCTTAGCAACCAGAAATTTGCACTGGACCAGCACGCCATTGTCAGTATCACGGATCTGAACGGTTGCATCACCTATGCCAACCAGCGGTTTTGCGACATCAGTGGTTACCGCGTCGATGAGCTGATGGGGCAAAACCACCGCATTGTCAAATCTGATGAGCATCCACCAGCATTGTTTGAAGAGCTTTGGCGCACCATCACCCAGGGCCATGTCTGGCATGGGGATGTCAAAAATCGAAAAAAAAATGGCGGCTTTTATTGGGTGAATGCCACCATCATTCCATTGACCGGACCGGACGGCCTACCGCATCACTACATTGGCATTCGGACCGATATCACGGTCAACAAACTGCTTGAGCAGCGCCTTCAGATGGCGCGTCAAGAGGCCGAAACTGCGACTGCGGCCAAAGGCCAGTTTCTGGCCAACATGAGTCATGAAATCAGAACCCCGATGAACGCAGTGCTGGGTATGCTCAAGCTGCTGCAAAACACCGATCTGTCCAAACGTCAGCTGGATTACACCGACAAAGCCGAAGGTGCCGCCCGCTCACTGTTGGGCCTGCTGAACGATATTCTTGATTTCTCAAAAATCGACGCGGGCAAGATGGTGCTGGAGTCGCGAGTTTTTCGCATCGACAAGCTGTTGCGTGATATTTCGGTGATCGTCTCGGCCAATCTAGGTGCCAAGCCGGTCGAGGTGCTGTTTGACCTCGATCCGGCCATTCCAAAAGCTCTGATGGGCGACACCTTGCGGCTGCAGCAGGTCCTGATCAATCTCAGCGGCAATGCGATCAAATTTACCGCTGAAGGCGAGGTTGTCATCTGCATCCGGGTCATCACCAAAACCGCGACGGATGTGAGCCTGCAGTTTTCAGTGCGAGACAGCGGTATTGGCATTGCGCCAGAAAATCAAAAGCATATTTTTGAGGGTTTTACACAGGCCGAAGCCTCCACGACACGACGCTTTGGCGGCACTGGCCTGGGCCTGTCTATCAGCCGGCGCCTGGTTTCTTTAATGGGAGGAACGCTCAGTCTTTCCAGTGAGCTGGGTGTCGGCAGCACGTTTTCTTTTGCAGCGACCCTGCCCATCGCCACAGACCAGCCCAAAGTTGCCATGACCACACCCCCGATGCCAGCGGGTTTGAATGTGCTTGTGGTGGATGACAACCCGAGCGCGCGTGTTGTCCTGGCAGCAATGGCTGAATCGTTGGGTTGGAAAGTTGACCTGGCTGCCGGTGGTGTCGAGGCGCTGGCGATGATGCGAGGTCGGGTAGACGCTGGCCGGCCCCCGTATCAGGCGATTTTCGTTGACTGGCTGATGCCTGGCATGGATGGCTGGGAAACCATCAACCGGATCAAGACCGACAGGCCTGACCTGGCAGCGCCAGTGGTGGTCATGGTTACGGCCAATGGGCGCGAAGCGCTGATCCAACGCAGCGCCGAAGACCAGTCCAAACTGAGTGGGTTCTTGGTAAAACCGGTCACGGCATCGATGTTGTACGACGCCGTGTCAGATGCCTTGGCCGATGATCGCCAGCCGCTGCATCCTGGTGCTGCCGTGGCTGTTTCGCAGCCCTTGCTCGGTATGCGTTTGCTGGTGGTTGAAGACAACATCATCAACCAGCAGGTGGCGCAGGAGATGCTCAGCAACGAAGGCGCTTTGGTTGTGTTGGCAGAAAATGGCCAGCTCGGCGTGGAGGCGGTGCACCGGGCAATTGCCCAGGGGCAGGGGTTTGATGCAGTGCTGATGGATATTCAGATGCCGGTGATGGACGGTTACAGTGCCACCCGCGTGCTGCGCCAGGATGCAAGCCTGGCCGGGTTGCCGATCGTTGCCATGACCGCCAATGCCATGGCCAGTGACAGAGACGCCTGTCTGGCCGCCGGAATGAATGCGCATGTGGGCAAACCTTTCAAGCTGACAGAACTGGTCACCCTTTTGCAGCAACTGACCCAACCCGGGTCATGGTTGCAAGCGCCAAAGTCAGAGAGTGCCAGTCTGTCGCCCAGCCAGCCCTCTGAACCCGCGCTGCCAAGCGTCGACAAGGTTGATATGGAAGGTGCGCTGGAGCGTTTGGCGGGTAACCACCCACTCTACGCAAGGGTTTTGCAGTCGTACTTGAGCGATATCGCCAGCCAGCCGGATCAACTGGAAGCCGCGCTCAAGTTGTCCGATTGGGAGCTGGCAGCCCGCCTGCTGCACACCTTGAAAGGCCTGTCGGCCACGGTGGGTGCCAGTTACATGGCAGCCGTCGCTCGCCAGGCCGAGTTGAGCATTAAAGCGATCATGGCGCAGGGTATCAGCTCTGCGGCCCTGCAATCAATCGATACTCAGGTTTTGGCAGATCGCTTCAGGGCATCGGTTGCGTCGACCCTGTCGGTCATGGAAAAAGTTGCAAAAACCTGCGAAGCCAGTTTTGCCAACCTGGACGCCCCAGTAGCGGCCAACTCCTTGATGCCTGACGGTCAAGAAACCTTGCGTCAACTGCTTCACTTGCTCAAGACTTCTGACATGTCGGCCCTCGAAGTGTTCGAAAGCCTGCAACAGAACCCTTCTTTCAATCATACCGATGAGTTCAAGCGACTGACGAACGCCATGTTAGTATTTGATTTTTTTCAGGCAGCGCAGAGTTGTGAATCGCTGTTAAATGCAACTCGCTCCTGACGCACCCGCATCAAGACTATTCAATCTTTTTGCTGCACAGTGACGGCACTGTTTGCTGGTTTTTTCAAATGAACGGCCGAGGGTTTATGTCATGAAACCAATTGCATTCGACATGGATGTTTTGCTCGATAGGCATCAGCGCTCACCCCAGCGGCTGGTGCAGATTTTGCGGGAAATCCAGGCGCAAAAGGGCTGGTTGCCCCGCGAAGATCTGGCCGGGGTGGCCAATGCTCTGAAACTGTCTCTGGCGCACGTGGAAGGCGTGGCCGGGTTTTACCGTTTCTTCCACAGACAGCCGGTCGGCCAATACCGGGTATTGTTCAGCGACAACATCACCGATCGCATGCAGGGCAGCGAAGAAATGCGGCGTCACCTGCGCCATATTCTCAAGGTCGAACACCACACCATGCGCGCCGATGGCCGGGTCAGCGTGGCCGCCACCTCCTGCACCGGCATGTGCGACCAGGGGCCGGCGCTGCTGGTCAATCACCATCATGTGGTTACCCGACTTACCCCTGGCCGCATTGAGCACATGGCGGCGCTGATTGAGCGGCAGGTGCACCCCAGCCAGTGGCCCGCCGAATGGTCACGGGTAGATGACCAGATTCGACTGGCCAATGTCAAGTTGGGTGATCAGCCGGCACCTGGCCAGGGCATTGCAGCAGCTTTGGCGCGTGGCGCTCAGGGCATGCTCGATGACATCAAACGCTCCAAGCTGCGCGGACGTGGCGGTGCGGGTTACGCCACTGGCACCAAGTGGCAGCTGTGCCGCAATGCCCGCGCCGATGCGCACTATGTGGTGTGCAATGCCGACGAAGGCGAGCCGGGTACTTTCAAAGACCGCGTCTTGCTCAGCAGCTATGCAGATATGGTTTTTGAAGGCATGACGATTGCTGCGCTGGTGGTGGGCGCGCGCCAGGGCTTGGTTTACTTGCGTGGCGAATACCGTTACCTGCTGGAGCCCCTGCAGGCCGTGTTGCAACGCCGCCGTGAACAGGGTTTACTCGGGGCCTCCATTCAGGGGCAGGCCGGTTTTGACTTTGACATTGACATTCATGTGGGCGCGGGTGCGTACGTCTGCGGCGAAGAGTCGGCGCTGATCGAGTCGCTAGAAGGTAAACGTGGCACGCCTCGCATCCGCCCGCCGTTTCCGGTAGAGTGCGGCTACTTGGACCGGCCAACCACGGTCAACAATGTTGAGACGTTCAGTGCGGTTGCCCATATTGCCGTGCATTCAGGTGCCTGGTGGGCAGGTATTGGCACGGCACAGTCCACAGGCACCAAAATTCATTCGGTGTCGGGCGACTGCGAGCGTCCCGGCCTTTACGAATACCCGTTTGGCACCCGCATTGGCCGCATTTTGGAAGACTGCGGCGCGCGTGATACGCAGGCTGTTCAGGTTGGGGGGCCATCCGGCATCTGCCTGTCGGCGCTGGAATTTGGCCGGCGCATCGGTTTCGAAGACGTGCACACCGCTGGCGCTTTCATGGTGTTTGACCGCAGTCGCGACATGTTTGATGTGGCCCACAACTTTGCCCATTTTTTTGCCCATGAGAGCTGTGGTTTTTGCACCCCGTGCCGTGTGGGCACCGAACTGGTGTCGCGCCGTATGGGCAAGCTCAAGCGCGGGTATGGGTCGAGTGAAGACGTGCAGGTGCTGTATGAACTTGATAAGCTGATGCACGGTGCCACCCACTGTGGTCTGGGAGCCTCTGCTTGCAACTCCCTGCGCGACACCATTTCCAAGTTTCGCCCGTCCTATGAACAGCATTTGAAGTCGCTGCACTTCGCCCCAGGGTTTGACATGGACGCCGAGTTGTCGCAGGCGCGCCTGGCCACTGGGCGCGATGACAGCGGTGCACATCTGGAGACATTGGCATGAGCTACCACAATCGCATTGACGCCCTGAGCCCTGGCACTTTTTCGCTGGACGGAGATGAGATCGAGTTCGGCCCCGGTGAATCGATCCTGCAGGCCGCGACCCGCGCCGGCTACTACATCCCGCACCTGTGCTGGCACCCTGATTTTGGTGCCAAAGGATCATGCCGCTTGTGCACCGTGCGAATCAACGGCCGCATGGGCGCAGCCTGCGCGGTGCAGGCGGCCTCTGGACAAGAGGTTGAAAGCAATACCGATGATCTCAATGCCCAACGCAAAACCCTGCTTCAAATGATCTTCATCGAGGGCAATCACTTTTGTCCATCGTGCGAAAAAAGCGGCAATTGCCGCCTGCAGGCCACGGCCTATGACATGGGCATGGAGGGCCCGCATTTTGAAGAGTTCTACCCGCATCGCCGGGTGGATGCCAGCCATCCGGACTTGCTGCTAGACCTGAATCGCTGCATTTTGTGCTCGCTGTGCGTGCGGGCCAGCCACGAGGTGGATCGCAAAGACGTGTTTGCCATCGGTGGCCATGGCATCCGCACCCATTTGCTGGTGAACAGCCCCAGCGGGGAAATGGGCGACAGTGCGTTGGCAGCCACTGACCGGGCCGCCAACATTTGTCCGGTGGGTGCCATTTTGCACAAACGCCAGGGTTTTTCCGTGCCGATTGGCCAACGCCGTTTTGACAACGTGCCGGTATCAGAACAGATTGACGAAAGCAAGTCATGAACCCATTCACAAACACCGGTACAGGCTTGCACACGCCTCGCAAGCTAAAGCTCGCCACGGTCTCGCTGGCAGGCTGCTTTGGCTGCCACATGTCTTTTCTGGACATTGATGAGCGCCTGCTCGACTTGCTTGAACTGGTGGAGTTCGACCGCTCACCGCTGACCGACATCAAAACCATTGGTCGTTGTGACATTGGCCTGATAGAGGGTGGTTTGTGCAACGCCGAAAACGTGCATGTACTGCGCGAGTTTCGGGCCAATTGTAAAACCCTGATCGCCATGGGTGCCTGTGCCATCAATGGCGGCCTGCCGGCACAGCGCAACCAGCGCGACGTCGGCCTGATGATGCGCGATGTGTATTGTCGCCAGGTCGGTGGTACTGTGGGCAACCAGATTCCCAATGACCCGGAGCTGCCGTTGCCGCTGAACCAGGTACACCCGATTCACGAGGTGGTGCACATCGACTACTTTCTGCCGGGTTGCCCGCCTTCAGGCGACGCCATCTGGACCTTTGTGACCGAGCTGCTGGCTGGCCGCACGCCAGCGTTGGGTCACGGTCTGATTCATTACGACTGACCTTCCTGGCCTTTGACCACCCCAGACCAACAAGTTGGCTCACGTTAACGCTTCAACCCTCACTAAATAGGGATTCTTATGAGTTTTGCACTGGAAACTGCTGCCAACCCACAAGGCCTGCGCCGTGTGGCCATCGACCCCGTGTCGCGTGTTGAGGGCCACGGCAAGGTCACCTTGCTGCTCGATGCCAACAACCAGGTGCACCAAGCGCGCCTGCACATTGTCGAGTTCCGCGGCTTTGAAAAATTCATTGAAGGCCGTCCCTACTGGGAAGTGCCGGTGATGGTGCAACGGCTGTGCGGCATCTGCCCGGTATCGCACCATTTGGCCGCCTGCAAGGCCTTTGACCGCATCATTGGTGCCACACCCGTGACAGCCAGTGCCGAGGCAGTGCGCCGACTGATGCACTACGGTCAAATGCTGCAGTCGCATGCCTTGCATTTTTTTCATCTGTCTTCGCCCGATCTGTTGTTTGGTTTTGACTCACCAGTGGCGCAGCGCAACATTGTGGGTGTGGTGCAGGCCAACCCCGAGGTCGCCAGAAAAGGCATCTTGCTGCGCAAGTTTGGCCAGGAGGTGATCCGCATCACTGCCGGCAAGCGTGTGCATGGCACCGGCTCGGTCCCTGGTGGCATCAACAAGCTGGTGACCGCAGCCGAGCGCGATACGCTCAAACAGGAGTTGCCTCAAATGCTGGCCTGGGCGCAAGACGCGGTCGACATCGCCAAGCAATTGCATGCGCAAAGCGAAGTGCGCTACCCACAGTTTGGCGACTTCCGCTCCAACCTGCTGTCGCTGGTGCGCGCCGACGGTGCCATGGACCTGTACGACGGTGTGCTGCGCGTGCGCGACGCCAATGGCCAGATTTTGTTTGACGGTGTCAACGACCAGAATTACCTCGATTTGATCGAGGAAGAGGTGCGCTCTTGGAGCTACATGAAGTTTCCGCACCTGCGCAGCCTGGGCCGCGAGCAGGGCTGGTATCGCGTCGGTCCGCTGGCAAGGGTGCAAAACTGTGACTTCATACCCAGTGAGCGGGCGGAACAGGAGCGTTTGGCCTTTGTTGCCTGGGGCAAGGGTGAGCTGATTCATGCCTCGCTGGCCTATCATTGGGCGCGCATGATCGAGCTGCTGCATTCGGTCGAGGTGATTGGCGAGTTGCTGGACGACCCGGCGCTACTGTCAGGCGACCTGGTGACCAGCGGCACGCGTCAAAGCAGTGGTATTGGCATCATCGAGGCCCCGCGCGGCACCCTGATCCACGATTACGAGGTCGGCGACGATGACCTGGTGACACGCTGCAACCTGATTGTGTCGACCACCCACAACAACCAGGCCATGAATGAGGCGGTGCGCTCGGTAGCCCGCGACTACCTAAATGGCCATGAAATCACCGAAGGCCTGCTCAACCACATTGAAGTCGCCATCCGTGCCTATGACCCCTGCCTGTCGTGTGCCACGCATGCATTGGGGCAAATGCCACTGGACATCACCTTGCTGGCGGCTGACGGCACAGTGCTGGACCAAGTGCAAAAGTCATCCGACGGTGGTCTGACCCGATTGTCATCGCTTCTTTGATATAAAAATGCACTCTAGCCCTTATAGAGTAAGCTCTGGCCACTATCGTATTTGTAGTCCTAAGTACCTCAAGGCTGCATGACCCTTAAGCCCAAAAAGCTGTTGGTTGTGGCTTGGGGCAACCTGAGTCGTGGCGACGATGCGCTCGGGCCATTGTGTGTGTCGGCCCTACAGACCCGTCTGCCCAAGGCCTGGCTTGACCAAGTCGAGTTTCTGGACGACTACCAGCTTCAGGTGGAGCACGCGCTGGACCTGCTTGGCCGCGACGCCCTGCTGTTCATAGACGCCAGCTTGAGCTGTAACGCGCCGTTTTGCGTGAGCTCGCCACAGGCGCAGCGCGATACCAGCTACACCAGCCATGCCTTGTCAGTGCCGGCGCTGCTGCAAGTGTTTGGTGATCTTCAAGGTCATCCAGCGGCACCCGCCACCCTGCTGGCAATTCGTGGCGAGGCCTTTGAATTGGGCCAACCCATAAGCCCGGCCGCCCAAATCCATCTGGCTGAAGCGACGGCTTGGGCGTTGACCTGGGTCGAATCATTGCTTGCCCAGGAACCGGCCGATGCATGAAGCGAGCCTGGCTGGTGGTATTTTGCAACTGGTGGAAGACAGCGCCCGGCTCAATCACTTCACGCGGGTCACATTGCTGCGGCTCGAAGTGGGCAAGCTGGCCAATGTTGATCTGCAGGCCTTGCAGTTTTCTCTGGCTGCCATTGCGCCCGGTACCTTGCTGGATGGCGCTCATTTTGAATTTGAAGAGCCCGAAGGCCAAGCCTGGTGCATGACCTGTAGCCAAACTGTGCCTTTGCCCGAACGTGGCATGCCCTGCCCCCAATGCGCGGGCTACCAGTTGCAGCCCACCGGCGGCACCGGCTTGCGCGTGATCGACATGCTGGTGGCAGACTGACCTCCCCGGTATCGCGGGCGGCTATGGCCCCGCCCCTTTACCAAGGCCGCTCGGAGGTGGTCTGCCGGGTCAGCGCCAGCAGGCGGTCCAGGTTGTGGTTGACCCTGACATCACGGTGCGGCACGCTCGCCAGAATGCGAAACTCCGCCTGGCTGGTATCACGCAGAATGGGCTCGCCGGTCACCATGCCCTGGCGATTGATCAACACTGCTACGCGCGGCATGGTGGTGTTGAGGCCGCGCTTGATCACCACCGCAATCTCGTTGGTGGACAGCCGCACAAAGGTGCCGGGCGAATAAATGCCCACTGCCTTGATGATGGCGGCACCAGCCTCGTCGATCTGGCGGTTTTCGTCAAAATAACACGATTGCATCGCTGTGCTGGGGGCTTCTGACGGGCGCGAGGCCCGGGGCGACATGCGCGCGGCAAACATGTCTGCGCGCTGGATCAGTCGGCCAATGCGCTGGCCGTCGCTGCGCCCGGCCAGTGGCCCGGGCGCATTGACCCGGTGCGAAATCACTGCTTCCAGCCAGAGCGCGTTGGTGACCCCCATCTCTTGCAACAGGTCAACCGACTTTGCAGCATGAACCTCGATACGCTTGACCTGCTCGGGTGTTGGCGGGCTTTTTTGCAGCGCCAGTCGGTCCTGCAACTCGGTCATGCCAATGTTCATGGTCAAGGCAGCGCTGCACATGGCACTGAGCTGGGCCGCTGGCCACTTCAGCACGTCGCGCGCGGCCAGGCTACAAATCACACACACCAGCAAGGCGTGGGTGGCGCTGTACCTCTGCATCTCGCTGCCGGCGAGGTGGATCAGCGCAAACAAGGTGCCGTCTGGATTGCGCAGGGTAAAACGTTCCAGATCATTTTGCAATCGCTGCAGCCGTGGCAAAAAAGTGTCGCCATGGGTGTCGCGCAGCATGGCGTGCGACTGCGACTGCAAATCAAGCCAGTCAGGCTCGTCACTGACTTCGGCCACCACACTCTTCTTGGCGTCGTAAGGTGAAATCTGCACCTCGGCAATCTGGCCCAGAGCGCGGTCTTCCAGCACCAGGTTGTTCAGGCGATTGACATAGCCACGGCGAAAGTTGTCGGACTGGTCAGCGTCGATGTAAATCTGGCTGCGCCGCCCCACCATCGACTCAAGGTCCTGGCGGCTGTGCACCATAAAACCCTGGCTGGCCAGCAAAATACCGCTCTCGTCGCGCAGAGCGCAAGGCAAGGGGTGGCCAATGATGATGGCTTCAATATTGACAGGAAGCAGGTTCATAGTGGGTTTGATTATGCACACGCCCGAGCGTCAGCACGGACAAAAACGACAGCATATCCGCGTGACCGGTACCTGATAGCATTCAACACATGCCTGAACACTCCCTTTTTCCCGTCTTTGACAACACGGCCAGTGTGCAGGGCCTGACCCGCAAGCTACTGGACCCTGCCTTGCTATGTACCTGGCTGGTCGATTTGCCGCGGCCGCTGGTGTTCACCAATGGCGTTTTTGACGTGCTGCACCGCGGTCATGTCATGTACTTGGAGCAGGCCCGAGCGCTGGGTGCGAGCCTGCTGGTGGCGATCAATACCGATGCCTCGGCACGCCGCCTTGGCAAGGGGCCAGACCGGCCGCTCAACAACGAGGTAGACCGAGCCTGCGTGATTGCCGCCCTGGCCAGCAGCACGGCTGTGACCTGGTTTGACGAGGACACCCCGCTGCAACTGATAAAACAGGTGCGCCCCGACATTCTGGTCAAAGGGGGCGACTACGACATGAGCAAGCTGGCCGAGACCGCAGCGCTGCAAGCTTGGGGAGGTCGTGCACTGGCGCTACCTTTTGTTAGTGGGTACTCCACCACGGCTTTGGTTAAAAAGATACGGGCATTTGAGTAAAACGGGCGTCCAGCCTTTGGCTGCTTATGAAAATTCATCGTGCTTTCTGTGCATTGGTCCCGGCGCGCCAGTCAACAGCGGGACTCAGACTACCCAACTATGCTGCAAGGCAAAGGGTGCATTCACAAAATTCACGGTCAACATGGAGGTATTTTTATAGACTATTTCGGCCTTTAGCCCTTGTAAAATAAGCGCTTTAAAGCAGGGGAAGAAATAATCCCTCTTGGGGGGATCTGATCGGATAACAGCATAAATCATACATCCAACGTCAGCGACGAGGACGTCGTAGCGTGATGAAGCGAGAACATCGTTCGGCATCTACCGTTTGCTCTCAGGGTTGGCTTGCATAGTCAGCAACAAGTTTTCAAGTTCAGTGTGAAGTTCGTAGATGCCTTGCCTTTGGATTTGAAGCATTAAAAGCATCTTGCCTATGTTCTGCATTTTTCTTTGCGACTTGACCTCCCTGATAGGCTTTTCCGCCCGTGGTTCGGCTCGCTGGGAAATGACTTCTTCGTCCCCCAGCCAATGGGCTACCGCCAGCAGTGCAACGCAGGGGCGCCCACCAACAATTTTTATTTGAACGGGTAGACCGCCCGCTCCTTCATCTTGCGAACGGCTTCAACTGAACGACCAAGGTATTGCGCAAGTTGCGCCATCGTGAGCACACCGACGGGACCAAAAATCTCCCGTAAGTCTTTGAGGATTGCCTGAACACTCACGGTTGAATACAATTCCCAGCGGATTCCCAGCAATTTTTGGGTTTTGTGTCTATTTCAGTCCTTTGTAGTCCAGACTGTTTGTCGAAAAACCTAATGAAAGCAACGAGTTAGTGGTGCCGATTATCGGATTCGAACTGATGACCTACCGCTTACAAGACAGTATAAGCGAACTTTTCCTCGAAAATACTTCGCGTTGATCTAAGATGCAAAAATCATGGTTTTCAGAGGAGAAACGGCCCTGAAATCCATTTTTCTACGTTGCTTCTTATTGACTGGCATTCCATAATTTTGAGTACATGGCGAGTACATGGTGAGTACACAGCGAGTACATGGAAAAGCTGAAGGCAAAAACAAATGGCACGAATCAAACTGACGGCGGGAAGGATTGCGGACTTCAAGTGCGACGCGAGCAAACCTCAGTCCTTTTTGTGGGACTCCGAGGCTCCAGGACTTAGCGTCCGCGTCACGCGTGATCGCGTAGACCACGAGGGCAAGCCGCGTGAGGGCGCCAAGTCCTACATTTTTCAAGGGAGGCTTGCCGGTGAGGTAATCAGGGTGACCATTGGCGACGTTCGCTCGTGGAGCATTGACCAAGCCCGCTCAGAAGCGCGATCAATGCACATGCTGCTCGATCAAAATATTGACCCGCGTCAAGAAAAAGCCGACAAACTTGCCGCCATTGAGGTTAAGCGCGCTGACACACTTCGGGCCGACCTGACAGTTGGAGAGGCCTGGAGTGCGTACATAGCAGCGCGAACCCCAAAATGGGGAAGCCGCCATTTGCTAAACCACCAAAATCTTGCCAAAGCTGGCGGCGAAAAGCGCAAAAGGGGTCGCCGCCCTGGCGAGTCTGAAATCACGGTTTCTGGCCCGATCTACTCGCTACTGTCTTTCCGTTTGGCTGATTTGGATGCCAAAGCCGCACAAAAGTGGCTCGAACCAGAAGCAGCACACGCCCCGACCCAAGCAGCTCAAGCGTTCCGCGCCCTTCGGGCATTCCTTAGCTGGTGCGGCAGTCGTGACGAATACAAGGGTTTAGTCCATGTTGACGCATGTGATCGCCGCCTTGGTCGGGAAACCCTTCCAAAGCAAAAGCCCAAGACCGACAGCCTCCAGCGCGAGCAACTTCCCGGTTGGTTTGCAGAGGTTGGAAAAATCGGGAATCCAGTCATTTCCGCCTACCTTCAAACCTTGCTCCTGATCGGTTCCCGCCGCGAAGAGCTTGCAACATTGCGTTGGGAAGACATTGACTTCCGATGGGGATCAATCACCATTCACGACAAGGTTGAGGGTAAACGTCATGCTGTAAACCCATTTGCCGCTACTGGTGCGGAGATCGCCATCAACCGTTTCGTTGGTCGTTGCGGAACGAACTTCACGTTCCTCTCGTCCGGCTTAGGAAGAAATGCGCCGGAACCTACATTAACTTAACGACTTGGAGACGCCATGCGCCTCAAAATCAAAGGAGAGTTGGCGATGGTGCTTGATCGACAGCAGGAGAACATTTCCGTCAATCTGCGCGTACAGCACCAAAAAGTGGTCCATGACGTATTCGCGCAGACCATCCGGATTCGCCAGTACAGCCTTCAATTTGGCGCGTAGTGCCATCAGCGCGTTCGTTGCTTCCACTGATCCAACAGCCCTGTTCAGAAATGGACGCCCCATGCTCGGAAACCGTTCAAGATTGGGAATCACAGTACCCAATAGCTCATCCACCAGACCGTCGAAGGCTTGCGGAGCCTCCGCCCCAGTCAAAAACTGCTCAATATCGGCGAGATTTCGCTCAAAGTTGGCCGTTAACTTGACGACAAGTTTCTTTGCCACAGCCAGAATTCCCCGTAACTGTCAGACGCTACGCCGACGCTTAATGGATTGAATGGCGCCACGGGCATCCTTCACGCGACCGGCAGCCACGTCGTCAAGTCCCTTGGAGACCTCGTCGATCAGGAGCAAATGGATGCGTTCACGTTCGAGCTGGTGGTAATAGTCCAGCCGGTCAGAGTCGATCAGCGCGATAAAGCTCTCACCGTTTTTAGTCACAATCTTCTCTGCACCCGCCTTGACTTCCTCAGCCAGCTCGGAAAAGTTAGCACGAGCGTGCGAGAGCGGGATAACGTCGCTTGCTGAAATTCCCATGACCGTCTCCTGAGTGGCACATCATGTGCAGATAGTTGTACATTATATGCGCTTGCACGTGGCAAGCAGATGATCGTAGTCACGCGAGGTGGCTTCTCGCATGAATTCGTCGGCGAGGTCGGGGTGGTTGCTGGCACGGATGGCACGGCGCACGCGACCAAGGATGCCGAACGCATTGCCGTCTTGGCCATTCAATTGGGCAACGGCGTCGGTCAGTGGGGATGCAGTCTCGTTTGTCGAGGTCATAGTCATGGTGATCTCCAAAATGGGGGCTGAAAATGGGTGAAGTCGCGAAAACAGTCGTATCTAGTGAAACTGACGTTTCTGCTACGGTTTTCTCTCCAAGGGGGAAACTTGGACGGTTCAATACTCGGATGGCAGCAGCAGTGTGGTTGAGCTGCGGTCGGCTTCGGTTATTACCCAAAGCTTGTCGTGATCGCCAATGCGGTAGGACGAAACCAGCCGTGTTCCGTACCGCAGTGCCGCTTGATTGGCTTCAACGTCCTCCGCGTACAAATCGCCCCAATCACCTTGCCAATGGCGACTGACGTAGTCAAAAGGCGACAGTTCGTGCTGTTTGAGCAGTTCGATGGCTCCCGGTGTAGCAACAAGCTTGCCGAGAGAAAACAGCGGGTATTCCGGAGCGATGTTGATGATCGAGGGATGGAAGGGAAGGTTCGGTGTGCAGGGGTTCATGGTGCGGTTAGCTCCTTTGGGCTTGGGAAAGAACGTCAACGTGTGGTTTGTGTGCGGCGTGTCGGTTGGGCATACCGAGCGCAAACCACTCTTGTGCAGACCAACGCGAATCAGCCACCCGTAGCAAATCCCTCCGCGATTCCGAGCTGGTAAGCGGATTGAGCAAGACCGACGACGATGCCTAGACGATGAAGCCTATGAAGCGCCGGGTCATGGCGGAAAACTGGTAGGGAATGAGCCGAAGAATTTCGGCTAGATAGCTGGCGAAACGCGTCGAGAAAAGTGCAGTTTTCGAGCGAAATTGTGAGTCAAATTCGACTGAAAACGCGACTTTGATCTGCAACTCAATTTTAACAAAAAAGCGTGAAAAATCAAGGTTTTACGCAAGTTCGTCAAACTTCTAACGAGGCTGTACGCACCAGCGGATTCACGGTCTTTGCCAGGTGGGCTGGGAGACACAAATGAGGGTCAATTTTGAGATCAGCGAAGGCATACACTGGGAGGTAGGCGGTCGCAGCGCAACGCCTGCTTTCATCGCGGGTCAGCCGCTATGTGAACCCTGCGCGAATATTTGCCTTGGCTTGCCGATAGATACTGATTGACTGGACATATATGGCTTCAAAAGTTGGACGGTGGATAGGCCTGTGGCAATTAATTTGTCAAACGTTGCCGCCATGGCAAATATATCACTGCATCTTTGCCAAACCGTCTTTGCTGAAGGCCACCTCAAAAAGCAACATCCTGCGGGATGGATATTTGCGAAGTTATACGGTCGTTTCGGGAGTCACAGAACATCTCTGCTGAGCAATTGGCGCTGAGTCTTGGCGTGGAAACCAGCACCATCACTCGTGCCGAGCGTGGCGAGAGGCGGCTTTCAACCACGCTGCTCGAACAGATCGCCGTTGCGTTGAAGTCCAACGTTACCGACCTGTATGCAATCGCAGAGGGGCGCGAAGTGGTCACCAGTAGCCGCAAACACGGCAATTCAGCAGAAGTTGACGAAGTGCTCCTCTCGCTGAGGCAGATTTTGTCAAAGTTGTCCACCGAGCAACGGCAGCTGGTACTTGATTTGGCGAAAAGGCTCCGTTGGTTTTGCCCTCACGGCTCTGCAACGCCGCCTTGCCTCCAGCCCCGAAGCCATCTTTCAGTCACTCAAGCGCCGCAGGGAGCGCCTTGAACGACGACTCCGTGAAGAGCAGATGGGCGCACGCGGTCAAAAGCTCCTTGCCGAAACCGTGGCCGATGTCCCCGAGGATGACGACGACCTTAATGCCGAGGAGCAAGAGAACCTGGAAGAAGCCCTGGTCGATCAGGCCACAGCTTCGCAAACGGTCTCGCACAGGAGAGTCTCACCCCCGACCGCCTCTTTGCGGTGAAGGAAGAAATGGAAAAAGCCGAGGCCCGCCGCCTGCAGCCTTACTTTGTCCGGTCCTTCTTCTTGAAAGGTTTTGAGTCGCTGGGCGGCTCAATTTACCCACGCGAATCGGAACGATTTGAGATTACTCACGTTCCGGCAGAACTGCGTGAACGAGACCGCCTTATCACCGGGCGCAACCGTCGCGAGCAGTAAGCACACCGCTAAGCCGTGAAGATTGCCTATTGGGCAAATCGCTGCGCGGTTCGTCACGCTCCGCACAATCTGCATAACGACACATTCTGTCGCCACCTAGTCTTATTCTTGTCTCATTCCGGCGAGGTCGGAAGTAACAAGGAGCTCGTTATGCGGCAGTACAAAGATGCGACGGTGGAGATGTGGGCGGTTGGTGTTGGTGCCATGGCTTCACAGCAATGTGAGGTTTGCCTCGGTGACCACGGTGAGATTGAAGTAACTTATCAGGGCGCGAGCGACGGGATCGTGTCATATGAAGGCATGGAGCATGATGAAGGTCATTACCTTCTTGAAAGCACGTCACCTGACGGACGCGCGAGTCTTCATCGGTTTTCGGGGGGGCTCATCCTTGAGGGGTACTGGGAGGCTGGCGGTGAGCGCGGCATGTGGCGAATCACTTTGGTCCAGACAGCGGATCGAGTGTTCGGTAAGGAGACTGGTGATTCGTCTGACAATGACGATGTTCGGCGGGTTGCAGACTTGCCTGACGATGACGATGAAGTCGAAGATGACTGGGCATCGAAGCCTCGCCGGTACAAATTCCCCCTACGCAACGATTGGGATGTTTTTCTGCGGTTACCGGACGATTTGACGCGACGTGAAGGAAAACGTCTGGCAGCGTTTATCAAGTCGCTTGCACACTATGACCATTGAAGCCGCGTACCTATGCCAACGGGTGCCCTTCAAGGCCGCAATGCCGCATCCAATCGTCATTGAGCGCCCAGTGGCCTTGGTTGCCCCTATCGCACCGTTCAATGGCAGATACGCAACACTTTTCGATTTATCCAGAAAAAATCAAATATTTGCGAAAACGGCAGCACAACCAGCGTTTGTCGGCATCAGCACACCGCAAACATTGATCGAATTTGAGTACACAGTGAGAAACAGAAAAAGGAAAAGCACTTAGAACATTTTGGAGAATGCGCTAAGTGCTTGATTTTATTGGTGCCGATTATCGGATTCGAACTGATGACCTACCGCTTACAAGGCGGTTGCTCTACCAACTGAGCTAAATCGGCGTAACTCTATTTTACATGACGAGCGGAGCGCAAAAAAAGCCTGGGAAACCTACTTTACACGGGTCAAAGTTGGCTTTGAATTACCGCCTGTTGATTGTTTTTGCGGGCTGGTTGCTGTGTCAGTCGCGTCATCTGTTGACGGTGATTTGTCGTCCTCTGCCGCATCAACTGACTTGCGCTTTGGATTGGGTTGTGCCAATGACACAACAGCTCGAGGGGCTGCGGTTTTGTCCGCGGAGGGCTTTCGTTCAGCGCCCGAAACCTTTGGGAATGCCATTCCTTGGCCATTCTCACGCGCAAAAATTGCCATGATTTGGTCAACAGGAACAATTATTTCTCGAACCACGCCCGAAAAACGTGCCTTGAAGTCGATGTACTCATTGCCAATATTCAACGACGTCGTTGCGTCAAGGCCAATATTCAGAACGATTTCGCCGTCCTTGACATATTCTTTCGGCACTTGCACCGACGCATCAACGGCAACCGTGATGTAAGGTGTGAAGCCATTGTCACAGCACCACTCGTGTAGAGCCCGAATCAGATAAGGCCGGGTTGACGTAGCCTCGGCGTCTTGCTTCGCTGCCATCGTCAGGGACCTACTTTCGCATCACTTTTTCAGACGGGGTCAGTGCTTCAATATAGGCTGGGCGCGAAAAAATGCGTTCAGCGTATTTGAGCAAGGGCGCCGCGTTTTTACTGAGCTCAATGCCGTAGTAATCCAGACGCCATAACAAGGGTGCAATCGCCACATCCAGCATTGAAAAACCGTCGCCCAGCATGTATTTGTTCTTTAAAAAAACCGGGGCCAGCTGGGTTAGCCGATCGCGCACATGGGCCCTTGCTTTTTCAAGCGCCTTTTCATTGGACTTGGCAGTACGGGACTCCAGCGTAGAGACGTGAACAAAAAGTTCTTTTTCAAAGTTAAGCAAAAAAAGGCGTACGCGTGCACGGTCAACCGGGTCTCCGGGCATCAATTGGGGGTGCGGAAACCGTTCGTCTATGTACTCGTTGATGATGTTGGATTCGTAAAGAATCAGGTCGCGTTCAACCAAAATTGGTACCTGTCCGTACGGGTTCATCACGCTGATATCTTCAGGTTTGTTGTAAAGATCAACATCCCGAATCTCAAAATCCATACCTTTTTCAAAAAGAACAAAGCGGCAGCGATGAGAAAAAGGGCAAGTCGTACCCGAGTAAAGCACCATCATGTTGGAAGTCCCAAAAAAGTAAAAGAGCGGAACGCTTAAACAGCATCCCACTCTGAAGAATCTGCGCGCTGCCGAAAGGCAAACGCAGATTAGTGATTCAAATTATTTGACGTCTTTCCAATAAGCCGCATTGAGCCGCCAGGTCAGCATTGTCAACACCGCTAAAAAAGCCAACACCCACATGCCGATATGTTGGCGCGTCGTCTGTGCAGGCTCTGCCATCCATTGCAAGTAATTGACCAGATCGGCAATCGTCTGATCGTATTGTGCAGGGGTCAGCGTGCTTTGCAGTTCCCAGAGAACATGAGGCATCGCAACATTTGGGAAAACATGGTTGTTCCAACCCGTCGGTTTGGCATCATCACGGTAAAAGCCACGCATGTAAGAGTAAAGGTAGTCCGTACCTGTGCCCCCAGCACCAGCGCGCGAACGCGCTATCACGGTCAGATCGGGCGGATTGACGCCAAACCAGGCCTTGGCTTGTTTGGGGTCAATGGCGGCGATCATGGTTTCACCCAGTTTGCCGTTGGTCACCAGCAGATTGTCTTTGATCTGCTCAGGCGTCAAACCGATGTCTTGCAAACGGTTGAAACGCATGAACGCTGCCGAATGGCAGTTCAGGCAATAGTTGACAAAAGTTTTGGCGCCGCTTTGAAGGGCTGCCATGTCCGTGATCTTGTCGGGTGCCTTGTCCCAAGCCGGACCCGCAACATTGGCGTGCACCGAAGTTGTCAGGCCCAAAACACAGATCAAGCTGAGAATGATTTTTTGCGTGAAACACATGGTTTTCATGTTTTGTTCTCCTGCTCAATGCGCCGTGAACGTGACGCGACTGGGCACTGTTTTAAACGTACCAAGCCGGCTCCACCATGGCATCAGAATGAAAAAACCAAAGTAGAACAAGGTGCCAAACTGGGATATCCGCCCGGCAATGTCAGACACAGGTTGGGTTCCCAGGTATCCGATCACAAAGAAGTTGATGACAAAAACAGCGTACAAAATCTTGTGCCAGTTCGGGCGAAAGCGAATGGATTTGACCGGACTGTTGTCAAGCCAGGGCAGGAAGAACAAAATGACCACGCCGCCGCCCATCGCGACCACACCCCAGAATTTGGCATCAATGGCCATCATCATGGCTGAAATCACCAGCGCACCACCGACGATGGCTCCTTTGAAAAGTACCGGCATTTTGATTTTGGCAACCGCCAGCACCGCACCAATGATCACGCAGGCAATCAGCACGTACATCATTTCGCTGGTCACGGCCCGCAGCAGTGTGTAGAAAGGTGTGAAATACCAGACCGGTGCAATGTGCAGTGGCGTCTGGAACGGGTCAGCCGGAATGAAGTTGTTGTACTCAAGGAAATAGCCCCCCATCTCAGGCGCAAAAAACACCACAGCACTGAATACAAAAAGGAAGACGCTGACGCCAAACACATCATGCACCGAATAGTAGGGATGGAACGGAATCCCATCGAGCGGGATGCCATTGGCGTCTTTGGTCGCCTTGATCTCGACACCATCGGGGTTGTTGGAGCCCACCTCGTGCAGCGCAATGATGTGCGCCACCACCAGACCCAACAACACCAGAGGCACAGCGATCACGTGGAAGCTGAAGAAGCGATTCAGAGTTGCGTCGCCCACCACAAAGTCACCACGAATCAGCAGGGCCAGGTCCGGGCCAATGAAGGGAATCGCAGAGAACAGGTTCACGATCACCTGCGCGCCCCAGTAGCTCATTTGGCCCCAAGGCAATAGGTAGCCCATGAAGGCTTCGGCCATCAGCGCCAGGAAGATGCCACAGCCAAACAGCCAGATCAGCTCACGCGGTTTGCGATAGCTGCCATACATCAGGCCGCGGAACATGTGCAGGTACACAACTACAAAGAATGCCGATGCACCCGTAGAGTGCATATAACGGATCAGCCAACCCCAGGGCACATCACGCATGATGTATTCAACAGACGCAAACGCCACGGCAGCGTCCGGCTTGTAATGCATCACCAGAAAGATGCCGGTAACGATCTGGATCACCAGCACCAGCAGCGACAGGGAGCCAAAGATGTACCAGAAATTGAAGTTTTTCGGCGCGTAATACTCACTCATGTGCTCTTTAAAGAGCTTAGACAAGGGAAAACGGTTGTCAACCCAGTTGAGTGCCTTGTCGCCCAACGGGGCGTTCGGGGAGATTTCGTGAAATTCAGCCATGTCGTTCGTCCTTAGGCTTTCTTGTCGTCACCAATGAGCAACTTGGTGTCGGAGAGGTACATATGGGGAGGCACTTCAAGATTGTCCGGTGCAGGTTTGTTTTTATAGACGCGTCCAGCCAGATCGAAGGTCGAGCCGTGGCAGGGGCAGAAAAAACCACCCTGCCAATCATCGGGTAGTGACGGCTGAGGGCCTGTTTTAAACTTATCAGAAGGTGAGCAACCCAAGTGCGTGCAAATACCAACCACTACCAAAACCTCTGGTTTACGCGAACGTACCTCGTTGCGCGCATACTCTGGTGCCTGCTCAGTGGGTTTACGCTCAGACTTCGGGTCTGCCAACTGGTCATTGAGTTTGGGCAATGCCGCCAGCATCTCAGGCGTGCGGCGCACAATCCAGACCGGCTTGCCGCGCCACTCTACTGTCATTTTTTCACCAGGTAGCAGTGCAGAAATATCTGCCTCAACAGCCGCGCCTGCTGCCTTGGCTTTTTCAGATGGCAAAAAAGAACTGACAAAAGGCACAGCTGCAGCGACACCACCAACAGCCCCAGCGCACCCAGATGCGATCAACCAGGTACGCTTGCTGGCGTCATTCAGGCTACTTTCAGCAATAGCTTCACTCATGGAAATCCTCAACAATAAAGACTACAACATATATCAGTAGGTGATTGTAGCGGAGCAACTTTGTCACGAAGCTGACCGTCTGGACCGACAGAACGCCAACGCACCAGGCCACTGAACTGTTTTTCCGCGATACTCTGCGCGGTTTTTTATCTATTCAATACATAGGAGGCTCTATGAGCATGATGTCTGAGTTCAAAGAGTTTGCAGTCAAGGGCAATGTTATGGACCTTGCGGTGGGTGTGATCATTGGCGGTGCATTTGGCAAGATCGTTGATTCCGTGGTTGGCGATCTGATCATGCCGGTGGTTGGGGCTGTCTTTGGCAAGCTTGATTTTTCAAACCTGTTTGTGGTGCTTGGCCAGATTCCAGCCGGCACCGGTGCCACCTTGGCAGACCTGAAAAAAGCCGGTGTGCCCGTGTTTGCCTACGGAAATTTCATCACGGTAGCTGTCAATTTTGCGATCCTGGCCTTCATCATTTTCATGATGGTCAAACAAATCAACCGGCTAAAGAAAGAAGCACCTGCGCCAGCGCCTGCCCCAGATCCTGTGGCCCCAGAAGATGTCATGCTGCTGCGTGAGATCAGGGACAGTCTGAAAAAGTAGCACTATTAAATTAGTAGCTTAAATTGGACGTAACGCAAGGGTTTGAGGAACTTTTTTTAGTTTTGGTAGCTCAGGCTACGGGCCATGCGCACCGCCTCGATCAGGCTTGATGCATCGGCTTGACCGGTGCCAGCCAGATCAAACGCGGTGCCGTGGTCGGGGCTGGTGCGAACCAGCGGCAGCCCCAGCGTGACATTGACGCCTTTGTCCACCCCCAGGTATTTGACGGGGATCAGACCCTGGTCGTGGTACATGGCCAGCACCGCGTCAAACTCGCCCGGCTGACCAGACTTGGCACGAGCGCGCATGAAGACCGTGTCAGGGGCCAGCACATCGCTGACCTGCAGCCCTTGCGCTCGCGCGGCTTGGATGGCCGGGTTGATGATGTCCTGCTCTTCGGTGCCAAACAAGCCGCCCTCACCCGCGTGAGGGTTCAACCCGGCAACGCCAAGCCGCGGTGCGCACCCCAACACGGCTGACAGAGATCGGTGGGTGATCAGCAAGGTTTGCAGCACGTTGTCAAACGTGACGGCCGCAATGGCGTCGCGCATTGACAGGTGAATGCTGACCAGCACCACCCGCAGTTCGTCGTTGGCCAGCATCATGCGCACAGGTAACTGCGCCACAGATTGGCCGATGTGAGCGGCGGCCAGCGACTGCAACATTTCGGTGTGGCCTGGAAAAGCGCTGTGCGGTGCGCCCGCCAGTGACAGCGCCGCCTTGTTCAAGGGCGCCGTCACCAACGCAGCAATCTCATGGCGCAGCGCAGCAATGGCCGCCCACACCACACAGTCACCGGCCAGCTGCCCGGCGCGCGCACTCAATTGACCAAAAGGCACAGGCGCGGATGAAGCCAAGGTGTCCTCCTGACCGATTTGCAGCAGGGGAATGCATCGTGGCGGGCAGAGCGCCAGGTCTTGCACATTGGTCAGCACGGCCACGGGCATCACGACAGCATCGCCCGCAATGACTAGAGCCGCCCGGCGTAGGGTGGCCAGGTCGCCCACCACAAAACAGTTTTGCAACACGTCCGGGGCGTCCCGAAAGGCCTTGACGATGATTTCCGGGCCGATACCCGCCGGGTCTCCCATGGTGATGGCAATGGGCAATGTCATGGCAATGTCTTTCAAAAAATCAGTTAGGGTCCATTACGCAATAACTTGGGCATTTGGCCGTCGGAGTTGGGATGCAGGGCTAGGCGCAAAGCGCGCCGTTTAGCTCTGCTAAACAAGCGATTTGTAACGACGCGATGCGCCCAAATCTGACGAGCCAAATGTGCATGTTGTTGTGTAATGAACCCTTAGGCAGGGTTGTCGATGTCGATGAATGTATGCGCCAGACCAAATTGCTGCGCGACATGCGCCGCCAGCGCTGGCGCCCCATAACGCTCAGTGGCGTGGTGACCGCAGGCCAGATAGGCCACGCCGCTCTCACGTGCGATGTGGGCTTGGGGCTCAGAAATTTCACCGGTAATGAATGCATCGGCTCCGGCAGCAATGGCGGCTTCAAAGTAGCCTTGCGCCCCGCCGCTACACCACGCTATTTGGTTGATAGCGCGTTGCGCAGGTTCTATAAGGGCTACAGGGTGATTGAGCGTAATTTTTAAATGCTCAGCCAAGGCTTGTGCCGAGGCAAACTCCTGGCCGTCGACACGCCTGCCCAGCAGTCCCAGGTCTTGCTCGCCAAAGCGTGTGTGGCTGACCAGGCCAAGTTTGAGCCCCAGCTGGGCGTTGTTGCCCAGGTCAGGGTGGGCATCGAGCGGCAGATGGTAGGCAAACAGGTTGATGTCATGCGCCAGCAGCAGGGCCAGCCGTTGTTTCATCCAGCCGGTGACGCGGCCATCCTGCCCACGCCAGAACAAGCCGTGATGTACCAAAATGGCATCAGCCTTGGCTGCAATGGCGACTTCAATCAGGGCCCGGCTGGCCGTCACCCCCGAAACAAGGGTGTGTACCGTGCTGGTGCCTTCGACTTGCAGGCCGTTGGGGCAGTAATCCTTGAAGCGCTCAGGTTGCAGCAAGGCATCAAAAGTGCTCAATAAATCGTCACGATGTGTCATAACCCGGGAGCCTCAAACAAGATGCGTGATGATAAGTCGTGCAGCCAAGTCAAGACATGAAAAAAAAAACGGGTGCCGAGCCTTGCGTTTAGGCGTGGCGCCATTATTCGGGCGTTGTGCCTTGTATGGCATCTACCGAGCAGTCACAACCGGTTCCTGCGGCCACCCAGCGCCTGGCCCAGCGTCTTAAAACCCAAGCTAGCACTGGCACCGAAAACCTCAGCTTTTGTGGCAGGAGGGTATTGAGCACATCGTTTGGTGCATTGATGGCGCCGCAGCGGTATTTTTGTAGGTCAGCCTGCCAGCGCAAGGCATCGCAGGCACCGTGTCTGCGGCCCGACAGCAGCACGCCCAGCGGGCAGGGCTCGATCAAACAGCAAACGCCACAGCCATTGCACGGTGCGCCAACGGGCGGCTTGGCGGGTGCCTCAGGAAAAATATGGATGATGGTGTGTGTGCTGGGCATTGAAAATAGACGCTACACCTACAATTTGTCTGGACAGGTTTGCACCTGGGTTGATGGTCCGTGGCGGCCGCAATCTGGGCCAACTCCCCAGCCCCCGCCTACTCCCAACACCGGATTTACCTCCGATATTGTCCATGAAACGTTTTTGGTTGCTGTTTTCCCAGTCGGTCACCGTGCTGTTGGCTGCCTACTTTGTGGTGGGTACGCTCAAGCCCGGGTGGTTGGGCCAGCGTGCATCGTCGTCGGGCACACTGGCAGTGCTGGAGGTGCCGGCGCCAGGGCCGGGTGTAGTGCCGCCGGGCAGTTTTCGCCAAGCTGCGCAAAAATCGTCGTTAGCGGTGGTCAGTATCAACACCAGCAAGAACGCGCGACAAGGCCCCCATGGCAACGACCCCTGGTTCAAGTTCTTTTTTGGCGAGCAAAACAATGAGCCCCAGGTTGGCCTGGGCAGCGGCGTGATCGTCAGCGCAGACGGCTACATCCTGACCAATAACCATGTGGTTGAAAGCGCCGACGAAATTGAAGTCATCCTCAACGACAGCCGCCGCGCCCGCGCCAAGGTGATCGGCACAGACCCTGAGTCAGACCTGGCGGTGCTGAAAATCAGCCTGGACCGCCTGCCGGTGATTGTGCTGGGCAACGCCAGCAATTTGCAGGTAGGCGACCAGGTGCTGGCCATCGGCAACCCGTTTGGCGTGGGCCAAACCGTGACCAGCGGGATTGTCAGTGCCCTGGGGCGCAACCAGTTGGGCATCAACACGTTTGAGAACTTCATTCAAACCGACGCCGCCATCAATCCCGGCAACTCTGGAGGCGCGCTGGTGGACACGAATGGCAACCTGCAAGGCATCAACACCGCCATCTATTCGCGTTCAGGGGGCAGCATGGGCATTGGTTTTGCCATTCCGGTGTCGACGGCCAAAATGGTGCTGGAAGGCATTGTCAAAGACGGTCAGGTCACGCGTGGCTGGATTGGCGTCGAACCCAATGAGCTGACGCCCGAGTTGGCCCAGACTTTTGGTGTTTGCGCCCAGCAAGGGGTCATCATCACGGGTGTGTTGCAAAACGGTCCCGCTGCCAAAGGTGGCATGAAGCCCGGTGATGTGGTGACCGGCGTGGCAGGCAAGGGTGTGCTGAACGTGCCGGAACTGCTAACGGCCGTGGCAGCCCTGAAACCCGGCACTGCTGCAGCCTTTGACATCGAGCGGCCAACTGGAAAAACCAGTTTGCAAATTGCACCGGGCGTCAGGCCCAAACCACGCCAACCAGCCCAATAGGCCGGTTTCAGGGTAGGTCCTGACAGCCCATTGACGCGAAATGCCTTCGGCGGATGGCAATACCTTGCGCGCTAGCGCGGCGAGGTCTCTGCGTCAGCTTCGGGGGCTTTGGTATGCCGGATGAAAATTTGTGCCGCCCAGATGCCAACCTCATACAGCAGACACATCGGGATGGCCAGGGCCAGTTGCGACACCACATCTGGTGGGGTCACGATGGCCGCGATGATAAAAGCCAGCACGACAAAATAGCCGCGAAATTCTTTGAGCTTTGCAATGCTGAAAATACCCATGCGCGCCAGCACCACCACCACCACCGGCACTTCAAACGCCATGCCAAAGGCCAGAAACATCGACAGCACAAAGCTCAGGTAGGCCTCAATATCGGGTGAGGCGGTGATGCTTTTGGGCGCAAAACTCTGAATAAAGGCAAATACGCGCCCAAACACAAAGAAATAACAAAACGCCACTCCGACAAAAAACAGAATGGTGCTTGACACCACCAATGGCAGCACCAGTTTTTTCTCGTGCGAGTACAGGCCAGGCGCCACAAACGCCCACAACTGGTACAAGACCACCGGCAGCGCCATTAAAAAAGCTGCCATCAGCAAGACTTTGAGCGGCACCATGAACGGAGAAATCACCGACGTGGCGATCAGCGTTGAGCCTGCTGGCAGGTGGGCCACCAGCGGCGCGGCCATCAGGTCGTACAGTGCTGCTGGCCCTGGGTAGGCCGCCAGCACCAGCGCCACCACCACAATGGCCATGCTGGCCTTGACCAGCCGGTCGCGCAATTCAACCAGGTGTTGGACGAACGGCTGCTCGGTGCCGGCCAGTTCGTCGTCTTTTTTTGAAGCGTCTGTCATCAGTGAAACCTGGTTGGCCGAAAGCGCGCCACTCTGGCGGCACCGGATTGGGCATGTTGACGCATACCCGAGCGGGCTTTGTACCAGTTGGGCACGGCACCTTGTTTAAGGCGCCAGTTCTTTTTCGGATGCCGATACTCGGGCATGGGTTCTGTCAAAGCCTCCGTTGTCTCGTTTTCAACCGCCGTGCTTGTGGCATCTGCCCAGGTCTTTTCAAAATCGGCGGCGTTGTCCTGAATCGACTGGTTGACATCTTTGGCAGCACCCTCGACGGTCTCTTTCATCTTCTTGAGCTCGTCGAGCGCCATGGAGCGGTTCACTTCGGCCTTGACATCCGCCACATAACGTTGCGCTTTGCCCAGCATGGTGCCCACCATACGTGCCACGCGGGGCAACTTTTCTGGCCCGATCACAATCAACGCCACGGCACCAATCAGTGCCAGCTTGGAAATGCCCAGATCAATCATGCCGGCTTGGCCGCAAAGGTATCACCGTGCATCAGGATTTTTGCTTGGCTTGTACGTCGATCGTGGTTTTGTCAGCGGCTGGCACCGACTGGGTGACTTGTGAGGGGGCTTCGACCTTGTCCTCAGGTGCCGTTCCGCCGTCTTTCATGCCATCTTTAAAGCCCTTGACAGCACCACCCAGGTCGCTGCCAATGTTTTTGAGTTTTTTGGTGCCAAACACGATGACCACAATCACCAAAACAATCAACCAATGCCATATCGAAAAAGAACCCATGTCAGTCTCCTACAAAGTTGTCGCCAATTTTAAACGGCGACCCATAACACGGCGCCCCAGCGAAAGCGATTAACCCCGCAGCCACGGCCGCGGGCCACCCATGATGTGAATGTGCAGATGGTGGATGTCCTGGGCGCCATCGGCGCCTGTGTTGCACACCACGCGAAACCCGCCTGCCGGGTACGGTTTGCAGCCTTCTTGCAGCGCCAGTTTGGGCAGTAGCACCATCATGCGACCCATCATGGACGCGTGTGCCTCGGTGAGCTGGGCCATGGACGGAATATGCAGCCTGGGAATGATCAAAAAATGCACCGGCGCTGAGGGGTGGATGTCATGAAAAGCATAAAACTCCTCATCCTGGTACACCATTTTGGACGGGATCTTGCCCGCGGCAATCTTGCAAAACAGGCAATCCGGGTCGGTTTGAACGAGTTGTTCACTCATAGGGTGGGCTCCAGGGCTGGTTGGGGTCAAGGTTTGATGTCTGTTGTATCAGGGGGCAGACGCTGCCGGGTCGGCTTCGTGCGCCTTCACCTTGCGCAAGGCTTTTTCTTCGATGCCACTGGTGCCGGCCCGGCGATCAAGCTCGGCCACCACATCAGTTGGGCTCAGGCCGTAATGCGCCAGCGCCACCATGGTGTGAAACCACAGGTCGGCCACCTCATAAACAATTTTGGCGGTGTCGCCGCCGTGGTCGGCGTCCTTGGCGGCCATGACCACTTCGCAGGCTTCCTCACCAATTTTTTTCAGAAAGGCGTCCGGGCCCTTGTGCAGCAGGCGTGCCACGTAGCTGGCATCAGGGTTGCCGCCACGCGCGGGCAGGCGGCTTTCAATCACGGCGGCCAACCGGGCGAGGGACTCAGTCATGGTGTCTGTGGTGGGCATAAGCGCGTCAATTCAATGGGTTGAAAAAAAGGGGCAGGGCGGGGCACTGTGGACTTATTTATAAATGCTTAGCGGGTCTTTCAGCACCGGGTCAACGGAACGCCATTGGCCTTGGTCATAGACGCTGAAAAAACAACTGTGCCGGCCGGTATGGCAGGCAATTCCGGGCGTATGACCAGTTTGCGTGACCTTGAGCAGCACCACGTCAGCATCACAATCAATGCGGATTTCATGCACGGTTTGCACATGGCCGGACTCTTCGCCCTTGAACCACAGCTTGTTGCGCGAGCGGCTGAAATAAACCGCCCGCCCCAATTCGGCAGTTTTTTGCAAGGCCTCGCGGTTCATCCAGGCAAACATCAGCACGTCGCCACTGTCTTGCTCCTGTGCAATCACCGGCACCAAGCCCTGCGCGTCCCATTTGATGGCGTCGATAAAGTTCATGCGGGAATTGTCGATGATTTAAATCACTACAAAATAGAGAGTGGCTTGCGCAGGATGGATAAGGGCTAGAGGGATATTTTGTTGAAAAATTCGGCGTCAGCTAAGCCACCTCAACCATGTGCCGGAAACAGCCCCTGCGGCTTGAAAAACAGCACAGCAGCCATTAGCACATAAATCAGTATTGAGGCCACCGCCGGTCCGGCGCTGGCGGCGGCCTCGGCTCCCACCAGGTGGTTAAACAGCATTGGAATCAGCGCGCGCCCGGCGGTATCAACCACCCCGACCAGCATGGCCCCCAGCAGCGCACCGCGAATCGAGCCAATGCCGCCAATCACAATCACTACAAACGCCAGAATCAGAATACTCTCGCCCATGCCCACCTGCACCGCCAGCAGCGGCCCCAGCAGACCACCGGCCACTGCACATAGCGCGGCTCCAAAAGCAAACACGGCAGTAAACAGTCGCTGCACATCCACCCCCATGGCCTGCGCCATCTCGCGGTTGGACGCGCCGGCCCGCACCTGCATGCCGACCCGGGTGCGCGTGACCAGCAGATACAGCAGCAGCGCCACCGCCAGCCCCAACCCAATGATGAACAAACGGTAGGCCGGGTAAGTGAACCCTGGCAACAGTTCCACTGGGCCAGCCAGCGTCGGCGGTGGGTTGAGAGAAATCGGCTGCGAGCCCCAGACCATGCGCACCACCTCGTTGCTCATCAGCAAAATGGCAAAGGTGCCCAGCACCTGCGACAAATGGTCGCGCTGGTACAGGCGGCGCAGCACCGACAACTCCAGCAGCACGCCCAGCGCGGCGGTGGCCAGCACACCGGCACCCAGACCCACCCAAAATGAGCCACTGGCCGTGGTGATGCTGGCGATCAGGTAGGCCCCCACCATGTAGATCGAGCCATGCGCCAGGTTGATCATGTCCATGATGCCAAACACCAGAGTCAGGCCGGCTGCCAACAAAAAAAGCATCAGCCCAAACTGAAGGCCGTTGAGCGACTGCTCCAGAATCAAAATGCCAGTCACCGTCGCGCGCTTCAGTTCAGGATGTCAAAGACCAAAGGTACCAAGTCAAGTGAGTTGGCTTCATGGCATCTTGCAGTCGCCCGCATAGGCATCGGCGTGGTTCTTGAACACCGTGCCTAGCGTGCGGTTGGTGATGCGGCCTTGTGTGTCTTTGGTGATCACGCGCAGGTAGTAGTCCTGAATCGGAAACTGGTTGGTATTGAACTTGAAGGCACCACGCACCGAGTCAAACTTGGCCGCCTTGAGCGCCTTGCGCACCGCGTCCTTGTCCTCGATCTTGCCCTTGACATCACGCACCGCGGCGTCCATCAGGCGCGCCGTGTCGTAACCCTGGGCGGCGTAGAGTGTAGGCAAGCGGCCGTAGTCCTTCTGGAAATCGGCCACAAAACGCTTGTTGGCAGCGTTGTCCATGTCGTGCGCCCACTGGCTGGTGTTGAACATGCCCAGCATCGGCTCACCCACCGCCCGGATCACGTCTTCATCAGCCGAGAAACCGGGGCCAAACAGCGTGATGTCCTTGGACAGACCCGCACCGACAAACTGTTTGATGAAGTTCACGCCCAGGCCGCCCGGCAAGAAGATATACACCGCATCCGCCCCGGAGGCGCGCATTTTGGACAGCTCGGTACCGTAGTCGAGTTGGCTCAGCGGCGTGTATTCTTCAGAGACGATGGTGCCCTTGTAAAAACGCTTGAAGCCAGTCAGTGCGTCTTTGCCTGCGGGATAGTTGGGTGCTAGCAGGGCGACTTTTTTGAAGCCTTTGTCCTGCACGGTCTTGCCCACGGCTTCATGCATGTTGTCATTCTGGTACGAGGCACTGAAGAAATACGGGTTGCATTGGGCACCGGCAAACTGTGATGGTCCGGCGTTGGCGCTGATGTAAAAGGTTTTGGAATCAAAGATTGGCTTGCCCACCGCCAGCATGACGTTCGAGAACACGACGCCGGTCATGAAGTCAACCTTGTCGCGTTTGACCAGGCGGTCAGCGGTTTGTTTGGCGGCGTCCGGGCTGGCCTGGTCGTCGGCCACAATCACCTCGGCTGGCAGGCCACCGAGCTTGCCACCCGCGTGTTTGACTGCCAGGTTAAAACCGTCGCGGATGTCAACGCCCAGCGCCGCTCCAGGGCCTGACAGGGTGCTGAGCATGCCAACCTTGACCTTGTCAGCGGCTTGCACCGGCGCAGCAAGCAGGGTCAGTGTGGTGGCGCAAGCCATAAGGTGCAGCGTGGTGGAACGGGGGGCTTTCATCGTAAGAGCTTTCTGTCAAAGGGTTGTGAGGGGTTTCGCAAAGTCTGGATTATCCAGAATTGCCAACGCAGCCCGGTTGTGTTGCTCCGACCCTAGCCGCGCAGTGCCTTCTGCTGCAAATGACAGGGGCTAGGTAAGCGGCCGAGTCGCCATGCACCGACCCAATTTCGTCAAAGGTAGCTGCGTCGTCATTGTCTATTTCTCGGACATCGTCCAGACGTTGTCCCAGGGTTCATCCGGGGACTGGGCCCGGCGCTGGGCAATTCTTTGCTTGAACAACTGGGCTGGCCCATCCGTTGGGCAAACTTGCAGGCACTGGTCAAAAGCCTGGTCTGCTTCGTTGAGTTGTCCATCACGGAACAATTGCAGCCCACGCTCATAGGGTTCCCGCAACGCCTTGAATTTTGGAGCCGCGTCGGCCGCGTCCTTGCGCCCAAGCAACTCGTAGATGCGCACTGACTCGGTTTTTCCGACCAGCCGGATGGCATCGATCTCGCGCACCTCGATCAGGTCTCCTGCCAGGCATCGGGTTTCCTCGCTGATGAGAATCTGGGTTCCGTAATACTTGTTGGCGCCCTCCAGTCGAGATGCCAGGTTGACATTGTCACCAATCACGGTGTAGCTGCGCACGTCCTCAGAGCCGATGCTGCCAATGGTGACATCCCCGCTGGCAATGCCCATGCGCACCCGAATCACTGGCACGTTCTTGCGGATTCCCAGGACCTCGGGCAGCATCGCCTGGAACTCCGGAATCCGCGCCTGTTGCTCAAGCGCTGCAAAACAGGCCTGCGCAGCATGCTCGGTGGCCGATGAAAAGGGCGGACCCCAAAAAGCCATCACTGAATCCCCAATGTACTTGTCAATGATGCCGCGGTGATCGCGGATGGGTTGTGCCATCAGCGAGAAGTAATGGTTGAGCATGCGCACGGCACCGGTCGGTGTCAGCCCCTCACAAGCGGTCGTAAAGCCCTGCAAATCCGAAAAAAACACCGACATGTGGCGACGCTCGCCGCCCTCCGTGAAGTTCTTTTGATCAAGCAAGAGCCCCTGGACAATGCGTGGGTCCACATATTTGCCAAACATGCGCTTGATCTGTTCTTTCTGACGCAACTCCTCCACCATGTCGTTAAATGAATCGGCCAGCAGACCGATTTCGTCGCCAGTCTTGATTTCAATATGAATGTCGAGGTTGCCGGATCGAATGGCCTGGGTCAGCCCCAACAGTTCGCGCACCGGTCGCACCAGATTGCGCGTGATGAAAAAGGCAACGACCAGCCCGAACGCGCAGGCTGCCAGCGTCACCGACCAACTCAATAGCTGGGTTTTCTCCTCAAGCGCTTCAGTGTTGTTGGATGTATCCCGGGTGCCCGCGTGCAACTCGCGGGACACGGCATTGATGCGCCGATTCATTTCCGAGCGTCGCTCATCAATCTGGTCTTGCAGCACTGACAAGCGGCCGGGGTCGTTGTTGCCTATTTCGGTCAGGTACTTTTCAAAGTACTCGTTCAATTTGCGGCGTGACAATGGAATATTGACGAGTTCAGCCTTGATGCTGGTAAACCGTGCGACCTGTTGCGGCTCATTGCGCACCTGCGGTAGCAGCAAAGCCGCATCGACCAGCTGGTTGGCCACCACCAGGCGGGCATCGGTGCAAAGTCTCGCCACGCGGTAGGCCATCAACTGTTGGGCCGCGCGTTCGGGGTAGGCCTTGCGGATCTTGCCGTATACCGCGCGCATCGGCGGCCCTTCGCAATTGCCAGCTTCCTTGTACAAGGCCAGGGCCTCAGCCTCACTACCGGCCTGGATCGCTGATCTGAAGTGCAGCACGCGCTCTATCTGGATGACTTCGCGCAGCGTCTGGGCGCGCATATCTCCCATGCGCTGATCGAGTTCAATATAGTAGTCAGACAGGAGTTTGAGTTGCAGGCCAACACGGTGCAAATTCAACGAAGAAAAAACCGTGACCACCGTCATCATCAACAGCAGCCCCACCGCGATGCCAAAGATCTTGAAGCTGATGGAGTGACGAACAAACCCCTTTTGCTCTGTGGCCGACATGATATGAACTTTCTCAAGATTTGCCATGGGTCCTGTGCCAATCACGCATAGTCCAGACCGGTGAACAATACGGTGACTGGCTGTCGGTCTTATCTTAGTGCGTTTCGCCCGCTAAACCGCGCCCATCAACTTGTCAACAGAGCCCAAGTTGGGGATTTGTTCACGGTAGCGCCGTGCTGTTGAATGGGCTCCCTGGACGAAAACCGGCAAACACCTGCTTTAATCCGGCCTGGGGCATTTGTCCCTTCTCCTACTCATCATCTTTTTTGCCATGCCCCACGGAACCATCCGCATTCGAGGTGCACGCCAGCACAACCTCAAAAACCTTGATCTGGATATCCGCACCGGCGAGCTGACGGTGGTCACAGGCCCCAGCGGCTCGGGCAAGTCCAGCCTGGTGTTTGACACCCTCTTTGCCGAAGGCCAGCGGCGTTATGTCGAGACCTTCAGCGCCTATGCGCGCCAGTTTCTGGACCGCATGGACAAACCTGCGGTGGACAAGGTCGAAGGCGTGCCACCCGCTATCGCCATTGACCAGACCAACCCGGTGCGCAGCAGTCGCAGCACCGTGGGCACCATGACCGAGCTGAATGACCACCTCAAGCTGTTGTTTGCGCGCGCCGGCCAGCTGTTTGACCGCGACACGGCCCAAGCAGTGCGCCACGACACGCCTGAGACCATTTATGCCGACATTCAAGCCCGGGCTGCAGAACTGGCCCAAGCCGGTGACCTGGCCCCAGGGCAAGGCGTGGCGGATGTTCGAATCGCCATCACCTTTCCGGTAGAACTACCCGCCAGCGCCAGCACTGAAGAGATTGAGCAGTGGCTGTCGGTCAGTGGCTTTACCAAGGTGCAGGCGCAGCGTGACATTGATACGGCGACTGATGGCGAGTCGGGTCCTGACACGGCCCGTCAGGGAACCAGGAAAACCAAAGCAGCACTTGCCACGACCGGGTCAAGGCGCAAGCTGCTCGATGTCGTTGCCGACCGTTTTCGGCTCGGGGCCACTGAGCGTGCACGAGTGATAGAAGCCATTGAAGTGGCGCTCAAACACGGCAGTGGCCAGATCAATGTTTATGTATTAAATCAAGCGCAAGCCCAAGTAAATAAAGGGCAAGACGCTACTAATGTTGTAGTAAATGACGATTCTGCAGCGGCGGGTGGCGCAGCGGTTCTGGCGCCTGAAATCTGGCGCTACTCCACTGGGCTGCATTGTCCCGAGAGCAATTTGCGCTATACCGACCCGATTGCGTCAATGTTTTCGTTCAACTCGGCGGTGGGTGCGTGTGACACCTGTCGCGGTTTTGGTCGGGTCATCGGCGTCGATTACGGTCTGGTCATTCCCAACGACAAGCTCACCCTGCGCGCCGGTGCCATCAAACCGATGCAAACCCCGGCCTGGCAAGAGGCGCAGGATGACCTGATGCGCCACGCCGAAGCGGCCGGCATTCCGCGCGATACGCCGTGGAACAAGCTCACGCCCGAGCAGCAGCATTGGGTGATCCATGGTTCGCCGCAGTGGAACGGCAAGTGGAACCAGCACTGGTTTGGCGTCAAGCGGTTTTTTGAGTACCTGGAAACCAAGTCGTACAAGATGCACATCCGGGTGCTACTGTCCAAATACCGCAGTTACACGCCGTGCCCGGATTGCTGTGGTGCCCGGCTCAAGACTGAAAGTTTGCTGTGGCGCATTGGCAGCAAGGCTCAGGCGGATGCGGTACTGGCACCGACGCTGCGCTTTATGCCGTCTGGCGTGAAGTGGTCGCGTGCGCAGCTGGAGGCGCTGCCGGGGCTGTGTTTGCATGATTTGATGTTGCTGCCGATGGACCGGTTGCGGCGCTTCTTTGATGCGCTGCGGGCCGGGCTGGGTGACTCGGGGGGCTCCTCATACGGCGAGCAGAAATCGTCACCCCCCGAGTCGCCCAGCCCGGCCGGACTTCCGGGCGAGCAGCCGGTCAGCTCTGATTCAACGTCGCTGGCGGCGAGTGGACGCTCAGAGGCCGACAGCAAGACACTCAAATTACTGTTTGAAGAGATTTGCACGCGGCTCAAGTATCTGTGCGAGGTGGGCATTGCTTACCTGACGCTGGACCGGCAAAGCCGCACCTTATCGGGCGGCGAGGTGCAGCGCATCAACCTGACTACCGCGCTGGGCACTTCGCTGGTCAACACGCTGTTTGTGCTCGACGAGCCCAGTATTGGCCTGCATCCGCGTGACATGCACCGCATCATTGTGGCGATGCAGCGCCTGCGCGACGCCGGCAACACCCTGGTGGTGGTGGAGCATGACCCGGCCGTGATGCTGGCCGCTGACCGCATGATCGACATGGGCCCTGGCCCCGGTGAGCGCGGCGGGCAAATTGTGTTTGATGGCACCACCGCCGACCTGTGCCGGGCTGACACGCTGACTGGCGCCTATCTGGGCGGGCGCAAGCAGGTTGGCATGGGGTTCAAGCGACTGGTGGCAGACAACACGCCGCGGCTGATTCTGGAAGGCGCGCGCGACCACAACCTGAAAAACATCAGCGTCGAGATTCCTTTGCAGCGGCTGGTGTGTGTGACCGGTGTCAGCGGTTCGGGCAAATCCACGCTGATTCAGGACATTCTGGCACCCGCGTTGTTGCGCCACTTTGGCAAAGCTACCGACACGCCGGGCGCGTTCGAGCGGCTGCTGGGGGCCGAACAACTCAGCGACGTGGTGTTTGTGGACCAGTCGCCCATCGGCAAAACGGCCCGATCCAATCCGGCCAGCTTTGTCGGTGCCTGGGACGCGATCCGCGAGATTTTTGCCAGTGCGCCCCTCGCTCGGCAACGCGGCTACACCGCCAGCAAGTTCAGTTTCAACAATGGCGACGGTCGCTGCCCGACCTGCGGTGGCTCGGGTTTTGAGCATGTCGAGATGCAGTTTTTAAGCGACGTGTACCTGCGCTGCCCCGACTGCAATGGCCAGCGCTACCGCCCGGAAATCCTTGAGATCACCATTGAGCGTGGCGCGAGCAGTGCATCAGTGCCCAATGAGCTTGCGTTAATCACTGGCAAGAGCGCGGTTGCAGCGGAAATGGGGTCGGATCCCAATTCGGCCCAACGCCGCTTGATTCGTCACAACAACATCACCGAATTGGGCTCTGACCCCGTTTCCGCGGACCACAGTGGCACCGCCCAAAAGCCCGCAGCCACCACCCGCCACCTCAACGTCGCCGACGTGCTGAACCTCACCGTCAGCGAAGCCATCACCCTCTTCAAACACGACCGCGACGTCATCCGCGCCCTGCAACCCATCCTGGATGTCGGCCTGGACTACGTCAAACTCGGCCAGCCGGTACCCACCCTCAGCGGCGGTGAGGCGCAGCGCCTCAAACTCGCCGGATTTTTAGCCGATGCCGCCAAAAGCAGCAGCGCCAGCCGCCAGGCCCTGGCCAGGCGTGGCGTGATGTTCATGTTCGACGAGCCCACCACCGGCCTGCACTTTGACGACATAACCCAACTGATGCGTGCGCTGCGCAAACTGCTCGACGCCGGCCATTCGCTGCTGGTGATTGAGCACAACCTCGACGTGATTCGCGCCGCCGACTGGCTGATTGACCTGGGCCCCGAGGGCGGAGACGCCGGCGGCGAAGTGGTGGCCTACGGCACCCCCGAAGACGTGATGCAACACGCCACCTCGCATACCGCGCTGGCGCTGCGCGACTACGCCGCCCATCTGGGCGTGGTGCACACGGTGCAGGACTTTAGCGGAGTAAACGTTGCCCACCAAGCGATTGCCAGGCCTAACGAGCGTCGCAATGGGGGTAGCAACGAGCGCAGCCAAGGGGGTCAGACGCCTATTTCTGCCAAGAAATTGGGCTCTGACCCCCTTGGCGGACCAAGGATAAAAACAGAGCACCCAGCGCACAGCCAGCAAGGGCTAGAGCCCGAAAACAGCATCCAAATCATCAATGCGCGCGAGCACAACCTGCAGTCGCTGAGCGTGAACATTCCGCGTGGCAAGTTCACCGTCGTCACCGGGGTCAGCGGCTCTGGCAAATCAACCCTGGCGTTTGACATTTTGTTCAACGAAGGCCAGCGCCGCTATCTGGAAAGCCTGAACGCTTATGCCCGTAGCATCGTGCAACCAGCCGGGCGGCCGGAAGTGGACGCGGTGTATGGCATACCACCCACGGTGGCGATCGAGCAGCGCCTGAGCCGGGGCGGGCGCAAGTCGACTGTGGGCACCACCACCGAGGTCTGGCACTTTTTGCGCCTGTTGTTTGTCAAGCTTGGCACCCAGCACTGCATTCATGACGGAACGCCGGTGGCACCGCAATCGCTTGACAGCATTGCCGCCCAGCTGATGACCCAGTTTCGCGGTCAGCACATTGGGCTGTTGGCACCGCTGGTGATGAACCGCAAGGGTGTTTATACCGAACTGGCCGACTGGGCCCGACCGCGCGGCTTTACCCATCTGCGGGTGGATGGCGACTTTTTGCCAACCACCGGCTTTCCGCGCCTGGACCGTTTCAAGGAACATACCATTGAGCTACCGGTGTTTAGCCTGGATATCACGCCTGACAGTGAGCAGGCACTTCGAACTGCCCTGGCCAGCGCCTTGCAGCACGGCAAAGGTGTGCTGCATGTGCTGTCAGGTCTGGACGGTTTGCGCGAGGCCATGGAATCCGGCGGCCCCACGGCGGACATTGGCCGGCTCAGCGTGTTTTCGACCCTGCGCGCCTGCCCGGTGTGCAGCACCAGTTATGCCGAACTCGACCCACGCCTGTTCAGCTACAACAGCAAACACGGCTGGTGCCCCGACTGTGTCGGCACCGGGGTGAAATTGTCCAAAGAGCAGCGCAAGGTGTTTGACGACTCGGTGCGTGATGACGACAACAAAGGTCGTGAGCAGACTTTTGCCGAGGCGGATGTTGAAGATTTGGTCGATACCGTTTGCCCCAGTTGCAACGGCACGCGCCTGAACACCACCGCCCGGGCGGTGAAGTTTGGTGCCATCAGTCAACTCAGGTTCGAATTGGGGGGGGACTCTCATTCTGCTTCCGGTTCTGCTTTGACCCGCAGCGCACGCGGGGTGTCCGACTCCGCAAATGTCCCCCGGCCCGGGCAAAGCCCGAGCCTCCTCCTTGATTTGGCAAAACCCCAAGTCCATGCTGCGTCAGACACCCCACGCGCGCCGCTGGACGTTGTCGGGGAATTTCCCTCTCACCCTCTGGCAGAGGGCATGGGTGCGGGCGTCTCCATCACCGAACTGGCGCGCCTGAGCGTGACCGATTTGCGTTTGTGGGTTGAAACCTTGCAGACATTGGGCCGCATGAACCAGCGCGAAACTGACATCGCACGCGACCTGGTGCCTGAGATTCTGGGCCGGCTGAAGTTTCTGGAGCAGGTGGGTCTGGGCTATCTGACGCTGGACCGGGGCGCGCCCACCTTGAGCGGCGGCGAGGCCCAGCGCATCCGCCTGGCGGCGCAACTTGGCAGCAACCTGCAAGGCGTGTGTTATGTGCTCGATGAGCCAACCATTGGCCTGCATGCGCGCGACAACCAGATTTTGCTGGGTGCGCTGCAAACCCTGAGCGACCAGGGCAATACGCTGGTGGTGGTGGAGCATGACGAAGACACCATTCGTCACGCCGACCACATCATCGACATTGGGCCCAGTGCGGGCAAGCGCGGCGGGCGGCTGGTGGCACAGGGCGTGGTTGCCGACGTTCAGAACACCGTCGATTCGCAAACGGGTCGTTATCTGCTGCACGCCATGCGGCATCCACTGCAGGCCCGGCGGGTGGTGATTGCTTTTGATTTGATAGCTGGCTACGCAGACAAGGTAAGGGATGGAGGCCAAAATGATGCACCAGGTGAGCACCCCGCGCCGGAGGCAGTTTGGCCGGGCTCCTCATGCTGCGAGCAGAAATTGTCACCCGGCCAAACTGCCTCCAGCGCTATGCCGTCCTTGATCGTCCCAGCCGCAGAAAACCTGACGGCGACCGCGCTAGTGAAATTGGCAAAACCCCAAATCCAGGGGTCGGATTCCAATTTCTCATTCACCCCAGCCAAAAAGACGGCCAAAGCGCCCAAGAAATTGGACTCTGACCCCAATTTCACGGAAAACGACGCGCAGCACTGGCTCACCGTCACCGGCGCCACCCTGCATAACCTGCAAAACGTGACCGTGCACGTCCCGCTCAGCCGCCTGGTCGCTGTCACGGGTGTCAGTGGCTCCGGCAAATCGACCCTGGCACGCGATGTCTTGCTGGCCAACGTGCAAACCGCCGTGCAAAAACGCAGCACCAAGGCCGGTCGCGACGCGCTGGACGCCGGCGAAGCCATCCCGTGGACGGGCTGCGACAGCGTGACCGGGTTCGAGGCTGTTGACCGCGTGCTCGAAGTCGACCAAACCCCCATCGGCAAAACTCCGCGCAGTTGCCCGGCCACTTACATCGGCTTCTGGGACACCATCCGCAAACTCTTTGCCGACACGCTCGAAGCCAAAGCGCGCGGTTACGCCGCCAACCGCTTCAGCTTCAACACCGGTGAGGGCCGCTGCCCAAGCTGCGAAGGCCAGGGCATTCGCACCATCGCCATGAGTTTTTTGCCCGATGTCAAAGTGCTGTGCGAAACCTGCAAGGGCGCGCGCTTTAACCCCGAAACCCAGGCCGTCACCTGGCGCGGCAAGAACATTGGCGACGTGTTGCAGATGGAAGTCGATGAAGCGGTTGACTTCTTTGCCGCCATGCCGGTCATTGCGCACCCGCTGCAACTGCTCAAGGACGTGGGGCTGGGCTACCTGACACTCGGTCAGCCGTCGCCCACGCTCAGTGGCGGTGAGGCGCAGCGCATCAAGCTGGTAACTGAACTGAGCAAGGTGCGCGACGACATCACCCGGCGCGGTCAGAAAGCCCCGCATACTTTGTATGTGCTGGACGAACCGACGGTCGGCCTGCACATGGCCGACGTGGAAAAGCTCATCCGCGTGCTGCACCGCCTGGTTAATGGCGGTCACAGTGTGGTGGTGATCGAGCACGATCTGGACGTGATCGCCGAGGCCGATTGGGTGCTTGACCTGGGGCCCGACGGCGGCAATGCCGGTGGGCGGGTGGTGGCCGCTGCCACGCCCGAAGCTGTGGTGGCGCTGGGCACGCATACCGGCGTGGCGCTGCGACCGGTGCTGGCGCGTTAGCAGGTCGGCTGATGTCGTGACCAAGCCAATCGATACCAGCACAGCGGCTTCTCGGTCGCTGCCGGTGTCTGCATTGAAGCGAGAGACCGCACAGCACTGGAGCGACTGCTGCGCTACTGCGCCCGCCCACCCTATGCCATGGATTGGCATTTGGCACGCCGGGCGGCTAATTGCGGGTTTGGCAAAACCCAAAGTCAGCACGCGGATTGAGGGGGCTTTCTGGGTACGATACTTGGGCTCGTACGGTTCATGCGGTTAAATTTTCTATCGGTCTCGAAAAGCAGCCGGTTTTGTCGCAAGACGAACTCACCACACCGCGCGCCACCGGTTGCCATCACGCATTTGCCGACCGGAGTGGCCAAATATGTCGGCTCATTGGCGCAGTAGACATCTGATTTGGCAGGCTGGCTTGGCGGCTGTCCGCTACCCAACTGGCCATCAACATTGAACCAGGATGGCTCGGATGAATGCTTGTCTTCATCTGTAGGTTTGCGCAATAAACAGACGTTTGTTGACTATCAATAATGTAGCTTGTCACGCATATGTGGCAAGGGCTACAGGCTGATTTGACATACAAGGTCCGGCTCCATCGTGATCACCATGACACGCGCCTGCGGTGCAGTCGCGTGCGGCAATCTCCATCATTGATCGCTGCATGGACCCTTATTTGAAGGTTTGGTCAGCCTGAGCACACTTGACTTGGCCTCAGTTGACCGCTGCTGCGCTCAACGGACGCTTGAGGGCACCCAAGGCCACAGCACTCACCACTGTCCCGGCCACAATCGCCATCAGATAAACCCCCAGATTCGTCACCGCATTCGGGATAGGCAGCACAAACGCGCCACCATGCGGCACCCGCAGTTCGCAGCCAAACACCATCGACAGCGCACCGGCCACGGCTGCGCTTGAATGCGCCGCTCGATCCAGCGCAGGCCCGGCAGATGGCCGACCCAGGCCAGCGCACGCTGCAGCGGCTCCCAACCCCATTCCTCGAACAGGATCAACAACGCCAGCAGAACGCCAAACAGGCCTTTGATCAGTCGCACAGGCAGGCTCTGCCGGGGCTTGACAGAGGAGGGCGGCGGGTTTGTCATGGTTGATATCCTGAGTTGCTGGGGGACGGGTCAGCGATTCGTGTGCGGCTGGCTGCTGCCAGTGTCCGTCGATTGGGAAATTATTGACCTGTGCGATTGACTAAGCCGCTTTTTCGCCCCAGTGAGGTCAAAACTGCGGTTTTGCAGCTATTGTGGTGCTGCATCCCATACGCCATATATTGAACATGCACCCTGCAAGCCGCGCCCCTGCGCTGTGCTGACCTCCTCCCAGCACGCTGCTGCCCAACTGTCAATCCGCCTAAAACGATACTTTAATCATAGCTGCTTGCGCATACTGCATAAGGGCTAGAGGCAAAAAAGACTATAAATCCACTGTCAAACAGCCTTCAGCGGCTTCTTCAGCCCCCCAAAGCCAGAGCACGACCCGCCCGCCACAACGCCATCGAAACCCCACACGCACCGCATTGGGAATCGGCAGCACAAACGCGCCGCCGTTCGGTACGCGCAATTCACAGCCAAACACCCTCGACAGCGCACCGGCCACGGCTGAGCCCAGCATCAGCGCCGGGATCACCCGCAGCGGGTCTTTGGCGGCAAACAGAAATCGTGCCCTCAGGGATATTGGCCACGCCCAGCGCACAGCGTCCGGGTTGAGCGAGCGATGGGTTGGACGACTCCGCAGGCACGACCAAGACGATTTGACTTACGTTGTCTGCCTGAGAGCAGTGACCTCAATTTCGATTCTCATTCGGGGATCGGCGAGGCCAGCAGAAATCATCATGGCTGCTGGGCGAACAGATCCGAAGTATTTGCGAAGCACAGGCCAACAGTCTTTGAACTCGCCACCGTTTGGTAGCACATACGTCACTCTGACGACATCCGCCATGCTTGCACCAGCTTGTGCAAGTGCTGATTCAATATTCTTCAAACATTGCTCGGTCTGCTCAGGAAGGCCTTCGGAGATGGTCATATTTGAATAGTCGAATCCGGTCGTTCCGGATACGAATACCCAGTCTCCTTGGACTACTGCCCGGCTGTAGCCAATCTCGGCTTCGAACGTTGAACCAGAACTGATGAGCGTGCGATTCATGGTGTTGACAATTAAAGATATTTTCTAGCAGCCTGTCGGACTTAGCGATTCAAAATTTTGAAATTTCCAATCTGCTCAAAATATAGGCAGTTTGGTATTGATTTTGCGAATTTTTTGAGCCTTCTCAAAGCATTTTCCCCCTTATCCAACTTTTTTGGACGCAATACTGCCATGCGCTTGACATTCCAGGCCAGGCAAACCAGATTCCATTCACCAGTGACTTTGCTCAATCTCGCGCAAGGAGAACTGCCTGAACCTCATCACCGACTTGATGATGCCAAACACCGGCTCCACCGTTTGCTTGCGAACAGCGTAAGCAGCTCTGCCTGCCAACGTTGCCAAAACGATGTGCCATCGCCTCTATCGGTGTGGCATCTGCCTTCAGGGGCGCGGGCTCTGTAAAACGTTCGCTCCAGTGCGGGTGATGGTCTTGGCGGGCCACGGCAATCAAAGGCACGATCTTGGCCACCTCACAGGCGTTGACGTTGTTTTCACTGCAATAGCCGGTGTCAGCAACCAGGGTGGTGGCAGTGCCTGAGCTTGGCTTGCTGCTCTTGCAGAACTTTGAGCATCGGCTGGACTTCTCTTGTCATTGGGCGCTATGGTCAAGGTGGTGGCCACCACCAGCATCGTGTCGGCATCCACCCCGGCCTGTGCGTTGTAGCACTGCTCAAACCGCCACCGGCCACCGGCATGATGCGCGACTTCTTCGTCAGTCAGGTTGATCTGATCACGTCACGCACACCCGGTTGAGGGGCTGTGGGTGTCTTGGCCGCGTGGCTTTTGCCCGTCTCATCAGCTTTCGTGGCTTGGCGCTTGCCCATCTTCTCTGTCAAATTCGGCCTTCTCGCGGGCGTAGCGCTTTTGCGCACGCTGTGCGATCTTGGTCTTGGCTGCCGCCATGGCAGCGAGGCGGTCTCGCGCAGCTTGAGTTCTTGGGCAGGCCATGCGCCGTCAGGGACATTGGCTGTGTCGGCCGCCTCAGCCAGGGCCAGCAGTTCCTGGACTTCTGCCTTGAGCTGCTCTTCAAAAGCTTGACGATGTGGCCATGCGAGAGGGCGCTGTGGCGCGAGGCGCTGGCGTGAATCTTTGGTGCCATCCAGACAGACCGTACCCATCTTGAGCAGTTTCATCTCGCGGGCCATTTCCAGCACTTGCACAAACAGGCCAGCGAGTTCATCGATAAAGCGACGACGAAAGGTGGCTAAGGTGTCATGGTCGGGGTGGCTGCCTGCGCCAATGTAGCGAAAGGCCACAGAGTCGTAGGTGGCCATTTCCAGCTTGCTGGCTGAGAACACCCCGGTTGAATAACCGTAAACCAAAATGGCCAGCAAGGTCGCTGGATGGTGTGCCTTTGAGCCGCGACCGGCATATTGGCGAGTCAGATTGGAGAGATCGAGGCTATCGATGACTTCTACGACAAAGCGTGCCAGATGGTCCTGGGTGAGCCAATCGTCTACTGATGGGGGCAGCAGGTAGTCGGGGGTTCTTGCGGTCAGTCAGAATGAAGTTCGACATGCTGGTATAAATCCTTCTTAGCCAGGTTCATTATAACTTTATTACTACACTATCAATAGCAAAAGAAGAATTTTCAGTGGCGTTTATAGTCCGACAGGCTGCTAGGTGCTTACCTGCGCTTTGGATCGGGCTCGTCCAACAAACGGTTCAGATCGTGGCTTCGCACGATCTAACCTTACTCGTTAGACCGCACTCGCTACGCTGCCAAGAGCGAACACCTTTGGATGGAAGCCAGTTCCTTTTGGAGTGCTTCCTTGGCAATGGCCGTGTCATACGCGGCCTGCCCGCGCAACCACCAGCCGTCGCTCAGACCAAAGTAGCGGCAAAGCCGAAGATCCGTGTCGGCTGTGACCGCACGCTTGCCAGCGACAATTTCGCCGATTCGCTGTGCAGGTACGCCAATGTCCTTTGCGAGGCGGTACTTCGTAAGACCAAGTGGCTTGAGGAATTCTTCTTCAAGCATCTCGCCTGGCGAGACAGGTGGAACAGTGCGCATTGCTTTTTCCTTCAGTGATAGTCGACGATCTCTACGTTTGTGGCTCCTTCTGGTGTCCAGACGAAGCAGACGCGCCACTGCTGATTGATGCGGACACTGTGCTGTCCCTTCCGGTCGTCTTTCAGCGCTTCGAGTCCATTGCCGGGCGGTACTTTCAGATCGTCAAGAACTGCCGACCAATCCAGTTGTGCGAGCTTGCGGAGGGCAGGACGCTCGATATTTACCCAGCGCTTCACGCGCTTGCCCTCGAAGAGGGCTTGAGTGTCTTTGCACTTGAAGTTCTTTATAGGCACGGGAGGCGATAATAACGCGCGGCGTGCATAGTGTCAAGCGGATGGACCGCCACTGCTGTGGGCTGATTTTTTTTTTTTCCCCCCCTCCCCCTTCCAACCCCGGCGCCCCCCCAAAAACCTTTTTAAAAACCGCCCGGTGTGGGGGGGGACGAGGACGGGCACCTGCAACGAATAGCGTTTATCTTGCGCGCCGATGCGCTGATTCAAACCCGAGAAGCCAGCCGCGCAAGATAAACCTTGTTGGACTAAACCGCCACCAGAGTGGATGGAGGTGGACGAGGTGACGGGCACCTGCGTACACACTATATATAAAGGGGAATGTAAGGTTCATCTTGCATCGTGAAAAGTGATGGCATGACCACTACAAGGCTCCCTTGGACGGTCATCCCTGCGCCTATGGCTCGAAAACTATCAATTACAGCCTCCAAAGGCGCCGCACAAGAGCTTTTAGTAGCAAAAGCACCTCTGCTGTAAATCAAAAGCCAAAACTCACCTAGCGGCAGGCAAACCGTATCGAACTAGAGGCCATGGTCAATGCTAACTCGGCTAGGCATCCCTCAGAAATGGCGCTGATATCGGCGAACTTTTGGACAACCAATGGCGAGGGGACTCATCTAGTGGCCCACTTGGCAGTCATTTTCGACAACAAACTAGCGCTCCAAGTCTGTATGCCGGGAAAAGTCCTCCAGAAACTGAAGGATGCGCCGTCTTGCTCAATTTGTCAACTCCCACTCGACCCAACAGACACGGTGGCGGCAGGTGAAGAAAAACCACCGCGAAGCGGTTTAGTTCAACGTCGGAGTTGACCGGCGCGCAGCGGCATTGCGCCGCAAGACGTATGCTCACGTGCACGGCTTGCGGCGCAATGCCGCTGCGTGTCCGCGTCGAACGACCTGTTAGACCGGGTACGCAAACCTTGTGCCCTCTACCTGTTCAAGGAAGTTCCCCCAGATCGCCCATTCCGAGTGAGTCGGGTCGGTGCAGGCAAGAACCCACAAGGCTGCAATGGGAAGCTGCGGCGGGAGCACCAGGGACTCGGGATTGAAGTGAGTTCGTCTGTTGAAGTGAAGCAGGACGGTGAGGTCGTTGCGACCGCTATACATGGACAGGCCCTTCACCAGCGCATCGAGCGTGGCCCGAGCGTTCCTCTCCTCCGGAACGAGCTCCTTGATCTGAACCGGCGCGAAGTGCTGAACGTCGCCATCGAACCACATCCCGACGAAATCAGCGTCCTCAAACTCCCCCTTCGACAGAAAAACCTTCCGACCTGTCCGTTCGCTCATGCCATGGCAGAACAATGCCCCCAGCCGGGCCTCCCGCCATTCTTTCAGCCTGTTCGTCCGTAGGGACCTCACCTCCGTGTCCAGCGGCTCGACCAGAAGGCGATGTTCAATGAAACGCAGGCGCCTCAGAAAGGGCACGGGATCGCGGTAGTCCCGTCTTCCGGCTTCACGCAAGCGAATCGCTTCCATGCACGGTCTAACGTGGAGCTAACCGGCCGCCTTAGGCCGAAGGCCGGAGGGCACCCGACAGCGCAGCTGTTGGGCGGTCCGCGTTGAGCGTAGGGTTAGATTGCGCTTCTTCAGCCAGGTGGTGTTTGGACGTACTGCCATACATAGGACGCAACTAGCGATGAAGCGACACCAATGGAAAAACTTAGGATTCTCTCGAACCAAACGCTGCGCTTATTCAAAATTTCAAGTGCAGAAAGTTTCTTCTGAAGGTCATCTGCGGTCTCCGCATTCAATGACCTGAGAGACGCTAGCTCAGCATCTAGTCTTTCGGATTGTGCATTTTTTGCACGAAGTTCATGCTCGAAGCTTTCCAGTTGTACAGCGGCAGCCAAGAGAGATTGCCTTGCGTCGGAAAGATTGGCGAGCTGCTCTTGGGCCAGCTTGCTTCGATTAGACGAGTACCAACGCTGATACCAATATAAGGACACCGCCATGACGATAAATGACGGGGTAAATGCAAGGACAAAACTTGAAGCTGCCGCCAATAATTCTGGGAGAGCAAATATATCCACAAAATTTGCCCTGACATAATCGATCAAGTGTTTCAGGACAAAAAACACCCAAACGATGAACGTAATCGCGTTTGCGGCGAAAATAAGATAAAGCGGCAACCGCGATGTCTTCGGCGTGGCGTCTGTAGGTGGCATAAGCAATCTAACGTTCGAGCTAACCGGGCACCGACGGTGGGACGCCAGGCCCGGGCTGGCGAAAATGTACCGCGTACCGCCAGACCGGGCCTGGTGGCCTGCCGTTGGCGCTCCGCTTGAGCGAGGGGTTAGGCATCACATTGCGACTATTTAACACGAGAGTAGTACTTTCCACTGAGTACATCTCGCACTTGCCGTTCGCTGGCGCCAGAGAGTCTGGCGATAATGTCTGGATTGAATTTCCATTCATTTCCGAACTTGCGAATCTGTTGCACCTGTTCTTTACTCAGAGTGTTGGATCGATTTAATACTACTTGCTCGTAGTACTCATCCTTCTGCCATCTGTCTGATATCCATGGAGCAGGACCTCGTTGATGGGGAAGTTGGTGGAGATATTTCGCCGCAGCAAAGTCGCGTTCTTCAACAGTTGCCTTTGCACGATTGAGGAAGCCCAGTGTGTGTAGAAACTTGATGCCTGCATAGCCGCCTGGGATCATGTTCAAGCCTGCTGGATGCAATGTGCGCTCTACAAGTTTCTCCTCTACCTGCATTGCCTCATCGAAAGTCAGATTTACATACTGAAGTTCGGAAGTAAGGCTCAGTCCCCGCCGTACGATCTCAAACACTCCCATCCCTGCCTGGCTGATGCCGCCTACCGGTAGAACCGACGCGAGGGTCGTGTGGAAAAGCAGTTCGCTTCCTGTCAGTGCGTCGCGCTGATGCTCGCGGTAGCGGGTCTGCCAGTTCCGAGACGTAAGGCCAATGTATCTGGCGACCTTGTATTGGTCCCCCAGTTCCGCCTCGGCGTGATCCATCGGTGCGATGTGGTGTTCGTAGATCATGTGGCCCCGCGTAGCGTCACCCCATCCCTTGATTACACATTGGAGCGGAACAGAAACCACGCGACGCGAAACTACAAATGTGTCTCCTAGATTCTTGAGATCGGGCGGTCTTGCGCCTGAGTATCTATCCAGACTCACCATAAGCATAGGTGCTTGCGGCGTGTTGTGGCGAAGGACGTCGAGGGAAAAGGCAT
>JADKAW010000021.1 GCA_016719055.1 Candidatus Rhodoferax mariagerensis | reverse complement strand
CGTTTGCCCGGCTCGGGCGCGCCAAGGTGGTACCGGTGGTAACACGCATGACACGGGCAGGTTACACGGTTGAGGTCTTGCCGGCCTGGCCGGGTTTTCCGACTGACGATCTGCTGGCCGACACCACCTTGATGAACCAGCGCCTGCAAGACCTGATCGGCAGCATGCCTGATCAGTACTACTGGGTGCACAAGCGGTTCAAAGACCGACCCGACGGCGAGCCCCCGGTTTATGACTGAACAAGGCTGCGTGCAGTTTGGGTAGGGCGGCTTGCGCAATGGCTTGGTACTGCGCAGCAGCCGGACAGGGCAACCCCTCATGCTGGAGTACCAGAAATCGGGGTCGCCCTGTCCGGCTACTGCACCGATACGGTTGTGCAGGCGCGAGGGGGTTGAATACCGCAAGCGATTCGTCTACGCTGTTAACGGAATGAGGATTGCAATGGCAGGAATGATGCTGGATACTTGACGCTTATATGTCAAATTAGCCTGTAGCCCACGTTCTATATGTTCTGATAGCTCTGTTATTTATAGCTGAAGAGTTTTGTTTGTTGAATTCAAGTTGACAGACTACTTGAGGCTGATAGCGGTCAAATGCGACCCGCCAAAGCTGCCGTTCAAGATGGCGACTTAACTTTGAAGTCAAGCCGCAACGCGTTTGGGCGTTGTCGGGCTTGGACCACCAGTTAAATTTCTCGCTGGCCGAGGCCTGCGAACCAACCGAACCTCCAGCTTGCACCCCAAAGCATCCGCATACTTGGTCAGCGTTGCCAGAGATGGTGAATGCTTGCCGCTACCCGACTCCATACGCGCAACCGCAGACTGCGTGGTACCGATCTTTTCTGCCACCTGAGCCTGGGTTAGACCTTGCGCGGCCCGCGCCTTCAAGAACTCGTCCAAAAGGGAAAATTCATCGGCCAGTTTTTCGTATTCCGCCTTTACCACAGCACTAGCCAGTGCCTTGGTGCGAAGTTGTTTATGTGTCAACATTTTTCCACTCCTTCATTCGCTTGCGCGCAAGTGCCAAATCTTTGGGCGGTGTCTTATCGGTTTTTTTCACAAACTGATGGAGCATGACGATCTTGCGATCCACCAAGGCGCAATAAAACACCCGTCCAATACCTTCACGGGATTTCAAACGCAACTCGAAGAGTCCCATGCTCATTACCCGTGTGTGAGGCATTCCCAAATCTGGGCCAAACTCAACCATGCGATCGGTGCAATGAAAGTATCTAGCCAAAATTCCCGGCGGTAACGTCAGCACATCAGCCTGCAACTTCTCATCGTGATACTTGATCTCCCACTTCATGCAAGAAATATAGCACCTTTGAGATAATTAGGCGATGCTGGATTCAAGCAATTTGCGTGAAATTTAATCGAGATAGGAAGAAGCCTCACGGCCCCTCCCTCTCACACCACCGGACATACGGGTCACGTATCCGGCGGTTCCTTGACACTTTGTTGATCTCATGCTGCCTTGGCCGGAGCCAATTCGGGCAACCCCATTTGACGAAACAACTTTACAGGCAGTGCCAGACTCAATGCTGGCGTTTTGCTCAGGCGCCATGGCCCATGCGCGCTCTTGCTTGTGTTCCAAGCCTCGCGCACAGTGACCCCGCGTTTCCTTAGCTCGCGGTATCCCGCGCTGCCCCATTGTTTCCATAAGTAGCATCGTAACCGGCGTCGCACCCATTTGTCGATTTCGCGCAGAGGGCTCAACACTTCGGCTATTCCGAAGTACGCTTTCCACCCGGTCAGGGCGGTCTTTAACTCTTGCACGATGTCTATCAAACGGTGACCACGTGTGCGACGGGTCAGCTCGCGGATGGTGTTTTTGAGTTTCTCGATGGCCTTGTCGGCCACTTTGATCCTGGCACCATTTCGGCTGACGGTAAAGCCCAGAAACTTGCGGTTTCGGGGTCTGTCTACGGCGCTCTTTTGGGCGTTCACTGTGAGCCGCAGTGAATCGCGCAGATAGCGCGTTACGTTGTGCATGACCCGCTCACCCGCGCATTGGCTTTTGACAAAGATATTGCAGTCATCGGCATAGCGGGCAAAGCGGTGACCTCGGCGCTCCAGCACCCAGTCCAGTTCGTCCAGCACCACGTTGGCCAACACCGGCGACAAAGGGCCGCCTTGCGGCACCCCTTGTATCGTGGCTTGGGTTTGGCCATCCACCTGCACACCGCCTTTGAGAAAGCGGTTGATGAGTTTGAGTACATCGGGTGCATCCACGTGCTCGCGCACGCGCACCATCAGGCGGTCGTGGTTGACGCGGTCAAAGAACGCCTCCAGATCAATGTCCACCACCCAGCCGAATCCTTGTCGGATGGTGGCTTGGGCGTAGCGCACTGCTTGATGAGCATTGCGTCCTGGCCGAAAGCCGTAGCTGTTGGGGTGGAAGTGCGGCTCCCAGTGTTGCTGCACCACTTGGGCTACAGCTTGCTGGATGAACCGGTCCACCACGGTGGGGATGCCGAGCAGGCGTTTTCTTCCGTCTGGCTTTGGGATTTCCACGCGCTTGACTGGCTTGGGCTGATAAGAGCCTGCCACCAGTTGCGCGCGTATGCTGGGCCAGTTCGCTTTGAGGTGGGCACCAAGTTCATCGACAGTCATGCCGTCTATGCCTGGCGCGCCTTTGTTGCGCTTGACCCGTTCCAAGGCCCGTTTGAGGTTCTCTTTGTGCAGAACCTCGGTCATCAGGGTCGAGATTTCCAATGATGGGGTGGACTGGTGTTCTCCAGCGATGGGTTCATCCACTGACGCGGGCCTGTCGGATTGCGTCGGTGGCACCGCAGCGTAAGCCGCGTTGTGCTTGTCAGATGCTGTCCCATCTCTCTTCACACCAATTCCTCATCGTTCAAGGCTCGGTGCCTTCGGTGCGGGCCGCACCTACTATGCCTTTTGCTGACTTCTGCCATGCGCTCGAAACCGGTTCCCCGGTTCTCAGTCGTTTGCCGCTTGCGCGGTCACGACACATGGCAGATCTCCCGTGGTAAGACACAAATCCTTCCTCGCATAGACGCCGGATTTACAAAATGCACCCTTGTCGGTGTTGCCACCCACTTGTAGATAGAGGACTTCGCGGTCACGTGCCCGCTCGTCCCGAATGCATCACGCCTCATATCCGGTTTTTGTTCATCGCCCTGCGATTTCGCCTTGGGCTTCCTCTGCACCCCGCCTCGCGACGACGCACTTGCCCTTTGGCTAGCCTTCGGCTCTACAAGCCTGGCACCGGGACTTTCACCCGGCTGGATTCGTGCCATGCACGGCACACACGTCGAACTAACCGGCGCTGCGCGGCTTTATCGCGCAGCGTCCAGCGACCGAAGGGAGCGAGGTTGAGCGCCGGGTTGGGCAGCACGCAACGCCCCATCACTTGCGAGCGTACTCACGAGACAACGCCAGAGCAACTCGTCCAATCAGTTCGATTGGTAATGGCTCAGCAAGAGGGAAAGACAGGTTCCCCTTCTCGCCACGATATGGCGCGAGCTCTTGAATGAGATCGACGTCCTGCGTGACAGGCGGATAGATGCCAATGTGCTTCTTGAACACAGCGAAATAAAAGAACACGCGCTCCTGCTTGAAGGCAGGCATCTTGTAGCTTACGCATTGCAAGGCGCCAGGCACATTTGCCTCAACCTCTGCCTGAATGGACCGGAGCAAATCGCGTTTGTCCGGCGACAGAAGCGCAAAATACGCTTCGTGGGAAGTGAAAGTCATCATGTGTTTTGTGCATCCTAACGTTCGAGCTAAGCGGGCGACGACGGCAGGACGCCAGGCCCGGGCTGGTAAAAATGTACCGCGGACCGACAGACCAGGCCTGGTGTGGCCACCGCAATTGCCCGCACTGCCAGCACTTTGAGATGGTACCGCGTTCACTGGTGGCTGCCCTGCGCATGCAGCTGCTGGCAGCGCGCGTGGCGCAGATCAACCTGCGTCTGTGTTTTAGCACTTTGTCAGATGCGAAGTTCAAACCCTGCCGCGGCGCGAGTTTGTGCGTTTTGCCCAGGCGTTGCTGGACCGCAGCTGGCTCTGGCATGGTCGCGCGGGCGTGGTGCGCAGGTGCCTGCGATTGGGCAACGGGTCGGTGTTGCATAACCGTTTTTCAACAGACTTATCAAAATTGCTCACGCGCCGCATAGCAGACAAGCATTAGAGTTGATACCCTGACAGCAACAGTACCAAGGAATTGACATGAACGCCAGCACCGCCACCCCTGAATCCCAAAAGCTACAAAGATCAGAGCGGCAAGCGCAGGTCGTCAAAGGGCTGCAGGCACATTTGCCATCACACGCGCTGCTGTGGCACAGCGAAGACACCACGCCCTATGAATGCGACGGCCTGACCGCCTACCGCCAGCGCCCGCTGGTGGTGGCCTTGCCAGAAACGGAAGCCCAGGTGCAGGCCGTGCTGCGCACCTGCCACCGGCTGGGTGTGCCAGTGGTGGCGCGCGGTGCCGGCACTGGTTTGTCGGGTGGGGCGCTGCCACACGCTTTGGGCGTGACGCTGTCGCTGGCCAAGTTCAACCAGATCATTCGCGTGGATACCGTGTCGCGCACCGCCACGGTTCAGTGCGGTGTGCGCAACCTGGCCATCAGTGAGGCGGCTGCGCCATTTGGCCTGTATTACGCACCCGACCCCAGCAGCCAGATTGCCTGCACCATTGGTGGCAATGTGGCCGAAAACTCGGGCGGTGTGCACTGCCTCAAATATGGTTTGACGCTGCACAACATCGTCAAGGTAAAAGGATTCACCATGGAGGGCCTGGCCGTCACGCTGGGGTCAGATGCGCTCGACACACCGGGGCTGGACCTGCTGGGCGTGGTGATTGGCAGCGAGGGCATGCTGGCGGTGACCACCGAGGTCACGGTCAAGCTGGTGCCCAAACCGCAGCTGGCGCGCTGCATCATGGCCAGCTTCGATGACATGCGCAAGGCGGGCGACGCCGTGGCCAGCGTGATTGCCGCAGGCATCATTCCGGCCGGGCTGGAAATGATGGACAAACCCATGACCGCCGCGGTAGAAGACTATGTGCACGCCGGCTACGACCTGAACGCCGAGGCAATTTTGCTGTGCGAGAGTGACGGCACGCCTGAAGAAGTTGAGGAAGAAATTGGCCGCATGAGCGATGTGCTGCGCGCGTGTGGTGCCACTGCCATTGCCGTAAGCCGCGACGAGGCCGAGCGCCTGCGTTTCTGGAGCGGTCGCAAAAACGCCTTTCCGGCCAGTGGACGCATCAGCCCCGACTACATGTGCATGGACAGCACCATCCCGCGCAAACGCCTGGCCGACCTGCTGCTGGCCATTGCCGAAATGGAAAAGAAGTACGGTTTGCGCTGTGCCAACGTGTTTCACGCCGGTGACGGCAACCTGCACCCGCTGATTTTGTTTGATGCCAACGACGCCGACCAGTTACACCGCTGCGAGCTGTTTGGTGCCGAGATTCTGGAAACCAGCGTGGCCATGGGCGGCACCGTGACCGGCGAGCATGGTGTGGGCATCGAGAAGCTCAACAGCATGTGTGTGCAGTTCAGCGCGGCTGAAAACGAGCAGATGTTTGGCCTGAAACGTGCATTTGACCCCCAGGGCCTACTCAACCCCGGCAAGGTCATCCCGACGCTGCAGCGCTGTGCCGAATACGGCAAGATGCTGGTGCGCGGTGGGCAGCTCAAGCACCCCGACTTACCCCGTTTTTAATAGCGCACTATGCAAGGAATACGGGGGCTAGCGTGGCTTTTGGCCATGCAATCCTTGGGTGAGCTGCTGTCGCGCGGATTGGCGCTGCCGTTTCCAGGGCCGGTGATTGGCATGCTGCTGTTGCTGCTGGCGTTGCAGCTGCCAATGGTGCGCGAGCCGGTGGCCGCCTGTGCCAGCTTTTTGCTGTCGCACCTGTCCTTGTTGTTTGTACCGGTGGGCGTGGGCGTGATGACGCACCTGGATCTGCTGGGGCAGTATGGCGTGCGCATGCTGGCTGTGGTGGTGCTGTCAACCTGGATCGGGCTGGCAGCCACCGCGCTGGTGCTCAAGTATTTCAACAAGGTGCCTGATGCCTAAGTTTGTCGAGCTGTGGATTTATCTGTCGGCCACCCCGCTATTTGGTCTGACAGCGACGCTGGTGGTGTATGCGCTGGCGCAGGCGGCTTACGCCCGGCTGGACCAGGCGGCGTGGGCCAACCCGGTGCTATGGTCGGTGGTGTTCATTGCCGGCATGCTGACCGCCACGCGGGTGGACTACCCGACCTATTTTGCTGGCGCGCAGTTCATTCATTTTTTGCTGGGCCCAGCCGTGGTGGCACTGGGTTGGCCGCTGTGGCAGCGTCGGGCCGAGCTGCGCCAGCGCTGGCGGGTGCTGCTGGTGGCGGCGGTTTTGGGCGGCGCTGCGGCCAGTGGCTCGGCATTGGCACTGGGCTGGCTGGTGGGTTTGCCGCATGACGTGGTGCTGTCGCTGGCACCCAAGTCTGTGACGGCGCCGGTGGCGATGGGCATTGCCGACAAGATTGGCGGCATTCCGGCGCTGGCAGCGGTGTTTGCCGTGGTCACAGGCATGGTGGGTGCGCTCAGCGCCAAGGTGCTGTTTGGCTGGCTCGGCGTGGGCACCCAGCGGGCCGGCTGGATTGCTCATGGGTTTGCACTGGGCACCGCCGCGCACGGCATTGGCGCAGCTCGCGCCTTGCAGCTCGATGCCGATGCCGGGGCTTATGCCGGGCTGGCGCTGGGGCTGCAGGTGCTGTTGGCGGCGCTGCTGATTCCGCTGGTGTTTCGGCTGGTGTGACTGCGGCTGTTGCCGGCGCGCACGCGCTGCGTTTATGATTTCGTGCATCAGGCCCTCCTCGCATCCACCGACCGGGCCGGCTAACCGAGAACCCCATGCACGCCAACGAACAGACGCTCACCCGCTTTTACACCGCCTTTGCCAACCTGGACGCATCAACCATGGGTGCTTGTTACGCCCCCGACGCAGTCTTTAACGACCCCGGTTTTTCGCTGCAAGGGCAGCGGGAGGTGGCTGGCATGTGGCACATGCTGTGCGCGGCCGCCCTGGGCAATGGCCGCCAGGACTGGCGGTTGGAGTTTCGCGAAATTTCGGCCGATGACAACCGTGGCCGCGCTATGTGGGAGGCGCATTACCAGTTCAGCGCCACCCGGCGCAAGGTGCATAACATCATCGATTCGGACTTTACCTTCACACCAGAGGGGCTGATTGCGACCCAGCGCGACCACTTTGACTTCTGGCGCTGGTCACGCCAGGCGCTGGGCCTGGGTGGTGTGATTTTGGGCTGGACACCGTTTTTTCAGAAGCAGATGCGCAAGCAGACCCGGGCAGCGCTGGACAGGTATCTGGCCAAGCACCCCTGAGCCCACACGCGGGATGCGTCAGCCGGGCACCCACAGCATCAAGGCCAGCAGCTGGGGCGCGATGATGCGCAAAAACATCACCAGCGGGTAAACCGTCACATACGACAGCGCTGCGGCTCCACTGGTCGGGTGCATGGCATTGGCAAAAGCCAGCGCTGGCGGGTCGGTCATGGAGCCGGCCAGCAAACCGCACAAACTCAGGTAGTTGAGATGCCCAAACATCCGCGCCAGAAACCCGACAATCAGCAAGGGCAGCAAGGTGATCAGGGCACCGTACAGCAGCCAGCTGGCACCCGGGCCTTGCAGCAGGGTGTCTAGAAACTGTCCGCCAGACTTCAGGCCAACCACCGCCAGAAACAACACAATGCCCAGCTCTCGCAGTGCCAGATTGGCGCTGGACGGCATAAACCAATGCAGCGTGCCGATGCTGCCGATGCGCGACACGATCAGCGCCACCACCAGCGGCCCACCCGCCAGCCCGAGCTTGAGCGCCGCCGGAATTCCCGGCAGATAAAACGGAATCGAACCCAGCAGCACCCCCAGTCCAATGCCGATAAACACCGGAAGCATGTGCACCTGCTGCAGCTTGTGTTGGGCGTTGCCCATCATGCCAGCCACCACATCAATGGCATCAGGCATGCCGACCAGGTTCAGGATGTCGCCAAACTGCAGGGTGGTGCTGGGCTTGGGTACCAATTGCACGCCGGCACGGTTCAGGCGCGAAATCACCACGTCGTAGGTTTGCATCAATGCCAGCTCTGACAGGCTCTTGCCGATCACTTTCACATTGGTCACCACCACCCGCTCCACGCGCAGGTTCGTGCCATGGGTCGACAGCGAGACGTCCACTTCCTCGCCCACCACCAATTGCACATTGCGCAATGCCTCGCGGTCACCCACCAGGTGGAGCACGTCATCCACCTGCAAGGTGGTTTGTGGGTGGGGCACGCTTAAAGTGTCACCACGCTTGAGGCGAGAACAGATCACTTTGCCCTCGGACAGCATGGGCACGTCTTTGAGCGCCAGGGCATTCAGATTGGTGTTGCGCAGTGCCACATTCATGGTGGTCAGGTTGGCGCGTGACAGCCCGACCTGCTCATCAAATGCTTGCGCTTCGCTGTTCACATTGATCTGGAAAAACAGCCGCAGCAGCCACATCGACATCAAAATACCGCAAATGCCAAATGGATACGCCATGGCATAGGCCATGCCCATGCTGGAAACGCTTTGCGCCGAAGTGCCCAGCTCCGTCAAAATTTGCTGCCCGGCACCCAATGACGGCGTGTTGGTGACCGCACCCGAAAAGATACCCAACACCACGGGCAAGGGCACACCCAGCATTTTGTGCAGACCCGCTGCCACCAGACAGCCCAGCAACACCAGCAGCGCAGCAAACCCGTTTAGCCGAAGCCCGGTGCTTCTGAGCGACGAGAAAAAACCCGGGCCCACCTGGATGCCAATGCTGTACACAAACAGGATCAACCCGAACTCTTGCACGAAATGCAAGGTGTGCAAATCCAGCTCGATACCATTTTGATGCACAAAATGCCCGACAAAAATGCCACCAAACAGCACGCCACCAATGCCCAGGCCCACGCCCTTGAACTCAAAACTGCCCAGCCACAGCCCCAGCACGGCCACCAGGGCCAGCAAGCTGGTTGATAAAGCAACATCACTCATGAATGGATCCTTGTTGGGGCTGAAACAGTCAGCAAGCCAATCAAGTTGCGTGCCAACACGCGCAGACCTATGGATTTGCTGCAGTGGACGAATTTGCCCGCGAACTTCATGCTACTAAATAAATCTACTTGATTTTATTAACAACCCGCTCGATAAAGTCACTTGTTCACACGAGCTTTTGCGTTGGATTAAGTTCTGCGTGGGTTCAATCGCTAAAATTGGCTCAATTACCCTGTCGTCACCAACCTCCAAAGGACACCATCATGGCTCTTGTTTCCATGCGCGAATTGCTTGACCACGCTGCCGCCAACGGCTATGGCATTCCGGCTTACAACGTCAACAACCTGGAACAAGTTCAGGCGGTGATGGCTGCCGCCGACGAAGTCGGTTCCCCTGTCATCCTGCAAGCCAGTGCGGGTGCCCGCAAATACGCTGGTGAAGCATTCATCAAACACCTGATCCAGGCCGCCATTGAGAGCTATCCGCACATTCCGCTGGTGATGCACCAGGATCATGGTCAAAATGTGGCCGTGTGCCAGGGTGCCATCAACCTGGGCTTCAGCTCGGTGATGATGGACGGCAGCCTGGAGGGCGACGGCAAAACCATTGCCAGCTATGAGTACAACGTGGAAGTCACCCGCAAGGTGGTCGAACTGGCGCATGCCACCGGTGTCACGGTTGAGGGCGAACTGGGCTGCCTGGGCAGCCTGGAAACCATGAAAGGCGATAAAGAAGACGGCCATGGCACCGATGCCGTCATGACGCGTGACCAAATGCTGACCAACCCCGAGCAGGCAGCCGACTTTGTCAAACGCACCCAGCTCGACGCATTGGCCATTGCCATTGGCACCAGCCACGGTGCCTACAAGTTCACCCGCAAGCCCACCGGCGATATTTTGGCGATTGACCGCGTGATGGAAATTCACAAGCGTTTGCCCAATACCCACCTGGTCATGCATGGCTCAAGCAGCGTGCCACAAGAGTCGCTGGCGCTGATCAACCAGTACGGCGGCAAGATGAAAGAAACCTACGGCGTGCCGGTCGAGGAGATTCAAAAAGCCATCAAGTACGGCGTGCGCAAGATCAATATCGACACCGACATTCGCCTGGCCATGACGGCAGCCGTGCGCAAGTACATGTTTGAAAACCCTGACAAATTTGACGCCCGCGACTGGCTCAAGCCCGCTCGCGAAGCTGCCAAGGCACTGTGCAAGCAGCGTTACCTTGAGTTCGGTTGCGAAGGCCAGGGGGCCAAGATCAAGGGCGATACCCTGGTGGTGGTGGCCGCCAAATACGCCCGCGGTGAACTGGCGCAAGTCGTGCAATAGACAGTTTCAGTGTTTCTTTCAAACCCCGTCTATGGTTCACCATTGACGGGGTTTTTCATGTCCAGCCCGATCCAGGTGTGTATGTTGGTTTTTGTTGTTTTTTTTGTTGTCGCTCTGCCCTGGCTAAACCCGTTTTCACCCGGCCCTACCACAGCGGTGGGGCCTTTGCTGTTTTCTTGGTTTTGCGCCGCGCTGCTGTTGCTGGCACTGGCTTTTGACCGGCACCAAGGCCGTCATACCCGCATGGTACACGCCATCGCTCTGGGCTGGCTGGCTGGCGCATGCATCAGCGCATTGATCGGCATGCTGCAATACTTTGGAGCCACTGAGTATTTTGGGGTCTGGCTCAACCATACGCAGGTGGGTGAAGCCTATGGCAACCTGCGCCAACGCAACCAGTTCGCCACCCTGATCAACATCGGTTTGGTGGCACTGGTGTGGCTTGAAGCCAGCTACCACTTTTGCAGTTTCAACAGCAACAAACAGCTTCGGCACCCCTGGCAGGCAGCGGGCGTGCTGGCTTTGGCGGTGCTGCTGGGCGCAGGCAACGCGGCCTCATCGTCACGCACCGGCCTGTTTCAGCTGGTTCTGGTGCTGATTGTCACGCTGTGGTGGCAGCGTGCCAGCGGGCAACGCGTCTACCCGGTCGTGTTGACAGCGGTGCTGGCTTATGCAGCGTCCACCATCGCACTGCCGCTGCTGGCGGGGCTTGACCCGTTAACCAGTGGAGCCTGGGCGCGCCTGCGTGCAGGCGACGCCGCTTGCGCCAGCCGCCTGACGTTGTGGGGCAACGTGCTGCACCTGATCGCGCTCAAACCCTGGCTGGGCTGGGGCTGGGGCGAGCTGGACTATGCCCACTTCATCACCCTGTACCCCGGCGCCCGCTTTTGCGACATTCTGGACAACGCCCACAACCTGCCCTTGCACCTGGCGGTGGAATTGGGTGTGCCGCTTGCACTGCTGGCGAGCGCGGTGGCCTTGCTGCTGGTCTGGCGCGGCAAACCCTGGCGGGAAACCATGCCAACACGGCAGATGGCGTGGGGCATCCTGGCGGTCATTCTGCTGCACAGTCTGCTTGAATACCCCTTGTGGTACGGCCCTTTCCAAATGGCCGCAGGGCTTAGCCTGTGGCTGCTTTGGTGGCAGCCCAGGCACTCTGATCAAGCCCAGATTTATCAACAATATTCACCTCTAGCCCAATCAGGCAAAGCGCTGGCAGCTATTTCTTTAATAGTATTTTGTGGTTTTGCCGCCTGGAACTACCATTTGGCTAGCCAGATTTACCTTGACCCCGAAGACCGCGCCGCCGGCTACGAAGACAAAACGCTAGAAAAAACCCGAGGGGTTTGGCTGTATCAGGACCAGGTGCGGTTTGCCGACCTGACCATCACCGGTCTCACGGCGGCAAACGCGGCTGCGGTTTACCCGCTGGCCCTGGAAATGCTTCATTTCTCACCCGAAGCCAGGGTGGTTGAAGTGCTGGTGAACAGCGCCCTGCTTTTGGGCCGCATGGACGATGTCGCTTATTACCTGGCCCGCCTGCGCGTTGCGTTTCCGCCGGACTACGCCCGCTGGATGCAACAACACACGAGCATGAAGCTGGACTGATGGCGGTGCCGAGCGCCACAAAACGACTGACGAGTTAAAAATGCTGGCGGACCGACCAAACTGGTTTGCCGGCCGGCCGGCCGGCGCCAACCGCGGCAGCTCTCGGGAGGTCGGTAAAACGGGTAGGCTGTGCATCGGCAAACTACAAACTTTGACCCTGGACAATTGAAACCTACAGATGTAGACAAGTGACATAGATACCGCCCAAATGCCTTCATCCCGATGGCGACAGTCGGCCAGGCCATTGGCTCCCTACAATCGCAGCCATGAACCACCGCTGCCCAGAAAGAAGCTGCCCATTGGCATCCAGACTTTTCGCGAAATCCGCGAGGAGGGGCATTGCTACGTGGACAAAACCAGCTTCTGCCTGCGTTTGATTGATGAGGGCAAGTATTACATTCTGAGCCGCCCGCGCCGCTTTGGAAAAAGTTTGCTGATTGACACGCTAGCCGAGCTGTTTGAGGGCAACTAGGCTTTGTTTGACGGTCTGTACGCAGAACAGCGCTGGGACTTGCGCAAACGCTACCCGGTGATTCGCATCAGCTTTGGCGACGGCGTGCTGCGTAACCAGGCCGAACTGGACGACGAAGTAGCGAGCTGATGGACATCAACCAGCAAGCCCTGGGCATTACCTGCGTGCAAACTGGCAGCCGGGCCTGCTTTGCCGAACTGATCGCCGCAGCGCATGCCAAAACCGGGCAGCGTGCCGTGATGCTGGTCGACGAATACGACAAGCCCATGCTGGACAACCTCACCCAACCCGAGGTGGCACGCGAGCTGCGCGCCGGCTTGCGCAACTTTTAACCGGTGATTGAAGCCAGCGACGCCCACATCAAGTTCGCCATGCTCACCGGGGTGAGCAAATTCAGTAAAGTCATCCTGTTTTCCGGCTTGAACAACCTCAAAGGCATCACGCTGGACGCTCGCTACTCGACCCTGTGCGGCTACACCGAGGCTGATCTGGACGAGGTCTTTGCCCCAGAGCTGCCTGGCTTGGATCGACAGCACATCCGCCACTGGCATCACGGCTACAACTGGACTGGCGAATCGGTCTACAACCCGTTTGACTTGCTGCTGTTGCTGGATTCCAGACTGTTCAAACCCTACTGGTTTGAGACTGGCACGCCGACCTTTCTGATTGACCTGCTGACCCTGCGCCAGACCTGGCTGCCCGAGCTGGGCCGCTTGCAGACCGATGCCGATTTGCTGTCGAGCTTTGATGTGGACCACATCTCCACCGAAGCGCTGATGTTGCAGGCCGGTTACCTGACCATTGAAGCCGCGGAGCACCAGTTTGGCGAGCACCGCTACCGGCTCAAATACCCCAACCAGGAGGTGTACCAAAGCCTGGCCAACAGCCTGCTGCACGCCTGGGGCGGCCCCATTTCACAGACCAGCCAGACCCAGCGCCACAAGCGCCGACTGGGCGAATTGTTACAAGCCAACGACTTTACCGCCATGCGTGCACTGTTTAGGGATTACACGAGTTGGCGTTGATTTGGCGTATCTACTCAGGCCAATTTTAGGCAGGTAGATCGGATTCAGGCGAAGCTTGGCTGAGGTGCACCTTGAAGGCAGCGCGGGACTCAAAGGTTGGCCTGGGTGGAATAGGGGTGACGCAGTGCGGCCTGGTGTTAAGCGGTGGGGGAGCGCGTGGGGTCGTGAGTTGGTCATACAAGGCCGCTTGGTGTTTCCGCTGGCGTAGGGGTGTCATAGAGGAAGGATGGCGACTCAATCTGTCGCCGCCCAAGCTGTCCTTGCTCTTCATGGAGGTCAACTCGCGCAGTGGTGTTGGTTGCACAGGCGTGCTGGCACTCCAAGGCCTTGTAGGGTATCCAGCCGTCGTGCACCAACACGCCTTTGAAAGGTAGCAGGGCCAGAGATTCAAACGCTCACCGCCACGCTGGTGGCAACCCATCAGGTCAGTGTCTCGGGCCAACACGCAGCCAGTCAGCGTCTTGGCAACCAGGCCGCTCTCATCGGCATGTGCCACCTCTGCTTTGACCACAGCTTGGCCGATGCTTCAACGCTGGGCTTCAAGAGGTTTGCGCCCATTGGCCTGCTTGATAACCGTTGCTTGGCTCGGGTAAGTCAAAGAGGTCTTTCATCAGCGCAGCCGTGCGCTCTACGGAACAGCGTGATTAAGGTTAAGGTGCCCATGGCCGCCTGCGCCCGTGGGCCGTATGCGCGCGGCTACATGGCTGGAAATCTGCGGTGTGCACATGCCCACAGCGCAGGTGGCTTGACGCGGTGCTCAGTCACCTCACACTGCAGAACAGGCAAATCAAAGACTTGACGTGTTTCGCGACGTACGCAAAAGCAGGCTGCCGTGACACGCTGGGCAGTTGTCGGGTACGTTGTGGGTAATGATTTTGTCGGGCTCAGTGACCTGCCTCAAGGTACGCCCTGGATGACCATCCTGCCCACCTGTTGGGTTGCGACCCGCAACACGCAAGGACTTTGGTGCGGGTTTGTTCAGTCCGTCGCTTGATGGCGGCTTGCTGGAGTTTTGCTGTTGAGCGCAAGACGGCCTTCGAGCTGATTGATGCGCTCCTGCGCACAGCCATTGCGTCACGAGTTCTCGTACTTGGCTCTGCAATGGCCAAGCGCACGGATCAAATCGTCCTTTTGCACATGGCTGAGCTTTGCGAGATCGGGTAAGTTTTGCATCAGGCCCGATTATCGCTCTCAATTTCATAGCAATTGACGACTGGACTTCATTGGGGGCTGAGTAGTTACGATTTGGCAAAGAATTTGATCCAGGTTCACGCTGTGGATGCTGCTGGGAAAGTTGTCACCAATCGACAACTCAAGCGCGATAAGTTTATTGAATGGTGCATGCAACTGCCAGCCATGTGTTTGTTGGCAATGGAATCCTGCTCTGGCGCGCACTACTGGGCGCGCAAACTGCTGGAGCTGGGCTTGGATGCCCGCATCATCGCCGCGCACTTGGTGACACCCTATCGCCAACAAGGCAAAGGCGGCAAAAACGATGCCAACGATGCATCAGCCATCTGTGAGGCAGCCTCTCGCCCAAGCATGCGCTTTGTCGCTGTCAAAACCGTTGATCAGCAAAGCATGCTCAGTGTGCATCGGCTGCGTGAAGGCTACAAAGCTGACCGCACCGCCTGCATCAACCGCATTCGCGCACTGCTGACGGAGTTTGGTCTGGTATTTCCCCAAAGCCCCCGGTATTGAGTGCGCAGCTCAGTGACACGCTTGAAGATGCCAGCAACGCCTTGTCGGGGCTGGCGCGCATGACCATTGAACGTGCCCAAATGCAGTGGAAAGAACTCGATGACCATATCGACTGGTGCGACCAGCGCATAGCGGCGCACCATAAACAAAACGAGCAGGTTCGCCAAGCCACCGAGCTCATGGGCGTGGGGCCTGTCACTGCCTCAGCGGTGGTGGCCACCGTGGGCAACTTCAAGCAGTTCAAGTGGCTCCCAGTTTGGCGCCTGGTTGGGGCTGACACCACGACAAAACTCCAGTGGGGGCAAGAATAATCTGGGTGGCATCACCAAGCATGGTGAAGTCTATCTGCGAACGCTGCTGATCCAGGGTGCCAAATCGGCTGTTATGACGGCACACCGGCGCGAAGACCCGATCTCCAAGTGGGTGCATCAATTGCGTGAAAAATCAGGCTGGCAAAAGGCCACAGTAGCGTTGGCGAACAAGAATGCGCGCATTCTGTGGGCCGTGTTCACCAAGGATAAGCCGTTTGATGCGGGCCATATCAGCGTCAAGCCGGGTTCACCACAAGCCGCCATGTGTGCAGCTTGAAGACGCTTTAGAAAGATGGAAGGTTTCCTTGCCAGACGTAAATGTGAAGATGCAATCAACAGCTCAGACCGGCAGCAGGTAAGCTCGGTAAGGGTTCAGTGGCTTTGGACCACGGTTTCCGATTGGAGCCCTGCTGAGCGGTTCGTATCTGGGTCCGCACCGAAATATCAATGCAACAAGGCCGTCTGTAGATGTGCAGTCTGTTTCCTCGTTTTATTGCCGCTTTCGTTTACACAAATGCAATGAATACCGTTTATCAAGAAAATGCAGAAAAACCTGTTGGACCTGTGGGAAGTCCCTGTAGCATCCCTTACCGCGTTTTTCGCCAGCATCCCGCACCAGTGGTGGACCAATAGCCCGATTGCCCGGTACGAAGGTTACTACGCCAGCGTGCTCTAAAGTTACTTTGCCGCGATTGGCCAGGACATCTCCTGCGAAGAAAGCAGCAACGCCGGGCGACTGGACATGGCCATCCAATTCAACAGCCAGATTTACCTGTTCGAGTTCAAGGCGGTCGAAATCGAGCCCGAGGGCAAAGCCTTGCAGCAAATCATCGACAAAGGCTACGCCAACAAATATCAGGCCAGTGGGCAGGCAATTCACCTGATTGGCGTGGAGTTCAGTCGCGCCAGCTGCAGCGTGGTTGGGTGCCAGGGCGTGAACTGCAATGGTGAAGTGGGTGCATCAAGGCACTTGAGCGGGCGGTTTGCACCCCATCTAGCATGACTTTGTCCACCCCAACTTGAAAAGCCACCAAAGGAGCTGCTCGCCCTGCGCTGACAGCAGCACCTGCTGGTTGGAGGCCGGCTTTGCCACAATTGATCAGGACACAAATCACACTGTATCTCATATTTTAAAAGACTTGATCACTATGATTAGGATAGTAAATCAAGCTTTTGAACATTTATCCACAGACTTGATACGCGCCCACCATAAAGGCTGGCGACGGCCTCTTAGGCGCGCCACTACAGAACCTATCGAAGTCTGATGAGGTGAGTTCATTTCCATCAGTTCACTGTCGCCGTTACCATCGACCCCATGAAAAAAGACAGCCATCCTGCCACAGCCGCCTGCCCCTGCGACAGCGGTCAGACTTATGGCGACTGCTGCGCCCCCTGGCACGCCGGCCTGGCCCACGGCCAGCACGCGCCAACCCCTGAGGCGTTGATGCGATCACGCTACAGCGCCTATGTGCTAGGCCAGATCAGCTACCTGCTGGCCACCTGGCATGCGTCCACCTCGCCCGGCGAGCTGGAGCTGTCGCCGGTGAAATGGCTCGGACTGGAGGTGCGCCACACCGAGGTCAGTGGCGACGCCGGCGTGGTGGAGTTTGTGGCACGTTGGCGTGACAACGGGCGCGCTGTGCGCCTGCACGAGCTGAGCCGTTTTGTGCGCGAAGGCGGGCGCTGGACCTATATTGACGGCCAGCTGCAGGACGCTGCCTAAGCACGGGCTGGCCGCCCCACTTCTCACCACCTTTTACTACTACGTTTTTCATAGTGCTTAGCGTTTATTCTATAAGGGCTAGCGTCTGTTTTTATGCATAAACCTGGCCCAAGCATCGTATTGGCAACGTTGAACGCCAGGTACATTCACGCATCGCTGGGTTTGCGTTATTTGCTGGCCAATCTGGACCAACATGGGGGCGCGGGCTTGCGGGCACAAACCGTGCCGCGCGAGTACACCATTGCTCGCAAACCAGTTGAGGTGGTGGCAGACTTGCTGGCCACGCTGGGGCCAGCGCACCTGGCCAGCAGGCCTCAGATCGTCGGCTTTGGCGTGTACATCTGGAATGTGACACCCACCACCGAGGTGCTGCGTTTGCTGAAAATGGCGCGCCCAGATGTCAAACTGGTGCTGGGCGGCCCGGAGGTCAGCTATGAGACTGAGCAGCAAGCCATCACACAGCTGGCCGACCATGTGATTACCGGCTGGGGTGATGTGAGTTTTGCCAAACTGTGCCGCGCACTGCTCGACGGACCGCAACCCCTGATGAAGGTGATCGCGGGTGAGCAACCCGACCTGGTTGACATTGCCCTGCCCTATGCCGAGTACAGCGATGCTGACCTGGCGCACCGCCTGCTGTACGTGGAGGCCTCGCGCGGATGCCCGTTCAAATGCGAGTTCTGCCTGAGTGCGCTGGACCAGACCGCCTGGGGTTTTGAGCTGGAGCGGGTGCTGGCAGCGCTGCAGGCCTTGTACCTGCGCGGTGCGCGCAACTTCAAGTTTGTGGACCGCACCTTCAACCTGAAGATCGAGGCCTCGGCGCGCATCCTGCAGTTTTTTCTGGACAAGCTGGCCGCTGTCACTTCTGACGACGGCACGGCAGTTGAACAAACGCGCCACCTGTTTATCCATTTTGAAGTGGTCCCAGACCACCTGCCAGAACGGCTGCGCGCCTTGCTGGCCCGGTTTCCGCCCGGCGTGCTGCAGTTGGAAGTGGGGGTGCAGAGTTTTAACGAAACAGTGCAACACCGCATCTCGCGTCGCCAGAACAACACCACGACCGAGGCCAATTTGCGCTGGCTGCTGGCCCATAGCCATGCGCATTTGCATGCCGACCTGATCTTCGGACTGCCTGGGGAAACACTGCAGAGCTTTGCCGACGGTTTTGACCGGTTGCTGGCCATTGGCCCGCATGAGATCCAGCTGGGGTTGTTAAAGCGCCTGCGGGGCGCACCGATTGCCCGCCACAGCCAAACCCAGGACATGCGCTACCTGCCTGAGCCGCCCTACACGGTGCGACAAACTGGTGTGCTTGATGCCAGCACCGTGCAGCGCTTTGCGCGCTTGGCGCGCTACTGGGATTTGCTGGCCAACTCGGGGCGCTTCAGCCGCACGCTGGAGTTGCTGCTGCATGGGCCACCCAGCACCTCGCAGTTGAAAATTAACTCGGCAACTGGCGCTGGCAGCGTTGACCGCCCCGCTGAAAATATGAACGGGAAGACATTAGCCATTGTTTCCTCGCCGTTTTGGCGATTCCTGGCTTTCTCAGACTGGTTGTGGTCGGGCCTCGGAGCCACACACAAGTTGACCCCCGAGGTGCTGGTTGATGCACTGTTTGACTACCTCTGCCAGCATGGCGTGCAACCGCCCGAAGAGTTGCGCCAGGCATTGCTGGCCGACTACATTGCCAGCGGTGCGCGCGCCTATCCAAAGACTTTGCAAGGCATGCTGCCCAGACCAGTGCCATCCAGCGCCACGGCCACGCAGGCACTGGCCACTCGCCAAGAACGACACCAGATCAAGTAGGTACTGGTGGGGCACCAAGCAGTCATTTGACATGTGGCGTTGCAAGTTCAACTTTTGAATATTTCTAGTATTTTGTGATCACAAATTGCCGTACCGTCCTATCATGCGCGTTTTGACAAATTCGAATCCGCCATGACTGAATCGCTCAAGGAATTCCTTTCCATGCATCACATTCACGAGGTGGAATGTGTCATTTCAGACATGACAGGTATCGCCCGCGGCAAGATACTGCCCCGTGACCTGTTTCTGTCGGCCGGCGAAATGCGCTTGCCCAAGAGCGTGTTACTCAACACCGTCAATGGTCAGCAACCCGACAACGGTCCGTTTGTCGGCGACACCGACCCCGACATGGTGTGCATCCCGGATGCCAGCACCGTGCGCATCGTGCCGTGGGCGGCGGAGCCTGTGGCGGTGGTTATTCACGATTGTCAGGAATGGGATGGTTCACCGGTGCAGTTGTCGCCCCGAGGTGTGTTGCGCCGGGTGCTGGCGCTTTACCAGGCGCAAGGCTGGTGCCCGATCGTGGCCCCGGAGATGGAGTTTTATCTGGTGGCACGCCAGCAAAACCCGCATGAACCGCTGCAGCCGCCGCTGGGCCGCACCGGCAAGCCAGAAGCTGGCCGGCAAAGCTATTCGATTGATGCGGTCAATGATTTTGACCCTTTCTTCATGGAGCTATCGGGCTTTTGCAGCCTGCACCGGCTGGGGGTGGAGACGCTGATTCATGAAGCTGGCCCGGGCCAGATGGAGATCAACTTCAGCCATGGTGAGCCAATGGATTTGGCCGACCGGGTTTTTTTATTCAAGCGCACCGTGCGTGAAACCGCATTGCGCCACGGCATCTTTGCCACCTTCATGGCAAAACCGATGGAACAAGAGCCGGGCAGTGCCATGCACATTCATCAAAGCATCAACAACTCAGAAGGTAAAAACCTCTTAAGCAACCTGGATGGCAGTGCCAGTGACTTGTTTTTCCGCTACATCGCCGGGCTGCAGACCTACATTCCGACGCTGATGCCGATGTTTGCGCCTTACGTCAATTCCTACCGCCGACTGTCACCTTTCATGTCTGCGCCTATCAATGTTCGCTGGGGTCAGGACAACCGCACCTGCGGCATCCGGGTGCCCAAGTCAGGGCCCGAGTCGCGGCGTGTCGAAAACCGGGTACCGGGTGTCGATGTCAACCCGTACCTGGCGATGGCCGCCACGCTGGCTTGTGGCTACCTGGGCATGCGCGACAAGCTGCAGCCCAGCGAGCCCACCAACGACAGTGCCTGGAATGTCAGCCATGAACTGCCGCGTCATCTGGAAGATGCCATTAACGCGATGCGAGCCTGCGAACCCATGCGCGAAATGCTCAGCCCGGCCTTTGTCGATGCCTTTTGTGCCGTCAAGGAGCTGGAATACGCCACCTACAACCGGGTGATCAGTTCATGGGAGCGAGAACACCTGTTGCTGCTGGTGTAGGAGGCTGCCATGAAAAGCTCGAATCCAAACACCACCTCCAGCGGCATCCACCAAGATCGAATTGCGGCCGTCCTGGCGCGTGAGCGGCACCTCTATGTCGAACGTAACCCAAAGTCCCGGGCCCAGGCCGAGCGCGCTGCACTTCACCTTTTGTTTGGCGTGCCACTGCACTGGATGAATGACTGGGGTACGCCGTTTGCCCTGCAAGTTGCCAGTGCGCAAGGCGCGCATTTGACCGATCTGGACGAGCATACGCTGGCAGATTTTTGCCTGGGCGACACCGGTGCCATGTTGGGTCATTCTCCGCCCGTGGTAGCGCAAGCCCTGACCGAACAGGTCACGCGCGGCTACACCACCATGCTGCCCAGCGCGGACGCCTCAGTAGTGTCAGAAACCCTGGCGCAGCGCTTTGGCCTGCCGATGTGGCAATTTGCCATGACAGCCACCGATGCCAATCGCTTTGTGTTGCGCTGGATTCGGGCCGCCACTCAACGCAAAGTACTGATTGTGTTTAACGGGTGCTACCACGGCACGGTTGACGACGTATTTGTGGATCTGGTCGATGGCCAGCCGGTGCAACGGAGTAGCCTGCTCGGCCAGGTGCATGACCTGACCCACACCACGCGGGTGGTGGAATTCAATGACCTGGCAGCCCTGGAGGCTGCGCTGGCGCCAGGAGATGTGGCGTGTGTGCTGGCCGAACCAGTCATGACCAATATCGGCATGGTGCTGCCTCAAGCCGGGTACTGGGAACAGGCGCAACCACTGATTCGCCGCTATGGGGCGATGCTGGTGATGGACGAAACGCACACCATCAGCAGCGGCCCCGGCGGCTACTGTCAGGCGCATGGCTTGAAGCCCGATGCGCTGGTGGTTGGCAAACCGCTCGGTGGCGGTGTGCCCTGCGCGGCCTACGGCTTTAGCGCCGAACTGGCGCCACGGGTGGTGGCAGCCAAGCACCATGCACCGCCCGGACACTCTGGCATTGGCACCACACTGACCGCCAACTTGCTGGCCATGGCGGCGATGCGCGTCACCCTCACCCAGCTCTTGACACCAGCCAACTTTTTACACATGCACACGCTGGCGGCCAGACTCGCGACGGGTTTAGCTGCCACCATCAAACGCCATCGATTGCCGTGGTGCGTGACGCAGGTGGGTGCACGTACCGAATTCCAGTTTTGTGCCACGCCGCCGGTTAATGGCACCGAGGCGGCTCAAGCCATGCATGCTGATCTGGAGCACGTCATTCACCTTTTCCTGCTCAACCGGGGCGTGCTGATCACGCCCTTTCACAACATGATGCTGATCTGCCCGGACACCACGACGGAAGATGTTGGTCGCCTGCTGCAAGCGTTTGATGCGGCGCTGTCTGCGTTGGAGGGGGATGGTCTGGATGGCTGACGGCAGCCTTGATGCGCCCGCGCCGGCATTGACGCAGCAAGACCACACCTACGCAACGTTGCGTCAATGCATCAACGCGGGGAAGTTTGTCCCCGGAGAACGGCTGAAAATCCGCGATGTAGCTACGGCCATGGGTGTCGGCCAGATGCCGGTGCGCGCAGCCTTGCAGCGCCTGGCTGCCGAAGGTGCACTGGTGAACGTGCCCAACGCGGGGGTTGCAATACCACGCCTGTCTTTGCCGGAGTTTGACGACTTGCTGCAGGTGCGCATGCTGCTTGAAGGTGAAGCCGCGGAGCGTGGTAGCTTGCGACTCGATGCAATGCACAAGCAGACACTAGACAATTTGTGCCAGCGAATGGCCAAAGCCCTTAACGACGACGATGCCTTGGACTACATTGGCGCCAACGAAGATTTTCATGTCCTGCTCTACCAAGCTGCTGGTTCACCCGTGCTGTTTGGGCTGATTGACACGCTGTGGCTCAAAGCTGGTCCCATTTCAAATCAGCTGTTTGATTTTCCGCAAGCCAGCGCCGTGCTCAACGATGCTCACACCGACGTGATGCAAGCTCTGACGCATAACGACAGTGCTGGCGTGCGCCGGGCGATTGAAAAGGATATTTTTGTAGCAGGCCAGTTTCTACGGCAACACTATCGAAAGAAATGATCGTTGGAAATGGGTTGCAAATGCCGCCAATGAGCTGACCCAAGCCATCCAGCGCTGCCCAAAACTTTACTCATTTCAGGAATCATTGGCATAAAAAAACCCTAAGAATATAGAGACTTAGGGCTTTTAAACTTGCCGGTCGCCTGTGACGACTTAAATGGTTGCGCGAGAAGGATTTGAACCTCCGACCTTTGGGTTATGAGCCCAACGAGCTACCAGACTGCTCCATCGCGCGGAATTATAAATTATAACCTATTAAGAGGCTTCGCTCACAGCAGTTACGTCGGTGACCGGCGCACGATCCACGAACTCGACAAGTGCCATTGGTGCGTTGTCACCCACTCGAAAACCCACTTTTAAAATACGCGTGTAGCCACCGGGGCGAGCTTTAAAACGCGGACCCAAATCAGCAAATAACTTGACAACACTGTCACGGTCGCGCAAGCGGTCAAAAGCCAGACGACGGTTTGCTACGGTCGCCTCTTTGGCCAAGGTGATCATCGGTTCAACCACACGACGTAACTCTTTGGCCTTCGGCACTGTCGTCTTGATAACTTCATGCTCGATAAGAGAGTTCATCATATTTCGCAGCATTGCCAAGCGATGTGAGGAAGTTCTATTCAGTTTACGTAACCCAAGTCCATGACGCATTTTTTTTCCTTTGTTTAAATAACAAACAGCCGGATCAGGTACTGTCCGTTGCGCAACATTTCAGCGCTTTTCAAGTGCAGCCGGCGGCCAGCTTTCCAATTTCATACCCAGAGTTAAGCCGCGGGAAGCCAAAACTTCCTTAATCTCATTCAGCGATTTCCGGCCTAAGTTTGGAGTCTTCAACAGTTCATTTTCAGTGCGCTGAATAAGATCACCGATATAGTAAATATTTTCGGCTTTCAAACAATTTGCAGATCGAACCGTGAGTTCAAGTTCGTCCACCGGACGCAAGAGGACTGGATCAAATTGAGCTCCACCTCGGGCAGCAGGCGAAACAATCGCATCAATCTCGCCACCTTCAAGTTGCGCAAACACAGCCAACTGTTCCACAAGAATCTTTGCGGAAGCCCGCACCGCATCTTCGGCCGATATGGCACCATTTGTTTCGATATCGACAATCAGCTTGTCCAAGTCGGTGCGCTGCTCGACACGTGCACTTTCAACCGTGTAACTGACGCGCTTGACGGGCGAAAACGACGCATCAAGAACAATACGGCCGATAGATTTCGTCGGCTCATCGCCATGTCGACGCATGGTCCCTGGAACGTAGCCCCGGCCCTTTTCGACCTTGATTTGCATGTCGAGCTTTCCGCCCGAGGACAAATTGGCAACGACGTGTTCGGGATTGATCACTTCGACGTCGTGCGGCGTTTGGATGTCGCCGGCACACACAGCGCCCTCGCTATCTTTACGCAAGCTCAAGGTGACTTCGTCACGATTGTGGAGCTTAAAAACGACCCCCTTCAGATTGAGCAGGATATTGACGACGTCTTCATGAACACCGTCGATTGACGAATACTCATGCAATACACCGGCGATCGTGACTTCGGTGGGCGCATAGCCCGGCATGGACGACAAAAGAACCCGCCGCAAAGCATTTCCCAACGTGTGGCCGTATCCCCGTTCGAACGGCTCCAGAACCACTTTGGCACGATGGGCAGAAAGTTGCTCAACCTGAATAGCCTTGGGTTTTAACAAACTACTTTGCATGAAATTTCCTCTCAATACCCCCGATTCGTTACATCGGTAAGGCTGACTAGACAAACAAAGGCCTCGACAGGCCTTTGTTGCAAATAACAACTGAAGTCAGATTAACGAGAATACAGCTCAACAATCAGCGACTCGTTAACGTCCGCGGCGAATTGATCGCGATCAGGTACTGCTTTGAAGATGCCTTGCGCTTTGTCCGCGTCCACTTGAACCCATGCGGGCATACCGACTTGCTGAGCAAGTTGCAAAGCCTCGACAACACGGTTTTGTTTAGCTGACTTTTCACGAACAGCCACAACATCGCCCACCTTGACCATGTAAGACGGAATGTTCACAGACTTGCCATTGACCAGCAAGGCCTTGTGTGAAACGAGTTGCCTGGCTTCCGCACGGGTGGAGCCAAACCCCATCCGATACACGACATTGTCCAAGCGAGTCTCAAGCAGTGAGAGCAAGTTAGCGCCGGTGTTGCCTTTGCGACGATCAGCCTCTTCAAAGTAGCGGCGGAACTGTTTTTCCAACACACCGTACATGCGTTTGACTTTTTGCTTTTCACGCAATTGCAAGCCAAAGTCAGAGGTGCGTGCACCTGAGGTACGTCCGTGTTGACCTGGCTTTGAATCAAATTTTGCTTTGTCGCCAATAGAGCGACGGGCGCTCTTCAAAAACAGGTCTGTGCCTTCACGGCGGGAGAGTTTGGCCTTGGGGCCTAAGTATCGTGCCACTTGAATATCCTTTTAATCATCTGCCGCGTGAGCGGGAGCCACAGTGCAATTTGGCTGTGGCGGTGGGCTTTGGTTGGTAAATTAAATGCGGCGGCGCTTCTGTGGCCTGCAGCCATTGTGCGGAACCGGCGTCACGTCAGCAATCATGTTGATACGGATGCCAAGTGCCGCCAAAGCGCGCACAGATGACTCCCGTCCAGGTCCGGGACCTTTGATTTCAACATCAAGGTTTTTGATGCCTTGCTCTATGGCAGCGCGACCTGCAACTTCGGAGGCTACCTGGGCGGCGAACGGAGTTGACTTGCGAGAACCTTTGAAACCTTGGCCACCAGAGGATGCCCACGAAAGTGAATTTCCCTGTCTGTCCGTGATCGTGATGATGGTGTTGTTAAATGAGGCGTGAACATGCGCGATTCCGTCGGCTACATTCTTACGTACCTTCTTACGAACACGCTGGGCTGCGTTATTGGCTGGTGCTTTTGCCATGATTGTCTTTCAATAATTTATTTCTTAAGCGACGCAGCTGCTTTACGCGGACCTTTGCGTGTGCGCGCGTTGGTACGAGTACGCTGCCCGCGCAGTGGCAAACCACGGCGATGACGGAATCCTCTGTAGCACCCAATGTCCATCAGACGTTTGATGTTCATGGTGGTCTCGCGACGCAAGTCACCCTCGATGGTGAACTTGCCGACTTCATCACGAAGTTTTTCGAGTTCTGCGTCAGTCAAATCTTTGATCTTTTTCGAAAAATCAATTCCACAAGCTTCGCAGATTTTTCGTGCTCGGCTACGCCCGACACCAAAAATAGCAGTTAAACCAATTTCGGAATGCTTTTGGGGCGGGATGTTAATACCAGCGATACGTGCCATTTTAGTCCTCTATAACTCTTGCAATTAACCCTGACGCTGCTTGTGGCGCGGATCAGTACAGATCACACGAACAATGCCTTTGCGACGAATAATTTTGCAGTTACGGCAAATTTTTTTAACCGAAGCCGAAACTTTCATTTCATTCTCCTAAACATTTCAATAACAATTTCAACTATTTAGCCCGAAATACGATGCGCGCGCGACTGAGATCGTAAGGTGTCAGTTCTACAGTGACCTTGTCACCGGGCAAAATTCGGATGTAATGCATACGCATCTTTCCGGATATATGTCCCAGCACAATATGCCCATTTTCGAGTTTGACCCTGAAGGTTGCATTGGGTAAATTTTCAACAATTTCACCCTGCATCTGAATTACATCATCTTTAGCCATAAGTTAATATCTCAAGAAGCCTTGAAATTAGCCTTCTTCAATAATGACTCGTATTGCTGTGACATCATGTAATTCTGAACCTGCGCCATGAAATCCATGGTCACGACAACAATAATAAGCAGCGATGTGCCCCCAAAATAGAAGGGTACGTTGTACTTTAAAATCAAAAATTCTGGCAATAAACACACTAATGTGATGTATATCGCGCCAATAAAGGTCAACCGAAGAAGAATCTTGTCGATATACTTCGCAGTATTGTCCCCTGGGCGAATACCTGGCACAAAAGCACCACTTTTCTTCAGATTTTCTGCTGTTTCTTTGCTATTAAACACAAGTGCCGTGTAGAAAAAGCAAAAGAAAATAATTGCGGCAGCGTACAAAATCACATAAATGGGCTGACCAGGTGTCAATGATCCAGCAATGTCTTTTAGCCACCGCATCGACTCACCTGCACTGAACCATCCAACAACTGTAGCCGGCAACAGTATGATTGAAGAGGCAAAGATTGGTGGGATTACACCTGCCATGTTTAGCTTCAACGGTAGATGGGATGACTGACCACCGTACACTTTATTGCCGACTTGCCGTCTCGCATAATTGACCAATATCTTTCGCTGGCCTCGCTCGACAAAAACCACAAAATACGTTACAAGCCCCACCAGCACAATGATGAATAACGAAACAATGATGCTCATGGCTCCAGTGCGAACAAGCTCCAGTAAGCCGCCAATAGCATTAGGCAGTCCAGCCGCAATACCACCGAAAATCAATATCGATATACCGTTGCCCAGACCACGTTCTGTAATTTGCTCGCCTAACCACATTAAAAACATCGTTCCGGCAGTTAGTGTAACTACCGCTGTCAACCTAAAACCAAAGCCAGGAGAGATTACCAATCCAGCTGAGCTTTCAAGCGCTACCGCAATGCCCAGAGATTGAAATAATGCCAAACCCAACGTACCGTAGCGCGTATATTGTGTAATCTTACGTCGCCCAGCTTCACCTTCTTTTTTGAGCTGCTCAAATGCTGGTAACACATACCCTAGTAACTGCATGATGATTGATGCAGAAATATAGGGCATGATTCCCAACGCAAAGATTGTGAATCGGGATAGGGCGCCCCCTGAAAACATGTTAAACATGCCCAGAATGCCACCTTGCTGCCCTTTGAAGAACTGTTGTAGTTGAGCCGCGTCAATTCCAGGCACTGGAATGTGTGCACCGATTCGGTACACCACTAAGGCGAGCAACAAGAAGACCAGACGGCGACGTAAGTCACCATACTTATCTCCTTTTGCAGCGGATGCTAAACTTGTTACCACTTACAGTCTACTTCTAGATATGATTAAGCCAAAGACCCGCCGGCAGCTTCAATAGCCAGCTTCGCAGCTGCTGTAGCGCCAATGCCTGACAAGTTAAACGCCTTTGTGACTTCGCCAGTCTTGATGATCTTTACCACTTTGGCAAGTTCTCCGACGAGGCCTGCCTGCTTCAGCATGGATAGGTCAATCTCTGTCGAGTCCAACAGATTCAATGCACCCAAGGTAACTTCAGCGTTGAACTTTAACAAGGCTGATTTGAAACCCCGTTTAGGCAAACGACGTTGCATAGGCATTTGACCGCCTTCAAATCCAACCTTGTGATATCCACCTGCGCGAGATTTTTGACCTTTATGTCCACGTCCAGCAGTTTTACCCAAACCCGAGCCAATGCCACGACCAACACGACGCTTGTAGTGTTTAGCACCATCAGCAGGCTTAATGCCATTAAGTTCCATCATCAACCTCTCAGAGCACCTTGACCAGATAACTGATCTTGTTAATCATGCCACGCACTTCAGGCGTATCGACCAATTCGCTGGTACTACGAATCTTGCGCAACCCTAATCCGCGAACAGTCGCACGGTGCGAGGCTGCGCATCCAATTGGACTACGTACCAATTGAACCGTTACCTTTTTTTCAGTTGTCATTTACGAACTCCGATCAAGCGAACAATTCTTCAACCGACTTGCCACGTTTGGCCGCTACGATTGACGGTGTTGTTGCGTGCGAGAGCGCATCCAGCGTTGCACGCACCATGTTGTAAGGATTGCTTGAGCCATGGCTCTTGGCAACGATATCCGTGATGCCGACGACTTCAAAGACTGCGCGCATGGGTCCGCCGGCGATGATGCCAGTACCCTTAGGTGCCGGCGCCATCATCACGGAAGCAGCGCCATGCTGCCCCATGACTCTGTGGTGAATGGAACCATTCTTGAGGGAAACTTTGGTCATGTTACGGCGAGCTTCTTCCATGGCCTTTTGAACGGCCGCTGGAACTTCTTTCGATTTTCCTTTGCCCATGCCTACTGTGCCGTCACCGTCACCGACCACCGTCAATGCGGCAAAGCCCAGGATGCGACCACCCTTGACGACCTTGGTCACTCGGTTGATCGCGATCATCTTCTCGCGCAAACCGTCTTCAGGCCCCTCAGCCTTACCTTGCATTTTCGCTTGTACTTTAGCCATCTTAATTTCCGATCTGCTTAGAACTGCAAGCCAGCTTCACGTGCCGAATCAGCCAGCGCTTTCACGCGGCCATGGTACGCAAATCCTGCCCGATCAAACGCTACTTTTTCTACACCAACGGCCTTCGCCTTTTCGGCAACCCGTTTTCCAATAACTTGTGCTGCCGCAATGTTTCCACCCTTGCCGGAACCACCCAAGGTCTGGCGAACTTCTGCCTCTGCGGTAGATGCTGTAGCAAGAACCTTGCTGCCGTCGCCAGAGATCACACTGGCGTAAATATGCAGGTTGGTCCGGTTGACAGTCAGTCGGGCGACACCCTGGTTGGCGATCCGAATACGGGTCTGACGAGCCCTGCGAAGACGCTGTTCTTTTTTGGTCAACATGTTGCAGCTCCTTATTTCTTCTTGGTTTCTTTGATCGCGACTTTTTCGTCCGAATACCGGATGCCCTTGCCTTTGTATGGCTCGGGCGGACGGATGGCACGAATCTCTGCCGCTATCTGTCCAACCCGCTGACGATCTGCGCCCTTAATCACAATTTCAGTGGGTGTTGGTGTCGCCACAACAATGCCTTCTGGCATGTCCTTGTTGACAGGGTGCGAATAACCGACGGCCAGATTCAGTTTGTTACCTTGCGCTTGCGCTTTGTAACCCACGCCAATCAGCGTCAATTTTTTCTCAAAGCCTTTGGTGACACCAATCACCATATTGCTCACCAACTGGCGCATTGTGCCTGTCATGGCATCGGCTTCACGCGAGTCATTGGCAGCAGCAAAACTCAATTTACCGCCTTCACTGCTCACTTTGACCAGGCCGCTTTGCGCAACGATCAGGACACCACCAGAGCCCTTGACACTGACTTGTTGGTCACCCAGGGACACGTCCACACCAGCAGGGATGGCGACGGGCATTTTTCCAATACGAGACATACTTAATTACTCCTAAATGTCACGCATCAGGCGACGTAGCAAAGCACTTCGCCACCGACACCGGTAGCGCGCGCCTTGCGGTCAGTCATTACACCCTTGGGCGTTGTGACAATCGCGACACCAAGACCATTTTGAACTTGTGGAATAGCATCGCTACCACGGTAGACACGCAGACCCGGGCGACTGACACGCTCAATGCGTTCAATCACTGGCCGACCAGCGTAGTACTTCAGGGCGATTTCGAGCTCTTGCTTGCCGTCGGCAGCATTTATCTTGAAACCGTCAATGTAGCCTTCGTCTTTCAGCACTTGGGCAATTGCGACCTTCACCTTGGAGGATGGGACGCGAACAGTAGTTTTGGCCACCATTTGCGCATTACGAATGCGCGTCAAGAGGTCGGCGATTGGATCACTCATGCTCATATCTATGTCTCCTATCGCTTACCAGCTTGCCTTGACGATGCCAGGAATTTCCCCGGCAAAGGCCATTTCACGAATCTTGGCTCGCGCCAGACCAAAGTGCGCAAAGGTGCCTCTTGGGCGGCCCGTGATCGCGCAACGGTTCCGTTGGCGTGTCGGATTTGCGTTTCGGGGCAACATTTGCAAACCGAGTCGAGCTGCAGCCCTTTCTTCATCAGTACGCTTTGCGTCTGTTGAAATTGCCTTCAATTCCGCATGTTTTTTTGCGTACTTGGCAACCAGTTTGTCTCGCTTGAGCTCGCGCTCGATTAAAGCCATCTTAGCCACAGATCACCTCAGTTCTTGAACGGGAAACGGAAACCAGTGAGAAGCGCTTTGCATTCATCATCTGTCTTGGCCGTTGTTGTGATGCTGATGTTGAGACCGCGCAAGGCATCAACCTTGTCATACTCAATTTCAGGGAAAATGATCTGTTCTTTAACGCCGATGTTGTAGTTGCCCCGGCCATCAAACGAACGGCCCGAGATGCCACGAAAGTCTCTGACTCGCGGCAAAGCGACTGTCACAAAACGATCCAGGAACTCATACATTTGTGCGCCGCGCAGCGTCACCATGCAGCCAATGGCCTGGTTTTCACGAATCTTGAAACCCGCGATGGCTTTTTTGGACATGGTCACCACTGGCTTTTGCCCTGCGATCTTTGTCAGATCTGCCACCGCATGGTCCATTACTTTCTTATCAGCGACGGCCTCGCTCACACCCATGTTCAGTGTGATTTTGGTGAGACGCGGCACCTCCATTGGAGACTTGTAGCCAAACTTGGCTATCAGTTCAGGAGCCAGTTTTTCGCGGTAAATTTGTTGCAAGCGAGCCATTTTTATGCCACCTTGATTTCTTCGCCGCTTGACTTGTAAACGCGAACGCGTTTGCCGTCAGTCGACATCTTGATACCAACTCGGTCAGCCTTGCCAGTTGAAATATTGAAAATAGCAATATTCGACTGGTGAATAGGCATTGTCTTTTCAGTAATTCCACCCGCCTCACCCTTCATCGGGTTTGGCTTTGTATGCTTTTTGACCATGTTTACACCCTCAACAACCAAGTGAGAGTCGTCGCTGCGCAGCGATACCTTGCCGCGCTTACCTTTGTCGCGACCAGTCAACACGATGACATCGTCACCTTTGCGAATTTTGTTCATAAGACGTCCTTACAAAACTTCGGGTGCCAACGACACAATCTTCATGAACTTTTCAGTACGCAGTTCACGCGTTACTGGCCCAAAGATTCGTGTGCCAATAGGCTCCAATTTGGCATTGAGCAGCACCGCTGCATTGCCATCAAACTTAACCAGCGAGCCGTCGCTACGACGAATGCCCTTGGCAGTACGTACCACCACTGCGCTGTATACGTCACCTTTTTTGACACGGCCACGCGGTGCAGCTTCTTTAATGCTGACCTTGATAATGTCACCGACGCTGGCGTAGCGACGCTTGGATCCGCCCAGCACCTTGATGCACAGAACGGACTTCGCGCCAGTGTTATCGGCGACTTCTAGTCGAGATTCGGTTTGGATCATTTGTTTAATTCCCAACTTGCACCAGAAAATCAGTTTGAACAATACAAACCACTGTTCCAGTCAGTCTTGGGCCCGTTGCACCCAACATGAACCATTCACGTTGTTAGCTTTGGGCAGACACTTCATGCTTTTTAAAGCGAAGCCCTGAATTATGCATTGAATTTCATGCTTGGTCAAACTTTTTCCACTGATTTCAGCAAATATTGCGATGCCAACTGCTGAAATTGATCCGTTTGAGGCGCGATTCCTGTCTCTTGCAGCAAAATTTTACCCACTTGGGGTGCCAGCTGACTGGCCAAGGCGGCGTCTAAAAACAACAGCCGAGATCTTCTGGCCAGAATGTCTTCTACGGTCAAAGCGTATTCATACCTCGCGCCAAATCGAACCATCGCCTCCGTCAAACCCGGACAAAGTTCGTGATCCGCACCAGCAATCGTCTGCAGAAAAGTTTGTTCTGATCCATACGAATGCATTCCAGGGGCCTCGCAAAGAGGCCTTTCCACCACCGCAGGACTGCTTGATCCCATCAAATGAAGATTTTTGGTCACGCCTTTTTTGGTGTGCATGATCAATCCATATTCTGCACATCTTTCAAGCACATCTTCCGCCATTGCCCGATAAGTCGTCCATTTACCACCCGTGACGGTCACCATTCCACTATGACTGATCAAAATGGTGTGCTCACGGCTCAGCCCCTTGGTGTTACTACCTTCATCCTCTGGCGGCTTGACCAGAGGTCGCAACCCTACCCAGACGCTTTTGATGTCTCTTCGTGTAGGCGCCTTGCGCAAATAACGGGCAGACTCCTTCAGAATGAACTCAACCTCCTCTTCAAATGGCAGTGGCTCCCGCGCCAGGTCATTGCGCGGTGTGTCAGTGGTACCCAAAATAACTTTCCCCAACCACGGCACAGCAAATAAAACTCGCCCGTCGGCCGTTTTAGGCACCATCAACGCCGCGTCTGAACCCAAAAATTCCCGATCAACCACCATGTGCACACCCTGGCTTGGTGCCACCATTGCTTGCGTCTTGTGGCCTGGATGACCGGGCACTGCCAAACCATCCTTTTGTCGCAATTCATCCACCCAAACGCCGGTAGCATTGACAACACAAGGGCTGCGCACCTTGTAAATTTGGCCGGTGAACTGATCCTCACATACCAAGCCACTCACACGCGCCTTGTCGTAAGTGAGCTCTGTGACGCGACAGTAATTGATCAGCAAGGCCCCGCGCACAGCGGCCGTGCGGGCCAAAGCCAGGGCCATCCGCGCATCGTTGAATTGACCGTCCCAGTATTTGACGCCCCCCTTGAGTCCACGTGGTCTCAAGGTCGGCAAATATTTCAAGGTCTCTGCACGGCTAAGCAGTTCGGTTTTGCCCAGTCCAGCCCGCCCCGCCAGGGCATCGTACATTTTCAGGCCGATACCGTAAAAAGGTGCCTCCCACCAATGGTAGGTTGGCATGACAAAAGTCTGGGGTTGCGCCAGATAAGGTGCATTGTTCAACAACAACATGCGCTCTTGCAAGGCTTCCTGCACCAAGGAAATATTGCCTTGTGCCAGATAACGAACGCCGCCATGGACCAGCTTGGTGGAACGCGACGAGGTGCCTTTGGCAAAATCGTGCGAATCAATCAACACCACGCGCAATCCGCGCGCCACGGCGTCCAGCGCCACACCCAATCCCGTCGCGCCGCCGCCAACAACTGCGATGTCATACTGACCTTGCGCGGCCAGACTTGCCATCAAATCGGGGCGGCGGGTCGTCAAAGGCAAATCGAAGTTGGTGGTCATATTATTTAAAACTCACGCTGTGAAGTGATTTCTCAATGCTTGCTCAACCACACTTGATCAAGTGTCGACTTGATTACTATTGAAAAAAGAGCATGCTTCTCATACACAATAAGGGCTACACGATGATTTTACGAATGAACTGTGTATAAACCTGGCGGTACTTGTCCATTCACATACCAATGCGACAGAAAATGGCCGTGCGGCAAATTTGCTCACACGGCCATCGCTGTACGAACTCAAGAGTTAACGAGTCCGTTAACGAACCTTACCGTTTTTCCAAGCGCTCAACAGCGTGTCATAGGCAATCGTCTCGCCCTTGGGTTTCTCGTTAGCCAACTTTTTCCACGGTGCGCCCTTGTCACTAAGCCACTTGCCTGGGTCACCCTTGGCATTGAGCTTGGGTGCGCAAACTGCCATACCTGAACGCTCCAGCCGGGCCATCACGTCATCCATCTCGTTGGCCAAGTTATCCATAGCGGCCTGCGGCGTTTTCTCGCCCGTGACGGCTACCGCCACGTTTTTCCACCACAGTTGAGCCAGCTTCGGATAGTCAGGCACATTGGTACCCGTGGGAGTCCAGGCTACGCGTGCCGGACTACGGTAGAACTCCACCAAGCCGCCCAGCTTGGGCGCCATGTCCGTCATGGCCTTGGACTGAATGTCGGACTCACGAATCGGTGTCAAACCCACAATTGTTTTCTTCAGCGATGTGGACTTGGCGGTTACAAACTGCGCATACAACCAGGCAGCAGCCACCTTGTTGACGTCATGGTCCTTGAAGAAAGTCCACGAACCGACGTCCTGATAACCGTTTTGCATGCCCTGTTTCCAGTAAGGGCCGTTGGGGCCGGGCGCCATGCGCCACTTGGGCGTGCCATCCGCGTTAACCACAGGTAGGCCGGGTTTGATCATGTCAGCGGTAAACGCGGTGTACCAGAAAATTTGCTGTGCAATCTGACCTTGTGCCGGCACCGGGCCCGACTCACCAAAGGTCATGCCAATGGCTTCCTTGGGTGAGTACTTCTTCATCCAGTCAATGTACTTGGTCAATGCGTAAACCGCCGCGGGTGAGTTGGTGGCTCCTCCGCGAGCGGTTGACGCGCCTAGTGGGTTGCAACCATCCGCTGAGGTGCGAATACCCCATTCATCGACCGGTTTGCCGTTGGGAATGCCAATATCGGCCGTGCCAGCCATCGACAACCAGGCATCGGTAAAGCGCCAGCCCAGTGACGGATCTTTTTTGCCGTAATCCATGTGACCATAAATCGGCTTGCCATCAATGGTTTTGACGTCTTCACTGAAAAATGCCGCAATGTCCTCGTAGGCACTCCAGTTCAGTGGCACACCCAGGTCATAGCCATACTTGGCCTTGAATTTGTCTTTCAGGTCCTGACGGGCAAACAGGTCAGCTCGGAACCAATACAAGTTGGCAAACTGCTGGTCGGGCAGTTGGTACATTTTTTTGTCAGGTGCGGTGGTAAAACTGGTACCAATGAAGTCTTTCAGATCCAGACCCGGATTGGTCCACTCCTTGCCACTACCGCCCATATAGTCGGTCAGGTTCAAGATCTTGCCGTAGCGATAGTGGGTACCAATGAGGTCCGAGTCGGTGATCCAGCCGTCGTAGATCGACTTGCCCGATTGCATCGAGGTTTGCAGCTTTTCAACCACGTCGCCTTCCTGAATCAAATCGTGTTTCACCACAATGCCTGTGATTTCCGTGAAGGCCTTGGCCAGCGTTTTTGATTCGTACTCGTGGGTCGTGATCGTCTCAGACACGACCGAGATTTCCTTGACACCCTTGGCTTGCAATTTTTTGGCTGCATCAATGAACCATTTCATCTCTGCAGTTTGTTGGTCCTTAGACAGCGTGGAGGGCTGAAATTCGCTATCGATCCACTTTTTGGCTGCAGCCTCATCGGCCCAACCCTGGCTGGTCAGCGCGCACGCAATGGCGGCCGACAATGCGGTGTACCGCAACTTCATATTAAATCTCCTCTAATAATAACGCCCCCGGTCTTAAAGGAAACTTCGGCTCCGGGGGACGACGAGCCGATCCTTGAAACCTCAAAACTATCCTTTGCGCATGATCAGCGCCAGCAAAGCCATCGACACTACAAAACTGATCCAGATGGACGGCTCTGACTCCAACCCCATCCAGACCACGATCTTTCCGCTGACTCCCACAAAAGCCAGATTCACATAGGCTGCTGTCAGCAGGCCTATGAACAATCGGTCTCCCCGAGTGGTCTCAAGCGGCAGAAAACCGCGGCGCAAGCAAGTTGGCGACTTCATTTCCCACACAGTCATGCCAAACAGCATGAGTCCAATGCACAAGAAAAATACCGCCACGGGTGTGGTCCAAGCCATCCATTCAAACATTCAAGGCCCCTTCATTCGGTTGTGATCGGCACTTGGCAAGGCATCACACGCGTCCCATCGCAAACCCCTTGGCGATGTAATTGCGGACAAACCAGATCACGATAGCACCCGGCACAATCGTCAGAACGCCAGCCGCTGCCAGCGTGGCCCAATCCATGCCGGAGGCAGACACGGTGCGCGTCATGGTTGCCACAATCGGCTTGGCATTCACGCTGGTCAACGTGCGTGCCAATAACAGCTCAACCCAGCTGAACATGAAACAGAAGAATGCGGCCACCCCGACACCCGCCTTGATCAACGGGATAAAAATCCGCACAAAGAACTTTGGAAACGAATAGCCATCGATGTAAGCTGTTTCGTCAATCTCGCGCGGTATGCCGCTCATGAACCCTTCCAGAATCCAGACCGCCAGCGGCACATTGAACAACAGGTGCGCCAGAGCAACCGCCAGGTGCGTATCCATCAGCCCGACAGTGGTGTAGAGCTGGAAAAACGGCAGCAAAAATACCGCTGGTGGCGTCATGCGGTTGGTCAACAGCCAGAAAAAAACATGCTTGTCGCCAAGAAAGCTGTAGCGTGAAAAAGCATACGCAGCAGGCAAGGCGACGGTGATTGAAATCACTGTGTTGATGCCGACATAAATCAGACTGTTGATGTACCCCGAGTACCACGACACGTCGGTCAGGATCGTACGGTAGTTAGCCCAGGTAAAGTGTTGCGGAAACAGCGAGAAACTGGCCAGAATCTCATCGTTCGTCTTGAACGACATATTGACCATCCAGTACACCGGCAACAAGGCAAACACAATGTACACCAGCAAAAAGATGGTTCGCTTCTGAAATCCCGGTTTATTCATGGCCACCCTCCTTCGCCTGCGTGCCCACGCGCTGCATCCAGTTGTACAAAATAAAACACATCAGCAAGATGATCAGAAAATAGATTAGGGAAAACGCAGCTGCTGGGCCCAGGTCAAACTGCCCCACCGCCTTTTGCGTCAGGAACTGCGACAAAAAAGTAGTGGAGTTGCCCGGCCCGCCGCCCGTCAGCACAAAGGGCTCGGTATAGATCATGAAACTGTCCATAAAGCGCAGCAGCACCGCAATCATCAGCACCCCCCGCATTTTGGGTAATTGCACGTACCAGAACACGGCAAACTTGCTGGCTCCGTCAATGCTGGCAGCCTGGTAATAGGCATCCGGAATGGAACGCAACCCGGCGTAGCCCAGCAACGCGACCAGGGGCGTCCAGTGCCACACATCCATCAACAACACCGTTGCCCAGGCGTGGGCGGCATTGCCGGTGTAGCTGTAATCAATGCCCAGGCCCTGTAAAGCAGCCCCCATCAAACCAATATCAGCACGCCCGAAGATTTGCCAGATGGTGCCCACCACGTTCCAGGGAATCAGCAGCGAAAGCGACACGATCACCAGCACCGCAGAAGACTTCCAGCCCTGCGCCGGCATCGACAATGCCAACAAAATGCCCAGCGGCAGTTCCACTGCCAACACAGAAAAAGAAAACGTCAATTGCCGCAGCAAAGCGCCGTGTAGTTCTTCGTCGCGCATGATGGCGGCAAACCATTCGGTACCCACAAACACCCGCCGCTCTGGCGAAATGATGTCCTGCACTGAATAGTTCACCACTGTCATCAAGGGCAGAATGGCCGAAAAAGCCACGCAAAGCAGCACCGGCAAAATCAAAAACCAGGCTTTCTGATTGACTGGCTTGGTGGTCACACTCATGCCACGATCTCCTCATTTTTGTAGAAGCAGGTTTGGTCGCCCAACACCTTCAACCAGATTGCGTCACCTGTCGCCAGATGCCCAGAATTGGCGGCTAGTCGCGCCTTGACGGTCTGGCCCGCGAAACTGGCGCTCAGCATGATGTGGGTGCCGACGTCCTGAACCTGTGTCACCGTCATGGGTAAGGCTCCCGGTGTATCTGGCAATGCCAAGGTCAGGTACTCTGGTCTAATGCCAAGCTTGATGTCGCCAGGCGGCAGTGTCCTACCAAGGGGCAGCGAAAGGGAAATGTTGCCCAAACTGACAGAGGACTTATCGACCTGCCCCGCTAAAAAGTTCATACCCGGAGAGCCAATAAAGTGCCCAACAAAGGTATGACTGGGCCGCTCAAACAGTTCAGCAGCAGAGCCCATTTGTACCGCACGCCCCCGCGTCATCACAACAACCTGCTCTGCAAAAGTGAGCGCCTCGACCTGATCATGAGTGACATAAATCATGGTCAGCTTCAACTCATGGTGAATCTGCTTGATCTTGCGACGCAACTGCCATTTCAGGTGCGGGTCAATCACCGTGAGCGGCTCGTCAAACAACACCGCCGAAACATCCGGGCGCACAAGCCCTCGCCCAAGCGAAATTTTTTGTTTTTCATCGGCCGCCAGGTTGGCTGCCCGCTGGTTCAGCTGGCCACTCATCTCCAGCACTTCGGCGATCTCGCCCACGCGCTTGTTGATGACATCTTTGGGAACTTGGCGGTTGCGCAGCGGAAACGCCAGGTTTTCAGCCACTGTCATGGTGTCATAAATCACCGGAAACTGGAACACCTGCGCAATGTTGCGCGCCTGCGGTGATGACCGGGTGACATCGACACCATCAAAGCGCACGCTGCCCCGCGAGGGCGCCAGCAAACCCGACATGATGTTGAGCAGCGTGGTTTTGCCACAGCCCGACGGCCCCAGCAAGGCGTAGGCACCGCCATCCTCAAACGTCATCTGAAGCGGCAACAGAGCATAGTCGCTGTCTTGTTTGGGGTCGGGTTTGTAGGCGTGGGCCAGGTCAAGTTCAATGCGAGCCATGTCACATGCCTCCCGAGCGCAGCGGTGAACGCAAAAGCAGCCCTTGGTCGTCAAACACAAACACCTGTTCCGGGCTGAAATAAAGGGTCACCTGCGCACCCAGCTCAAAATAATGCACCCCAGTTAACTGTGCCACCAAATTCCCAACCTGCGTTTGCACATGCACAAAGGTGTCGGAGCCGGAAATTTCGGCCAATTCCACTTGGCCAATCAATGAGACATCTCCAGGCAATGCCATCACCCGCAACGCACTGGCGCGCATGCCAATGGTCAACTTGGGCGACGCTGCTGCCGGCAGCACCAGAGAAAACAATGGCCCGCCAGCCAGTTGAACACCACCCGGAGCGCTGACATTGGCCACCATCAGGTTCATGGGTGGGTCGCTGAACGCACGCGCCACACGCAGCGACACCGGGTTGTTAAACACCTCCGATGTTGGCCCGTATTGCAAGAGTTCACCCGCGTCCAGCACTGCGGTGTACCCCCCTAGCAAGAGTGCCTCGCCAGGCTCAGTCGTGGCATAGATCACCGTGGAACTGCCAGCGGCAAACAGTTCAGTCAATTCATCGCGCAACTCTTCGCGCAACTTGTAATCCAGATTGACCAGGGGTTCATCCAGCAGCATCAGCGGAGCGCCCTTGGCCAAGGCACGGGCCAATGCCACGCGCTGCTGCTGACCACCCGAGAGCTCAGCCGGATACCGGTCCAAAAACATGTCAATGTGCAATTTCTCAGCCAGTTGACGTACGCGCTGATCAATGTTTTTTTCGCTACGCAGCTTGAGTGGCGATGCAATGTTGTCCCAGACCTTGAGCGACGGATAGTTGATGAACTGCTGGTAAACCATGGCCACATTGCGCTCACGCACCGGTACGCCGACAACATTTTGTCCGTCGACCATCACCCGCCCCGTGCTTGGAACATCCAGACCCGCCATGATGCGCATTAGACTGGTCTTGCCTGCCTGGGTCGCACCTAGCAACACGGTGACGGCGCTGCTGCGCGGTGCAATGCTCATGTCATACAGCCAGGTTTGCGCGCTTACTGTTTTACCAACGCCCTCAAGAGTCAACTGCATCCCACTGCCTTTGGTGTCAAATTCTTGACTGAATTATTGTTCGTTTTGATTCGTTTTTTATCGGTATTTACCCTATTGTTTTCTTAATCATTCGTTTTAAAGTCAACACTTCGTATACCCGGTTTAAAAACCCCACGATGAGCCCCAATCCCAGACAGTTGACACTTCTTGCCCTGGTACAAGCCCAAGGCTCTGCCACGGTTGAACATCTGGCGGAAAAGCTCGACGTCACCCTGCAGACCGTGCGACGCGACGTGCAGCGCCTCGCTGACAGTGGTTTACTGACACGTTTTCATGGTGGGGTACGCGCACCGAGCTCAACGGTTGAAAACATGGCCCACCAGCAGCGCGCCAACCTCAACACTGCCGGCAAACTGCGCATTGCCCGCGCAGTAGCAACCGCTGTTCCCAACGACTGCTCGTTGATCCTGAACATTGGCACCACGACCGAATGTATTGCACAGGCCTTGCTGCACCACTCTGGGCTTCGGGTTATCACCAACAACCTCAACGTCGCAAGTACCCTGAGCGCCAATACCCATTGTGAGGTGATTGTGGTTGGCGGCGTGGTGCGCGGTCGCGATCAGGGCATCGTCGGTGAGGCGGCGGTGGACTTCATTCGGCAATTCAAGGTGGACATTGCGATCATCGGCATTTCTGGCATTGAGTCCGACGGCTCCCTGCGGGACTATGACTACCGTGAGGTCAAGGTGTCTCAAGCCATTCTGACGCATGCACGGGAGGTCTGGCTGGCCGCAGACATCAGCAAATTCAACCGACCAGCCATGGTTGAAGTGGGTCACCTCAGTCAAATTGACCGGTTATTTACCGACGCCGCGCCGCCTGACCCGTTTCCAGCCCTGCTGAACGAGGCGCAGGTTCGATACGAGATATCCTTGCCCTGATAAGTTTCACAAGCCGCAATGTCCACCCATTTTGTCAATTCAAGGTGACTTCATGACCTATTTACTCGCTCTCGACCAGGGAACCTCCAGTTCACGCAGCATTGTTTTTGATGCCAATGGCCAGATCGTTGCCCTGGCGCAGCAGGAACTGACACAAATCTACCCACAACCCGGCTGGGTGGAACATGACCCCATGGAAATCTGGCGCACCCAGCTTGCTACCGCACGCGAGGCGCTCGCCAAGGCTGGGTTAACGGCTCGGGACATTCGCGCCGTGGGCATCACCAACCAGCGTGAAACCACCGTGGTGTGGGACCGCAAGACCGGCATGCCAATTCACAACGCCATCGTCTGGCAAGACCGCCGGGCAGAGCCGACCTGCCTTGAACTGCGCGAACGCGGTCTGGCCCCCACCATTCGGGCCACCACCGGCTTGCTGGTCGATGCCTATTTTTCAGGCACCAAGCTCAAATGGATTCTGGACCATGTTCCAGGTGCCCGGCAGCGGGCGCAAAACGGTGAACTGGCTTTTGGCACCGTCGACAGCTGGCTGATCTGGCAACTGACCCAGGGTGCCGTTCACGCCACCGATGTCAGCAATGCCTCTCGCACCATGCTGTTCAATGTCCACACCAACCAGTGGGACGACACTCTGCTCAAGGCACTGGATATCCCTGACAACCTTTTACCTCAGGTCAAACCGTCCAGTGCACTTTATGGCGAGGTGGCAGCTGATCTGCTGGGCCACGCCATTACTATCGGTGGCGTCGCTGGTGACCAGCAAAGCGCCTTGTTTGGCCAAGCCTGCTTCAAATCCGGCATGGTCAAAAACACTTACGGCACCGGTTGCTTCATGCTGATGCACACAGGTAGCCAGTTCCAGACCTCCACCAGCGGGCTGATCACCACCAGCGCCGCCCAAACCACCGGGCAGCCAGAATTTGCCATTGAAGGCAGCGTGTTTGTTGGTGGTGCCGTGGTGCATTGGTTGCGCGACGGTCTGCGCGCCATCACCAGCAGCGCTGACGTGCAAGCACTGGCCGAAAGTGTGCCTGATGCCGGCGGAGTGATGATGGTGCCAGCCTTTACCGGGCTGGGTGCACCCTATTGGAACCCCGAGGCGCGCGGCACCATCACCGGCATCACCCGAGGCACCACGCTGGCCCATATTGCCCGCGCGGCACTGGAGAGCATTGCCTTTCAAAGCGCGGCTCTGCTGCAGGCCATGAGCCGAGACGCCGTGGCGGGTGGCAGCGCGGCAGTGGCCGAGCTGCGCGTGGACGGCGGTGCGTGTGTCAACAACCTGCTGATGCAGTTTCAGGCAGATTTGCTGGGCATTCCGGTGATTCGGCCGGCGGTGACCGAAACCACGGCCTTGGGTGCGGCCTACCTGGCAGGCTTGTACACCGGTGTCTTTGCAAACACGGATGAACTCAGCGCCCAATGGCAAGCAGAGCGCCGGTTTGAACCTCGAATGTCGCCAAGCCACGCGGTCGCGCTGATGGATCAATGGGAACACGCCGTGCGGAAAACTGTGCTTTAGCCGGCTCCTGCCCTTCGCTCGATGTTTCCGCGCCAGCGCAATTGATTAGACTCAAGCTTTTCCATCACCGAGCAGTCAATTGACCACTGCCTACCCTTCATGAGCGAGCGCATAGCATTTATTGGCGGCGGCAACATGGCTAGCGCCATCATTGGTGGCCTGATCAAACAGGGTCTTTCTGGCCAGAACATCGACGTGGTCGAGCCATTTGAAGAAGCGCGCAACAAACTTCAGAGCAGCTTTGGCATTGTGGCGCACGCGCAGGCAGGGTCTTTTTTGTCGGCTGCTGCACTGGTCATTTGGGCGGTCAAACCGCAAACATTCAAAGAAGCGGCCCAAGCAGCGGTACACCACACAACCAGCGCACCGCATTTAAGTGTGGCGGCGGGCATTCGCAGCGACAGCGTGGCGACCTGGCTGGGCAGCGAGCGCATTGTGCGGGCCATGCCCAACACCCCGGCCCTGATTGGCCAGGGCGTCACCGGCCTGTTTGCCCGTCAAGCGGTTTCAGCCGCTGATCGGCTGCGTATTCATCAGGTCATTGCCACCACCGGTGCGTCGATCTGGTTTGACACCGAAGAGCAACTCGACGTGGTGACAGCGCTGTCGGGCTCCGGCCCGGCGTATGTTTTTTATTTCATGGAGGCCATGACCACCGCAGGGGTCGAGATGGGCCTGAGCCGTGAACAAGCGCACCAACTTGCAGTCGCCACCTTTGGTGGCGCGAGTGCGTTGGCCAAAGCGTCCACTGATTCGCTTCAGGTGCTGCGCCAGCGGGTCACCTCCAAAGGCGGCACCACCTTTGCAGCCATTTCGTCCATGGAAAACAACGACATGCGCGCCCAGTTCATTGACGCCATGTACGCTGCCCGTGAGCGTGCCAAAGAGCTGGGTGACGAGTTTGGGGCGGCCTGATCTGCTGGAAAGAAGCAAGGCATGCAGCGCGTGATGTGCTTCTGAGTCCGAATTGCTACCAGCTATGATTGCGGATTAGCGCACGGCATAACCCAGCGCAACACCAGCAAACACCGTCAGGCCCAGCCAGTGGTTGAGGCGAAACGCCTTGAAACACGCCTCGCGCTCGCGGCTGCGGATCAGGGTGAAATGCCACACGGCCTGCCCGGCTGCCAAACCAATCGCTATATAAAATAGAGCTCCTAGCGCATATGGATAAAGGGCTACAGCCCAAAAACCTATAAAAGCCAGATAACACAGCATGACAAACGCCACATCAAGGTGGCCCAGCGTGATGGCCGATGTCTTGATGCCAATCCTGAGGTCGTCATCACGGTCAACCATGGCGTATTCTGTGTCGTAGGCCAGCACCCAGCACACATTGCCCAGCATCAGCCACCAGCCCACCGGCGGTACATCGCCCAGCACGGCGGCAAATGCCATCGGAATGCCCAGCCCAAACGCCAGCCCGAGCACGGCTTGCGGCATGGCCACAAACCGCTTGGCATACGGGTAGGCCAGGGTAATCGCTAACGCCGCAAACGACATCCCTACCGTGACCACATTGGTCGACAAGACCAATCCAAAAGCCAACAGCGCCAGCACCGCCCCCACCCCCAGTGCCTCTTTGACCGCCACCGCCCCAGTGGTGACCGGGCGCTTGGCCGTGCGCTTGACATGCTGGTCAAACTCGCGGTCGGCCACGTCGTTGATGCAGCAGCCGGCACTGCGCATCAAAACAGTGCCCAGCACAAACACAGCCAGCAAATGCCAGCCCGGAAAACCGCCAGCCGCCACCCACAGCGCCCCCAGCGTCGGCCACAGCAGCAGCAGCCAGCCAGCCGGGCGGCTCCAGCGAATCAGGTCGAGGTACAGCTGAAATCGGTTTTGCAAAAAAGTCACGCGGGCGTCCTCTCAAACCCAGGTGGCGCAGATCGAGTTGGCCGTCGTGCATGGGCGGGCACCAGAAATTGGCCCCGGTGATGGGCCTGGAAAAGCCAAACAAACCGTCCAGCACCCCGTCGTCCAGGCCCAACATGTGCCGCATCAGCACCTGAAACGCATCAAACGAGCAGCCAAACGCCACAAACATCAGGCCAGACTGTGGCCCCAGCGTCCACGGCATGGAGCGGCGCAGGATAAAAGCGGCCGGCTCAAAACTCTCTTGCGCCGTGCGCTTGACATGTGCGGATGCGGGGGCGCCGTCCAGTTCTTCGTTGTCGCTGCGGCGCCGGCCAATGCTGTGGTCTTGCCGTGTGGGGCTCATGGCATCAAACGCATCCAGATCGTGCTGCCACTGCTGCACCACCATGAAACTGCTGCCATCCAGCCCCACACCCGCGCCCTGCAGCAATGCAGCCGCTGCGGCAGCGTCGCCCGCCGGGTTTTCGGTGCCGTCCTCATACCCGGTCAAGTCACGACCGCTTCCATACCGAAAAGCGTCCACCACCTGGCCCAGTACAAACCCGGGAGCCAATGCCTGCTGCAGCTGGCGCGTCAGGTGCAGCAGCTCACCCCGGTCGTCGCCGCGCAGCCAACAGCACAGTGCAGCGGGTGTGACAGGCACATCCACGCCGGCGTGGTTCAGGGCAACCAAATCATGCAGGCCGGGCACGTCGGTACCGAGCAGCTGCACCAGTTTTGGCCCTAATCCCACCAGTATCTGCGCGCCGTCCGTCAGCGCCTTCAGGCGGACCAGGCCAGCCCGCACGTCATCAGGCCGGGTGCTGGCGAGTTGAAAAAACACATAGCGCCCAACACCAGGCACATCGTCCAATATCGCCGCTTGGCAAGTCATCATGGGGTCTTTCAGTTTGTAGACAGATCAGGACAAACGCTTCACCCCTGGCAACTCGCAGGCGTAAATGGCGTTTCGCAGCGCAGCAATGGCCTCGTAACGCGTGAAACTGCGCCGCCAGGCCAGCACCACGCGCCGCATGGGCGGGTCGCCGGCAAAAGGCAGGTATTTCACATAGCGGTCTTCATCTCGCTGGCGCTTAGGTTTGGGGATCAGCGCCTCTTTGGGCACGCTCAGGCGCGGCACCAGCGTGACCCCCATGCCAGCGGCCACCATGTGTTTAATGGTTTCTAGCGATGACCCCTCAAAACTCTTGCGAATGCCCTCGGCATTGGCCGAAAAGCGTGCAAACTCCGGGCAAACCTCCAGCACATGGTCACGAAAACAATGGCCACTGCCCAGCAGCAGCATGGTCTCCGCCTTGAGCTGGTCACTGGTCACCTCGGTCTGACTGGCCAGCGGGTGATTGGTGGGCACCGCAGCCATGAAAGGTTCGTCATAGAGTGGTGCCACCGCCAGCCCGGCATCAGGAAAAGGCTCGGCCAGGATGGCGCAGTCAATCTCGCCGGTGCGCAGCATGTCAAGCAGTTTGACCGTAAAGTTCTCTTGCAGAATCAGTGGCATCTCGGGTATGCGCTGAATCATCTGGTGCACCAGCGCCGGCAGCAAGTAGGGGCTGATGGTGTAAATGACACCCAGGGTCAGCGATCCGGCCAGTGGGTTTTTGCCACGCTTGGCAATCTCTTTGATGGAAGCAGCCTGCTCCAGCACACTTTGCGCCTGGCGCACGATCTCTTCGCCCAGAGCTGTCACAGACACTTCATTGACGCTACGCTCAAAGAGTTTGATGTCCAGCTCTTCTTCAAGCTTTTTCACAGCCACCGACAGGGTCGGCTGCGACACATAACAGGCCTCGGCTGCCTTGCCAAAATGCCGTTCGCGCGCCACGGCCACGATGTATTTGAGTTCAGTCAGTGTCATACCGCTATTGTGCTATCAGTCAGAGGCTAAGGTGTCAAACGAGAATAACTTGGATGCAGGTGGGCGCGATGGCGTGTGCAAGGCTAGGCGCAAACCGCTTGTTTGCGTAGACGACGAGGGACTTTGGCGAGGCAGGCAGACGCTGGAGCACCAGGAAAAGACCCCAACTTCGACAACCGAAAACTTTCCCCGCGCCTGCCAGTTAAAGTGCGGTGTATTGTCATTTTTGAAAAACTAACTCCATGATCGTTGTCATCTTCCGCGCTAAAACCCGCCAACTCGGCGCTGACTATGCCGTGATCGCTGCGCGCATGCGAGAACTGGCGCTGCGCCAGTTTGGTTGCCTGGCGTTTGACGCGGTGACGCAAGGACAGGAGGAAATTGCCCTGTCGTACTGGCCAGACGAAGCCAGTGTGCACGCGTGGAAGTCGCATGCCGAACATGTGTTGGCGCAGCAGCTGGGACGAGAGCGCTGGTACGAATCCTATGTGGTGCAGGTGGCACACATCAACCGCGAATACCGGTTTGAAGGCATGTGCAAACGCCCGTAGACCTGTCGCGATGATGTGAACGATGGGTCATCCAAAAAGTTTGTCCAGTTCTTCCTGAGACATTTTTTGATCACTGGGTGCTTTGTCGATCAACGGCGAGGGCAGTTCCTCAGCCACAGGCGGCTGTTCCACCAATTCAATGTGACGAGGGTCGATTTGCAGGATACGTAGCTCTGCCCGTGAGCCATCCTGCGGAAAATAAACCGTGAGCTTTCGGGTACCCTGCCATCGGCCCTGAACGGTACCCACACGTCCTTCAAGCCGGCGTCTGTCGTGCGCCATCAGCACTGACAGCCGTTCGTGCGTGAAACGAACTTTGGCGTTAACCTGCAATTCACTGTCGTTTGGCATGCTTATTGACTGGTTTAAATGGATGAAGGCTTTACCCAACAGCTTGTTTGCCTGTTGCAACAACCGCAATTTAGGGCCATAGGGACAGTCGTGGTCTGGGGCGACCATTAGGAAGCGTATGAATCATCCTCTCGGTAGGCCGTAGCTCGCCTCGACTGGGTGATTCGCAATGAGTAAGATCGCATCGCTGCCCTTTGGTGGTTTGACGCTGCTTATCGTTTCCCATTTCAAGCCACTGTCCCAAAACAACTGGTTCCAGTTGAGTTTGCGCATTTTGCTAAGCGTTTCACCGGTAGCGTTGCGCTCGGGCTTTTGCACGTTGAGTAGGTTGGACTGGAAAACAGGATTATTCAGATTCAACCAAACCAACTGGTCCGAACTATTCGCCGCCATGGTCCAAACGAGCGAAGGTGTCATCCACAGCGGCGTCAATAGGAGGGTTGTTCGGGGCCCAAGCCAATGCATTGCTAAGGTCTGCCGCCGAACTGTCAACCCAGAGAAATCTGGCCATTGGTGCCAATGACCTTGACGCTGAGCGAATTTGTTGTCGTTGCGAACATGAGTGCTTAGCTAAATTTCAAAAACACACGTATCTACATCAAAGATTTGATGATGCATTGATCTGAATGGCGTGTCAAGACCAAAAACTGCGACACCGCCCTACAAAAAATCTGATTGATAGGCAATTCAAGCTATAAAAAACGAAGCACTTCGACGGCACTGACGTCTTGTAGGCAGCGCGTGTGACCCAGGGGACAGACGCGCTCAAAACACGGCGCGCAATCTAGCGGGGGCTGGTAGATGGCATCGCTTTTCAGCCAAAGCACTTTCGCCAGCGGGTTCAGTGGAGGCGTGTGCAGCGGGCTGCTGGAACCAAAAATGGCCACCTGCCGCACGCCAAATCCAGCCGCCACATGCATCAGGCCCGAGTCATTGCTAACAATGCTTTTTGTAGCAGCAATCAAAGACAGAGCTTGGGCTAGAGATGTTTTTCCTGCAAGGTTGATGATGTGTGGAGTGGGGCTACCCAAGGTGTTATGTGAGGCGCATCCTTGCTCAATCTCGTTGCACAGCTCCGCTTCTTTGCTGGAGCCCAGCAGCACTGCGGGCAGGTCAAGCTGTTGCGCCACGGCAGCAAAGTGGCTGGTAGGCCAGCGTTTGGCCGGGCCATATTCGGCACCGGGCGCCATCACCACATAGCCACCTGCCGTCAGCCCGAACTGCGCCAGCGTGTTGCGGACCGTTTCGGGCGAAAGCAGTAGGCGCGGGCGGTCGATGGCAGTACCTGGCTCGCCACTGAGGGCCGAATAAAACGCCACCATCGGCGGGCGCTGTGCTTTGGGTGGGTTGGAGAGGCGGTGTGTCAACAGTCCAACACGTGCCTCACCCAGGTAGCCCACGCGTTTTGGAATGCCGGCCAATAGTGGCAGCAAGGCGCTTTTAAGTGAATTCGGGCACACATAGGCTACATCAAACTGGTCTTTGAACCGTTTGGCCATGCGCAGGCGTTCACGCAGTTGCAGGCCACCGTGGGCAAATGGCAGATCGATCACAGCGGCCACCTGCGGCATCGCCCGGTACACCGGCGCCACCCAGGGCAATGCGCCTATGGTGAGCCGTTCGCCACGGGCTTGCAGGCGCCGCAGCAACGGCTCGGTCATCACGGCATCGCCAATCCATTGCGGGGCGATGACCAGGGAGCGGGTCAAGGCGTCAATGGCCCTTGAAGTGCTCACCCGCTTTGAGCTTGTAAACCGTGCCGCAATACGGGCATTTGGCCTGGCCGCTGTGGCCCACGTCCACATACACCTTGGGGTGACTGTTCCAGATTTTCATATCAGCCAGTGGGCTGGGGCAAAACACACCGCCTTGTTGGTTGAGGTCTTTGGCAGACAGTTCAACAATTGCATTGGACATGATCAGACTTTCGTGAGCCAGTGGGCATATTTGGGGTTGCGGCCGTTCACAATATCAAAGAACGCGCCCTGGATTTTTTCGGTGATGGGTCCGCGGCTGCCAGCATAGCCGTCTTTTCCCAGCTCAATGCGGTCAAGCTCGCGAATCGGTGTGACTTCAGCGGCGGTGCCGGTAAAGAATGCTTCGTCAGCAATATAGACCTCATCGCGAGTGATGCGCTTTTGCACCACTTCCAGCCCCAGGTCTTTGCAGATATGAAACACCGTGTTGCGGGTGATGCCATTCAGGGCACCGGCCGACAGGTCAGGCGTGTAGACCACGCCGTTTTTCACCACAAACAGGTTCTCGCCCGCGCCTTCGGACACAAAGCCGCTGGCGTCGAGCAGCATGGCTTCGTCGTAGCCGTCGTCGGTGGCTTCCATGTTGGCCAGTATCGAGTTGGTGTAGTTGCTGACCGCCTTGGCCTGCGTCATGGTGATGTTGACATGGTGGCGGGTAAAGCTTGAAATTTTCACGCGAATGCCGCGTTTCATGCCTTCTTCGCCCAGGTAGGCACCCCAGGGCCAAGCGGCGACCATCAGGTGTATGGTGTTGCCCTTGGGTGAAACACCGAGCTTTTTGTCGCCAATCCAGGTCAGCGGGCGCAGGTAGCCGGATTCGAGCTTGTTGTCGCGAATGACGGCTTTTTGCGCTTCGTTCACCTCATCCTGGGTGAACGGAATTTTCATGCGCAGAATCTTGGCGCTGTTGAACAGTCGCTCGGTGTGTTCTGACAGCCGGAAGATGGCTGGACCTTCCACCGTGTTGTAGGCACGCACGCCTTCAAAAGCGCCGCAGCCGTAATGCAGGGTGTGCGTCAGCACGTGGATTTTGGCGTCGCGCCAGTCCACCATCTGGCCGTCCATCCAGATTTTGCCGTCGCGGTCAGCCATTGAGGGAGGTAGGGGGCTCATCGGTTGTTCCTAAAATGTCAGCGTAGCGCTGAAGGTCAAAACCGGTATTTTACGGGGCTGGCCAGCCCCCGGCCAGCCCTCGTTGGAAGCGCTTGCAGGCGCGGCAGATCAGGCGAAGCTGTCGGCCATCAAGGCGTTAAACCAGGTGTTCATTTGGCTGAAGTTCCCAGTGCTCCAGCCAACCGAAGCAGCGACACCCGGCACGGGGGCCAAGGCCATCTTCTTTAATACCGAGTCGTACTGGTATACCGCCGTCAGCCAGGACGCTTGTGTCATCGTGATGGTCGAATAACAGGCCGAGTTGGTCACCGGTGCTGGATCAGGTCCCAAGTTAGCGAAGGCACGCACGATCGCATCGGCACACACCTTTGCTTCCTGGTTGGCGATGTGACCTGCCTTGGGCTGGCCAGTGGCAGCCGCGTCGCCAATCACGTGGACTTTTGGCTTGGCGGTGCTCTCGTAACTCAATGGATTGACGTTGGCAAAACGACCATCCGTCGAATTGACCAAGCCGGCGTCAAAGGTCAGCTTGCCGGCTTTTTGGGGCGGAATCAGGTTAACAACGGCGGCGCTATGTGTCTTGATTGTAGTAGTCACCGTCATCTTGTCGGGGTCGACACTAAGCACCTCTTGATTGGGAAGATAGACGATGCCATGCATTGCAAAGGCCTTGAGGAAATTGTCCTCTTCTGCTTGAATTTTTCATTGGCGTCCAGCACGGTCAGTACATATCCAGGCTTTTTCGCTTTGAGCCAATCGCCGATCAGGCAGGCGCGCTCATACGGGCCGGGGGGGCAGCGATACGGTGCCTTGGGAATCGTCAAGATGATACTTCCGGTACCGTTGCTTGGCAACGCAGCGAGCTGGCTGGCGAGCAAAGTGGTTTGCGGACCGGCTTTCCAGGCATGCGGCATGCGGTCTGAGGTGCCCAGACCCTTGACCTCTTCAAAATCAATGCCAGGAGCAATCACAATGCGGTCGGCATCCAAAAAAGTTTTGGAGGTGCCACTGGTCACCGTGACCCGCAACTTAGTCGTGTCAATCTCTGTTACATCGCCCTTGACCACTGTGACGCCATAGGTCGAAATCAGCTTGCTGTAGTTGTAAGTCAGGCTGGCCATGGTGCGCTGACCCGACAACACCAGGGAACTCATGATGTTGGACACATAGCTGGTTTCGCGCTCGATCAACGTCACGGCAATGCCGTTGCCCCAAAGGCGCAGGTATTTGGCCACGGTTGCGCCAGCCATGCCACCGCCAATCACGATCACCCGGTTTTTGATGGTTCCAGGGGTCGGGGTTGGGGTCGGTGTGGGCGATGGTGCAGGTCTGGTGGTTCTTTTTTTCTTGTCGTCGTCAGCCCAGGCTACAGGTGAACCAGCTGCCAGTAAAACGCTGCCCGTCGAGATGAAATGTCGTCTATCCATGATGAAGCTCCAGAAAATGAGGTTTAGCGCTGCGTGGCGAGCCAGCTTGAGAGTGAGAGCAACTGGGCGTCGGTGTAGCCCATGGCATGTTTGGCCATGATGCCATTACCTTCCTTACCGCTTCCGAACTCCTTGAGCTCCTTGTAAATCTCGGAGGCTGATTCGCCCGCCAGCTTGTCAAAGCCGGGGCCCTTGCCGTTGGTGCCATGGCATTGAAAACAGTTAGAGGCTAGCAAGCGTCCGGCAGGGGGGGCTGTTTGCGCCTGTGCGGCCAAACTCAGTCCCAGTGTGCAAACCACAGCGCCGGCGGCGGTGCGAAGAAGTTGTCTCATGTCAGTCCTTTCAAAAACAAGACTTTAGTTTCGACTTATATGGTGTGACTGTCTGTGTGAATTGGTAAGCAGCTGTTACCAGTCCAGCTGACCCGGACGCACAGCCCCCCAAAAAGCTCTGAGCGCTCAATGTCGACTTGTGCGTTGTACACCGTAGCAATGCGCCGCACAATCGACCAGCCCAGGCCGCTGCCCGTTTGGCCGCTGCCCAGCACGCGAAAAAAGCGCTCCCCCAGGCGGGCCATGTCGGCCGCAGGCAGTCCAGCGCCACGGTCGTCAACCTGTAGCACGACACGCGAGTCCGTGGCTTTGACCGATAAATTTACCCTGGCGCCTGGTGGGCTGTAACGCAAGGCGTTGTCAAGCAGGTTGCGTATCAGCACGCTGGTCAGCATGTCGTCAGCGGCGATGAGACATGAGGTGGGCGCGTCCAACGACAGCTCCTGGTGACGTTCCAAAGCCGTCAGGGCCAGATCAGCGGCCACCCGCTGGGCCAATGCCGACACATTGACGACGCCCGTCGGTGCGGCATTGGCAGAGGCTTCCAGTCTTGACAGCGTCAACAGTTGATCCACCAGATGGGTAGCGCGGTCGCAACCCTGCAATGTCAACTGCAGCGAACGGTCACGTTGCGCATGGTCGCTGCCGGCCCCCAGCGCCACTTGTGCCTGCATGCGAATGGCGGCAATCGGGGTGCGCAATTCGTGGGCGGCGTCAGCTGTGAAGCGGCGCTCAGCCACCAGCATGCTGCCAATGCGCTCGAACAGGGCGTTGAGTGATTGCAACACCGGTTCGATCTCGGTCGGGGCATCGTCCAGCACCATGGCGTTGAGGGCTTGCGGCTGGCGCTTTGCCAGCAGGCGGCTGAGCTGGCGCAGCGGTGCCAAGCCGTGGCGCACGGCCAGCCATCCCACCACAGCCAAAAATGGCAAGGCGTACAGCAGGGGCATCAGCATGCCCTGCAACATGGCCCACAAAATGGCATTGCGAGAGGTGGTTTGCTCCCCCACAAACACTTGCACATCCCCTTCGTTGCCCTGTGCTGCAAAGACGCGCCACTCGGTGTGGTCATCCAGATGCACTGTGTCAAATCCCCGCGTCACGGTAGACATGGGGGCGTGGCCAGCGTTGGCTGAGCGCAAGGTGAGCTGCCCCTCATGAAACACCTGAAAGGCTACGCGCGGCGCATATTTGTGCAGCAGGGGGGCATCGTCTGAATGATCTTGGGCGCTGCTGACGGTCTTGGTTTCGTTGTCCTCCAGCCCGTGACCGGTTTGCTGGGCCACCAGCAGCGCGGCAGATTGGGCCAGATGGCCGTCCAGCAATTCGTCGAGCTCGTGCTTTGCATTGACCCAGGTCAGCACTACCGCCCCAAGCCAGACCAACAGCACCATGAGCAGCAGCAAGGCCAACAGGCGTGCCTGTAGAGAATGCAGGTGTGGAAGCAGCGTCAGCACCTTTCTCATTCGGTAGGGACTTTGGGGTGCAGCAAGGTGTAGCCAACGCCACGCACAGTCTGAATCACATCGGCCCTGAGTTTTTTGCGCAGATGGTGAATGTGTACCTCGACCGCATTGCTCTCCACCTCGTAACCCCAGCTGTAAAGCTGCTGCTCCAGTTGCTCGCGCGACAAAACGCGCCCGGTGTTGAGCATGAGTGCGTGCAGCAGATCAAATTCACGGGTGGACAGGGCCACGGTTTGCCCGTCCAGAGTGACAAGGCGAGCAGCTCGGTTCATTTGCAGGCCACCGCAGGTGAGCAGGTCTTGTGCCTGCCCGTGCGCGCGGCGCACCAGTGAGCGCAGGCGCGCGCCCAGCTCAAACAGATCCACCGGTTTCAGCACATAGTCGTCAGCCCCCATGTCCAGTCCCTTGATGCGATCCGGCACGGCATCACGGGCAGTCAGGACCAGCACCGGTGTGGCAATTTTTTTGCTGCGCAGCGCTTGCAACACATCGATGCCGTCTTTCAGGGGCAGCCCCAGGTCCAGCACGGCGGCCTGGTAATCACCACTGCAAAGCTCGCGTTCGGCTGCCATGCCGTCACGGACCCAGTCCACCTGAAAATTTTGCTGGCGCAGCCCGGCGCGCAGCCCGTCACCCAGCATGGGGTCATCTTCAGCTAGCAAAATCCGCATCAGGCGCTTTCAAGTTGGGTGGGGCCGGTTAAAACCGCACGAATGTAGGGGTAGCAGATTATGGGATTCTTAAAACTAAAGTTTCGGGGTTCATTTTGCCCCTCAATGTACGCGCAAACCCATGATTTACGCGGCTTCCAGGCTTAGCTGAGGTGGGTCAAGTTGAAGTGCTTGCACAAAAAAGCGTTGCATGTGCAATGGCCTGCATCAACAAGTCTGCCTTGTCGGCCAGTCACCCCAGGCGTTTCGAGTACGTCCACACGCCCAAGCACGGCTCGTGGCTAAATCTGGTGGAGTCCTCCTTCTCCAAATTGGCGCGCAGTTTCTTGCGCCATATCCGCGTGGCATCGCTGGACGAGTTGAAGCAACGTATCCTCAAAGGCATCGACGAAATGAATGCGCATCCAGTTCGCTTTCAATGGAAAAACTTCGACTATCAAATGACATGATGGTAAATTTTTTAGTGAATCGAAATACTAGTCGCGCTTTCTACATAAGGGCTACAGCCTGATTTTTCGAATAAGTATTTCTTCATGGGTTACAAAAAAGCCACCCGCCTTCGTGGCTAGCACCTATTGGTGAGTGTTTCTCAAGAAATTGAACTCCAGCCCCGTAAATATAAGCGCTGGAAGCTACATAATCAATAGCATATTCCCAGTTATCAGTGTTCTTGACCGACTGCCGACCCACGCTGGCGGTGACTTGTCTCCTGCAGGCGTAGCCGTGCGCTCAACCTGGTATTTTGTCCAGCAACAGCATCAGAATAGGTGTCAGAAGCGGGAGCGCCAGGTCCGGAATAGTTTGTGACCGTTACCGTGTAGGTGGTGGCGGCTCTCGGAGATACCGTACAGGAGGAAGCAGATGTGCCCGTGCAGGGGTCACCTGTCCAGCTGTCGGTGGACGCTGCTGGAATACAAGTAGCCGTCAAGATAGACGTGCCGTTTCTGCGCACCGTTGGTGGAGTAGCGCTAAGCGTGCAGACCGGCGGATTTGCCGTCACATTCAATCGGAGAATATCGCTCACGGCAGCACCGGCCACATCGGTTGCGGTAATTTTGGTGTCAAAGTCTCCGGTGTCAAACGATGCAGGGTCGCCGGAAAGGGTCCGTGTGAACGGATCAAAGCTTAGCCAGGGTGGCAAAGCAGTTCCGTTTGCCATTCGGAATGGTGATGGGCAGCAGGTCCCCGGTGTTGGCGTCGGTGAACGTACCAATTGGGATTGGGTGGTTGAAAGTCTGGTTCGCTGCTATCACCAGGTCCACCAACGGCTGGGCCACAATGGATGCGACGTTTCTTGCGGTGATGGTGACCTGGGAACTGCCTGTGGTGGTCAGTGCCCCGCCAGTGCCTTGTTCCCCCGTATTGCCGTCGTTGAAAGCCCAGTCGATCTGTATTTGGGCAGACGGAAACGTAGCGGTGTTGGCATACGCAATCTGTTGCACGGCAAGACTAACCAAAGCCTGGGTAGAGTTGGTAGTAAAGCCCAGTGTCATGCTGCCACCAATGTTGAATGACCCGTCCGATGCTTGTGCCGTTGCGCCCGTGAACTGCGCCAATGCACCGACAAACTGCGCCCCTACAAGGCTACTCCTTGAGCCACGTGACAACCATATAGCAGAATGTCACCGTTTTCGGTCAAGCCGTTGCCGAGGGCACGCAACTGTACCCGGTAGGCATCCAGGTTGGCACTGCTGAGCACCATATTGCCCAGGTGCAGCGTGCCAGGGTTGGCCAGGCGTTCATAACGCTTGTCGCCATACGTGTTGTAGGCGCGTTTGAAGAGATGCACGATGGCAGGGCCACAGACATCAACGTTGGCCCGGTCCATTTCCACGAGCAGGTCAATATCGCTGGCGGTGTACTTGCGCGCGAAGGGTGCCGCTGGGGCTCAGTAGCGCTTGACCAGAGGCACCTCAGCCAGACGGTTCTCATGCCAGCGTGCCACCAGTCGCTTGGTTTGGGGCGACTGTAGCCGCTGGTGCGCTGCAGGTAAGCCAGTATCACGCCACGCTCGCATTTGTTGCGATGCGGGTAATCAAAGCGCTTGAGCACCCGGCTGATGTGTGCGTATCTTTGGCCATCGTCTTCTTTGTCAACCCCGCTGAAGCTGACCTCAGGCGTTGCTTTGAGAAAGTCTTGCAGTTGCGCAATCGTGCACAGCTTGGTTTCGTTCATGTTGATCACCATCCTTGGATGATCAACCTGCTGGCAATTGCTTGGCCTACTGGAGTCGCTTTGGGCTCATTCCTGGGTGGAAATTCACGCGCCGCTCAGGCTCACACCTCGTTGGACAAGGCTGTGCCTTGTGTGTATCCCCCATTTGAGGGATCACAAGCCATTCTTTCGACAAAGCTTGACCTGCCGCAAGCTTGGTGCCGTGTTTTTTGCAAGGCTCCTGTCTTTGGCCAGCCATTTGGCCGAAATTTTCTCAATAAACGCGCAAGCCGGTTCAACTGAATTTTTCAACTTGAAAGCCCGCAAACAAGGTGAAATCTGCCACATTGCCGGTCAGCAGTGCATAGCCGAGGTGAATGGCTTTGGCTGCACTCAGGGCGTCATGGGCATCCGCTGCCAGATTTTTAGGCACAGCTGCCAGAATTTAAGATCAAATAGGCCTCCAGCCCCTGCCAAACAATCGCAACCAGCTATATTTTTGATAACAAACGGTGACCGCAGCCACGCCAATGGGTCACGGTGTCTAGTCAGACAGGCCCGGCAGCCGGTCGCCGATTTCTGGTACTCCAGTATGAGGCGGCCGCCTGCCGGGCCTGTCTGGCGGGTTAGTCTCGGAGGGCACGGACAACAACTTGACCCAGCCGATGGCCATTGATAAGCTCAAATGCGCTTGAGGGAAAATGGATCGCTAACAAACCGGATGGAGTCTTATGAATTCAACTTTAAAAGCCACCCTGATCTGGGCTGGCGCGTGTGTTTCGACGCTGGGTTTTGCTGCGCCCGGCGAATACTGGGAACTGACCAGCAAGATGGAGATGCTGGGCATGCCCATGGCCATGCCCAGCACCACCATGAAGGTGTGCGTACCGATAGGCGGCGAGCGTGACCCCAAATATTCAACTGACAAAAACTGTGTTGTCAGCGATGTGGTCAATTCGGGTAACAAAACGTCCTGGAAGGTGCGCTGCAATCACGACGGCGAGATCATGACCGGCAGCGGAGAAATGTCGGGCACGCGTGACAACGCAGAGGGCACGATGCGTATGTCGGGCACATCGGGTGGAAGAAAGTTTGACATGACCAACACGTACAAAAACAAGCGCATTGGCGGCACCTGTGATACCGACGAATTGGCCAACAAGATGAAAGGCCAGGCCCAGGCAGCCCAGGCTCAGATGTGTGATTCCGGCAAGTCAGATCTGGCCCAAAGAATATCCATGGGCTACCTGATGCTGGACGAAAAAACCTGCCCTGGCAAAAAGCAGCCTTTCTGTGAGTCAGTGCGCGCCGAGGCACCACGAGATGCAAGAATCTACGCTGCACTGGTCGAGTCTGAAAAAAATGGCAAAAATCAGGTGATCGCTGGCTGCGGCATCAACATCGCTGCCACCACGCAGGCCATCTGCAAGACGGTCAACGGCAACAACGCCAACACCTTGACCAGTTATTGCCCCGCAGAGGTCAAGGTTTATCGCGAAAACGCCCGCCGCAAAGCCTGCGAAGGCCGCAGCTTTACCGCCCGTGAAGACCTGAGCAAATGCCTGCGTGGTTCACCCAGCAATGAAATGACCACCCAAGTCGGTGGCAACACGCCTGGCACTGCACCCGCGCAGGAGCAATATGCCGAGCCGGTGCCACCAAGCGCACCAGCAGCGCCCAGCACACCCAACCCTGCGGAGACCCTGATGGACAGCGCCAAAAAGCTCAAGGGATTGTTCGGGTTTTGATCGGCTCTGATGCGCCGTTTGTTGTTGCTTTGGCTGTTGGGGGCAGCCCTGTCAGGCTGGGCGCAGCAAGATCCATTTCCCCGGATTGCTGACGCCTACTGGCTAGAGATCAATGGTGCCCCGGTCTGGCACAAACAACAAGACCGACGTTTGCCACCGGCGAGCCTGACCAAAATGATGACGGCATTGCTGGTGCTGGAGCAGCCGGCCTTGCCGCTGGTGCTGCAAACGACCGTGACGGTGAGCCGTGCGGCCGCGCTGGAGACCGGTTCCAGAATTGCGCTGCGGGCTGGCGAGCAGTTGACGGTTGCCGATTTGTTGTCAGCCACGTTGATGGCTTCAGCCAACGACGCTTGCCGGGCCCTGGCAGATCACTTTGGGGGCTCCCAGGCGGGGTTTGTGCGGCTCATGAACGCCCAGGCGCAGCAACTCGGCCTGAGCAACACCCGTTTTGTCAACGCCTGTGGTCATGACGCCCCGGGGCACTATGCCAGCGCCAGAGATCTGGCCACGCTGGCGCGGGCGCTGATCAGACATCCATTGGCCTTGACGCTTGCCAGCCAGCGCGAGCAGACCATTCGCAGCACAGATGGCAAACGCAGCTTTGTGCTCAAGACGACCAACGCCCTGCTTGGACGTTATCCGGGCGCGGTGGGTTTGAAGACCGGACACACACGGCAAGCGGGCGACTGCCTGGTGGCGCTGGCCCAGCGCGGCAACACCCAGGTGCTGCTGGTGCTGCTCAAGGGCGCTGACCGCTGGTGGGACGCTGTGGATGTGCTTGACCTGGCGTTTGACCGTGCCGCACAACAGCGCTGAAACTGCGGCGCGGCACTGGCTTTGGCTGATGTTGGTGGTCGTGGCCTGCTACGGCCGTGCCCTGACGGGTGATTTTCAGTTTGACGATTACAAGGTCATCGTCGACAACCCCGCTGTTCACACCTGGGACGCCTGGCAAAACACCATGGGGCAGGGCTTTTTTGGAATCCGCCCGCTGCTGAAGATTTCTTATGTGCTGAACTGGGCATCAGGCCCCGGCACCTTGGGCTTTCACCTGTTCAACGTTATGGTGCACGGGCTCAATGTGGGCCTGGTTTACCGCTTGACCGGTTTTTTTGTGCAAGCGATGCCCAACTATAAAGCTGATGTGAGGGTGCCGTTGTGGTCGGCGCTGGTGTTTGCCGCGCATCCGGCGAGCACCGAGGCAGTCACTTATATTTGCGGTCGCTCAGTATCACTGATGGCGTTTTTCTATCTGTGGGCGATGACGGTGTATGCCTCTGCCTTTGCCGATGACAGCCGGCTCAAGCTGCACCTGGCGGTGCCGGTTTTGTTTGCCCTGGCGCTGTGCGTCAAGGAAACCGCCATCACCTTGGCACCGGCACTGCTGGTGTGGGAACTGGCGCTGGGAACAAACTGGCCCAAGATTTGGCGGCGCCAATGGAGTTCATGGCTGTTGCTGGCATCAGGCACGGCATTTTTTTTGATGAATGACAGCTACCTGGCACACATGCAGCGCAGCGCCGAGCTCAACAACCTGATGGGAAACATCGCCACGCAGGCGATGGCTTTTTGTTATCTGATGCGTCAGTGGGGGCTGCCGCTGTGGCTCACTATTGACCCGGATCTGCATGTTTTGCCGTCGCTCAGCGGCGCTTGGCTGTTTCTTGGCGGGTTGGTTGCTGCCGCTTTAGCCGCCGGTTTGGCCTGGCGCAGGCGACCGTGGATCAGCTTTGCATTGCAGTGGGCACTGCTGCACTGGGTACCCCTGTATATTTTTTTGCCGCGCCTGGATGTGGCCAATGACCGTCAGGTGTACCTGGCGAGTTGGCCGCTGGCGATGGCTTTGGTTGTGGCGTTGTCAGCCTGGCTACCGCGGCACCTGTGTCGAGGATTGATGGTCGCGCTGGTGCTGGGCCTGGCGTTGTTGACGATCAACAGAAATCAGGACTACAACAACGAAATTGCACTCTGGCAAGCCACGGTCAGTCTTTCGCCCGACAAAGCCAGGGTTCACAACAATCTGGGCTACGCCTACATGCTGGCCGGACATTTGCCAGAGGCGCGCCGTGAATACACCAGAGCGCTGCAGCTGGACCCTGACCATATCAAGGCACGGTACAACCTGGAGCGGCTGGATTTGCCGCTGAGGTGAAAAAAATCAGTCCAGCTTGACCGAAGCGGGCTGCTGGCGCAGATAGTCCAGAAAATCTTCGGCCTTGCCAAATGCCAGCGAGTCGCCTTTGACATGGTCGCGCAGCAAATAGATGCGTATGTTGCTCTTGGCAATGGCCAGGCCGTTTTCGGGCGCATACGTCAGCACGTGGCGCACCTTTTCCATCACTGGGTCAAGCTGGGTAAAAGGTGTCAAGATCCAGAAGCTCATGCCTTCGCGTGCCATCAGGTCGGTGCTGCGAAACGATTTTTTCAGACAGGCCAGCACTTCACCCAATTGTTTGGCAGCATCGGCAGCATCAAACGTCAAGCCATGAACATCTTGTGGATCGTAGGTAATATGCACCAAGCCCGACTGCAGGATGTGGCGATGTCGATGCTCCAGCGCCAGGATCCAATCGAGCTGGAACAAAAACCGCTCTCTTGAGTACATATCGTCCAGAACCATGACTTACTCCGATCTAAAGATGAATTTTTTTGGCGTTCGGCTGGCAAGTATCTCATTGCCATAGGGTTTGTAGGTATCTTGCGCAGTGGGGCGTGCAAACGGTGACCAAGCCGCTCTCAACAGCTATTCATCACAGGAGATTGATATCAGCGCAGACCAGTTGGCAGACCAAGCCGATTCACAAGCCTTGTTTGGTGACCAAATATTATTGTTGGGTATCGAGCTAGGGTCGGTGGCCAGTTTCATCTTGGGCTTCCAGTTTATCGACGCCACCCTGGCGATTGGTGCAACACTGGGCTTGGTGGTGGTGGCTGCTGCCGCTCACCTGAGTGCCAAGGGATCAGCCATCAGCAAATACGTGCTGGCTCTTGTCTTGATCTGTCTGGTGGTTTTGCATATTCAACTGGCCCGTGGCATGGTTGAGTTCCGAGCAGGGGCTGATGGTGTCACGTGTCAATCAGCCGGGCGGTATTGCACTTGATGTCTCTGGCGTGCTGACCAGTGGCGTGGCCAGCGTCGGCCAGGCGGTGGCCGAAATGGCTCAGGCTACCCAACAAAATGCAACGCTGGTTGAACAGATGGCCTCAGCAGCCGGCAGTTTGAATGCACAAGCCCAGGACATTGGCAACAGCCCCAAGTGCGCCGAAAGCGACAGCCTTGCAACTGGGCCATGCAAAACCCAAAGTAGCCGCCAAGCCAGCCTCCAAGGCTGCTGTAGCGCCGGCAGCGCCGGCAGCGGCTGCCAAAGGCGCAGACGATGACTGGGAAACCTTCTGAACGCCATCAGTTGTCTGACTGGCGCATCAGCGTGCTTTTCCCGAACAATGACTCGATCAAATCCACCGCTACCTCGGCCGTGCGGTTGCGCACATCAAAGGCCGGGTTGAGTTCCATCACGTCAAGTGAGGCCAGGCGGCCAGTGTCGGCGATCATTTCCATGCACAACTGTGCCTCGCGGTAAGTAGGGCCACCGCGCACGGTGGTTCCCACGCCAGGCGCAATATCGGGGTCCAGAAAATCAACATCAAAGCTGACGTGCAGATGCGTGTTGCCGTCGACCAGCGCCAACGCCAGCGCCATGGCGGCACGCATGCCCATCTCGTCGATGTAACGCATGTCATACACATCCAGTCCTGCCTCATGCACCAGGCGTTTTTCACCTTCATCGACGCTGCGAATCCCGATCTGGCGTACCCATTTGGGATTGATGGCGGGCACGCAGCCACCCATACTGATCAGCGCTTGAGGACCATAACCACACAGGCAGGCCACTGGCATGCCGTGAATGTTGCCGCTGGGCGTGAGTGTGTTGGTATTGAAGTCGGCATGGGCATCAAGCCAAAGCACCCGCAACTTCTTGTTTGTTTCTCGGCAATGGCGTGCCACGGCGCTGATCGATCCCAAGCCCAGACAATGGTCACCACCAAGCAAAATCGGCAGCCGGTGTTGCTCAAGCTCGGCACAAACGGCGTCATGAACCACCCTGTTCCAGGCCACCACTTCGTCCAGATGACGGTAACCATCCACCGCGGGCAGCCAGGGGTTGCTTGGGCCGCTCAGGTTGCCCCGGTCAATCACGTTCAAGCCGTGACCCTGCAAGACCGGAACGATATTGGCCACTCGCAATGCTTCGGGGCCCATGCTGGCACCTCTGCTGCCTGCGCCGATGTCTGTGGGTGCGCCTATCACGCTGATGTTATGGTTCATGGTGGGTCACGCGAGACATAAAAAGCACAGTGTAGAGGGTCCGGAAAAACCGGGCTAAGCAACTTGGACGACCGCGCAAGCTGACTTTGTGAATGACAATTTTGGGTGTGATTTGGCTTGCATAATCGACCGATTTATTTTGGGATAAGTGATGTTTGTGAATTCGTTGTTACAAGAGCTGGGCGTTGCTGGTGATGCCATCACGGAAGGTAACTTGCCGGTTTATTCACCGGTGGATGGCGCGTTGATGGGCCAGGTTCAAGCCGCGGGCTTGGCTGAAGCTGGCAGCACCGTGGAGTGCGCCCACTCCGCCTACCTGCGCTGGCGGCAGGTGCCTGCGCCCCAGCGCGGCGAACTGGTGCGTTTGCTGGGCGAAGAATTGCGCGCCCAAAAACGCGCGCTGGGCCAGCTTGTCACCCTGGAAGTTGGCAAGGTCGCCTCGGAAGGTCTGGGCGAAGTGCAGGAGATGATAGACATCTGCGATTTCGCGGTGGGATTGTCGCGTCAGTTGCATGGCTTGACGATCGCCAGCGAGCGTCCTGGTCACCGCATGATGGAAACCTGGCAGCCTCTGGGTGTGGTGGGGGTGGTGACGGCATTCAATTTCCCGGTCGCGGTTTGGGCCTGGAATGCCGCGCTGGCGTTGGTCTGTGGCAATGCGCTGGTCTGGAAACCGTCAGAAAAGGCACCCCTGTGCGCGCTGGCGGTGCAAGCCTTGTTTGAGCGCGCCTGCCTTCGCTTTGCCCAACCCGAACTCACCCGTGACTTGTCGCAATTGCTGCTGGGTCTGGCCGATGTGGGACAAGCGTTGGTGGACCAGCCCCAAGTTGCGCTGGTCTCTGCCACTGGCAGCACCCGCATGGGGCGTGCTGTGGGCACCAGCGTGGCCGCGCGCTTTGGGCGCAGCTTGCTGGAATTGGGGGGCAACAACGCCATCATCGTGGCACCGTCGGCGGACCTGGACATGGCGGTACGGGCCATCGCTTTTGCTGCAGCCGGTACGGCGGGTCAGCGCTGCACCAGTGCCCGCCGCTTGATCGTGCACGTCTCAGTGGCTGACGTTTTGCTGGGTCGCATGAAAACAGCTTTTGCCAGCTTCAAAGTGGGTGCGCCAACCGAGACCGGCGTCTTGCTGGGGCCCCTGATTGACCGCGCCGCATTTGATGCCATGCAAGCGGCGCTGGCGCAAGCCAAGCAAGAGGGTGGTGTGGTCACGGGCGGCGAAAGGGTTCTGCAAGAGAGATACCCAAATGCCTATTACGTGAATGCTGCGTTGGTGGAGATGCCAGCTCAAACAGATATCGTGCGTCACGAAACGTTTGCGCCCATTTTGTACATCATGACGTACCAGACGCTGGCGCAAGCCATTGCCATCAACAACGACGTGCCACAAGGGCTGTCGTCTGCCATCTTTACCAATGACCTGCGCGAGGCCGAAACGTTCATGTCGGCAGAGGGCGCGGACTGCGGCATTGCCAATGTCAACATTGGGACCTCTGGCGCTGAAATTGGTGGGGCCTTTGGTGGCGAAAAAGAAACCGGCGGTGGCCGCGAGTCGGGCTCAGACGCTTGGCGGGCTTACATGCGCCGTGTGACCAACACCATCAACTACTCCAGTGCTTTGCCGTTGGCGCAAGGTGTGCGGTTTGATCTTTGATGCCTGTGACATCGCAAACTTGGCGTCTTGGCCGTGCCCGGTCCCGAGGTTTGTACACATTGGATTCAAACCGACCAGATTGCCGGGCTGAAAGTGTGAGCACCAGTGCTGGTTGTTGAAAATTTTTTGAGCGGCCAATTGCCTGGTTTGGAACATCAGGAAACCTGTTTGACGCTGGCCAGGCGGCGCAGAATCTGCCGGACAATATCGGTCTGCATGTCTTGGTAGAGCAAGGCTTCTTCAGCCTCCTTGGCCAGTGCGGCAGACTCGTTGTAGCTGATGTCGCGCTGCTGCAGGATCTCGTCTTCGGGGATCAGTTCTTGGCCCTGGGGCGTATTCAGCCGGAATTTGACGCGGATGCGAAGCTGCAGTTCACGCACCTGACCGGATGAATTGACACCCACCACGGTTTTTTCGCGTTGCTCTGCCAGCACGTCCAGAACCACCTGAGCCTGTGAAAGGGGCTCGCTGGCCTGCAGCACGCGCACAGTCGCACCCATCGAACGCCGCAACTCTTGTGCAATGGCCCCGCCAGGATGCGGATTGATGGCAATGCTGGAAAACACAAAACTTTGCGAGCCGCGCAGTTGGAAGCCGCAGCCCGCCAAAACACCTGACGCCAGCAACGCTGAGAACAATTTGCGCCTGGACAAGCTTGGCATAGTACCCATTGGGGCCGGTTGACAAGACGTTTGTTTCACGGGCATTCCTTAAACCACCAGATTGACCAGACGGCCTGGCACAACAATGACTTTTTTAGGAGCGGCACCGCCAGACAGTTTCTGGAACATCTCATGGCCAATCGCCGCTTGCTCAATGGCTGCCTTGTCCGCGCTGGCGCTGACCCGAATGGCGCCACGCAGCTTGCCATTCACTTGCAGCATGAGTTCAATCTCGTCCTGCAGCAAAGCGCTGGGGTCGACCTGCGGCCAGGGTGCATCGAGCAGATCGCCCAACGCATCGGCATAGCCCAATTGCGACCATAGGGCATGGGCAATGTGGGGTGTTGCCGGATACAGGCAGCGCAACAAAATACCAAAACCCTCGATCAATGCCACCTGGGCACCGGCACTGTCGACTGCCCTGAAGTCTTCCAGCGCGTTGATCATTTTCATGGCACCCGACACCACCGTGTTGTACTGCATGCGCTGGTAGTCGTAGTCCACCTGCTTGAGCACCGTGTGAATCTCCAGCCGAAGGGCCTTGGCTTCTTTTCCAAAATTTATATCATTTAGGGCTCTAGCCCCCATGGATACTGCATTAGCCGCTTCTAAATCCATAGCTGTCAATTTGACTGCGAAATTCCAGACGCGGCGCAGGAAACGGTAACTGCCCTCGACCGCAGCATCGTTCCATTCCAGAGTGGCCTCGGGCGGAGCGGTGAACATGGTGTAGAGGCGCGCTGTGTCAGCACCATACTTCTCGATCAGGTCCTGCGGATCAACCCCATTGTTTTTCGACTTGGACATGGTGCCCACGCCCTCGTAATCGATTGGCGTGCCCACCGGCAGATCACCCAAGGTCTTGATTAGGCGGGCACCCGTCACTTTGCCCGCCGCGTCAAACACCTGCTCGACATCACTCGGCCAGAAATAGTCCTTGCCACCCTTGTCAGTACGGCGTGAGTAAATATGGTTGAGCACCATGCCCTGGGTGAGCAGTTTGGTAAAAGGCTCATCGACCTTGATCAAATCAAGGTCGCGCATCACCTTGGTCCAGAAGCGGGCATAGAGCAGATGCAGGATGGCGTGTTCGATGCCACCAATGTACTGGTCCATCGGCATCCAGTAATCAGCGCCGTCGGCCACCATTTTCTCGGTATTGGCCGGGTCGCAGTAGCGCATGAAGTACCACGAGCTGTCAACAAAGGTGTCCATGGTGTCGGTTTCGCGCCGGGCAGCTTTGCCGCAGATGGGGCAGGTGACACCCGCATGAAACGCGTCGCACTTGTTGAGCGGGTTGCCCGAACCGTCCGGTACCAGGTCATCAGGCAGCACCACCGGTAGGTCTTTCTCCGGTACCGGCACCGCGCCATGTTCATCACAGTGGATGATCGGAATCGGCGTGCCCCAGTAGCGCTGGCGCGACACGCCCCAATCACGCAGCCGCCAGGTGACTTTTTTCTCACCCAGACCCAGCGCCGCCAGATCAGCCATCACCGCCGTCACGCAGTCCTTGAACACCAGCCCATCGAATTTGCCCGAATTGATGGCAATGCCGCAACCTTTTTCGGCATACCAGTCCTGCCAAACCGAAGTATCGAATACACGGTAGGTGGGGACAGCGGGTTCGCCGGGTGACGACTTCTGCTCGCAGTCTGAGGAACCCGGCGACACCACTGTCCCCGCCGAAACCACCACGCCGACCACTGGTTTGATTGGCAAAGCGTATTTCAAGGCAAACGCAAAGTCCCGCTCATCGTGCGCAGGCACCCCCATCACCGCCCCGTCACCGTACGACATCAGCACATAGTTACCGACCCACACCGCGACTTGATCTCCGCTTAGCGGATGGGTCACAAAAAGGCCGGTGGACATACCAACTTTTTCTTTCAGCGCCATTTCGGCCTCGGTGGTGCCGCCCTTGCCACACTCGTCGATAAATGCTGCCAGCGCCGGGTTGGTGGTTGCGGCGTGCGCTGCAATCGGGTGCTCAGGAGCAACGGCGCAAAAGGTCACACCCATGATGGTGTCAGGCCGGGTGGTAAACACATACATGCGGCCTTCGCCAATCAGCTTGCCCGAGGCGTCGGCAATCTGGTGCGGGAAGGCAAAACGCATACCTTCGCTCTTGCCAATCCAGTTCTCCTGCATCAGCTTGACGCGCTCGGGCCAGCCCGGCATCTTGTCGCCCGTCACGTTGGCCAACAGTTCGTCAGCGTACTGGGTGATAGCCAGGTAATAGCCCGGAATCTCACGTTTTTCCACCACGGCCCCGGTGCGCCAGCCTTTGCCGTCGATCACTTGCTCGTTGGCCAGCACCGTCATGTCCACCGGGTCCCAGTTGACCACCTGGGTCTTGCGGTAGGCAATGCCTTTTTCGAGCATCTTGAGAAACAGCCATTGGTTCCACTTGTAGTACTCGGGGGTGCAGGTGGCAACCTCGCGGCTCCAGTCAATGGCCAGGCCCATGGCCTGCATCTGCTGTTTCATGTAGGCGATGTTCTCGAACGTCCACTTGGCCGGTGGCACGCCGTTCTTGAGTGCCGCGTTTTCTGCCGGCAGGCCAAAGGCGTCCCAGCCCATGGGCATGAGCACGTTGTAGCCTTGCATGCGCAGGTAGCGCGTCAGCATGTCATTGATGGTGTAGTTGCGCACATGGCCCATGTGTAACTTGCCACTGGGGTAGGGCAGCATGGAGCAGGCATAGAACTTCTTCTTGGGCTGGCCTTGGGCATCCAGGGCGTTGTCACGGACCCGGTAGGCGTCAAGCGCCTGCCAATGGGCCTGGGCGGCGGGTTCAACGTCTAGGTGCTGGTATTTGTCTTGCATGGCGATCCATCATGGCGACCCTGAAGCCGCGTTGGCCGGTTGAATATAGGAAATAGATGACCAGACTTGCTGGTGGGTGTCTGGCAGATGCCGTTGATTTTAAGGTTTGTGATGCAGCCCGGGAGGGGGCGTGCTGGGCGGCTGCTGGGATGCGGTGGCCGGCCTGCTGTCAGCGATGAAGCCGATGCGGTTGAGCCCGGCTTTTTGAGCCGTCCCCATGACGTCAACGATGCGGCCATAGGGCACACGGCTGTCAGCGCGCAGTTGCACTTCAGTGTCTGGATTGCCCAGCTTGGACGCGCTGAATTGGCGCGTCAGTTCATCCAGCGTCACCGGCTGGTCTTTCAGGTAGGCCTGACCCGAGGCATCGACCACTACCGTGATCGACTTGGGTACATCGCCTGGCCGGGCTGCGTCTGTTTTGGGTAAATCAAGCTTGATGGAACTGGCCAACAGCGGGGCGGTGATGATGAAGATCACCACCAGCACCAGCATCACGTCGACCAACGGCGTCATGTTGATGTCGCTCATGGGGGCTGCCCCCGAACTGCGATCCAGACGACCAAAAGCCATGTGTGTCGGCCCTGGCGTCAGACCTGCGCGCTGGCGTTACCCACCAGCTCACGCAAGTCTCGGGCAAAGCCTTCAAGCTCGGCCTCAATGCGCGTGATGGACCGACCCAGGACGTTGTAGGCTAGCACTGCCGGGATGGCCACCGCCAAACCAGCCGCCGTCATGATCAGCGACTCACCTACAGGGCCAGAGATTTTGTCAATCGTGACTTGCCCTGCGCTGGCAATGCCGATCAGCGCATGGTAGATACCCCAAACCGTGCCCAACAAACCCACAAAAGGTGCGGTCGCACCAACCGTTGCCAGCAAAACCTGGCCATGCTGAAGCTTGTTCAAGGCGGCGTGCAAGGCATTGCGCAGCACACGCGTGAGCTGTTGAGATCGCCCCCCGACACTCGCCAAACTTGTGCTGACTTCAATATTTGTAGCGCTCACCAAAGGCTGGATAAGGGATTCGCGGTCAAAAGCCTGGATTTTTAAAAGCGCCTCGGCAATGCTGCTGGACTGCCAAAAGGCGGCGATACAGCGCGCCACATCGGTGCTGGCACGGTGCAGCAGCCACGATTTCCACAAAATGACCACCCAACTCGCCACCGACATGGCCAAGAGCAACAAGGCCACGGTGCGCGCCAGCGCATCACCCTGCCAAAAAAACTGTGCCAGGCTCATTTCAGGTGGAGAACATCTGCCATGTCAAACAGCCCTGACTGCTTGGTGTGCAGAAACCGCACAGCCCGCAGGCTGCCTTGGGCATACGTGACCCGACTCGATGACTTGTGGGTGATTTCAATGCGCTCACCAATTCCGGCAAACAGCACCGTGTGGTCTCCGACGATGTCGCCACCACGAATGGTGGCAAAACCAATGCTTGACGGGTCGCGTTCGCCAGTGACGCCTTCACGCGAATAAACCGCACAGTCTTTCAGGTCCCGCCCAAGGGCGCTGGCAATCACTTCGCCCATTTTCAGGGCTGTCCCCGAAGGCGCGTCCACCTTGTGCCGATGGTGCGCTTCGACGATTTCGATGTCATAACCCGTGGCCATGGCCTTGGCCGCCATCTCCAGCAACTTGAGGGTGACGTTCACACCCACGCTCATGTTGGGTGCCATGACGATGGCGATGTCATTGGTGGCATCGGCAATCTCGGCTTTTTGCGCGTCGGTAAAACCGGTGGTGCCAATCACCATATTGACCCCCAGGGCACGACAGGCCTTCAGGTGCGCCAAGGAGCCCGCGGGGCGGGTAAAGTCAATCAAAACCTGTGCGTTTTGAAGGCCAGCGCGCAAATCTGAAGTGATCACAACACTGCCGCTGTCGCCTAAAAAAGCGCTGGCGACCTGGCCCAGGGCAGGGCTGTCTGCCACGTCGAGTGCGCCACTGAGTTCACAGTCATCAGCACTGCAAACCGCTTCGATGAGCATGCGCCCCATCCGGCCGCTGGCCCCTGCGATACAGACCCGGTGAAAATTTGACATCGTCGCGAACCACGCTTCAGGGTTTGGCCGCTTCAAGCGGTGGGTAGCTGGTGGGCAAGGCGGGCAGCGCAGGCTTGGACTCAGCGGGTTTGGCTGTTGCTGCACCAGCTTTCAAGGCGTCTTCTGACATCTCAAGCACCGGTACAGCGCCAAGTTTGCGGCCCGAGTCGAGCGAAGACACAAACTCGGCCTCACTGGGCAGCGCATCGGCTTCGGTGCGATCCAGTAGTCCGTCTTTGAAAAAAACCGTGACGCGCCGAGATTGGGGCTCAACGCCCTGGCGCTTGAAGGTAAATACGTAGTCCCAGCGATCTGCATGAAAGACGCTGTTGAGCAGGGGTGTGCCCAAGATATCACGCACCTGTGCCTTGGGCATTCCTGGTTGGAGTGATGCCAATTGCTCGCGTGACACAAAATTGCCCTGCACGATATCGATCTTGTAGGGAGTCACCACGCTGACCAATCGACTACTGGCGCTGTCAACGCTGCTGCAGGCGCACAGTATCAGCATCACGACACCTAGCCAACCCAACCTGACACGACGAGCAATAGATTCAAACATGGAAATAGCCGACAACGATATGATCGGCGCATTGTAATGGCAGCATTTCGCGGTCAAGTCTGAGGGGCTGGCGCGCACGCGCAGAATCGGAAAATCGGCATGTCCAAGATTGAAGAACTCAAAAGTAACGGGCTCAAGGTCACCCTGCCAAGGCTGAAAATACTCGAAATTTTTCAGAACGGCAACCAGCGACACATGACGGCCGAAGATGTTTTCCGGGTTCTGCTGGAAGAACAATCCGACGTTGCTTTGGCAACAGTTTACCGGGTGCTGGCTCAGTTTGAGCAGGCCGATATTCTGACCAGAAGTCATTTTGAGAGTGGCAAGGCCGTGTACGAGCTCAACCAAGGCCAGCACCACGACCATCTGGTGTGTCTGGATTGTGGTCGTGTGGAAGAGTTTTACGACAGCCAGATCGAACAACGACAAAAGTCAGTGGCACAGGCCAAGGGTTTCAGGATTGCTGATCACGCACTGAGTCTGTACGCGCATTGCACGCGCAACGCCTGCACGCATCGGCCTTAACTGGGCTAGTTAGTCTCTCCCATCGCTTTGCGATGCCGTTCGACAAACTCTTTGTAGGTATCAACACCTCGAATTTGCAAAATGGTGTTACGGACCGCAGCTTCCACCAGCACAGCAATGTTGCGCCCGGCGATCACCTGGATCACGACTTTTCGAACGGGAACATCCAGCACATCCTGCATCAGCGGTTCGTAGGGAATTCGCTCGTAATCGCGTTCCAGGGTCTCGCGACGCACCAAGTGCACGATGAGTTGCAGTCGCTTTTTTCGCCGAACGGCCGTTTCACCAAAAATACAGCGAATATCCAGCAGGCCGATACCGCGCACTTCCAGCAAGTTGAGCAGCAGCTCAGGGCAGCGGCCTTCGATGGTGTCCTGATTGATTCGATATAAATCTACCGCGTCGTCAGCCACCAGGCCGTTGCCGCGCGAAATTAGCTCTAACCCCAGTTCACTCTTGCCTAAACCGGATTCTCCAGTGATCATCACGCCCAAACCCAGAATGTCCATGAACACGCCGTGCATGGTGCAGCGATCAGCGAAATGTTTGGAAAAATAGGCTCGCAACACATCGATTACAAAGGCTGAAGAACCATCCGTTGAAAACATGGGTATTTGGGCACGCTCACACATGGACAACAGTGCCTCGGGCGCCGGCTGCCGGTCGGCCAAGATCAGCACGGGGGGTTCCAGGGTCACAATTCGGGCAAGACGTCGCATGCAGTCTTCTGCTGTGGCGTTGGTCAGGTAGGCGACTTCTCGTTCACCCAGAATCTGGACCCGGTAGGGATGGATGTAGTTGAGGTAACCCACCAAGTCTGCACCCGAGCGTGCCGCGCGTACGGCGACCTCTTCAAAACGTCTTTCCGAGGCGCCCAGACCAGCAAGCCATTCCCATCGCAAAGTAGACCGAAATGCCTCAAAAAGTACATCGGCGCTGATTACTGTTGGTTTCAAGTTCACGACTCCTGCTGATGCCGCATGGCACTGAGCATTAAACCGATTGAACAGACTGCCAGTCAGAAATCAGGCGGTACAGTTCAGCAGAGCTTTGGCTGGCTACCAGCTTTTCACGCAGGTTGGCGTCACTGAGCATTTCTGCAATTTCAGAGAGAATTTCCAGGTGTTTTTGCGTTGCCGCTTCTGGAACGAGTAAAAAAATCAGGATGTCGACAGGCTGTTCGTCGGGCGCTTCAAAGCCAATCGGGTGAGCGAGCTGAAAGACGGCTGCCATTGGCGACTTGAGGCCCTTGATGCGTCCATGCGGGATCGCCACGCCATGGCCCAGGCCAGTGGAGCCCAGGCGTTCACGAGAAAACAGACTGTCGGTGACTAACGCTCGGCTTAGCCCGTGCAGGTTTTCAAAAAGCAAACCAGCTTCTTCAAACGCTCTTTTTTTGCTTGATACGTCGACGTGAACAAGCACTTGAGCTGCGGAGAGGATAGACGCGAGTCGGTTCATGATTGTTATCAATTATGCACCGTGAAATTTGGGCGCAAAAAAAGCCGCACACACAAGCGTGCGGCCGGGCAGAGTTTAAGTTACATCAAACGCTTGGGCGCATTGTGATGATGAGATTGCAAGCGGTCTTTGTGCCGAACCACCTGACGGTCAAGCTTGTCGACCAGTTCGTCCACGGCTGCATACAAGTCTGCATGCGCACTTTCAGCAAATAACTCAATGCCTTTGATGTGAATATTGCACTCTGCCTTTTGCCTGCGCTCCTTTTCCTTGAGATTTTCCAGCGTCAATAACACTTTGACATCCACCACCTGATCAAAATGTCGTTTGATCCGATCCAGTTTGGCCGTCACATACGTGCGCAAAGCCGGGGTCACTTCCAGATGGTGGCCGCTGATCGTCAAATTCATAAAAAGCCTCCTAAAGCTCTCGGTTGTGATGGTTGTCAACGCCCGTTGGCAACCGAAAAACACTTCACTGCCGTCACTATGCTACGCATGCTCAACTATTGCAATGACTTTCAGGGTGAATTGAAGTAATAAACTGGCACGCTTGTGACACCTGATTTGCCTTGACTTGCAGTGCCATAATCTTAAGGTTGACACCCTCGGAAACCCGTCGTGCAAACCTGCCCCAGTCGGTAGCTTTCAACGCCAAAATCGCATCACGGGTTGAAAGCAACCCAAACACCCTGTTCACCTGATGCGCTAGATATTTTGGGAGTGAGCGCATGCTCAATATTTTTACTCTGGCCAACGGACGGCTCTTTCAGGAAGAAATCGAATCGCTCGAAGAACTGTCCCGTTTTCAACCCATTTGGGTCGATCTGGAATCACCCACACCGGAAGAAAAGCGCTGGATCAAACAGTACTTTGGGCTGTCGATTCCTGAGGATGCGATGGATGAGGACATTGAGGAATCGGCCCGCTTTTACAAGGAGGACAATGGCGAGCTGCATATTCGAAGCGACTTTTTGGTGGCTGACGATGACGATCCGCACACCGTGCGGGTGGCCTTTATCCTGAACCTGGTCAATGACAAGCTCAAAAGCAAAGGCGTACTTTTCTCGATTCATGAAGAAGATGTTCCGGTGTTCAGGCTGTTGCGCATGCGGGCCCGCCGCGCACCAGGCCTGATTGAAGATGCCAAAGAAGTGCTGCTCAAACTGTTTGACGCCGACGCGGAGTACTCTGCCGACACCCTGGAAGAAATTTATGACGAGCTTGAGAAAGCCAGCCGAAAGGTTCTATCAGGCGATGTGACAGACTCGTTGGCGGGTGAGGTGCTGGGTGCGATTGCCCGCCATGAAGACATGAACGGGCGTATTCGCCGCAACGCTATGGACACCCGTCGCGCGGTGAGTTTCATGATGCGCAGCAAAATGCTCAATGGAGAGCAGTTTGAAGAGGCGCGGCAGATTCTTCGGGACATCGATTCGCTGGACTCGCACACGGCGTTCCTGTTTGACAAGATCAACTTTTTGATGGACGCCACGGTGGGCTTCATCAATATCAATCAGAACAAGATCATCAAGATTTTCTCGGTGGCCAGCGTGGCACTGCTGCCGCCCACCCTGATTGCCAGCATTTACGGCATGAATTTCAAGTTCATGCCAGAACTAGACTGGCAAGTTGGCTATCCTTTTGCACTTGGCCTGATGCTGGCCAGCGCGCTGGTACCGATGTGGTACTTCAGAAAGCGTGGTTGGCTAAAGTAAAAACTGCCATGAATCCTTGCTGTGTATGAGATGTTAGCTACCTTTTTGAAAGCAATTTCATGAATTCCTGGACAATTGCCAAGGCATAGGGGCTGGCAACTTGCTGAATGAATGCCGAAAAATCAATATGTGCCTTGTCGTCGGCACGGTCCGAAATGGTCCGCATGGCTGCAAAGGGCACACCATGGTCAAAACAAACTTGCGCCACGGCGGCACCTTCCATCTCAACGGCTAAAGCATCGTGGCCTGCTGCCTGCAGGTCAGCGCGCAGGCGTGTGGCGTCTTCGGCGCACGATACAAACTGGTCACCACTGGCCACCAGGCCGGTGTGAACACACGGGTCGGCGATCAAAATGTCATGATGAAAATGGCTTCCAGCCCTTGTCAGTCCTGCGTTAGCAGCTTTTAAAAGAAGAGCGGTCAGAGTATCGTCGCAAGGCAAGCGCGCGCGGCCATAAAGTGGAATCTCATAGCGTGCAAACATGGGCGAAGAATTCAGGTCATGCTGTAAAAACTCTTGCGCCACCACCACATCCCCCACCCGAACACCATCACCCAGGCCGCCTGCCACGCCAGTAAACAGGATGCGTTTGACACCGAACGCTTCGATCAGCGTTGCAGTGGTGCTGGCTGCGGCCACTTTGCCGACCTTGGAAAGCACCAAGACCACCTCCAGGTCGCCCCACAGACCACTCCAGAAGGTTCGTCCGGCGCGCACTTGTTTGGTGGCATTCTGGAGCTGGCCGAGCAATCCCCTTTGTTCGTCAAGCAAGGCGCTGACGATGGCAGTCTTTGTCAAAGCATACTTCCTCTATTTGGTGCGCAACTCGCGACGAAGAATCTTGCCAACCGGGGTCTTGGGCAATTCGGTTCGGAACTCGATGACTTTGGGCTGTTTGTAGCCGGTCATGTTTTCCTTGCAATAGGCCCGCACCTGCTCTTCGGTGACTGCCGGGTCCTTGCGCACAATCACCAGCTTGACGGCTTCACCGGTCTTGGCATCGGGCATGCCCACGCAGGCACATTCCATGATGCCATCCATCTGCGACACGACGTCTTCAAGCTCGGTGGGGAACACATTGAAGCCGCTTACCAGAATCATGTCTTTTTTGCGATCAACGATTTTGAAAAACCCTCGTTCATCGACAACCCCCACATCGCCTGACTTGAAATAGCCATCGGCCGTCATGACCTTGGCAGTTTCATCAGGGCGCTGCCAATAACCAGCCATCACCTGCGGACCCTTGATGGCGATTTCGCCAGGCTGCCCGACAGCAACTTCGTTGCCATCGTCATCTAACAGCTTGAGCCAGGTGCCAGGTACCGGCACACCAATTGAGCCGGTGTATTCGGTGATGTTGACCGGATTGCTGGTGGCAATCGGCGAGGTTTCGCTCAGGCCATAACCTTCACAGATGGCACATCCGGTCTTTTCATACCAAAGTTTGGCAACTGCACTCTGCACCGCTGTGCCACCCCCTGCCGAAGCCACCAAATGGTGCCAATCCACCTTGCTGAAATCTGGGTGGTTGGCCAAGCCGTTGAAGAGTGTGTTGACGGCCGGGAAGAGGTGAATTTTGTGTTTGGCCAGCTCGGTCAAGACAGCGACAAAGTCGCGTGGATTGGGAATCAGGATCAGCTTGCCGCCCAGGCGCATCGACAGCATCATTCCCACGGTGAAAGCAAAAATATGATACAGCGGGAGTGCACACACCACGTTCATCTGTTCGCCCGTGGGAATTTTTGACAGTGCTGGCTGAAACCAGGCATCAGCTTGCAACAGATTGGCGACCAGGTTGCGTTGCAGCAGCACAGCCCCCTTGGACACACCGGTGGTGCCACCGGTGTACTGCAAAACCGCCACGTCGTCGGTCTTGATGGTGACCTTCTTTAGGGTTCCGCTGGTTCCTTTGGCGATTGCAGCGTTAAAACGAATGGCTTGCGGCAGCTTGTAATCGGGCACCATCTTTTTGACATTGCGAACCACGTAGTTGACCAAAGTGCCCTTGAGTAGGCCAAGTTGATCACCCATGGCACACAGCACAATGTGTTTGACCGGGGTGGCCGCGATGCATTTTTCCAGTGTGGCGGCAAAGTTTTCAAGGATGACAATGACCTTGGCACCGGAGTCCTTGAGTTGGTGCTCAAGTTCGCGGGCGGTGTACAGTGGGTTGACATTGACCAGCGTGTAGCCAGCGCGCAAGATGCCCGCCACCACAATCGGGTATTGCAGCACATTCGGCATCATCACCGCCACTCGATCGCCTTTGGCCAGCCCCAGACCCTGCAGGTAGACCCCAAAGGTCCGACTGAGCTCTTCGATTTGACGGTAGTTAAGTTCCTTGCCCATGAAGCTGAAGGCACTTCGGTCGGCAAACTTCTGGAAACTCTCCTCCATCATTTCGACGGTAGAGGTGTATCGGCTGACTTCAATGTCAGCGGGTACACCCGGAGGATAGGCTTTCAGCCAGGTGGGGTCGCTCATGTTCAGGTCTCCAATTTTTACGTCAAAAGTTGGATTTTCACCTGATTGTCAGCTTCTGTAAGCTGTGTTTTCCCTAATTAGGGAGGGGTCTCCAACTACACAAGGAAGGCCCCAACAGTAGAGCAGGCTGTTTTCAGGTTTTGAGCGATACCAGAACTTCATCCAGCATCTTCTTGGCATCACCAAATAACATGCGGTTGTTTTCTTTGTAGAACAAAGGGTTATCGACGCCCGCATAACCAGAAGCCATACTGCGCTTCATGACGATGGAAGTCTTGGCCTTCCAGACTTCAAGCACCGGCATGCCGGCAATCGGGCTGTTTGGGTCGTCCTGGGCACCCGGGTTGACGATGTCGTTGGCACCGATGACCATCACCACATCGGTTTTCGGGAAATCGTCGTTCAACTCGTCCATCTCGAACACAATGTCATAGGGTACTTTGGCCTCGGCCAGCAGCACGTTCATATGGCCTGGCATACGTCCCGCCACCGGGTGGATGCCAAAACGGATGTTGCAGCCTTTCTCGCGCAGGAACTTCGTGATCTCATAGACCGTGTGCTGCGCCTGCGCCACCGCCATGCCATAGCCCGGCACGATGATGACGCTCTTGGCTTCACGCAGCAGTTCGGCGGTTTCTGCCGCCTTGATCGGAAACACTTCACCGGCTGGCTGGGCTGGCCCGCCGCTGGGGGCCGGTGCCGCGCTGGCGGTGCCAAAGCCGCCAGCAATCACGCTGATGAAGCTGCGCGCCATCGCCTTGCACATGATGTAAGACAGAATCGCGCCGCTGGAGCCGACCAGCGCACCGGTAACGATCAGCAGATCGTTGGACAGCATGAACCCAGTGGCCGCCGCCGCCCAGCCCGAGTAGCTGTTGAGCATCGACACCACCACCGGCATGTCGGCGCCGCCAATTGCCATCACCATGTGAATGCCAAACAGCAGGGCGATCACCGTCATGATGATCAGGGGTGTCATGCCGTCAGCAATGCTGTGGGCGTTCATGAACTCGCGGCCAAACCAGATCACCACCAGCAGGCCCAGCAGATTGAGCCAATGCCGTGCCGGCAACAGCAGCGGGTTGCCGCCGATACGGCCCGAGAGCTTGCCAAAGGCCACGATCGAGCCGGAGAAGGTCACCGCGCCAATCAGGATGCCGATGTAGATTTCCATTTCGTGAATCGACTTGGCGGCTCCGGTGAATCCCTTGGAAGCCTCCGGGTCGATGAAGGTGGAAAAGCCCACCAGCATCGCGGCCAGACCTACCATGCTGTGCATCAGTGCCACCAGTTCCGGCATCTGCGTCATCTGCACGGTGCGTGCCGCGTACATGCCGATACTGCCGCCAATCACCATGGCGCCAATGATCCAGGGGATGCCGGCACCGGTGACCTGGGGGCCAAAAATGGTCGCCAGCACGGCGATGGCCATGCCGACCATGCCGTAGAGGTTGCCGCGCAACGCGGTTTCCTGGTTCGACAAACCACCCAGGCTCAAGATGAAAAGAATCGTCGCTCCAATATAGGAGACGGTTGCCAGTTCTGTGGTAAACATGAATTGCCTCCCTTATTTGCGAAACATCGCCAGCATGCGCTGTGTGACGGCAAAGCCGCCGAACATGTTAATGGCCGTCAGTACTATGCCGGCCCCGGCAACCCAGGTGATCAGCTCATTGGGCCGGTCCACCGCACCGCTCATTGGCGAAATTTGCACCAGGGCACCAATCGCGATGATGCTACTGATGGCGTTGGTGACGCTCATCAGCGGGGTATGCAAGGCTGGCTTGACGTTCCAGACCACCATGTAGCCGACAAAACAGGCCAGCACGAACACTGTGAAGTGCGACAAAAATGCGGGCGGTGCGCTGGCACCCACCAGCCAGAACAAGGCCGCTGCCACACCAAACATGATGGCAAGCTTGCTACCGGCCATCGGCTCGCTGGCTGCACCGTGGCCATGTCCCCCTTTTTTTGCCGCTGGCGCAGCGACCGGTTTTGCCGGTGCGGCTGCAGGGAGCGTGGGTGCCGGTGCTGGCCAAGTGATGCGACCCTCTTTGGTGACGGTCAGTCCGCGGATGGCATCGTCATCCATGTTGACATTCACTACACCGTCTTTGGTCTTGCACAACTCCTCGGCCAAGCGGAACAGATTGGTGGCATACAGGGTTGATGACTGCTTGGCCAGACGTGAGGTCAGGTCGGTGTACCCAACAATGGTCACACCGTGCTTTACAACCGCCTCACCTGGTACGGTCAGCTCGCAGTTGCCGCCGCGCTCAGCGGCCATGTCAACAATCACGCTGCCGGGCTTCATGCTCTTGACCATCTCGGCGGTAATGAGCCTGGGTGCGGGCTTGCCAGGAATCAGCGCGGTGGTGATGATGATGTCCACCTCGCGGGCCTGCTTGGCGTACATGTCGCGCTGGGCTTGCTGGAAGCCCTCGCTCATCACCTTGGCATAACCGCCGCCGCCGCCGCCTTCTTCTTCAAAATCAACTTTGACAAATTCACCCCCCATGGAAATGACCTGATCGGCCACTTCTGCCCGGGTGTCGTTGGCACGCACGATGGCACCTAACCCAACCGCTGTGCCAATCGCCGCCAATCCGGCCACACCAGCACCGGCGACAAAGACCTTGGCGGGCTGAACCTTGCCTGCTGCCGTGATCTGGCCGGCAAAGAAGCGGCCAAAGGCATTGGCGGCCTCGACCACAGCGCGGTAGCCTGACACACCGGCTTGGGACGTCAACGCATCCATCTTTTGGGCACGACTCAACATGCGCGGCAATGCGTCGATGGCCAGCACGGTCGCCTTCTTGGCGGTGAGCTGCTGCATCAATTCGGGATTCTGCGCGGGCCAGATGAAACCGATCAGAATGCCGCCTTCGCGCATCAGGCCAACTTCGGCCGCGGTCGGCACAGCCACCTTGAACACGATGTCGGACCCGGCCCACAGTGCGGCAGCACCATCGACGATTTGCGCACCGGCCTCACGGTAGGTGTCGTCAGAGAAGTTGGCGGCATCACCTGCACCGGACTCTACCGACACCGTGAAGCCAAGTTTGATCAGTTTTTCGACCACCTCTGGCACGGTGGCAACCCGCTTCTCTCCGGGAAATACCTCTTTGGGGACCCCGATGCGTTGCACAGTTTTCACGGCATCCTGGGGGGGGGCAACGACGGCTTGGCCTGATGAGCCATCAATGGTGGCACTCGCTTGCATGGGGGCGACTCCTCGGTTTCTGTTGGAAATCAAATAACCCGCGGAGCTTACATCAGTTTTTTTGATTTTCAGCTTTCCGTTTCATGACTAAAGTCAAGAAATCTTCAGTTGGCAATTTTTCCGATAATGGGGCATGACAAATCGATGGAAACCTGGCGCAACGGTGGCGGCAATCATTGAGCAGCACGGCAAGTTCCTGCTGGTGGAGGAACACACCCCGGATGGCTTGCGGTTGAACAACCCTGCTGGTCACCTGGATGAAGGTGAGACCTTGACGCAGGCTTGCATACGCGAAACGCTGGAAGAAACCATGTACCGGTTCGCGCCCACCAGTCTGATTGGTATTTACATGTCACGTTTTATCCGGCCCAATCAGGGCGAGCAAGCGGCGCAGGACATCACGTTCCTGCGTTTTGCGTTTTGTGGCACCTTGGGGCTGCTGGAACCGGGCAGAACGCTGGACAAGGGCATTGTCCGCACCTTGTGGCTGACACCGCAGGAAATTCGTGACAATGTGGGGCGAATGCGAAGCCCCATGGTGTTGCGCTGTATGGAGGACTATCTGGCTGGGCAGCGTTTGCCACTTTCGGTGATATTCACCGATCCGTCGGTGTTGCTGGGACAGCAACACTCAGGCGGTTTGTGATGAGTACTGCCCCAACATCTCACCGCGTGGTGGTTGGCTTGAGTGGTGGGGTCGATTCGGCAGTGACGGCCTGGCTATTGAAGCAACAAGGGCACGAGGTGGTCGGTATCTTCATGAAAAACTGGGAAGATGACGATGACAGTGCCTACTGCTCGTCGAATGCTGACTTTGTCGATGCGGCCGCTGTGGCTGACGTGATTGGCATCGAGATCGAACACGTCAACTTTGCCGCCGAATACAAAGACCGCGTGTTTGCCACTTTTCTGCGCGAATACAGCGCCGGGCGCACGCCCAACCCCGACGTTCTGTGCAACTCCGAAATCAAGTTCAAGGCGTTTCTGGACCATGCCATGCGCCTGGGTGCCGAAAAAATCGCTACCGGTCATTACGCCCGGGTCCAGCGCGATGCACAGTCCGGGCAACACGAATTGCTTAAGGGGTTGGACCCGGCCAAGGACCAAAGCTACTTTTTGCATCGCCTCAATCAGGCCCAGTTGTCCAAAACGCTGTTTCCCATAGGTGCGTTGCTGAAAGCCGAGGTTCGGCGCATCGCCGAAGAGGTTAAGTTGCCCAACGCCAAAAAAAGAGACTCGACTGGCATCTGCTTTATTGGCGAGCGACCTTTCCGGGATTTTTTGAACCGCTACATCAGCCGTGAACCTGGCCCCATCCGCAACGACAAGGGTCAGCAGATTGGCCAGCATGTCGGCCTGAGTTTTTACACACTCGGACAGCGTCAGGGGCTGGGCATCGGTGGCCTCAAGGCCAAGGGGGCGCAGCGGGGTGGGGGTGATCACTCGCCGTGGTTTGTGGCGCGCAAAGATGTCCCAAACAACACCTTGTGGGTGGTGCAGGGCCGAGACCATCCCTGGTTGCTGTCAAAGGCGCTGACTGCGCTGGATGCCAGTTGGGTCTCGGGGCAAGCACCAGGGCCTGGCGCGCTGGCAGCCAAGACCCGCTATCGGCAGGCCGACGCCGACTGCACGCTGAATCATCCATCAGCCAGCTCATTTGGGTTGGATTTTGCCCAGACGCAGTGGGCCGTCACCCCAGGCCAGTCGGCCGTGCTGTACCGCGGCGACAGGTGTCTGGGTGGCGGTGTCATTTCAGTCTCGGAGTCGATTTGAATGCTACGCTATACATAGCATAAAGCGCTTGTTCAATAAGGGCTAGAGCCTGTTTTCTTGCAATTTTTAATGCATTCGGGCGAGCAGGCCCTCGATGTCCTTGAGCATGATGTCGATGCCTGCCTTTTGGGAATCATCAGCGCCCAGGCAACTTGACAACTCCTGCTCCATGAAACACATGGTCATGCGCAAGTAAGTGCTGTCGAGCGCCTTGCGAACGGCAGAGAACTGCTGCCCGATCTTCAGGCAGCTTTCTCCTTCTTCGATCATGCGCTGCACACCCCGAATCTGCCCTTCCGCACGGCGCAACCGGTTCAGAATATCTGTGCGGTCCGTCTCATTGGTCAATGCAGCCATCAGGTGCTCCGGGATGCTTGGAAAGAAGTGGCATCTGCAGTCAACTGGCGCAGCCTGCCTTGACTTCCGGCACCCCAAGTTTCTTCAGAATCAAGCTCATCGGACAGAAGTTCGTAAAGCCCGACTGAAAAAGATTGGCACCGACAAACGCCGTGAACGCAAGCGCCCATTTGCTGACGAAAAGCGGGCTGCCTTCTACCCCGAGTGCCAATGAAATCATGACGAAAAAACCGGCAATAACAAAAATGTAGCGCTGCACTGTCATGGTGATTACTCCTTTGGATTTGAAACCTATTTCTCGACGCGGTTGATGCCCAACAGCCCGAACACGTACTTTTCATAAATGGGCTCAGATGTGCCCTTCTTGATTTTGCGGATGAAATACTTCTCGAATGCAATCTTGGCCAGATGTACCCACTTGCCCTTTTTGAACCAGTTCACATTGCGCGGCGGAATCTGTGGCAGAGCCACAAAGGCTGCGCCGGTATCACCCATGTCTGCCAGGCAAACTGCGTTCCAGGTGCCTTTGGCGGTGACCGGTTTGCCCGCCAATTCATCGGCAATGTTGTGGCAGATGGCACCCACCATGCTCTCGATCATGTAACCGGTCTTGGGGGTGCCGGTGGGCACCGGTGTCACTTCAACCGGCGGAATGGCCACACAAACACCAGCCGAGAAGATATTGCGATACCCCTTGCTGCGCTGGAACTCATCGATCAGCACCATGCCGCGCGGGTTGCAAAGGTTGGGAACAGCCGCCACTGCATCCACGCCCTTGAAGGCAGGCAACATCATTGCCAGTTTGAAGCCGACTTCATGGTCCTTGACCAAATTGCCCTGATCATCAATCTGGCTCACAAACATCTTGCCAGCTTCAACCTTGGTGGTCTTGGCGTTGGTGATCCACTTCATGTCGCGGTTGCGCATTTCGGATTCGAGCATGGACTTGCTGTCACCCACGCCACCCAGGCCGAGGTGACCAATATAAGGCTCGCTGGTCACAAAAGTGATCGGCACCTTGTTGCGCAGCTTGCGCTTGCGCAAATCGGTGTCAAGAATCATCGCGAACTCGTAGGCCGGGCCAAAGCAACTGGCACCAGGCATGGCACCCACCACCACGGGGCCCGGATTTTTGAGGAATTCTTCGTAATCGGCGAAAAACTCCAGTGCATGGTCCACATGGCATACCGAATGGGTATGGCCACCGCCACCGGATGCCACCGGCCCCGCGCCCGCAATTTCATCAAAGGCAAGTTTGGGACCGGTGGTGATGACCAGATAGTCGTAGTCCAGCGTTTCACCACCGGTCAAAACCAGCTTGTTGGCGGTAGCATCAATCTGCGTTACGGCCTTGGGAATGAAGCCAATGCCTTTGCGCTGCAAATATGGTGCAATCGGCAATGTGATCGCCTCACGCGTGCGCCAGCCCACCGCCACCCAGGGATTACTGGGCACAAACTGAAAATAGTCGGTGCTGTTGACCACGGTGACGCGGTGCGCCTTGGGCAGCGCCTCGCGCATTTCGTAAGCAGCGGGCATGCCGCCAATACCTGCACCCATGATGACGATGTGAGCCATGTCTTGTCTCCTGTTTTTAAAAGTAATTAAAGAGTCGTGCCTGGAGAACGTACCACTTCTTCGTGTGGCTTGATGCGCCGCCAGTACAGCGCGTAATACAGCACCGGGATGACGACCAGCGTCAGCACGGTTGAAACTAATATGCCAAATATCAGTGAAATCGCCAGTCCGTTGAAGATTGGGTCGTCCAGAATAAAAAACGCCCCAATCATGGCTGCCAGGCCGGTCAGCGCTATCGGCTGCGCACGCACTGCTGCTGATTGCACCACTGCATCCTTGAACGCAACCCCCTCTGACACTTGAAGCTCAATGAAGTCAACCAACAAAATCGAGTTCCGAACAATGATGCCTGCCAGCGCAATCATGCCAATCATTGAGGTGGCGGTAAATTGGGATCCCAGCAAGGCATGCCCCGGCATCACGCCAATCATGGTCAGAGGAATGGGTGCCATGATCACCAGTGGCGTCAGGTAGCTCTTGAATTGCGCCACCACCAGCAGGTAAATCAGAATCAGTCCAACACCATAGGCGGCACCCATGTCGCGGAAGGTCTCATAGGTGATCTGCCATTCGCCGTCCCACTTGATGGCGTATTGCCGATAGGGGTCGGTGGGCTGGTTGATCCAATATTCGCCCAGGGTCCCGGTGCCAGGCAATGCTGCCGCCTGCAATTTGTCGCGAATGGCAAACAGACCGTACAAGGGTGAATCAAGCTTGCCCGCCATGTCACCAAACACATAACTCACTGCTTGCAGGTTTTTGGTAAACAGGGGCTTGTCAATCACACCCTGCTCGATTTGCACCAGCTCTGACAATGGCACCAATTGCCCATTGGCCGCACGCACTGGCATGGCCAAAATAGCGTCGAGGCCGACCTGTTTGTCCAATGGCAATTGCAAACGCACCGGCACCGGATACTTGGTGTGTCCGTCATGCAAGTAGGCTGCATCGGCGCCGCCAAGCGCCATGGCCGCGGTTTGCGCGACAGCAGACACCGAAATGCCCAACGACTCCGCGCGCTGGCGCCGCACCCGCAGGTAGGCGCGTGGTGCGTTTTCTGCCAGAGAGGTATCTACGCCAACGATGTCCGGCGTGGCTTCAAAGGCCTTGGCCAAACGCTCTGCCAATTGTTGCCGGCCCGCTTCATCAGGGCCATAGACCTCAGCCACCAGCGGTGACATCACCGGTGGGCCGGGGGGTACCTCCACCACCTTGACACGTGCATGATGCCGCTGCCCGATTTTTTCCAGTTCAGGGCGCAGGCGCTGCGCAATGGCGTGACTCTTGGCATCCCGGTGATGTTTGTCGACCAAATTCACCTGCAAATCGCCTTGCTCAGCGTCGGCGCGCAGGTAGTATTGCCGTACCAGACCATTAAAGGTGATGGGGGATGCGGTGCCCGCATAGGCCTGCAAATTCAAAACCTCGGGTTGTTGCGCCAAAAATGCGCCCAGCTCGTGCAGGGTGGCTGCCGTGTTTTCCAGCGGCGTGCCGGCGGGCATGTCGACCATCACCTGGAATTCGCTCTTGTTGTCAAAAGGCAGCATTTTTAGTACCACCCACTGCACCAGGGCTAAGCCCACCGAAAGCAGCAAGGCAACCACAATCCCCGCCAACAGAAACCAGCGCTTGCGTGCGCTTTCCAGAAAGGGTGTGAGCACGCGCGTAAACAAACGCTGCAAGGTACCACCTTTGCCCGTGACTTGAGCGTGCCCCGACTGTGGCACGTCGGTACCTCCATGTGAACGCATCAAGGCCAGCGCCAGCCACGGTGTCACAGTGAAAGCAATGCCCAGAGAAATCGCCATCCCCAGACTGGCATTGATCGGGATCGGGCTCATGTAGGGCCCCATCAGGCCGCTGACGAAAGCCATCGGCAGCAGCGCCGCAATCACGGTCAGTGTTGCCAGGATAGTCGGCCCACCCACTTCATCAACCGCCTGCGGGATGATTTCACGCAGGCTGGCATGGGGCTTGAGTTGCTGATGCCGGTGAATGTTTTCGACCACCACAATCGCGTCGTCCACGAGAATACCAATCGAGAAAATCAGCGCAAATAGTGAAACCCGGTTCAGCGTAAAGCCCCAGGCCCAAGAGGCAAACAAGGTCGCCATCAGGGTCAAAATCACAGCAGCACCCACAATCACTGCTTCACGCCGTCCTAGCGCAAAGCCCACCAGCAAAATCACCGACCCGGTGGCAAACGCCAGCTTCTGAATCAGCTTATTGGCTTTTTCCGCCGCAGTTTCGCCATAGTCGCGGGAAATCGTTGTTGTGATATTGGCGGGAATGATGGTGTTTTGTAGTTCCTGAAGTCGCGTGCGCACGGCGCTTGCCACATCCACGGCGTTTGTGCCGGGTTTCTTCGTCACTGTCAAGGTCAACGCCGGATAAACGCCACCCGCTGCCAATGCGTCGGGTGTTACACCTGAAGAGGGCTGCGCGCCTAGCTTGGCGGCACCTGGTGTGAACCAGACATACCGCTGCGGCAACTGTGCCCCAGACTCAATGCGGGCGACCTCCCGCAAAAACACGGGCGCGCCCTTGCTAACCCCCACAACCAGGTCGCCAACGTCATCCATCGTGCGCAGAAACTCACCGGTCTCGACCTTGAGCATCTGCGCTTCTGCAGCGGCGCTGTTGAACACCGAGCCAGACGGCATGCTGACGTTGGCAGACGCCAGCAAGTTTTTAAGAGACAGCACATCCACGCCACGCTCACGCAAGCGCACCGGATCCAGCCATACATGTACCGCACGCGCTGGTCCACCAATGGATTGCACCTCGCGGGTGCCGGGCACACGTTTGAGCTCGGCCTCCAAAGCATGGGCCACGCGCTCCAAATCCACAGCGGGTATGGCTTCCCGACTCCAAAGCGTGGCGGCCAGCACTGGCACGTCATCAATGCCCTTGGGCTTGACAATCGGGCTCAGGGTGCCTAGGTCCCTGGGCAACCAATCCTGATTGGCGTTGAGCACATCGTAAAGCCGCACCAAAGCATCAGTGCGCGGCACACCCACCTTGAATTGCACCGTCATCACCGCCAAGCCAGGGCGGGCCACCGAATAAGTATGCTCGATGCCTGCAATCTGGCTAAGCACCTGCTCGGCAGGGCGTGCCACCATGTTTTGCACGTCCTCGCTGCTGGCACCAGGAAACGGAATCAACACATTGGCCATGGTCACGTTGATCTGCGGTTCCTCCTCGCGTGGGGTAACCAGCACCGCAAATAACCCTAGCAGCAAGGCAACCAGTGCCAGCAGTGGCGTCATGGCGTTGAGCTTGAAGGCTTTCGCCAGGCGGCCCGAAACCCCGAGTTTGATGGGTTCTTGCATGCTCATCTCACTGTGCGGCCGGCGTCGTCACTGCCGGCTGAGCGCCGCTCAATCCGGCCTTGACGGGGTCCATCGCTACCTTGTCAGTCGCCAGTAGCCCGGCCAGCACCTCAAATCCCTGGCTACCGTGGTCTTCACCCAGACGCACCGCCTTTAAAACAAATCCCTGCTTGCCAACCACGTACACCGCTGTCAACTCACCGCGACGCAGCACGGCTTGCGCTGGAATGACTAGACGCTGCCTTTGCCCGGCCGCTACGCGCACCCGAACCTGCTGGCCAGGCAAAAGTGTCTTGGCAGCCTGCGCTGGCAACTCCAGGCGCCATTCAATCGTCTGCGACACCGGGTCAGCGCTGGGAACGTGGCTGGTTTGAGTGGGTTGAATCCACTGCTGCGAACCGTCTGCCATCGGAACCTGCACCTCAACGGTGCTGCTATTGGTGACCAGGCTGGCACGGGTCACCGGTATTTGCACCACAGCACGCAGCGGCAGGGGTGCATAAAGCGTCAACAAAGGTTTTCCGGGTGCCGCCAGGTCACCCACTTCAATCTGCGTTTGCTGCACCCAGCCGTCAAACGGTGCGGTGACGCGGGTGAAGCCCTGCGACAGGCCCGCTTGCCGTTGGCCGGCTGCTGCCTGATCACGAGCCGCCAAGGCCGATTTGAGCTGCGCATCAGCGGTATCCATGGCGGCTGAACTGACAAAACCCTGGCGCAGCAAATCGCGTGTTCGGTCAAAGCTGGCCTGCGCGTTGCGCAACTCGGCTTGTGCTTGTGCTGCCTGGGCCTGGCTGCGCTGCACGCCTGTTTGGGTTTCGCTGTCGTCAATCGTGGCCAGCAACTGTCCGGCCCGTACCTTGTCACCCGCTTTGACGGCCAGGGTCACTAACCGACCAGACGCCTGTGCTGACACTGTGCTCTGTTTGACCGGTTGCACCACGCCATCCATCTCGAATCCGTTGCCGATCGCTTTGAATTGCACGGCAACCACAGGCACGGTGACTGCGTTTTGGGCGACTGCTGCCGCACCGGCAAAAATCGCAGCCAGACACACAACAAAGCACCTGAATTGCGTTCGGTTCAACAAACCGGATGAAAAAGAGTCGAGCATGCAAGTTCCTCCAATATACGGTCGGGAGTATATTGGAATCTTGCCATTTCGTCATGTGGATTTAAAATTGCCAACAAAATTCATCCGCATTTGGATCGCACGAAGGCTAACCAATGCCTTTAGTTGGCCAAGTGCCAAAAGTGACAAAGCCCCGTCAAGCGGGGCTTTGTCAGGCCTTTATACCAGCGATAAGTACTCCTCAAAATGGGATGTCATCATCCATGTCATCAAAACCGCTGACAGGACGGGCGGCCGGTGCAGGAGCAGGCGCAGGGCGGGATGCTGCAGGGCGCGATGCAGGTGTCGGGCGTGGAAAATTGCTACCTGAACCACCGTCAAAACTGTCGTCATTTCCAGACGGCGCGCCCATGCCCTGCCGGCTGCCCAGCATCTGCATCTGATCAGCACGAATTTCGGTGGTGTACTTCTCAATGCCGTCCTTGTCTGTCCATTTCCGGGTGCGCAGACTGCCTTCGACATAAATCTGCGAGCCTTTGCGCAGATATTGCTCAACTATTTCAGCCAGACGGGCGTTGAACACAATGCGATGCCATTCGGTGGCTTCACGCATTTCATTAGTTTGCTTGTCTTTCCATCGGTCAGTGGTGGCAATCGTGACATTAGCCACTCGGTCTCCATTTGGAAAAGTTCGTACCTCAGGATCACGCCCCAGATTACCCACCAAAATCACCTTGTTCACGGATGCCATGTTTGTTCCCTCATTGAAAGGTTCAGTTTATCCCGCTTTCGCGGCATGCTACGAGGGTTTTCCAGCGTTGGCAGACATTGGCCAGGCCAGTGCCAGCCAAAGCAGCATCAAGCCAGCACACACGGCAAACAGACCGTGTGCACCCCCATGTTTCATCAACCAGCCGCCGCCCATACCTCCAGCAAATAACCCCAATGACTGCAGCGTGTTATACACCCCCATTGCAGCGCCACGGGCATTGGCGGGCGCCTGCCGCGACACCATGCTGGGCTGGCTGGCTTCGAGCACATTGAAGGCATAAAAAAACAAAAACAGTAGCAGTCCAAGCAAGAATAGACTGGGCTCGCGGCCAATTTGCCACCAGAGCCCCAGTTGTACCAGCGCCGTCACCCCGATAGAACTTAAAAACATGGCCCGCAAGTATCCGCGCTTTTCCATTTGAAACAGGCTACCCCCCATCAGCACAAACGAGCCAAGCACGGCCGGCAAATAGACTTGCCAATGCGCGCCCTGCGGCAGACCGGCTTGCACCAGCATGGCGGGAAGCGCCAGCCACATCGCCAGTTGCACGGCGTGCAGGACAAAAACGCCCAGATTCAAGCGCAACAGGGCGGCCGATCCAAGCACATCGCGCAACTTGCCGCGTGGCAGGTTTTTATGCTGTTGCGGCTCGGCTGGCACCCACCACAGCACGGCGGCGACGCCGAGCAGCGCCAGGCCGGCAGTCAGCGCAAAAATTCCCACCAGGCCGATGCTGGCTGCCAGCACGGGCGCTGCCACCAGCGACAGCGCGAACATCAAGCCAATGCTGGCACCGACCAGAGCCATCGACTTGGTGCGCACCTCTTCACGGGTCTGGTCAGCCAGCAAGGCGGTCACCGCAGCCGAAACCGCGCCGGCACCCTGAATCGCACGCCCCACCGCCAGCCAGAACAGCGACGGTGCCAGCGCCGCAACCGCCCCCCCGACTGCAGACACCAGCAGCCCAAACACAATCACCCGTTTGCGTCCGACCCGGTCCGACGCCAGTCCATACAAAAACTGCAGCAATGCTTGCGTCAACCCATACATGCCCATGGTCAGGCCAACCATGACGGTATCGTCGCCGCCAGGGTAGCGGGCAGCTTCGGTGGCAAACACCGGCAAGATCAAAAATAGCCCTAGCATGCGCAGGGCAAAGATGGATGCCAGAGAAAAACTGGCACGCAGTTCGATAGCCGTCATCCTGGAGGACAGTGAAACACTGGCAGATTCCAGCGGGGCATTCGCTTTGGGCAAAAAAATATCTCCGGGTTCACACAATCAGGCCGCGTTGGACGGTGGATGTCGGATTGTCCCTGATCCACCTCGGCATCAGCAGCGTCATGCACCCGCAATTCTTGAGCTGCTTGCGCACCTCTGGCAAATTCTCCTTCTGGACGAACTTGGTGCTGCTCACATCTTTGCGGGTGTAGCTGACTTGGTAGTTGGGGTCATACTTGACGGGCGGGTCGGCCTTACCCGGACTTTCACAACTACAAAAAAATGCCATTAAAAATCAACATCTTAGAGCGAACTAGTTTTTGGCTGTTGCTTGTTTTCGAAATTTCCGGTTGGACGACGAGTTTTTTAGTGCCGCCAGATGCTGCGCTGATGCCCAGCGCGTTGCAAATACGCGTCAGGGCTGGCTCAGGTTTGGTGGCCTTGAGCACTGCATACCAAATCTGGCAGTCAAAAATGTACAACTTACTACTTCACGAGCCCTAAGCACGCAGTTCGCCTGCGCCCAGCACCACGTATTTAAGGGATGTCAGTCCCTCGATGCCAACCGGGCCGCGGGCGTGGAATTTGTCGGTGCTGATGCCAATCTCGGCCCCCAGCCCATACTCGAAGCCGTCGGCAAAGCGGGTGCTGGTGTTGACCATGACACTGGCCGAGTCCACTTCGCGCAGGAACTGCTGGGCATGCAGGTGGTCGCGCGTCAGGATGGCATCGGTGTGGTGGGATGAATAGTGGTTGATATGGGCAATCGCCTCGTCCACGCCGGCCACGATCCTGATGCTGATGATGGGTGCCAGGTATTCCTCATACCAGTCCGACTCTTGCGCCAATGCCAATTTGAACGGTGCTACGGTGCTGCTTGCGGTCACTACAGAATCAATAGCTGGTTGCGCCTGATCTACAAGGGCTAGAGCACGATTTTGTTCAAAGTCTTGCAACAAAGCCAAGGCCTGGGCATCGCAGCGCATCTCGACCCCTTTGGCTGCGTAAATGCTGGCGATCTGAGGCAAAAATACCGGTGCCACGGCCTGCGCCACCAGCAGGCTCTCAGTGGCGTTGCAGGGGCTGTATTTGTTGGTTTTGGCGTTGTCGGCCACTTGCACAGCCATGACCAGATCACACGGATCATCCACATAGGTGTGGCAGTTGCCATCCAAATGCTTGATCACCGGCACTTTGGCGCCGGCGCTGATGCGCTCGATCAGGCCCTTGCCGCCGCGCGGAATGATCACGTCCACATACTGCGGCATGGCAATCAGCTGGTCGACCACGGCACGGTCGGTGATCTGCACCAGTTGCACGGCATTGGTGGGCAGGCCGCTGTCAGCCAGTGCCTGCTGCACCAGCCGCGCCAGCGCCTTGTTGGAGTCGATGGCCTCGGAGCCACCACGCAAAATGCAGGCGTTGCCGCTTTTGATGCTCAGGCTGGCGGCCTCGATCGTGACATTCGGGCGGCTTTCAAACACCATACCAAACACCCCAATCGGCACCCGCATCTGCCCGACTCGGATGCCGCTGGGCTGCTGTTTCATCCCCAATATTTCACCAATCACGTCGGGCATGGCGGCAAGTTGCTCACAGCCCAAAGCGCAGGTTTCCAGTACCTTGCGCGTGAGTTTGAGCCGGTCCACCATGGGCTCGGCCAGGCCGGCAGCGACGGCACGTTCGATGTCTTTGGCGTTGTCAACCTGCAGCGCCTGCTCATTGGCGCGCAGCAGCTCGGCGAGCCGCTTAAGCGCTTTGTTTTTTATAGCAGTTGACGCTTTGGCCATAAGGGCTGCAGTCGATTTTGCCTGAATCCCCAGGGTTTGCGTGTAGTCTGAAATGTTGATCGCGTTCATGGGCCTATTTTGGCATGCAGCGGGTCGCTGTCCAAGTCAGGTCCCAGCGGCCAGGCGTAAGCCTGTGCACGTAAACTTCGCTCTGGAGGTTTTATGATGAACAACAACACCGTTTTATCACCCACCTGGCACACCTGGATCAGCGACAACCTGGCCCGCGGCTGCAGCGCCGCCACCATGCTGGCTGACATGGTTATCGCCGGCTTTTCCGAGTCGGCCGCCAGCGCTGCCATCGAACAAATCCAAGGCAGTGCCCCCAACACCAGCGTCTCGGTCGCCACACCCAATTTTGCTTACGAAACCCCGCGCCTGCCGCAAAGCGGCAACTTCATTCACACCCACGACCGCGAAGTGCGGGTCAGCGTGCGCCTGCACCAGCCACCGGTGGCTTTTTTTGACAATTTCATGAGCCCCGACGAATGTGACGAGCTGGTACACCAGGCCCGCGTCAAGCTCAAACGCTCGGCCATTGTTGACCCCATCACCGGGCACGAAAAAGTGATTGATGCCCGCAGCAGCTACGGCACCTTTTTTCACCTCAATGAAAACGACTTCATTGCCCGGCTCGACCGCCGGATTGCCGACCTGATGCACTGGCCCATCGAGAACGGCGAAGGCATCCAGATCCTGCATTACCCGGTGGGTGGCGAGTACAAATCGCACTTTGACTACTTCCCACCCGAAGAACCGGGCAGCGCAGCGCACCTGGCCAAAGGCGGGCAACGCGTCAGCACGCTGGTGATGTACCTCAACGACGTGGAAGAAGGGGGCGGCACGACTTTTCCGTCGATCAAGCTCACCGTCACGCCCAAAAAAGGCGCTGCGGCCTATTTTGAATACGGCAACAGCCTGGGCCAGGTGGACCCGCTCTCTTTACACGCCGGCACGCCGGTGGTGCGTGGCGAAAAGTGGATTGCCACCAAATGGATGCGCGAGCGTCCCTACGGCTGAAGCAGCGGCCCTAAACTTGCACCCGTTTCAAGGTTTTTTGACAGACACCGAACCGCAATGACTATGACAGAACAAGCCACCGTGCACACTTCGTCCCTGACCTCGCTCAAGCTGCTGGCGCGCGGCAAGGTGCGCGACAACTATGCGGTGGGTGATGACCGCATCCTGATGGTGGCCAGCGACCGCATCAGCGCCTTTGACGTGATCATGGGCCAGCCGATTCCAGGCAAGGGTACGCTGCTGACACAAATGGCGCTGTTCTGGTTTGACAAGCTCGGCCCCAAAGGCCTGAACATCTGCCCGATTCACCTGACCGGCGAAGCGCCTGAGAGTGTCGTCACCGCCGCTGAAGTGCCTCAGGTGGCGGGCCGCTCCATGCTGGTCAAACGCCTCAAACCCATTCCAGTCGAAGCCGTGGTGCGCGGCTATCTGGCCGGCAGCGGCTGGAAGGAATACCAGCAAAGCCTCAGCGTTTGTGGTGTGCCGCTGCCAGAAGGCCTGCACAACGCCAGCAAGCTGCCCGAGCCGATCTACACCCCGGCGACCAAGGCCGAGATGGGCGAGCACGACGAAAACATCACGTTTGAGAAAACCGTGGACATGATGGGCGCCGACCTGGCCGGGCGCATTCGCGACATCAGCATCGCCATCTACAAAGCTGCCAGCCAGATTGCGGCGGCCAAGGGCATCATCATCGCCGACACCAAATTTGAATTTGGGCTGGACAAGGACGGCACCCTGGTGCTGATGGACGAGGTGCTCACGCCGGACTCATCACGCTACTGGCCGGCCGAGAGTTATCAGGAAGGCGTGAACCCGCCCAGCTATGACAAACAGTTTTTGCGCGACTGGCTGGAGACCGTGCAGGTGGCCGGCAAGCCATGGAGCAAAACCCCGCCGGCCCCGCACCTGCCGCGCGAGGTGATCGAAAAAACGGCCGCCAAATACCAGGAAGCCATGACCCGGCTGACGGCTTAAGCTTAAGATCAAATGGGCCTCTAGCCCATATAATATAAGCGCTACGCGCTCTTTAATCGAGAGCGATTGGCAGTTTGATTTGTCACAACCGGCTACCACCACAAACGGGCAACGCTGCCTAACAATGGTCCTCCCGTTCAACCCCCAGGAGACCTGCATGGCAGCGAAGAAGATTTTGATGATTTGTGGCGACTATTGTGAAGACTACGAAACCATGGTGCCGTTTCAGGCCCTGCTGGCCGTGGGCCACACCGTGCACGCCGTGTGCCCCGACAAAAAAGCCGGCGATCAGATCAAGACCGCCGTTCACGATTTTGAAGGCGCGCAAACCTACAGCGAAAAGCCCGGCCACAACTTTGCCCTGAACGCCACCTTTGCCGACATCAAGGTGCAAGACTATGACGCACTGGTGTTGCCCGGTGGCCGTGGCCCCGAGTATCTGCGCACGTATCCGGCCGTGCTGGCCATGGTGCAGCACTTTTTTAGCACCAACAAACCGGTGGCGGCCATTTGTCACGCGGCGCAGTTGCTGGCCGGTGCCAACGTGCTGGCCGGGCGCTCGTGCTCGGCTTACCCGGCCTGCCAGGTCGAGGTCGAGCGCGCAGGTGGCACCTTTGCCCAGATTGCGATTGATGCCGCCTTCACCGACGGCAACCTGGTCAGCGCCCCGGCCTGGCCTGCCCACCCAGCCTGGATTGCGCAGTTTTTGGTGCTGCTGGGCACCCAGATCACGCTGTAGTCCAGGCGCTGCTTGGCCTGACACTGGTTTCTACGCATTGACGCACCCGCCTGGCAGCGTCATGCTGGATGGCTGAAAACCCTTCCTGCGGAGTCGCCCCATGTGCCAGGTCTTTATCAACGCCGATCCACACCTGTACGAGTCACGGGCACGCTCGGTGCGCCTGCATGGCGTGGCCACCAGCATCCGGCTGGAAAACCTGTTCTGGAACGTGCTTGACAACATCGCCCGGCGTGACCACCTGAGTGTGCCGCGCCTGTGCACCAAGCTGTATGACGAACTGATCGAGGCGCGCGGCGAGGTGGACAACTTTGCCTCGTTCCTGCGGGTTTGCTGCGGGCGTTATCTGGCGCTACAGCTATCCGGGGGCATTCCACAAGACGCATCGATCCCGATTGCCAGCCTGAATGCCCAGCGCGTGCTGGCCTCTGAACACTGGCCAATGTTGCCCATGGCCCCCTTTGCACTGGCGCAACACAGTGCGCCACAAAATCGGGCGGCCTGAAAATTTTTCGGCGATCCCGATGGTGGTGCTGACCTATCGAAGCAATGGTCGGCCGCAAAGATTAGGCAAGCGCTGGGCGCTTCAGGCCTACCCAGCTGGGTTCAAAACCGACGGCGACCAACGCGCTTGATGCCCAGCGCAGCAAGCAGGGCCGACTCAAACGCGCCACTGTCGCAACCGTTGCCTTGGGGCCGCGTCGTGCTCCGCTGGTCGGTGGCGGCGCAGGGTGCAACTGCGGCGCTGAGAGCCGGGCTGCCGGTTAACAACACCATGCTGCGGGTCGGGCCGCCGTTGTCTGCCAGCGCAGTCAGCAGGGGGGTGGCCAGCATGGGCAATGCTGCGAGGGTTAAGATGCCGATGCCAAGGCGTCGTCGTTGCTGACAATCCATGGTTCAGTTCCCCAAAATAAGGCAAAGCTGATGCGGCCATACCGTCTTCAGATCAGCATCAATCCAGCAACAGCATCAGAATGGGCGTCAGATCGGTGGGCCGGGCCACCTTGACCATGATGTCAGACGATGCACCGGTGGCGGCACTGTTGGTGGCCTTCACCGAGCAGGAATAACTCACGTTGTTGGTTAGCAGGGTCACGGTGATGGGCGAACTGCCACCGGTACCGGTATGGGTGCCGTCAGTGCCGGTACAGCTGACCGTATAGATAAGTGGTGCGCCCGTGTCGGCCGGGGGCGTGAATAACACCCGCATCTGGCCAATACCGGGCACAAGTTTCAGCAGTGTTGGCGCACCTGGCGTCAGGGCGTTGACCAGCAGCGTATAAGACTGCTGGCCGCTGAACGGCCCGATCCCCGCCGTGCTGTCAGCCGCCTGCGCGGTGAAGTTGAAGTAGCCTGTCTCGCTGGGTGTGCCTGTCAACTGGCCGCCCGGGCTTAGCGCCATGCCGGCGGGCAGACTGCCCGACAGCACGGAAAAGGCATAGGAAGCGGTGCCGCCAGCGCCGCTCAGTGTCTGGTTGTAGCTGCTGTTGTAGGTGCCGGCCGGCAGGAGGCTGGGGCTGATCGTCAGAGCCGGTGCCAGCACCGACGCCAGTCTGGAGACGCTTGGAATACCATTGCTGAAGGCCGTCAGGCGGTATTGACCTGCCGCCAGCAGACCCAGGGGTCTTGAGATGAAGCTGGTTGCCGACGAGCCGGCGGGAAGCACCGACACCTCGGCATTGTTGTCAAGACGGCGCAACTGGATCACCGGCTGGTTGTTGGCAGAACTGCTGGTGCTGCCACCCGAGGCTTCAGAGTCACCAGTCAGCAGGGTACCGGTCAGGCTCAGGGTCTGGCCACTGCCGGCCGTGAGGCTGTCCACCGCGTTGAGCGTCGGGCGGCGAAACGTGACAAAGCCCAGTCCGCTGTCGTAGCTTTCGGCACTGGCCGGGTAACTGACCGGAGCACTGCTATCGTCATACCCCCCCGCAACAAGCACTTTGCCATTAGGCAACAGGGTTGCAGTATGGAAATACCGACCCGTGCTGAGACCGCTGCCGCTGATCCAGGTGTTGATCATCGGATCGTAACGATCGTCGGTGGTAGACAAACTGCCCTCAGCTTTTAGCCCTCCCGCGGCGAGTACCTGGCCGTTGGGCAGCAAGGTTGCGGTGAACCCAGACCGGGGCGCATTCATGTTGGGGATGGCCGACCAGGTCTGGTTCGAGGGGTTATAGAGAACGGTACTCGAGAGCCAGAGGATGTTACGCCCCCCAGCCACCAGCACCTTGCCATTGGGCAGCAGCGTAGCGGTGTGGCCATAGCGTGTATCGGGAAAGACGTCATCGCTGGCGCTTGACCAGATATTGCTTGCGGGGTCGTAGAGTTCACTGGCGAACAGGGCTCCGTTGCCGCTATCCCGCCCGCCGACGACCAGCACTTTTCCATTGGGCAGCAGGGTGGCGGTGTGGTTATAACGCGCAGTGATGAGGCTGCCAACGGTGTTCGACCAGTGGTTGATCGCCGGGTCGTAGAGTTCGGCGCTGGCATGCACGTTTGCGCTATGTCCTCCCCCCACCACCAGCACTTTCCCATTGGGCAGCAGGATGGCGGTGTGGGCAAAGCGTGCCGTGTTGAGGTTGCCGGCCTCTGACCAGGTTTTGGTCGTCGAGTCATAGAGTTCGGCACTGGCAAGCGCATTTGCGCCAGTAGTTCCCCCTACGACCAGCACCCGGCCGTTGGGCAACAGCGTAGCGGTGTGGGCAGTCCGAGCGGTCATCGTGCTGATCAACCAGGTATTGGCTCCCGGGTCATGCAGGATGGCGGTGTTCAATACACCGGAGCCATTGGAACCCCCGGCAAACAGTACATTGTATTTGGCAGCAGCGTTGCGGTGTGGTTTTGCCGCCCGGTGCTGAGGCTGCCGGCGCTCCCCCAGCCAGGGAACCCCGCGTCGTACATGTCCACACTGGCCAGGTAGGTGGCGGCACCATACCCGCCTGCAGCCAGCACCTGTCCACTGGACAGCAGGGTGGCGGTGTGGGCATACCGCGCCGCGGCCAGTGTTCCGGCGCTCGACCAGCCATCGGGGTCGTAAAGCTGGGCGCTGTTCATAGCAGCGGGGTCAGATCCGCCCACAATCAGTACCTTGCCGCTGGGCAGCAGGGTGGCGGAGTGGGAATGCCGCGCGGTCAGTGTGCCGGCGCTCGACCAGCCGCTGGCGGGGTCGTAGAGTTCGGCGCTGTTGCGAGTGACTGAGGCAGACGCAGCCCCGCTCACAAACAATACTTTGCCATTGGGCAGCAGAGTGGCAGTGTGGGAATACCTGGCCTGGGTGAGACTGCCGGCGATCAGTGACCAGACATTGGTTGCCGGGTCGAATGCCTCGGCGCTGGCCAGACTGCCGCTGCTGCCTTTTCCCCCTGCGACCAATACTTTGCCATTCGGCAGCACAGTGGCGGTGTGCGTCTCCCGGCCCGTGTTGAGGGAGCCGACAAGGCCAACGCTTGACCAGGTATTGGCTACCGGGTCGTAAAGCGCCGTGCTGGTCAAATAGCTGATCACCCCCGCCCTCACAGCATAGCCGCCCACGACCAGCACCTTGCCGCTGGGTAGCAGGGTGGCGGTGTGGTTCCACCGCGCTGCAATCGTGCTGCTGATGGCTGCCGACCAGGCATTGGTTGCCGGGTCATAGAGTTGAAAGCTCGACAGATAGAGGCCAGCACCGTCTTTCCCCCCCATAACCAGCACCTTTCCGTTGGGCAGCAGGGTCGCGGTGTGGCCTTGCCGAAGGATGGACATGCTGCCGGCACTCGACCAAAGGCCGGTCGCCGGATCGAATACCTCGGGGCTGTCCAGAACGCCGCTGCCGTTTATCCCACCCACAACCAGCACCTTGCCGTTGGGCAGCAGGGTCGAGGTGTGGTATGCCCGAAGCGTCATCATGCTGGGGGCAGTCGACCACCCGGCTGCATTCGCTGCAGTCGTCCAGCTCAACTGAAGCAGTATCAGAACAAGCAGGACGGCACGGCCGGCATCGGTCCAAAACGCCATGGATGGTTTGTTGCGGCTCATTGTCATTGCATTCCCTCTTGGTGAACTTTGATTTACCGAATGCTGGTGACCAGCTTGGCACTCAGTCCGATCAAAATAAAACCAGCAAGTCGCGTGGCAATCAGTCGTGCGTGTAAATAAGATCTAAGCCGCATCGCCACAAAATTTCCGATCAGTACCAGCCCGGTCTGATAAACAAGGCTGAGCACGGTGACGTGCAGCATCATGGCCGGCAGGGAAAAAGCCGACGCATTGGGTTTGAGAAACAACGGGAAAAATGCGACGAAGAACAGGATCACCTTTGGATTGGTGAGGCAGACGGCAAAGGCGCGACGAAAATACGACCACGATGTCTGTGAGTCACTTTGTGCTGCCAAGCCGCCGTCAGCCCGCTTCAAAATCAATTGAAGACCCATCCAGCCCAAGTAGGCCGCACCGAACCATTGCAGACCCTGGAATAACATCGGGTTGGCTTGCATCACTGCAGCCAGGCCTGCAACTGCGGCAACCATGAACAAAAAGTCGCCAGCAAGCGTACCCAGCACCGAGGCCATGCCGGCGGCGCGACCATCCCGTGCCGTGGCGTCCAGGATGGCAATCGTGCCGGCGCCGGGTATTGCCTGGAAAACCAGGATGGCGGCAATAAAACTGCCGTAGTTCTGAATATCAAACATGGTACAGATGGGTTCAACCGAGTAAAAAATAGGATCATCCAGCAGTTGATCGCAAATTGACAGCACCTATTTCTTGTCAATTTAATATATTACGAATATATTCCTCGCTTTTGATCGCTATGGCAAGAACACAAGTGGATGAACTGGATGACACGGGCTGGAAGCTGCTTCAGGCGCTGCAGGCAGACGGTCGCGCGCCGTTAAAGACGCTCTCTGCATCCATCGGGCTTTCGGTGGCGGCAACTGCCGAGCGCCTGAAGCGACTTCAGGAGGCCGGCGTGGTGCGCCGCTTTTCGGTGGATGTCAATGAATCCGAGGCAGGTTATCCGGTCAAGGCGATTGTGGGCATCACAGTGGAGCAGCCCGGCAAAAAGGCGCTGCTGGAGGTGCTGCGCAATTCCCCCGAGGTGCTGGAATGCCATCATGTCACGGGCGCTGATTCCTACCTGTTGACTGTCGTGACGACGAGCATGATTGATCTGGAACGCTTCATTGGAAGCATCAACGGCTACGGCGAAACCCGCGCCTCCATCGTGTTTTCGACACCCATTGAGCGGCGTGGCCTGGTCAAGCCGGGCTCTACCAGCCGCGCCTAACTTGCAAAGTTGCCGATCTTGACTGACGGTTGAGAAAGTATTGATGAACTGCCCTGCCCGACGCTTGCGTGATTTGAGAAACCTGGGCGTCAAAACCGAAGAGATGCTGGCTCGGGTGGGCATTTTTTCTGTGGACCAACTCTTTCGGGCTGACCCCTTCGAGATCTACGACCAACTGAAAAAGCAAGTGCCAGGCACATCCATGGCGGCTTTGTATGCGCTGATCGGCGCGATTGACGATCAGCACTGGCTGGATGTGAAGCGTGACCGTCGCACGGAAATTTTGGTGCGATTGGACGATATGGGTATCGCGCCCAAATAGCGCCCTGAGCAGGAGACCATCTTTTGTCATGCAAAAAGTGGTTTAAGCCCATGCTACATAAGCGGAACATGCTATATATTTTGAGCTATGAGAGTGGCTTGTGCGCTTACTTTGAATAGGCCTTGCGCGACCCGTCTTCAAACAATTCGTCGTCGCTGAACAGTTTGCCGGACTCTTCCCATATCTTCTGGCGGGCCACTTTGCCTTTGGTGCCGAAGGTATCTTCCTGCGCCTGTTTTCCGTTGGCAAAGAACACCTGGTGCACGCCCACCGGGCGCGCGCTGGACCGGCCGTCCAGCGCAAAGCGTCCTTGTTGCTTGAGCTTGCCTTGGTCGGTATAGCGCTTGGTGTCGCGCAGCTCGGTGGTGCCGTCCAGCGTGTAAACATCTTTCTGCTGCGCTTGGCCGTTCAGGTAGAAGCGCGCCTCGCTGACCAGGCGACTGAGCTTGCGGCCACTGTTGTTGGCTTCTGCCACGACCTGGTATTGGCGTTCGGCCACCAGCGTGCCGCTGGCGTGGAACTCTGCCTCACGCAGCAGCAGCGCGGGGCCGCCGGATGACACGTCCCACAGCTTCTCGCGCTGTTTGCTACCGTCTTCAAAATAGGCGATCTCGCGCTTCTGCGCCTTGCCATGCAGCAGTTCTTGTTCCAGTTCTGGCTTGCCGTCGGCAAAAAAAGTGGTGGCCTTCTGCTCGATACCCGATGCCAGTACCACCGTACCGCGCAGGTTACCCTTTGGGGAATAGAGGTTGACTGTGGATGGGACGCCATCAAAACCGCAAAGCTTGCCGTCGTTCACATGCGGGTCCAACAGCGGCTTGGGACCGCAGCGCAGGCCCGCGAGTTGGCCGCTGGCACGGTATTCCACGACGGCACCCTCGCGTGCACTCTCGGCCACCCACTCGATCTTGCGTGGCTTGCCATCCTCGTACCATTGCCGGCGCAGGCCCCGGATGCGACCATTCACGTTTGTCAATTCCAGCACCAACTGCCCGTTGGCGGCCCATTCACGCTCCAGCCCTTCGTGTTGGCCGTTGGCGGTGACGGTGAATTCCCGGGCGAGTTTGCCGCCACGAAAGTAGCGACTCAGGCCGATGCTTTGGCCATCACGCATCTCGTACTCGCGCTCCATCAGCCCGGTGTCACGGTCTTTGCAGCGCACCATGCCGGTTTTGCCAGCGGTCTCGAAACCGTTGCTGGTGTTGATGTGCCGGCCGCTGAATTCGCAGTCCTGCACCGCCAAAGCCGATGGGCAAGCGGCGCTCAGAAGTGCAGCGCTGCAGATCCATGCAGTTGCCCTGTGGTGATAAGTTGGATAGGTCTGGGTCATGGTTTTTCGTCCTACCAGCGTGGCACGGCCAGAGGGCAGTGCGGTTTGTCTATGTATAGTCGGCCACCAATCATGACATACACCGCAACGCTTGGCATTGTTTTGGTGGGCACCTTTGCCTGTGTATCGCCCGCTTGGACGGGCGCATTGGAGTCGTCGCCAGAGCTCATGCGTGATCTGGATGTGCAACTGACGCTCCTGGACACGGACAGCAGCCCGATCGCCGGTGCACCGGTGCGCCTGGTTCTCGCAAATGCTCCCGGATGGCAGGATGCAGGATCTGGCATCAAGCTCAAGACGGATGGGCACGGAATGGCGCGCTGGTTGACCCCCGGCCCCGTCGACCGAAGACAAAGAAAGTTGACAACCAACTTCTTCACCCAGCTTGTCTCGCCTACCCAGGAGACATTTCACTTTTCAGTGGCTGCCCAACTGTCCTATCTTGGAAGAGAGTGGCTCCTGGTCACAGATGTCGACTACTTCGCCAATGGCACGAGCGCTCAACGTGATGGTATTCGCCTGTACGGTGTGGACGCCAAGGGAGCCTTCTCGGTCCCGGTCAGGCGCGATGGCAACGGATGGCATTTTCCGGGCCTCGCCTGGCCCGTCAATTCCCCTGGATTTCACGTGACCAAGCTCAGCGCAACGCCAAGAGGAACCGGCTGGTCCGTTGACTGGGTGCTTCGTCGCTTGCCAGAGCCAATCGCGCAATAGAGGCCCATTGGCGCCACCGAGTTGCGTCGTGTAGCATAAATGTTAAAAAGTGTCTCAAACCCCTTTATAGATAAGCGATGGTCACTATAACTTTAGAAGTATTTGATCAAAGTTCACGATGCCAACCGGCACCGGTGCCTGCCCAAAGTGGCCGACGGTGGTTCACCAAATAGAGCGCGGTAGTCCGCTGAAAAGTGGCCAAAGTGCCAGAAGCAGAACTCGGTGGCGGCCTCGGTCACCGATGTGGCGGTTTTCAGGCGACTGCGCACGGCATTCAGACGCAGGGTGTTGATCCAGGCCAGCGGGCCCATGCCCCAGGTGGCCTGAATGCAGTTTTGCAGGGTGCGGCGGCTCACCCCCAGTGCGTGGCATAACTCCGCCACCGTGGGTGGCTGGTCCAGCTGGGCCAGCACCCGATCGCGGGCGCGGAGCTCCAGCGTTTGCGCCTGCAAGTGCTGCGCCGGGCGGCTGGGCTGCCCGAGCGCACGCAGGGGTTCGTCCAGCACCGTCACCAGTTTTTCAACAAGTGCCTCATGCGCCCGCCGGCCCTCTACCACTGAGCCAGATGCACCAGAACGGTGGGCTGCCCACTTGAACAGGACCACCCCCAAGGCACGCAACTGGTCTGCGGCAGCCTGTTCGACCGTATGCAACCCGGCCGACAAGCCGATGGCGGTGGCTGGCACGGTGTCGTCTGCGGCAAACATGGCATCAAACACCGGGCGATCAATCTCAAAACCCTGCATCACATGACGTTTGGGGGAGTGGAATTCAAAACCGTTGGCCCCCGAAAAAACATGCAGCTCTGCCGCGCTGCCGGTTTGACCACAAAAACGCGATTCGCCACTGAAGTGCAGCGGTATGCCCAGCGCCACCACATCCGGGCGCACCATGCCGGTCTGGTGCACGGTTTGCTGCAGGTCTTCGATGAACAGGCCAATGCCGCCCACCAGCAGGCGTTGCACGCCACCCCGAAACACACCGGCAGACAACTGGATATAACGCTGGTTCCAGCCACCCAGGCTGGCGGCCTGCTCGTCAATATCGTCAAACAACATGCCACCCGCGCCAGGCGGGGCCGGGTAGTCAGAGGGTGCCTCAAGCACCTCAATAGGTGGGAACGAAACTTGCATGGATGTCATTGAGCAATTTGCATACCTGCACAAAAAAGCCATTGCGGTTGCCAAAATGGGATAGCGCGGCACGCATTTGTCTTCATACGATGAAGTTGTGCGGACCAGCACATGTGTTTTATCTACCGACCACCCTGGAGTATCCGATGTCTATTGAACCGCATAAAACCGCCGAGGCGGATCTGAAGTTGTTGCACAGCATGGGCTACGCCCAGGAGTTGGCACGCAACATGAAAGGTTTTCAGAACTTTGCCATTTCATTCTCGATCATCTGCATTTTGTCAGGCGGCATCAATTCGCTCGGGCAAGGCATCAGCGGTGTGGGCGGCGCGGCCATTGGCATTGGCTGGCTGCTGGGCTGCGCGGTGAGCCTGGTGTTTGCGCTGGGCATGGCGCAAATTGGCTCGGCCTACCCCACGGCCGGCGGTTTGTACCACTGGAGCTCGATCCTGGGCGGGCGCGCCTACGGCTGGCTGACCGCCTGGCTCAACCTGCTGGGCCTGGTGACCGTGCTGGGGGCCATCAATGTCGGCACCTTCAATTTTTTTATTGGGGCTTTTGGCCCCACACTGGGACTGGAAGCCAGCTTTGCCACACAGGCCACGTTTGTCATTGGCATCACCGTGGTGCAGGCGTTGTGCAACCATGTGGGCATCAAATTCACCGCCCGGCTGACGGACCTTTCGGGCTACCTGATCTTTGCCGTGGCGCTGGCCTTGACGTTGCCTTCACGCTTTACACCCCAGCCTATGCCACCATCGTGTCGGTGACGGTGATCTTTATTTTTCTGTCGTATGGGCTGCCGGTGATTGCCGGGCTGTTTGCCTACCAGCGCAGCTGGACCAAGATGGGTCCCTGGGACATGGGCCCGATCTACCGGCTGGTCGGTGTGCTGGCGATTGCCGCCATTGCGTTGGTGTTTTACCTGGGGGTGCAGCCGCCCAACGACGCCGCCCTGTGGATCACGCTGGTGTTTCTGGGTGCCACCGCGCTGATCTGGTTTGGTTTTGAGCGTCGTCGCTTCAAAGGCCCGCCGATGGGTGACGAAGTGGCGCGCCTGCAAGCCGAAATTGCCGCCGCCGAAAAGGCCCTGGCAGCGGCTGAGCAGGCAAAAAATGGCTGAACGGCTGGCCAACCGGGTGGCGCTGATCTCGGGTGGTGCCACTGGCGTGGGTGGCGCTGCCTCTCGATTGTTTGCCGCTGAGGGTGCGCGGGTGGCCATTGTCGACATCAACGCCGAAGAAGCCGAGCGCACGGCGCAGCAAGTGCGCGCCGCCGGCGGTCAGGTGCTGGTACAAGTGGCCGATGTGTCACAAGCCGCAGCGGTAGAGGCGGCGGTGGCCCAGGTGGTGCAGCAATGGGGCACGGTGGACGTGTTGTTCAACCACGCCGGCAGCATTGTGGTGAAGCCGTTTCTGGACACCACCGAAGACGAGTGGGACCGCTTGATGGCCGTCAACGTCAAAAGTATGTACCTGGTGACGCGCGCCGTGCTGCCACACATGCTCAAGAGTGGGCGCGGGGCGATTGTCTGCACCTCGTCGATTTCGGCGGTGGCCGGCACACCGGGCGAGGTGTTGTACGACACCACCAAGGGCGCCTGCCACATGTTTGCCCGCGCCATCGCGGTGGAATACCGTGACCGCGGCATCCGCTGCAATGCGGTGTGCCCCGGCTTCATCCGCACCCCACACGGGCTGCGCGAGGTGGCCGCCTTGCAAAAAATGGGAGTGGACGTGTCAGAAGCGGCCATGGCCGCAGCGCAGGGTCGCATGTGTGAGCCTGAAGAAGTGGCTTCCGTGGCATTGTTTCTGGCCAGCGACGACGCCAGTTTTGTCAACGGGGCCCAACTGTTTGTCGACAACGGGTTCACCGCCATCTAAGGGCTCGCGAAGTACTAAGTTGTGCATTTTGACCGCCAGATTTGGGGTGCAGTGCTAGGCGCAAAGCGCGCCGTTTAGCTCCGCTATACAAGCGACTTGCACCAACGCAATGCACCCAAAGAAGGCAAGGCAAAAGTACAAGTTATTGCTTTACGAGCCCTAAGTCCATTTCAGCGCTGGTTCTGGCTCATCGGGTAGCACTTTTTTGCCACTTTCCCTGGCTGCGTACAAGTCAAGTCTGATGTGCCGACCTTGATTCGGCTCGGTCACCCTGTCAATTCAGGCTTCTAATTGAGCATCATGCTCAGCTTTCGCCGGTAGCTTGATACCAGCGCGGCCTGTGGGTCCTCTAGCACCGCGGTCTTGCCCATCACTTCAATGCCGCCTGCAGCTTTGCCGGTAGCCTGCGCGGCAGCCTTGGGCTTGGGCGGTGTCAGCAGCTCCAGAATGGCGACCATCGCCTTGCGCGGAGCCTCGTCCTGCCATTTTTTGTCGCGCATGATGATTTCCAGCAGTTCGTCCATGGCAGCCGTCCATTCGCCCATGGCCATCAGCAGGCGGGCCTTGGCAAAGCGCGTGTCAAAGTCACGCTTATTGGCTGCAATTTTTGCATCAAATTGCTCTTGAGTCCAGGTTGAATATGGGCTAGAAGCTATAAATACAAGAGCATTCAACCACTGCGACAAAGCCTCAAAGCGCAACTGCCGCGGTATCTCGGCGAGCTTAGTTGCCAGCGCCGCCTCGGCTTCTTCAATCCCTCCCAGCTGAATCAGCAGCTTGATGTAGTCAAAGCGGGTATCGTCGCTGCCCGGGTCAGCAGCCAGCGCATCGGCGAGTTTCTCCAGCGCGGCCTGCGGGTCGCCGGCCTCCAGCAGGGCCAGCGCCTCATCGGTTTCGGCCTCGGCCACCAATTCGCCCTCGCTGGGCAGGTTTTTGTCCAGAAAGGCCTTGACCTGACCAGCGCTTTGGGCACCGGTAAAACCGTCCACCGGTTTGCCGTTGATCATCAAGATGCAGGTCGGGATGCTGCGGATGCCAAAGGCACCAGCGAGCTGCTGCTCGTCATCGGAATTGATCTTGACCAGCGTAAAGCGGCCGCCATAAGCCTCTTCGGCCTGCTCCAGAACCGGCCCGAGCGACTTGCAGGGGCCACACCAGGGCGCCCAGAAATCAATCAGGATTGGCGTGGTCATGGATGCTGCAATCACGTCGGTTTCAAAATTTTTCAGGGTGACTTCAATCATGGTGGTCTCAGGGCTTTCAGGTGAAATGGCGGTGAAGCTGGCTCAAACGTAAAATTCGGGCATGAACTCTCTTCAAATCGGTGTGCTGATGGGCTCCAGCTCAGACTGGGACACCATGCAGCACGCAGTCCACATTCTCCAACAGTTCGGCATCAGTCACGAGGCCCGGGTGGTGTCTGCCCACAGAATGCCTGATGACATGTTTGCTTATGCCGAGAAGGCAGCGGCTCGTGGCCTCAAGGCCATCATTGCCGGCGCCGGGGGGGCGGCCCACCTGCCGGGCATGCTGGCGGCCAAAACCACGGTGCCGGTGCTGGGGGTGCCAGTGGCCAGCAAACACCTGAATGGTGTGGATTCGCTGCACAGCATTGTTCAGATGCCAAAGGGCATTCCGGTAGCCACCTTTGCCATCGGCGCGGCCGGGGCTGCCAACGCGGCGTTGTTTGCAGTGGCGATGCTGGCCAGTTCAGACATTGTGTTGCGCGCCCGCCTGGACGACTACCGCGCCGCCCAAACCCAGATGGCACGCGAGATGACGCTGCCGCCGGTGTTATGAACGGCCACACCTTGCTGCCGGGCAGTTGCAGCCCCAATGGTGACGTTCAGCAAACCACGCTGGGGGTGATGGGCGGCGGCCAGCTTGGGCGCATGTTTGTGCAGGCAGCCCAAAGCATGGGTTATTACACCGTGGTGCTTGACCCTGATGTGATCAGCCCGGCGGGTTTGGTAAGCCACTACCACATCCAAACCGACTATCTGGACCAGCAGGGCCTGGCGCAGCTGATGCAGCGCTGCGCGGCCATCACCACCGAGTTCGAGAACGTGCCGGCTCCGGCGCTGGTGACCCTGGGTGCGGCGCGCCCTACGGCACCGGGGGCTGATGCCGTGGCCATTGCCCAGGACCGCATCAAGGAAAAAGCGCACCTGTCGCGCAGCGGTGTGCCGGTGGCGCCCTATGCGGTGATTGAATCAGCCGACCAGCTGTCTGCGGTGCCTGACCAGCTACTGCCGGGGATTTTGAAAACTGCCCGGCTGGGCTACGACGGCAAAGGACAGGTGAGGGTTGACAACCGGGACGAGCTGGCCAGCGCCTGGGAGCAGCTCAAGCTGGTGCCCTGTGTGCTTGAAAAAATGCTGCCGCTAGCGGCCGAGTGCTCGGTGATCGTGGCCCGGGGTGCCAATGGCGACTGCGTGCACTTTCCGCCGCAGTTGAACCAGCACCGCCAGGGCATCTTGGCCGTGACCCAGGTTTATGAGGAAAATCTGCCTCTAGCCCTCATTGATAAAGCGGTAACAGCTACAAAATCCATAGCTGATGAATTGCATTATGTGGGCGTGTTATGTGTTGAGTTTTTTGTGCTGGAAGGTGGCTCGCCCGAGCAAGTCAGCTTGGGCGACCTGGTGGTTAACGAGATGGCGCCGCGCCCGCACAACAGCGGCCACTACACGCTCGATGCCTGTGATGTGTCGCAGTTTGAGCTGCAGGTGCGCACCCTGGCTGGCTTGCCACTGACGCAGCCGCGCCAGCACAGCGCGGCCGTCATGCTCAATCTGCTGGGCGAGTTATGGGTGGATGGCGTCACCCCGTGCTGGGACCAGGTGCTGGCTTTGCCCGGTGTGCACTTGCACCTTTACGGCAAGCTCAAAGCCAGCCGGGGCCGCAAGATGGGGCATCTGACCGTTACCGCCAGCAGCGCCGATGCGGCCAACGCTGTGGCACTGCAGGTTGCCAGTCTGCTGGGCATTGAAGCCTTTTAAGGCACGGCCTTTTTCATCAGGTCATGATGTGATTCTGTCGGGTGAATATTCAAATTCAATAGCGGCTGCAGTAGACTGCATAAGGACTGGAGGCCTGATTGGCTTGCCAACCGAAACCGTCTATGGGTTGGCTGCGGACGCCGACAACGACGTTGCGGTTGCCGGCATATTCAACGCCAAAGGCCGTCCGGCCGATCACCCCCTGATTGTTCATGTGGCCAACGCACAGTCGGCTAGCCACTATGCCGCAGACATTCCTGAATTTGCCCAGGCGTTGATGAAGGCTTTTTGGCCCGGCCCCCTGACGCTGATCCTGCCACGGCGCGCCGGTGTTGCCAATGCGGCTGCAGGTGGGCACCCGACCATTGGCCTGCGCTGCCCGGCCCACCCCATTGCCCTGGCCGTGCTCAACTGGGGTCGGATGCCAATTCACCAGGATGAGTCAGGCGTGAATGACAAACAATTGGAACCTGACCCCCATTATTTGTGGGGCTTGGCAGCCCCCAGCGCCAATCAGTTTGGACGGGTGAGCCCGACCACGGCTGCGCATGTGGCAGGGGAATTTGGTGATGGCTTGTTGATTCTGGACGGCGGACCGTGCCACGTGGGCATTGAGTCCACCATCATTGACTGCACTCGGGGTGCGCCAGTGCTGCTGCGGCCCGGGGTGGTGACAGTTGACCAGGTGCAGGCTGTTTGTGGCCACAAAGTGCTTCAAAAAAATGAGCTGCCAGCGCAAGCAGCACCCGCGCCCAAGGCTTCTGGAACACTTGAGTCGCACTACGCCCCACAGGCCAGGGTGCAACTGATGTCAGCCGAGGCATTATTGTCGGCCTTGGAGATGCTGGAGTCTGATGAAGACATTGTGGCTGCCCGCCCAGTGACGGCACTGTACTGTCGCTCGGCACTTCAGGATGCATCATCACATGTGCTTTATCGGCGCATGCCCGATGATGCCGTCAACGCCGCGCAGGAACTGTTTGCCGCCCTGCGCAACTTCGACGCGCAGGGTGTCCAGACGATCTGGGTTGAAATACCACCCGATACCCCCGCCTGGGACGGTGTGCGCGACCGCTTGCAGCGAGCGGCCAGCTGAGTGCAGTGCTAAGACCCGAAGGTTCGGCCCAAGAACTCTGTCACCGCCTTGCCTGCCGCGTCCCGGGCAGCGCGGTTGCCTTCCATGGTGGCACCCTTGGCGGCGCACAGGTCGTTGCTGATTTCCTTGACCTTGTCTGCTGAAAGTGCCTCGCCACTGCGGCGGTCACGCGTCTTCATGTCCAGGAAGTCATACTCAAGCGGGCAGCCCTCTTTGGCCTTGGAGTTGGATGGCAAACTGATCAGCCGGGTGTTGTCCACATCAAACTTGTGCCGCACGCCTGGCAACACGACCAGTTCGGTGGGTGTGCCCGCTGCCTTGATACGCTGCGCATAGGTGCGGCAGTCGCTCAGGTAGGCGTAGTCGTCGGCGTCACCGTGTACAAACAGCATGGGTTCGGGGCTGAAGGCTCCCGCCTTGGGCGTCACGGAAAGTATGCCCGAGCAGCCGCCACTGTAAAGCGCAATGTGTGCAGCAAAGCGCAGACCGGCCGGTGCGGAGCCTTTGATGATAGGTACCACACCACTGCGAACAGCGGTGATGCCGCCGCGTGAAAAGCCCATGACGGCAATGCGCTTCGGGTCAATCTGCGGGTGACTGGCCAGCATGCCCAAGGCCACAAAAGCATCGGCTGTGTCGGCTGCGAACGGCACCAGGCCCTGATCCTCACCGGTGGACTTGACACCACGCGGGCCAAACACATCAATCACAAAGGCCGCAATACCCTGTGCGTTGAGCAATTTGGCCCAGAAGGTGCCCTGCTCGGGGTAAATGCCCCCAGAACCATGCACCAGCACCACTGCGGGTGACTTCACATCCTTAGGTGCGTTGGGTGGCAGGAAAAGCTCGCCCTGAGCGGTAGCTGGCGGACGCGGTCGGCTGGACTGAATCAGATCGATGACCGCCGCCGGCGTACTGGACGCGTAGCTGTACAAGCCATTGCCGGGGCCGTTTTTAAAGTCGGTCACCGGCGTCACATTTTGCGAAAAAGCCGCCACACTGACGACTGGCAGACACAGCCCACAGGCCAAAGAACGCAATATGGACAAATTCATGGCAAACCCCTATTGATTAAAACCTATAGCCAATTCCGATGCCATAACAGGCCGGGTCAAGCGCAATACCCAGTTGCTGGCCAGTTGAAAAATGAGTGGTGGTGCTCAGGTTGGACTTGCTGTAATGCAGGTCAATAAACCACTTGTCATCGAGGCTGATGGTGGCACCGATTTGAGCATTCAGGCCCCATTTTGAGTCCACCGACAACGAGGTCGCCGGGCCGCCTGGGTTGGTGGTGGCGGTGAGCTTGCCACTGCCCGTTGCCTCATAGATGTAAGCATAGGTCAGGCCAAAGCCCACATATGGGCGAAATTTGGCGTTGGCTTGCAGGAACCGGTACTGCAAAAAAACCGTCAACGGCAAGGTTTTGACTTCAGCCAGGTCGCCCGCGCCCTTCAAGGCACCGTCGCCCATGATCTGGTGCTTGAAGGGCAATGCCACCGGCACATCCACTGACCAATGGTCGGTGTACATGTAGGTGACGCCACTGCTAAGCTGGGTGTTTGAACTCACATCCGTTTTGGTGCCGCCCATGTAATCAGGTGCCGACAAATAGCCGCTGCTCACTTGCGGAGAAACCGTGATGGCCCCCACGCGTGCCATCCAGGTGCCCGCGGTTTGCGCGACAGCGGTGCCGGTTGACAGCGCTGCCGCAATAGCCACGAGCTTCATTGTCATTTGCAAAGAAGGTTCTCAGGGGCGTTCAAGTCAGTCAAAGCCAGCCCGCCAGTACCAGGCTCTTGGTCACCAGTTGTGCCAGCAGCTTGTAGCCATAGGGGGTGGGGTGCACGGTATCCGCAAACAGGTAGTGCGACACATCACCCGCCACCACATTGGTACTGTTGCACACCAGCGAACTGCCCAGCGCGTTTGGGCTGGGCGCTGTCAGATTGCAGGCGGGCATGGTGACGTTGCTGAGCGCGTAGCTGGCCGGATTGACCGCCTGATTGCGAATGTCGCTGTAGGCGTCTACGATGATCACACCCGGGGTGCCGACCAAACCATTTTGCAGCTGGGTATTGAAAGTGGTCACCATGCCATTGATCAGCCCTTGTGTAGCCGCTTCCTGGCTGTAACCAAAGGGCGTCTTGCTGGCATCAGGCAAATTGACCACCACCACATATTTCGCACCTTTGCCAACGATCAGTGCTTTGGTGTAACCCGCCAGCTCGGCACCCGCCTTGCCCATTTCGGTGACTGCCGAGGTCGAGGCCTGGGTGGTGGCATCAGACACACTCATGCCGGCACCCACCAGTGCGGTGACGGTGGGTGAAATCGTTGCCAGATTGAGGAAGATGTCGTTGCCACCGGCCATCACGGTGACCAGTTCGGTGCCTTTGAAGCTGCCGCCGCTGGCCGTTAAGTGGTTCGATATCTGGGTAACCACCGGCACTGTCAACTGGCCCAGCAAGGCATTGTCACCACCCAGCAGCTTGTTGCCGGGTCCGACCGGGTTGGTCACGCGTGAGCCACCCTGGGCATAGCCATAACAGCCCGTGTGGTTGACCACCGGCACGCTAAAGCCCTGGGCCGCGGCGCCGTCCAGACCGGTTTGTGCCGGGCAGGGCGCTGCCAGGCCGGCCTGCACCGCGATCAGCTCAGTCCAGTTTTTACTGGGCGTGGGGTTGGCGCCAATGGCACCCGCAATGCCGTTGACGGTGTACAAGCCACCCCCCAGTGCTGCCACCGTGCCCACTTTGTGGGTGCCCACGTCGCTCAGACTGTCGCCAAACGACACCATGGAGGTGAACTTGACGGTCGGCGTCTGATCGCCGTCTCCGCCGCCACAAGCCGCCAACAGCAGTGCTGTACCAAACGCCACCCCAACCCATTTCAGTTGCCGCATCAAAACTCTCCAAAAAATAATAAAAGAACGACCGTACTTTTTAATCCGCAAATGTTACTGTTGAACCTCAAAAACGTGAACCGGGTAAACCCCAGTTCAACACCTTGAGCGGTAGCGCAACTTCATGAACAAAATTGTCGAGGCCAGCGTCAGGGTGATGAAATTGGAGATCACGATGGGCCACGCCTGCAACATCAAACCATATACCAACCAGCCGGCCACACCGACGGTGAACACGCTGTACATCCCCAGCGAAATGCCGCTGACGTCCTTGGTTCTGAAGGTGTGCCAGGCTTGCGGCAAAAAACTGCCAGTGGTCAGAACAGCAGCCAGCGTGCCAATGAGATCGGTCAAGTTCATAAAGGGGTCGCGTCAAGAGCGTGCCCAATGGGCATCAGAGCGTGCCATTGTCGCTGACCGCCCATTGCAACAAGGCATCCAGCGCCGGGCGTGCCGCAGCAGCGTTGGCATGGTTGACAAATGCCACCAGGCACAGGCGTTTGCCGCTGGCTGCATGCACATAGCCCGCCAGCGCCATCACTTCGCGCAGGCTGCCGGTTTTCAGGTGCGCGCTGGCCGGGCTGGCCCGGCTGCGTTTGAGGGTGCCATCCACCCCGACGATTGGTAACGACGACATCAGCTCTGGCATGGTTGGCGAGGCATAGGCCACCTGCAACAGCTTGAGCATGCCCTGGGCGCTGATGCGCTCCTGGCGCGACAGGCCCGAGCCATTGTCAACAACCGGCGCATCGGTTGGGCTGATGCGCTGTAACCACCAGCGCCGCACCACGTCGCGCGCCATGTCGCGCGTGACCGGCACTGCGGGTGCGCCTGGCCCTGCGGCCACACCTTCAGCCGTATATTGCTTGGGCAGCGCCAGGCTTAAAAACACCTGCTGCGCCATCACGTTGTTGCTGAACTTGTTGATGTCACGCACAATTTCCAGCAGCGTCGGGCTGGTCAGATCAAAACCAGCGGGCGACATGGGTGCAATGCCGTCGCGCACACGTCCGCTCAGTTGCCCGCCCATGCTGCGCCACAAGGCCTCCAGGCTGCGGGCGTTGTAACTGCCTGGGTCGCCATAAGCCAGCGGCCAGACTTTTTCGCCACAACTTGCCGGGTAACTACCGGCAAACACCATGCGCGCCGGGTCCGTAAAGTCAGCCTTAAGCTGGCCCCGGTAGTCACCACAGGCCGCGCCCTTGGTGGTCAGCAGGGGCACGGCAGCGGGCATCTGCACCCCGGCCAGCGCCACGTCATAACGCACCCGTGCCACATTGGCCACCAGATCAGGCGCGAATGTCATCAACATCGACTTGAAGTTGAACAGCAAGGCGTCTGGTGCCACGTTGTAGGGTCGGAGTGGCTCGCCATCAAAATCAGCGGGGGCCGACTCCAGTGGCGCAAACGCCCGGCGGTCCAGCACCACGTCACCGTCTATTTTTTGCACGCCCATGCCCTGCACGCGCTGCAGCAGCAGCCACAGGCGCTCGTGCACCAGTTTGGGGTCACCCAGGCCCTGGATCACCAGGTTGCCTTTCAGCACACCGCCCTGCAGCCGGCCGTCCAGCCACACCGGCGTGCGCCAACTGTAGGCCGGGCCTAGCAAGTCCAGGGCAGCGTAGGTGGTGACCAGCTTCATGGTGGATGCCGGGTTCATGGGCACCTCGGGGCGATGGCTCAGGCGCGGCGGTGTCTTGCCCTCGGCATCGGCCACCAGCAGGCTCACAGCGTCCAGCGGAATCTGGGCGCGCGCCAATGCTGCGGCCACAGCCTCGGGTACTGCTGGCACCTGTGCGCTGGCAAGCCAGCCACCGGCCAGAAGCCAGGCGCTGCTGCCGAGCAGAAGTCGGCGCTGTAAGCTGGGCCAAAAAATTTGCATTGATTCAAATCGCATCTGAGGTGATCCTTGTTTTGAGATGCTGGTTACAGCTTGTCCAGTGACAGTGCACCGTTCCAGGTGCCATCGGCGGGTGCCGCGCGCTCAGCGTCAATGCGCTGTAAAAAACGCAGGGCGGCCAGGTCGCCGGGCTTGTGCGCCAACAATTGGGCAAAAGCGGCGGCGCTTTCGTCCCAGCTTCGCTCATGAAAATACGCCACGCCGGTGGCGCTGAGCGACCTGAGCACGGTGTCGTCACATGGGGTATAGACCTTGACTGGCTCGCTCTTGCCTTTGACGATGACGGTGTCGAGGTGGCGCAAATGCAGCTCGGGTGGCAGCCCAGACGCACTGGCTTCTGACAGCAAAATGCCGCTGCCAAAGGCCTTGTTGGCACCTTCCAGACGGGCTGCCAGGTTGACCGCGTCGCCAATGGCGGTGTAAGAAAAGCGCGAACGTGAGCCTACATTGCCCACCACCACCGAGCCGGTATGAACGCCGATGCGCATATGAATGGTGGGCAGCCCGCGTGACACCAGCTGATCGGTCAATCCCTGCATGGCCTGCTGCATGTCGATGGCGGCACGCACGGCATGCTCGGCGTGATGGGTATCAGGCAACGGTGCGCCCCAGAACGCCATGACGGCGTCGCCAATGAATTTGTCCACGGTGCCGCCATAACGGTGCACGATGGCAGTCATGGTGTTGAAGTATTCCGTCAACACCTCGACGGTTGCCGGGGCCGACAAGTGCTCTGACATGGCGGTGAAATTGGCCAGGTCGGTGAACATCAGGGTCAGCTCGCGCACCTCGCCACCCAGTTTGAACAGGCCTGGGTTGTCAATCAGGCGTGCCACCACTTCGGGTGGCACATATTGTGAAAACATCAGACGTGTTTGCAGGGCATGTTTGCGCGATGCCAGGTAGCCCAGCAACAGGCTGCTGCCGTAAAGCCCGAGCACGGTCAGCATCAGCAGCAGCGGTGGCAGCCAGATTTTTTGTACCGCAAACAACCAGAGCGAGCCCAGCGCCGAACCAATTGTCAATGAGCCGACCCCCAAGAACACCACCCACGGATGCAGGCGCAGCGACAAGGCGGTCAACACCACCACCAAGGCGCACGCCAGCGCCACCTGCAAACCCTGACCCACATGGCCAAGCGCGCCACCGTGGACCAGATTGGCCAGCAAATTGGCCTGGATTTCAACGCCAGGAAAAAGCCGGTCTTCGTGATCCATCACCGCAAACGGCGAATTGAACATGTCGGCTTGTGAGCGCTCCAGTTCGCTGGCGGTACGCACCGAGCGGCCAATCAGCACAATCTTGTCCCGAAAGAACCGGGCGGGCAACAGGCCAGGCTCCAGCGCCTGGTAGTAAGAGCGGGTGTCAAAGGTGCCTCTAGGCCCCGCGTAGCCAATCAACTCCGCCCAGTCAGTTTGCACTGGCATGCCCAAGCTGCTGCCAGCCAGCGTGGCGAGCTGCGCTGCAAATGTGTCAGGACTGGCTTCACGGCGGCGCACCACAAAGTCGTCGTCTGGCGACACCCGGGTTTGTCCGGCAATGGCCCCGGCACTGACAAACTGCGCCAGTGGCATCACCTCGGTCCACAGCGAGGCGTTGCCACTTTCGGTCAGCTCACGCGTGGCCGCCAGCACCACAGGCGGGGCACGGGCGATGGCCTGCGCCAGCGCATCATCATCGGTCTGATTGGAGGGCTCGGCGAACACCACATCAAAACCCACGGCCAGTGCACCATCTGCGCGCAGGCGATCGAGCACCTGCGCATGCAAGCGACGCGGAAACGGCCACTGCGTCTGCAACTGCTGAAAGCTGGGCTCGTCAATGGCCAGAATGACCAGTGGCAACGGGCTTTTGTAGGGAGCGCTCAGGGCGGTATACAGGTCAAAGAACTTGTTTTCTACAGCCTGCCAGGGCCGGGTTGCCGAGGCCAGCCAGAGCAGCGCAACGAGCAAGCCACCCAACGCCAATGTCAGCGCCATCTGGCGCCAGCGACCACCCAAATTGAGCGCACCCGGGCCGACACTCGAAATGATGAGCGCTTTGGTGCGATGGCGGGATGGGTCGTGCATGATGACTCTTTGCGCAAATCGATGAACCCTGACAAAACAATGGGATGTTAGGCGACAAATTCGGGCCATTTTTTGCGCACTCACTGTCATGGCCCCGTTTCCTTACAATTTCTGAGCACGCAACCGGTTTTTCAGGCCGCTAACCCGAGGCATGGTGTATGAACGCAACAACTGCAAGTGATTCCAGCACGGTCGAGGGGCTGCTCAAACGACTCGAGCAGCTCAATGATGTCGGGGCTTCGCTGTCGCGAGAACGTGACATCACGCGCCTGCTTGAGCAGATATTGCTGGCCGCCAAAACCATCACCCATGCCGACGGTGGCACGCTTTACCGCATGCTTGACGACGGGGAAACGCTGCGTTTTGAAATTTTGCGCACCGACTCGCTCAATATCGCCATGGGTGGCACGTCAGGCAGTGCGATCAATTTCCCAGATATCGCGCTCAAGACCGATAGTGGTGGCCCAAATGACTCGCTGGTGGCCGCCTACGCTGCCATCCATGGCGTGACGGTCAATATTGACGACGCATACAGCAACGCTGACGAATTTGATTTTTCTGGCACGCAGGTGTTTGACGCCCGCACCGGCTACCGCTCCCAGTCGTTTCTGACGGTGCCGATGCGTGACCACGAAGGTGCTGTGATCGGCGTATTGCAACTGATCAATGCGCGCCCGCCTGGCACCACCGAGCTTGTGGCGTTTTCACACGCCGACCAGCGCCTGGTGGAGTCGCTGGCCTCACAAGCCGCCATTGCCCTGAGCAACCGGCGCCTCCTGACACAACTCGAAGAACTGTTTGAGTCATTCATCGGCCTGATCAACCTGGCCATCGACGAAAAATCGCACTACACCGGGGGCCATTGCCAGCGCGTGCCAGCACTGACCATGATGCTGGCCAATGCGACTGCCGACCTGCAAGACGGCCCGCTGGCAGACTTCAGCATGAGCGAGGCTGATCGTTATGAGCTCAAAATTGCCGGCCTGCTGCACGACTGCGGCAAGATCACCACGCCGGTGCACGTGGTTGACAAGGCGACCAAGCTGCAAACCCTGTTTGACCGCATTGACCTGGTGGACACACGTTTTGAAGTGCTCAAGCGCGATGCCGAAATTGCCGCTCTGCGCGAACAGCTGGCACTGCGCAAGCCGCTTGACCTTGAGGCAGAGGCTGGCGCGCTGGCGCGTTCGGCCATTGCACAGGTAGCACTGGACGATGACCGCGACTTTCTGCGGCTGGCCAATGTGGGCTCAGAGGGCATGAGCGATGCACACATCAGCCGAGTCCGCCAAATTGGCAGCCAGCATCAATGGCGCAACGTGGATGGCGTGCAAACCGACTTTCTCAGTGCCGACGAAATGGAAAACCTGTGCATCCGCAAAGGCACCCTGACCACGGCCGAGCGCGACATCATCAACTACCACATCGTGGCCACCATCAAGATGCTGGAGCGCCTGCCCTGGCCCCGGCACCTGAAAAACGTGCCGGAATATGCGGGTGGTCACCACGAGCGCATGGACGGCAAGGGTTACCCCAAGGGCTTGTCGCGCGAACAGATGTCGGTGCAGGCTCGCATCATGGGCATTGCCGATATTTTCGAGGCACTCACGGCCTCCGACCGGCCCTACAAGCCGAGCATGAAGCTGTCGCAAGCCATGGACATCATGAACATGCTCAAACGCGGCGGTCACATTGACCCTGATTTGTTTGACGTGTTTGTCAAGACCGAGGTTTACCGCCGTTACGGCGAACAATTTTTAAGCCCCGAGCAGCTTGACGAGGTGCGTCTGAGCCCCTGACCCGGCGACCGCCTGGCCGCCGTCGATAATCCGGGCATGCCCCACACAAACTGGTTTTTTGCCGTATGAACCTGCTGGCGTTTGATACCAGCACCGAATGGATGTCGATGGCGGTGCAACGCCATGGGCAGGCGCAGCCCTGGCAGCATCACGCAGCCGGTGGCGCGCTGACCTCGACCCAGCTTATTCCCCAGATTTTGGCGCTGATGGCCCAGGCGGCCCTGCGTTTTGAAGAGTTGGACGCGTTGGTATTTGGCGCTGGTCCAGGTTCTTTCACTGGCCTGCGCAGTGCCTGTGCCGTGGCACAAGGTCTGGCTTTTGGTGCCGGCGTGCCGGTGCTGCCGGTGAACACGCTGATGGCTGTGGCCGAAGAGGCGCGCTTTCAGCGCCAGGCGGGCGAGGGTTGCCGGGTACTGGCCATGCTGGATGCCCGAATGGACGAAATCTACGCGCAAAAATTTTATTTTGATAGCGGACAGTGGTTATCTGACAAGGGCTGCAGGCTGATAAAGCCTGAAGATATCGATGTGACCGAGGTGCTGGACATGGGCATGCTGCTGGCTGGCAATGTGTTTGAAACTTATGCAGCGCGCCTGCCCCAGTCCGGCCGGGTGCACGCCCTGCCCTGCGCCACTGCGCTGTTGCGCCTGGCACCGGCTTTGCTGGCTGGTGGGGGTGCCGTGGCGGCTGCGCAAGCGCTACCGACCTATGTGCGCGACAAGGTGGCACAAACCACACAGGAGCGCGCGGCAATCAAGGCCGCCACAGCATCGGCATGAGCGCGCAAAGCAACGCATCATTGGCCGCAGCCACCAGGCTGGTGAAAAACCTTGGCACCGAGGTCCGGTTTGAGCCCATGACGCTGGCCACTTTAGATAGCGTGCTGGCGGTGGAGCAACAGGCCTACGCCCACCCCTGGCAACACAGCCATTTCAGTGACTGTCTGGCCAGTGGCTACCAGGCGCAATTGCTGCTGGCTGGCGAACAGCTACTGGGTTATTTTGTCGCCATGAAGGGCGTTGAAGAAGCGCACCTGCTCAACATCACGGTGGCACCAACGCACCAGCGCCAGGGCTGGGCGCAAACCCTGCTGGAGGCGCTGGCACTGTGGGCACGCGGGCAGGCTGCCAAATGGCTGTGGCTGGAGGTGCGCCCCAGCAACGCCCGAGCGATCCATGTCTACAAGGCCCACGGCTTTCGTCATGTCGGGCAACGCAAACAGTATTACCCGGCGCAAGCCGGTCTGCGCGAAGATGCACTGGTGATGAGCTACCGACTCCACAACGACTGACTCTGCAAGAATGCGCCCATGAGCCTGAACCTGGACGACCGTCAACGCGCCATGCTGGCCGAGATGGGTGTGCGCGTCTGGTGGCCACTGCCAGCTACGGAACTGGTTCCCCCGGCTGCCCAGACGCGGGTTGCCGCGACACGTCAAGGCGCTATAAAAACTGAAGTGACCAGCGCATACTCTGAAAGGGCTACAAGCCAAAATGATTCAATTTTTTCAGCAAAACCAATGGCTGCACCAGCCACCATCGCGGCTGGCGTGCACCTTCAAGCGCAGCAAACAGCCGTGCCGGTCAACCCCGGCACCACGCCCAAACCCGCTGCGCTGCTGCCCCTGGCAGACGGTATTGCCGGCATGGACGGGCCTGCCCTGACGCAAAGTGTGGCCAGTTGCCAGGCCTGCCGAATGTGTCTGGGGCGTCAGGCACCCGTTTTTGAGCTGCCGCCTGAACCACAGCGCTGTGACTGGATGGTGCTGGGCGAACCGCCTGACGACGCCCAGGAACGCGCCGGCAAACCCTTTGTGGGTGATTCCGGCAAATTGCTCCACAACATGCTGCGCGCTGTGGGCGTCAAACGCTTTGAGTCTGCGATGGCGTCTGGCGCAGTGCCTGACCCTGCTGCCACTGGCTCAACCTCAGTGCCAGCGCACACGGCTTACCTCAGCCTTGCGCTTAAATGCCGCCCGGCCTTGCCCACCATGCCCGACGCCGCTGCGCTGGCAGCCTGCGCTCATTATTTACGCCGTGAAATCGCGCTGCTTCAGCCCAAAGTGATTTTGACCATGGGTCGATTTGCCATGCAGATGCTGCTCTGCGAGGCCCATCCTGATGGGCTGAAACTGCCGCTGGGCAAGCTGCGCGGGCAAGTCTGGCGTTTTCAGGGCGTGCCAGTGGTGGTGACTTATCCGCCCGAGTACCTGCTGCGCTCCGGTCACGACAAGGCGCGCGCCTGGGAGGACCTGTGCCTGGCTGCCGACGTGGTGCAGGGCGCACCCAGCGCCTGAACCCGCCACATGTCAGCGCCGGGCCAGCACCGCGTGATCCAGGTCGGGTCGGCGGTGTGGGTCAATATGCGTCATCAGGTTGATCACGCGGTGGTGTTGCATGACCCGCTGGCGCGCCACCACAGCAATATCGTGCCCTTGCTCAACTGTGAGTGTTGCCACCACCTCCAGATGTGCATCAACCACAATCATGTCGCCCATCTTGCGGGTGCGCACGTCGTGCACGCCGCTCACGCCTGGGGTTTCCATCAGCGTTTTGCGAATGGCTTGCACCTCGGCAGCGTCCACAGCACGGTCCATCAGGTCGTGCATGGCGTCCCAGCCAAAACTCCAACCCATTTTGGTCACCATGAAGCCCACAATGGCCGCAGCAATCGGGTCCAGAATCGGGTAACCCATCAGGTTGCCGACAATTCCCACTCCCACCACCAGTGACGAGGCGGCGTCAGAGCGTGCGTGCCAGGCATTGGCCACCAGCATGCTGCTTTTAACCCGCTTGGCCACCGCCAGCATGTAGCGAAACAGCGATTCTTTGGCCACCAGCGCGCCCGCTGCCACCCACAGCGCCACGATGTGCACAGTGGCAATTTCGGCCGGGTTTTGCAGCTTGACGGCCGCCGACCACAACATGCCCAGGCCCACTGCTAGCAACAGCAGCCCAAGCACCAAAGAAGCCGCTGTTTCAAAACGCTGGTGACCATACGGATGGTCTGCGTCGGCGTCTTTTTGGCTGTGATGGTTGGCCAGCAGCACCACAAAGTCTGCCACCAGGTCTGACAGCGAGTGGATGCCGTCGGCAATCAGGGCTTGCGACTTGGCCTGAATCCCCACCGCAATCTGGGCCGTGGTCAGCAGCAAATTGACCCACACGCTGACCCAGGTGCTGCGCGAAGCCGCGGCCGACCGCTGCCGCTGGGTTTGCGGGTTGTCATCCGTGTTGTCGTCAAGTTCGCTGCGAATCATGGTGGGGTGCTGGCTGCGGCTGCGGGAAGGGCAGTCTAACGGCAAAGCCGGTTTGCCCGGATCAGAGCAGGCAAAAACACCACAATCACCAAGGAAGCGGCAGAAAGCCCGAAAGAAAGAGAGGCCTTCGTACAATCAAATCATGAACTTCATCGACATGTTGCGCCAGGCCGAGCGTCAAAACGGCTCCCTGTTGTGTATCGGTCTGGACCCTGATCCGGCCAAGTTTCCGGCAGATTTGAAAAACAATGCCAGTCGAATTTACGACTTTTGTGCCGGCATCGTTGACGCGACCGCCGACCTGGCCCTGGCATTCAAACCTCAAATTGCCTATTTTGCGGCGCACCGCGCCGAGGACCAACTGGAACGGCTGATCGCCCACATCCGTGCCACAGCGCCGCAAGTGCCAGTGATTCTGGATGCCAAGCGCGGCGACATTGGCAGCACCGCCGAGCAATACGCGATTGAGGCCTTTGAGCGTTATGGCGCAGACGCGGTGACGCTTTCGCCGTTCATGGGGTTTGACTCGGTACAACCCTATCTGAAGCACCATGGCAAAGGCGCATTTTTGCTTTGCCGCACCTCCAACCCGGGCGGTGATGACTTTCAGGCGCAGCGGCTGGCCAATGTGGCAGGCAGCCCCTTTTTGTACGAACACATCGCCCAGCTGGCCCAAGGCCCATGGAACTTGAACGGGCAGCTGGGGTTGGTGGTGGGTGCCACCTACCCGGCCGAGATTGAACGGGTGCGTGCGCTGGCACCCACGTTGCCATTGCTGATTCCGGGTGTCGGGGCGCAGGGGGGTGATGCCCTGGCCACCGTTGTGGCGGGCTGGCGCGGCACAGTGTCAGTAGAAGGCGAGATAGATACCACCGCGCTGATCATCGTGAATTCATCGCGGGCCATTTTGTACGCCTCGGCGAACACAAACTTTGCCGCTGCAGCGCGGCGTGAGGCGATCAAGACCCGCGACACACTTGAAGCGGCGCGCTTGGCGGTCTCAAAGCCCCGCATCAGCATGATCTGACTCTGGTGACCCGAAATGTCATGGATTTCCAAGTTCTGGAGTTCCATATCATTGTGATGGATTGGATTCACCGCGCGATCCACCCAAATTCCAGGGTTTCCCTCGTGACGCAAAACCATGTTAAATTCTGATCATTCAGATCAGAATTTAGGAACTTTCATGCAAACATGGCAAATGCAAACCGCAAAAGCGCGTTTTTCTGACCTGGTCAGAAGCGCCAAGCAGGATGGTCCGCAAGACATCACTGTGCATGGCCGCTCGGTCGCGGTGGTGGTGTCGCGCGAATTGTTTGACCGGCTCAGCGGCAACGCCCAATCGTTGGTAGCGTTCATGCAGTGCTCGCCTTTGCACGACGGTGACGATATCGTTTTCGAGCGTGACCCCAGCCTGCCCCGTGAGATTGCGCTGTGAGTTATCTAATTGACACCAACGTGATCTCGGAACTGCGGCGCAAACACCCCGATGCCAATGTGGTCGCGTGGTTCGAGCGCTGCGCGGCGCAGTCACTTTTTTTGAGCGTGTTGACCCTGGGTGAAATCCGCAAGGGTATTGAGCGGCTGATTGATGCCAAACGCCGCCAGATTCTGGTGGATTGGCTCCACGTTGAATTGCCGACTTTTTTTCTGGGACGAGTGCTCAGTGTTGACGCGCTGGTGGCTGACCGCTGGGGGCGCTTGCAAGGTGATGCCGGTCGCCCACTGCCCGCCATTGACGGCCTGCTGGCGGCCACTGCCCTGCAGCATGATCTGACGCTGGTCACCCGAAATGTCAAGGACTTCCAAGACCTGGGCGTCAGCATCATCAACCCCTGGGGCGCATAAGTTCGCGCTGTGCAAGCCAGGCTCGGCCAACACCATATTGAGGGACGCCCTGTTGCGATGCATACAGCGAGACCAGACCTAAATCCGTACGCCGCAGGGTGTCTGGATCTGGCCCGCGCAGATGTGCATTTTCAAAAGCCCGGAAACCTGCCCCCGACCCAAAGCAATCTTCTGCGGATCAGCGGCTTTTGAAATCGAAACGGAGGCCGAATTCAACGGGTCTTGGGCGACAGGTCTGCAGCGTTACCGGGCGTTGGCGAGCGGCAGCTATACGGCTGTCCATTCCCAACATTTGCATCCGACCTACGAAACGACCTACGAAACGACCTGCATCGCGATCGCAGCGCGTAAATGGTAACATAGATGTACCATTTAGCATCGCAATCAAAGTCGAAGAGTACATACGTGAGGATGCCTCAAACCCGTACAAGAAATGGTTTGATAGCCTGTCAGCGCAGGCTGCCGCCAAGGTGACCGTTGCCAAACTTCGAATGGCATTGGGCAATACGTCCAGCATCAAGTGGTTTGACGGCATGGGTGAATACATCATCGACTGGGGTCCAGGTTATCGGATCTACCCGCCAAAGATTGCGACACGCTGATCGTCCTGTTCGGTGGCGGCACCAAACGCGGCCAGCAACGGGACATCGACAAAGCCAAAGGCATTGGTTGCAGTACAAAGAGCGAAAAAAGGCGATGGCCGCCAAACCAGGCAGTAAACACAAGGGGTTATAAATGGCATTGACCAGAAGTTTCAAAGAAACCATCATCGAGCGTGTTCAAAGTGACGCGTCATTTGCGCAAGCGCTGCTTGATGAGGCTGCGACACTATTTCTCAATGGTGAGCCAGAAACTGCCCGACTGATTTTGCGTGACCTGGTGAACGCCACCATCGGTTTCGAGCAACT
>JADKAW010000020.1 GCA_016719055.1 Candidatus Rhodoferax mariagerensis | reverse complement strand
GAGGACTTCGGTCAGACGCTGGCGACCTGGGGCTGGCGCGACTCACGCTACTTGGTGCTTCCGCTGCTTGGCCCACGCACCGTGCGCGACGCGATTGGCATCGTGGGCGACTACCCGCTGTCGCCTGTCGGATACGTTCAGGACAGCGGTACTGCCAGCGGGTTGCAAGTGTTGGAGATCGTTGACATGCGGACTCGGATGTTGCCCATTGACGAATTCCGCCGGGATGCAATCGATGATTATCTCTTTGTGCGCGACGCATGGGCTCAGCGGCGCAATCACCAGATTCAGCAGGATCTGCGAAGCAGTCGTGATTGATTGGAAGTGTTCAGTGTGAATGGCGGACGTAAAAGGGAGTTAGTTGACGGCGCAATCGGGTACCAGTCCCAAGCCTATCCTGCGATCCATGATTAGATCTGGGGAGGCAGGGAGGATGTACACAGAAGTGGACCTATACGCCAAAGTCAGACGCGAAGTCATGGTCGATGCCATGAGCGAGCGCGCTGCAGCAAGGAAATTCGGCATCAGCCGCAAGACGGTCGCCAAGATGGTCAAGATACTGGACCGATGCGGGGACCTATCTCAACATGCCCCGCAGCCCGAAAAATCAACACATGCCAGGAGGCAGCCATGATAAAATAGATCATGGCTGATCGAAAAATTGTCGACGATACACACCACATCTCGCAAAAGCGTGGGAATGGTCAGCTTCGACGTGAAATTTGGATTGATGCGCAAGGTCAGGTGACTCGTTACAACCTTGCCTATATCAATCATGTACTGCATGCTGGCGACAACGGGCGCGTGGTAGGTTATGACAACCAGCATGGGTATCACCACCGGCACTATTTCGGTGTTGTGGCTGCGGTTAAATTCATAAGTTTTGATGACGTTGAAGATCAGTTCCAGACTGACTGGATTGCACTCAGGAGCACAGCATGAAAAATGTCACCCTTAAAGCCAGTAACGAACAAGATTTCTTTCGAAGAGGGCGGGTGTTGGCACGATTGGCTGACGCTGGTCAACCGATGCCAGAGGAACGCACTGTCAGCTTTGAAGATCCTGCCGATCTCCTGCGCCTGCTGACTGCCAGTCGACTTGACGTGTTCCGCAGTGTCAAGGGTGAACCGGGTTCGATCACAGTCATCGCTGGGCGACTGCATCGCGATCGCAGCGCTGTCAAACGTGATGTAGACCAGTTGGCACAAGTCGGACTTGTGACGATAGAAACCAAGATTCTTCCAGGTCATGGTCACATGAAAGAGATTCGAGCATCTGCAGGCATTTTCCGGCTCGAAGCGATGGTGATGTAAAGAGCTTGTGCTGGCAAGATGGTGACTGTCAACTATCAGGCGATGAATTGGAAGGGCCATACTTCTGCAGTGGGCACCCAAGCGTCGGCGACGACAGGCTGGTGTGGAGCGGCCCAATGCGATTGAAGTCCCAACCGCAGGTTTAGAGCATGGAATTCGATGTGATCGTTGACTCTCGACGACAAGCTGCTTCCCGGCACTGATGTCTTGAAAAGTGTCAGAAATATCGTAATAACTCTACCAATTGAGAGATATCACCATGCCAACCATCGCCAAACAAGTACTGGAGCTCGCGTCCCGGTTGCCGGAGGGCACACCGTTGGTCGCCAAAGAGCTACTGCACCTAGGCAGTCGAGCGGCCATCGACCAAGTGTTATCCCGCCTTGTCGGGCGCGGTACTCTGCTGCGTGCAGGCCGAGGCATCTATGTCCTGCCCGTCGAGAGTCGCTTTGGTGCCCGTGCGCCTTCAGCCCTCAAAATGGTCGAGGGTCTGGCCAACCAGCGCGGTGAAACCATCGTGTCTCACGGTGCTACAGCCGCCAATGCGCTGGGTCTAACCACGCAGGTGCCGATGCGGGCGGTCTATCTCACATCCGGGCGCAGTCGTCAGTTGAAGCTGGGCGCGCAAATGGTCGAGTTCCGGCATGCACCAATCTGGCAACTGATTTTCCCCGGTCGGGCTGCCGGTGATGTGGTGCGGGCACTGGCCTGGCTGGGCCCAGAAAAAGCTGCTGAGGCGATCCGGAGGCTGCGTTCCAAACTGCCATCGTCCGAGTTGGAAGAGGTCGCCTCGGCACGGGCACGCTTGCCGACCTGGATGGCCCAAGAGGTCAGCGCCCTGGTAGCCCATGGTTGAGTTCTTCCGGCTCTCTCTCGAAGAACGCCTGGAAGCGCTCAATACGGCGGCCAACACATCCGGCATTTCGCAGCACTTGCTGGAAAAAGACATCTGGGTGGTTTGGGCATTGCGGCACCTCTTCACTGGCCCCCATGCTCAACATCTTGTCTTCAAGGGTGGCACGTCCTTGTCAAAGGCGTACGGTGTCATCCGTCGCTTCTCCGAAGACGTGGACTTGACCTATGACATCCGGGCCATCGCGAGCGATTTGATTGGCGGCACAGGCTCACCCTTGCCTGCCAGCAAGAGCCAGGAAAAGAAGTGGAGCAAGGAGATTCGTGCGCGCATGTCAAGCTGGGTTGACGCCGAGATCGTGCCCCGGCTCAAACAAGACCTATTGCAGCAAGGCTTGCCAGCAGCAGTGCGGGCCGAAGGTGACAAGGTTTTTATCGACTACGAACCGCTGAGCAGCGGTACCGGCTATGTTGCACCGTCCGTTATGCTGGAATTCGGTGCCCGCTCCACCGGCGAGCCCAGCGAGCCACGTGCCATCCATTGTGATGCAACCGGACATCTGAGGGGCGTTGAGTTCCCACTGCAACGCCACAGGTCATGCGCGCCGAGCGAACCTTTTGAGAAAAGGCTGCCCTACCGCTGCTTCAAAGCAGGCCACCGTCCGGTGCAAATGCGAAGTATCGCATTGCGCTGGATCAACCTCAGTCTAGTGGACTTCCGATGCGGTTCAGGGACTGCTCAGTGCAGACCCTTGCGGTGGCTCTTCCAACCTCTTGTATCGCAAAATAGCGATAACACGCACTTAGGGATGCCCCACTTGTTGCCGCTCCGGTACATATCCTGGCTGAATAGTGATGAACCAGCGTGGCAGTGTTGGCAGTCGTTGGAGTTTTGCTTCCACCGCCCGCATAGCAACTTTGCCCAAAGCGACACCCTTTTCGTAGACGCGATCGATCAGCTTTACGACTGGATGCTGGCCCTTCCATGTCATTGACGAGGCACATCGCACGACTGCTTCTATGCTATCGAGAATACTGCCGTTCCAGTGATTCTCCAGGATGCCCCAGCAGCGCTCAACCGGGTTGTATTTGCTGTGATACGGTGGATAGTAGGCAAGGTCGATGGTGAGTCCGGATTCCTGCGAGAAGTCCACCAAACGTTTCATGAACTGAGTCCGGTAACTGTTGCAGTCGGGACCGTTGTCCATGTTGATGGCAAGCGTCTTCACCAGGGGAAACTTGTGCTTGGCGCTGTGCCATAAATTTTCCAGGCAGTCGACCTGGCAATCGCTTGTCGAGCGGGTCACCATGTAAACGTACAACTCGTCATGCTGAGGTAGAAAGAAACCCATGGGTGTCACCATGGCGCCAGTGAAATCATGATCCAGTGCCACTGTAGGTGCGCGGGTACGCCCATCGCGCGACAACTCCCCCATCTTGACAACGGCCTTGGCATCCATCGAGATGCGCAGGACTGCCTCATTGGCGTGCGCGCTCTGATTGGCTATTGCGAGTTGCTCGAATATGGCGTTGGTTTGTGGAATCTTTTTCAGCGGTTTGGACTTCTCAACTTTCTTCAGAATGAACCCCAGCCGGTTCATCCGAAGTCTCAGTGTTTCGTCTGCGGGTAGCTCCTCTCGGGCGTAGTCCTTCTGAGCGATGAGCTGACGGCGCAACTCGGACACCGTGAGCCGGGTGTAGAGGCGTTTGTGGCGAAACTGAGGATCAGTCTGGCTGAAACCGTCAACGATTTGGCGGATATCCTCAAGCAAATTGGGCAGATGAAATTCGATTGGTTTGCGACCGCGCAGGTTGCAAGCAGAACCACACCGTATGCCTGACTTGCCTTCGCGTTGGCCCAGACGGATGGAGGTGCGCGCCCACCCCAGCTTGGCCTCTGCCTGTGTCTGGCCACCAGGGCCGGATTGCTCGACAGCATCGGCCATGAATTGTCGGCGTGCGCTGCCTTTGAGGGCTGCGGCGGTCTTCTTAAAGAATGTGATTATGGCTTCGGTGAGATTCAGACTACAAACTCTTGAATAGTTTTCAAGTGTCGATTGGATGACATTTATAGCCTTTTCACCCGCTTTGGTTCAGTGTCCTTTTCAAATACACCACGGTGACGTCTTCTCAGCCGGGCCGATTGAGCCAGGAGTGAGAATATGTGGGGCATCCCTTATCGATAGGGCGACTTCGGGAAGCCTGGGAAAGCTTCGGAGAAGCAGACTTTCGTGAGCGCCCGCTCATGGCCCGAAACTGCAGCCGACCAAAAGCAGAATTCGGTAGGTTCAGACTCATTGCCTGATAGCGGGCACTAGTGATCTCAAATGTGAATAGGAACACGCACGGGCAGGGAACTACGAAGCCAGTTGGTGTTGTTCAAGGCCTGAATTCCTTGCGCATGAATATTGGGGTCACCGTCGAGTGAGCGCAGTGTCACGATGATGGCTACTCGCATAGGTTGATCTGGCGGAACTTCAAAAGCGCGCTGATACATCTTGGCCTGCAGTGCCCACGCGTCTCCACCCTGAATGCCATCAGAAAACACTTTGCGCTGAGTTTTTACGGGAGACCACTTTCCACCATGCTCAACCTGCTGAACTTCCAAGCCAGATGTGCCTTTCTCTCCATCCCACGGAACCCTGCCTTTGAAGCTATCGCCATCCAGAAATCCCCAGTTCAGCTCGAGATTGGCCCGAACATATTCAGCTCCATAGACGCCGTTCAATGGAGGGGCATATGCGGCAGTGATGATGACCTCACCTCGAAATTTTCCATTGAGTAGCAATGCCTGGGGAACAGGATACGGTGTCTTGCGCCAGCGCATATTGCCCGTGGTGAGTTGAGCTTCAAAAGCCAGAGTAAAACTGTCGTCCCGGTCGTACAGCACATCTACGGCGTTCCGTGGCAGGCCGGCGCCGTAGTAGCGTTTTTCCGTTGGAGTGAGCTCTGGGCTGCTGATTTGGGCGGAATGAATCATCAGCGCCTTGACCAAGTGGGGCGATGGTGGCAACGCTGCATTGCCTTCCATGGCGGCCCAGGTGTGGGCCGCCATGGCAGCTGCCAGGGGGGCGGCATAACTAGTCCCATAGCCAAATGCTAGCTGGTTGTTTGCCGTTAGTACTGCTGTACTCGTGGTGCCGGCTTGCCATGGTTGAGCGGGGTCTCCAGAGTGGTGGACATTTCCACCAAAGTGCACGATATCCGGTTTAGGGGTAAACACGGGGCCCATACCGCGGCGGCTGTAGGGTGCAGGATCGTTTGTTTGAACCACCGTGTCTTGGGCATCGGCGTGTGCTATGGAGCCCACCGTCAGCGCACGCACTGAGTCAGCCGGACTGGAAATTCGGTCGTCCCCTCCGGCTAGTTCAACCGGCCAGACTCGCCTGGGATCATGCAAATAGTTTCCTGCCGCCACAACAAACAGTACGTTGTGGCGATCGCTCAATTCGTCCAGCTTTTGCGCAAATTCACTGAATTCCTGGAGGTGGCAGGGCCCGTAAGTGCCTAAGGACAGGTTCCAAACCTTCACGTTGGGCTTGTTTCTTACAGCTTCTTCCAGGTCCAGCATCAGGTCGGAGACCAGTGAATTGCTGGACTTCAGTCCTACAACATCGTGCACCAAGCAGGGGTAATTCGGGAAGGTGGGATTCATTTGGCCGCCCCCGACAATCAGTGAGGCTACATTGCTGCCGTGTTCGAAATTGGTGTCAGGTGGCAAGACAAACAACTCTCGGCTTGCAATCCATCCCTGCAGGGTAGTGTGACCTGGTGCCGTACCGGTGTCAAACACTGCAACTGTTGGTAATCGCGGAGGCGGTGGTGGTGGGGGAAAATGGGCAGGCGCTACGGGTATTTGCATGGCTGGTTCCGTCGCCACAGCGCTTGCAAGGCGATCTGCACTCAGTGTGCGCACCGCCGGGTGCTCCAGCAATTCGTCAAGCCGTTCATCGCTTATGGCATCGAGATTAGTCAGAACGGTGATCAGAGACTGACCAAGGGTGACCGTGCGCGTGACGATATTGAGCCTTCTGAGTAGCTGGTTCAATGCTTCATGTGCTGCCTGGGTGGCATTTGCATTGAAATAGCTGTGGGGCCGCAAGATAGCCTTGCCACGCTCTCGCAAGGTGAGTGTGCCTTCAGGGTTTCTGCGTGCCCAGTTCCACGGTTCAATGCGCAACAGAGCGCTCAAATTCGCTTTGAACTTGCCGTTGGGCCCTTCGGCAATCAGTCCCTGAAGCATTTGTAGGGACGCAGCGTTGGCCCCCACTAGCATCTCGTCAATCTGTCCGTGTCCTGCGGGCTCGAGGCCGGCTGCCTGTACCAACTTCAGGGGACGATGGCTCTTAGCGATGCCAGTCTCTCGCAATCGAAGAATGGTGCCAGCCAGTAAGTTGGGGTGGCGTGCTAGAACGGATCCCAGTGCCGCTTGGGTCACGACCAAAGTATTGTTGAGGGTCTCGCAAAATTCCTGATTCACTTGCACGAGCTCAGTGCCGCCCCCGCCCCCTCCGCCATGCCCTTGGAGGTCGGCGGCTGCGTGTGAAATCAATATGAAAGGGTTTTCTGTACGTGCAGCAAGATTATTGGGGTTTGCGAGTCTTCTTGCCTTTGTGCGTTTCTTTGTTGCCATCCCTAGTCCCTGGAGTTTCGTTAATGATGCCTGTAACCCGCCTTAACGACAGGTCGTATTGGGATGCCAGTGCACGAATGGTGAAGTGCGCCGGTGCCCATTCTCTTAGCCAACGAATTTCTTGTTCTGTGGTGGAAAGCCGCTCACCTTGCGACAAGGCCAGGGTCAATCCTAGTCTTCGTAACACGATGAGTGTGTCTGCACGGGCCTGGCCCGAAAGTACTGCAGTGCGTTTAGCGTCTAGGCTGACGTGCTCTATCGTGGCGCCTGTAGCGCCGCTAGACAGGGCGGCTAGATCGCTCCAATCAAGATCATCAGGTGCAAATGCGCCAAGCTTCTTGCGCCACAGCGCTTCGCGCAGGGTGGTGTCAGGTAGGGGCATGGGAATGTGGAAGGCAAAGCGCCTGTCGATGGCCGGATCTAGCAACTGCTCATGATTTGTGGATGCCACCAGGATCGTGCTGTCGGGCAGAGCATCAATGTTTTGCAGTAGAGCAATTACTACACGCTGCAGTTCTCCAATGTCGCGCTCATTGCCACGGGCGCCGGCTAAGGCGTCAAACTCGTCCAGAAACAGCACACAGGGCGATTGCTGCGCGTAGTCAAAGACACGGCGTAGATTGCGGCTTGTCTGGCCAAGGAGGCTGTTAACCAAGGTGTCGCATCGAACTGTGAGCAGGGGAAGCTTCAGGCGTGCGGCGATCCATCGTGCTGTCTGGGTTTTACCGGTTCCAGGCGGACCATAGATCAGTAGTCGGTTGGCAAGCGCAGCTCCCACGCGCTGCAGTTCGTCATGGTGTTCGACGCACTGAATGAATTCCATCAGTCTGGCTTGGATGGCATCTGGCAGTAATACGTCCGTTGATTCCAGCAGCGGTTGTGTGATATCAACAGTGTTGAGGCGGCTGTCGTTATCGGTGGGTAACTGCCCAAAATGGACACCATGGCCTGCTCCCTGTGCAGAAGCTATTGCGATGGGAGCTCGTGCCAAGCGTTCACGAATCAAGCGGGCTTGCTGGCGTTCACCATCCTCTTCCAATTTGTCCGCAAGTAAGCCAGCATAGTTCGTGGCCATGCTGGCATTGGCTTTGAGTGCGCCGTCGAGGATTTTCAGGATTTCGGAAAGGTGTTCCACAGATCAAACACAAGAAACAAGAGTTTTGTTTCAGTTTAGTCTAATCTTGTTCCGTTTAATCCGAATTCTGTTCCGGATTTTTGAATTTTTATGCATTTATTCATGATGCGGAACATGATCTTGATGATTTTCACATTTGAAAATATGGTTGGAACTGCTCAAAGCAGACATTTGACTTTGACCGCTTTTGGCCCCGAGCCGTAGTCTATCTGTTAGGAAGTTATGTAGTCTTGTAGCCCCTTCAACAGCGCATCAAATGTCACCTTGCAGCGCGGGTTGTTGCGCAGATCTTCATGCATGGTTAGCCAGGTCTCCAGGCTCAGCGCAATACTGCCGGGCAATATGTTCACCAGATTCGGGTCGCGTGCCGCCAGATTCACTTGGCACACGCCAATACCGCAACCAGCGCGGATCATGGCCATCTGTGCCATGTCGCTATCGGTGCGCACCGCAAAGTTGTCGCGGTTCCACAGCGGGAAGTCCTTGCGCGCGGCTCGCACGAACGGCGTCTCTTCATCGAAGCCAATCAGCGCGTGCTGCGCCAGATCGGCCAGTGAGGCGGGCGTGCCGTGCTTGTCCAGATAACGCTTGTGCGCGTGCAGGCCTAGTGGTACCGCGCCTATGCGCCGGGCGATCAGTTGCTCCTGCATGGGCTGCGTCATGCGCACGGCAATGTCGGCCTCGCGCTGTAGCAAGTCCTGCACGCGGCTGGTCAGCACCAGCTCCACTCTGAGGCCCGGGTGCATGTCCTGCAGTTGGGCCAAGATGGGCGGCAGCACCTCCTGCCCTATCACCTCACTGGCCGTCACGCGCACCGTGCCTTTGATGCCCGAACCCTGGCTCTCCGCGGCACGTTTCAGCGCAGCGGCGGCACTGCTCATGGCTTTGGCAAACGGCTGCAGCGCCAACGCCGCTTCTGTGGGTAGTAGCCCCGTTTGCGAACGGGTAAACAGAGTTACGCCCAGCGCCTTTTCAAGTGCGTCAATGTGCCGCCCCACGGTGGGCTGGGCAATGCCCATGGCACGTGCCGCGCCTGAGAGCGAGCCCTCTTCCAGTACGCCCAGGTAAGAGCGGTACAGCTCCCAGCCGATCTCAGTGTAGTTGTCGGTAGTCATACAGAAATGTATAGCGGCTGCAACATATTGGTCAATTGCTTAATAGCATCGCCCACCCCAAACTTCATCCCATCGCAACACGTTCAGGAATCACAAGATGGAAAGCAACACAGCGTTGGTATTGGGCGCCACCGGCGGCATCGGCGGAGAAATGGCTCGGCAACTGATTAATGCAGGCTGGACGGTGCGCGCACTGCACCGCGGCAGCGAACAGCCAAAGGAATGGCAGGTCGGCATGACCTGGCTACGCGGCGACGCGATGAACCGCGACGACGTGCTGGCCGCAGCCCAGGGTTGCGCCGTCATCGTGCACGCCGTCAACCCGCCCGGCTACCGCCGCTGGGGCGAACTGGTGCTGCCCATGCTGAACAACACCATTTCTGCTGCACAGGCACAGGGCGCCACCATCGTGCTTCCAGGCACGGTCTACAACTTCGGCCCCAACGCCTTCCCCACGCTGCGTGAAGACTCACCGCAACAGCCGCTCACGCGCAAGGGTGCCATCCGCGTGGAGATGGAGCGGCGCCTGCAATTGGCCAGCATCCAGGGCTGCAAGGTCATCGTGGTGCGTGCAGGTGACTTCTTCGGCCCCAAGCCGGGCAACAGTTGGTTCTCGCAAGGCATGCTAAAGGCCGGTCAGCCGGTCAAAGGCATCAGCGTGCCCAATGCACCTGGCGTGGGACACCAATGGTCTTACCTGCCTGACGTGGCCCGCACCATGGTGGCGCTGGTGCAACGCCGCGACACGCTTACGCCCTTCGCCGTCTTCCACATGGCCGGCCATTGGGACGCCGATGGCACACAACTGGCAGCCGCCATCAGCCGCGTGGTCGTCAAGCACGGTGGCGCCCAACCCACCGTGCGCGCCTTCCCCTGGTGGCTCACCGCGCTGGCCGCACCGTTTGTGCCGATGCTGCGTGAGCTGCGCGAGATGCACTACCTGTGGAACACGCGCTTGGAGATGAGCAACGCGAAGCTGGTCGCAGAGCTGGGACATGAGCCGCATACGCCACTGGAAGAGGCGGTGGAGGTGGCGCTGGAAGGGATAGGGTGCCTGGGTGCAGCCCCATCGCAACCCGTGCGTAGGGCGCATTGAGCAGCGTGGTCACGTCAACCGCGCTTGAACTTGCGCCAAAGATCTGCCATAAAGAACCACAGAAGTTCAACGCCAATCAATCAAGCTTTTCGGTCTGATCGTGCTGGTGCCAGTTCAGTATCACCGGCACGTCGCGGGATCAAATGGACATGAGCGTGGAAAATCTTCTGCCCGGCTGCTACACCAATATTTGACCCAAAATTAAATCCTTTGACATTAGGGTCGTCATCGCAGATATTCTTGCGGCAAAGCATCGCAAGGTCGTGAATGGCTTCTCGCTCCTCCGCACTTGACTCAAACATGTCCGTGATATGACGTTTCGGGACAATTAGAGTATGTAGCGGCCTCGCAGGAAACTTGTCTCTAATCGCAAATGCAAAGTCATTTGCAACAAGAATCGTCAGTGTTGACCTTTTGCAAAAGACGCATTCGCAATCCCGCATGCATTACTCCATTAGTGATTTGTTTCCGTTGTTAGTTTACTAGCCTCCACAGCTCGCCGAGCGGGATAGTCCGTCAGTGATCAGCGAAATCCCCCGCAAACTGATGTTCATCAATGGCAGTTTCTGGCCCATAGCTACAGCCGACCCTGAACCGACATCCGCGGCCCTGAATGCGTCGCCCCGAAGCAGTCAATCGGTTTCGATCCGATTCTCATTTGGAGGCGCGCAGCGGATCGTATGCAGCGGCAGGCGGCACACAGGGAGATTCAGCGATGTATCGGGGTCTGCATCGCGGGGTGTCGATCAGGTGCCGAAAAGCACATATGCACCCCATTGATCGGGATCCGCCAGCGCGTGTCCGAGGGCACCACGGGCCGCGTCACGCTGTGTTCGGGCCAGTGCCACGGCAGCTTGGTCGCCTTCCAGCAGATACCCATAGAACGATGCATGAAGGCCCCGCGCTGCTTCGTCTCCGATTGGCCGAAGACATGCAAGCACCGTCGCAGCGCCTGCAATTAGCCACGCGTGTATCTGTCCGGGCTCGATGAAACGGGACGCGATGCCTGCGTTCGCCGACGAACAGGCCGCCAGTACCACCATGGCGCCATCGGCCAGCTTCAAAGATGACATCACGAGGTCCGCGCCTACCACGCCGCTGTCGCCCTGGATGAGGTTAGGCGTCAACATCAGGCTCACGCCACCGTCTGCGTCCGCCTCGCCGTGGCAGGCCAGATGCACCAGATCGCTGTTCTCCGCCGCGCAACGCAAGTTCGCCACATTGGCCTGAAGGCCCACGAAAGGCCCCTTGACGGCCAAGCCGGCTTTCGCCAGACGTGCAGCCACTTGCTCGACCTCGTCGCGCGCACCGTCCAGGAACGCAAATCCCGGGCGGTGCGGCGCGCCCAGGCAAGCCGCTGCCCTTGGGGCTAGCCGCTTGCGCGCCGAGCAGATTTCAAGCACGCCGGCCCCAGTCACGATGGCCAACGCCGCCCGCGCGATCAGTGGCTTGCCATCCACAGGCAATTCGGCCCAGGAGATCGCGTCCAATTCAGCGCATGGCGAGATCAGCAGCAAGTCGTCTGCGCCCAAGGGCCTCAGTCGGGGCAGCAGCTTTTCGACGAGCTGCGGCAGCCAGCGACCTGGATCGCCAACGGATGGGTGTGCAACCGCTGCTGCTCCCTCGGTCCACAGCGCGTAGGCATAGGCCATCGAGCCGTTCGCAACCACACCCATCATGGTAGTGCGCGGGCCTATCCGTGCCATTGCGCGTCGCAGCGCAGGAACCGTTGCCAGCCCGACCCAGGTGGCGTCGTGCCAGGCGGCATAGCGCGGGTCGCGCTGGGCCAGTGCCACTCGCTCGGCGAGGATCAACTCGTCGAGACGCGCAGCGGCCTCGTCGCCCTCCGACGACGAGCCCCACAAGGCGGCCTGGCGCAGGGCTTCTCGCTCGGCCATGAGGGTGGTTAGTTTGCTCGACGCGGCGCCGGCATCTGGGACCCACGCCGGTCCCAGTCGCATGGATCTGGCCATGGCAACTCGCTTGCCACTTTCCGCAATTGCGATGGCACGGGCGATGTCTGCGGCCGAGACATTCGCAGCGCACACCGCATCCACGGCCATCGCGGCCGTGCGTGACAGATCGCCGGCGGACGAACGCCCTTCGATGACGGCGCGGATCTCGCTACGCATCAGCGTTTCCAGGCCGCCGAGTTCGCCCGGCAGGTCAGCGCGCTTGGAGGCCTGGCGCGCGAGCTCCCAGGCGCCAGCCGCCACGTGCTGCTGGTCGCCCGCATCGTTGGCATGGCGAATAGCCAGTGGCAGCAGGGCGTAGGCCTCATCCTCCCGGTCGCACTCCCGCAGCAGCCTGGCGAGTTCGAGGTTCTGGATGCCCAGGTATTCGCTGTGGCCGGTCTGCGTTGCCAAATCGATGGCGTGGCGCAGATCCGCTTCGGCCTGCGCACGCAAGGCTGCGACGTTGGACACCGGGTGTGTCGAAGCCCAGCGGTCCGCGAGGCCGCCCAGCACAATGCTGGCACGGCTGGCGTCGCCCAGGCGCTGCACTTGCCGGACGGTGCTGGGCGTCAAGCGCGACACATCGCCGTCGACCGCTGCGATTTGTTGCAACAGGTCGAAGCCTGCCGCCGCCTCGGCCTTCAGACTCCCGATGTTGGCGATGCAGCCGCTGCGTCCCTGGCGCGCGCGCAACTCCCCGGATTGATCGGCAGCTCGGCCGCATTCGCCCTCTAGCTGTGCAAACCGCTCGTGCACGCGCATCAGCGCCGCCAGCGCGCCCGTCAGGTCGCCTCGATGCCGGGCAAACAGCGCCTCGTTCATGGCCAGTTCCTCGTCCGAGATAGTCGACAGGTTGGAGTCGACTCCGGTACTGCTGGCTGAGGCTGGCTGACGGATCTCCGCGCGTACCTTCGCGGCAAGGTCCATTTCGCCGCGTGCGATGTGCAGCGATTCCTGTGCTGCCAGGACGTTGCGACGCAACGCTACCGCGCCGCCGTCGGCTTGTGCCAGGCGATCGTTGGCGCGCGCCATGCTCATCTCGGCCAGGGCCACTTGGCCCAACGCGCAATACGCCTGCGCCACGCTCGCGGCGGCGGCGCAAAGCACGCCCGCCGATGCCCCCTGGGCACGGAGACAGCCTTCAAGCACCATCCGCCGAACCAGCACCTCGACAGGTTCACCACCTTCAGCCACGACCACGGGCCACCGCGCCATCGCCGTGCCTGCAATCGAGTCGAGGAATGCCTCTGCGTCCCTGTAGGCCAGCTCGCCGAGGCGCAGTCGATGGGTGATCTGCTCGACGATGTCGTCGTATTCCAGCTCGGCGGGGGGCTTGTCCCGTGTCTCAGCAAGGCGGCGGCGCAGATCCTCGATGCCGTAGGCCACGCCATCGCTGAAGACGCCTGACCCGGCGGACAAGTCGAACGACCAGTCGGGGCCGAGTTGCCGACCCAGCATTTCCAGTCTTGCCTCCATGACACGATCGAACGCAGGAATGCGAACGGCCCCGGTTGGCGGCAGATAGATGCGTTCGTGCCCGTTGCGCATGAACAGGCAGGTCAATGTCGCCAGCGGGTCTTGCGGTCGAGGCAGCTGCGCCACCCATATCCGATCGGGCCATGACAGCGCGCTGCCGCAGCGCGCACAGAGGTCGGCATTCAGCCTGCCGTCCAGCAGCTCGTTCTCGAAGGTCTTGTCGATCTGCGGATTCACAGCCCAGGCGCGCAATGCCAATCTCGGTTCGCGGCAGCACATACAGGAAAGGCGCAGCAGCCCGAAAACGCCACCCGCCCGCGGTACCCACGCCGGCCATGGCGGAGCGCCCGCGGGCAGGAGTGATCGCAGTTCAGCCTCGAGTGCGGACCATCCGTCTGGCAGGTAGTGGGTTGGACCGGACGTCGGCGGCAAGACGTGTCCGGCCGCCTTCAGCGAATCCAGAATGACCGCGAACAGTTCAGGGGCGGTAGAGCCGAATGCAGCAACAGCCGCTTGCGGCACGGGCACGGCGGCGGTGCAGGCTTGCGCATGTGCACGCATGTGCAGCATTGTGAACAGCACGTCGTGGCGCGTCATGAATTGCTCGCGCAATCCGTCCAGCGACGCATCTGCCTCGTGCAGTTGCAGGCGGCGCTGCCTGAGCAAGGAATGAAACAGCGGGTCGTTCACCAGCGGTTGGGTCTCGATGAGGCGACCGATGGCGCTGGCGTCGTCCGCGTGCATCAGCAGCTTGAAGGCGGCCTCGAGATCACCGGCGGAATGCGTGCCCGGCCCCTGCAAAGCATCCATGAAAACCTCCTGTGCCCATCGGTTGACAACGCCACCGGCACGTGGCATCGTTCGGCGATCCAAGTCAATGGCGTTCCCGGGAGAAAATCGTGCCCAGTGTCCTACCAGCGGGTCCCTACCGCGTCATCACTTCAGTCGACTCCACCGACGTGCCCTATTACGTGATCCCGTTTGACAAGGACGGTATCTGTGAAGGCCCGCGTACCCGCGACCACCTTGTGGCCCATGCGGCTCATTATCGCGACATCTACGTCTTTTCGCACGGCTGGAATAACGATTGGGCGGCGGCCACCGAACTGTATGAATCCTTTATCGAAGGTGTTCAGTCGCTGCGCCGCGATTTGAAGTTGCCGATGCCCGAAGACTACAAGCCACTGCTCGTAGGGGTCTTCTGGCCCAGCCAGGCCCTGGCGTGGTTCGAATCCGAGGTCGGCCCCGGGTTCGCATCTGCCAACTTGCAGGCCCAGGGCGCCGCGGTAGAGGCCGAACAGATGCTGTTGCGCGACGTGGCGCAATCGCTGCCGTTGTCAGCCCGCGCGCGCTTTCACGAACTGGCCCACGCCAGCACGGTGACCACTGCGCAAGCGCAGGAACTGGCCGCCATGTTGGTGGGCTCCGTCGGCGCCGATGACGAATTGGGTGCCGGCGCGCCCGCTGCTGCCGACCTGCTGGCCGCTGCTGCTGCGCTGGCAACGCCCGAACCGACCGAGGACGATGTCGGCACCGTGGGTAGTGCGACCAAGGTCTCAGGGCCTTCGTCGGCGGACTGGCAAGGGGTGCTGTCCAAGCTAGCCGTCCTCGACCCGCGCCATGTGATCAAGCCCTTCACCGTGCGGCAGATGAAGGATCGCGCCGGCGTCGTGGGGCACGAGGGCCTGGCGCCACTGCTGCAGGCCTTGCTGACTGCTGCGCCCGAGGCCCGGGTGCACCTGATCGGACATTCCTATGGCTGCAAGGTCTTGCTGACGGCGCTGTGCGCGCAGCCCGCCGACACCCGTGGCGTGGAGTCTGCGTTGCTGTTGCAACCGGCCGTGTCGCAATACGCCTTTGCCACCGATTTTCCGGGTGGCACCGGACCCGGTGGATTCCACAGCGCCTTGGGCCGCGTGAGGCAACCGATTTGTGCCACCTATAGCGCACACGACGCGCCTTTGACGCGGATGTACCACCTCGCGTTGCGTCGCAGCAGTGACTTCGGCGAACTGCAGTACGCGGGCGAGGGCAGCACGCCCAGCCGCTACGCCGCCATGGGGGGATTCGGCCCCCAGGCTGCAGGTGCCCGTTTCCAGGGCATCGAGGACGTGGGTGTGCATTACGACTTCCAGCCGTCAGGCCGCCGCGCGCCATCAACGGCACACGAACGATCATGGGCCACGGCGACATCAGCCAGGCCGCTACCTGGTGGCTCAGCCTGCAGCTGGCGTCGGCACACGCTGCGCAGACCGGCTGACTGTCATGGCTGAACTTCTCAAGCAGCAGTACGACCTGATCGTGCTCAAGGTGGAGCGGATGCAGGACGAAGACTCGTCTTCGGTGGACCGGGTGTCCATGACTTTGCAGGTTACCTCCAACCGTGCCCGGTCGGAATGGAGCACCAGCCTCCTCGCTGACCACCTGGCGCTGGAAATCCCCAAGCGGCGTCGGCGCGGCGAAGACACACCGCCCGGACCTACGCTGCCTGTGACCTTCAAACACGAACTGATGACAAGCCTGCAAGCACTGGATGTCGCCGACCGCACGCTGTGGGTTCACCTAGTCAAGCCCTACGGCGCACTGCGCTGGCTGGCGTGGGAACGTGAACTGATCCCTTTCCTGAACATGCCTGTGCTGATGCTGCCGGATTTCATTTTCCCCCCGCCCCGCGAGGCGACGCGCACCTTGGAAGTGGCGCTGTGCGCCAGTGCGCCCTTGGGGTGGGAGAACGCCACCGTTCACCAGGCGGTGAACGTCACGATACAAGCTGCGCTGCTGGGTTCATCGCGGCGCACCCGCGTGCATGTCTTTGCCGATGCTGCACTGGTTCCGGCGCTGCACGCGCAGTGGGGTTCCAGCAGCCTGTCGGCCCAGGTGGTGGTGCACGACCCGCAGTGTGCCGCGCCCTTCGTCCAGACTGACCTGGGGTCAAGGGTCGTCGACCAAGCGGGTTTGTTGCGTTCGCCGTGGCTGCTCTGGATGCGCGATGCGCTGCGTTCCAGGGCCGTCGATGTGGTCCACTTCTGTTGCCATGGCCACTTGGCGCGTGATCGAGGCGCCATGCTGTTCGCGCAGTCGCCATTGGATCGCAGCGACGAATACCTGGCCGGGCCAGTCGGGGCCATCGAGCTCCAGACCTTCATGACCCAGATCGGCGCCTGGGCCACTGCTTTCGAGTCGGTACCGGACAACCATTCGCCCGAAGGCCTGCGTGCACTGGCCGACGAGATTGCGCAAAGTCGCCCGGGGCCGATGATGTTGCACGATCTGGGTCTGGACCCCGACGGCGACGCTATCGCCGAGGGCTACCGCTTTCTCTTCGGATCCACTCCCGGGCGGGCACCCAAGTCGCCGGCACTGCTGCTGTTTTGCCAACCCTACCTGGACGCGCCAGATGGGGCGTTTGGCGTGAACGGTGTCACCCGTGGCGGCACCAAGGGTCAAGAAGCTGTCGATCCGTCACGACCGCCAGTGGAAATCGAAGTTCGCAATATGGCGCAGGCATTTCAGGTGGCCGCGGCCGGCCGGCAAGCCTCGACCGACGTGCTGCGCCAGGCGATCCAGAACGGCAGCCCGTGGGTATCCAGCACCGAGCGTTTGGCCGAGGGCTTGCAACTGCAGTATCAGAGCCTTGCGCGCGACGGGCTCATGTCTGATGACGTGGCGGCGCAGCAGGCGGATCTGCTCAGCGACACCTTGCAGACCCTGCGTGGGGCCGTGACGACGCTGGCGCGTGAACGCGGAGAACTGCTGTGAGGACAGTGCTTGCCATCAGCACCTATGGCGTGCCCGATCCCACGACCGGTGTCGAGCCCCTGATTGCGAAGGCCGAGCAGAGCTCGAGGCTGCTGGACCCGATCGCACTGAAATACCTTCCGCTGACACCTACGCCGGCCCGCCCGCTCGCGTGGGACCCGCCCTTTGTCACGCGCGATTGTGGTCGTCGACTACGCGACGCACTGTCGGGTCATCCCGGCATCAAGCCGGTGCTCGAGCATTTGGCTGGACTGGGTCTTGCGAATTCGGAGCCTCTGTACTTTCGTGTCGACCTCGGCGAGGTCGAGGCCATACCGTGGGAAACGCTGTGCAACGCCAAGGACCAGTTCATGGCCTTGGACGCCAGGTCGCCGATGGGCCGGATCAGCGCGTCAGCCAACGGCAGCGGCGGCGCGCCGCGGCGCCTGCCGCCAACACTTCGGCTGCTGGCTGTGATCGCAGCCTATGGCATAGCCGGGCAGCACAACGAATGGCGCATGCTGAAGAAGGCAGTTGCCGAAGCCCGTGATGCCGGTCTGTCGATCGAGGTTCGGGTGCTGACGGGGGACCCCGCCACGATCAGTGCCGTTGCGGCCGATATCGACGCGGGTATGCCGGGCGTTTCTCTCAGCGGCGTGGCATCCAAAAGGTCCGTCGTCGCGCAGGACATCATCGCCTTCGCGCCGCATGTGCTGCACGTCTTCGCGCATGGCAGCCCGGGTTCTGACGATGTCGACCAGGCGCTGGAACTGGCCACCGCCTCCGACATCTCCACCACGCGCGGCCAGGGCTCCGTGCGCCTGCTGGTCGATGACATCATCGGCATGGCGCGGTTGCTGCCCGATCCCTGGCTGTTGACGCTCAACTGCTGCCACGGCGCCAATGGCGGTGGCAAGGTGCTCTCCATCGCGCACCAGGCGGTCACCTTCGGCTTTGCCGCGTCGATAGCGATGGTCGACCCGATCGGGGCCCGCGATGCCCATGCGTTCGGTGAAGCCCTTTATCGCTCGCTGTTCCGCGACCTTCGGGCCGCCGCCGTCGAGCTTGAGAAGGGCCCGGTCGGCACCACGATCGAATTCGAGCTGGCACCTTGCGTGCGCGAAGGCCGTGCCGCCATCCACGAGGCGAACGAGGCCGATCACGAGGGCGAAGACGGCGGGTCGCACGAGTGGGCCGTGCCGGTACTATACGTGCAGAGCATCGACCCGATGCGTATCGTTCACTCGCCCGCAGCTCTGACTGACAAACAACGCAGCGCGGTTGACGTGGTTGTGGCCTGGCTCAAGCTGGTTCGCGCCACGCTCGACGAAGCCGGCAGGTTGCAGGTGATGACCACCATGCTGGCCGAAGTGCCCAAGGCCGCCTGGCCGGATGTGAATGGGGAATTCCAATGAACCCGATCTGGACCACGCCTGTCTACAGCAATGCCTGGTCCGGTGAAGCCGCACAGGGGCTGCTGGACATCGATCGGGCGCGTCCTTGGGCTGGCAGCCCGGGTTTGCTGCTGCCCCAGTCGTCGCTGGCCGCGGAAGAAATCGACCTGGCCGATTGGCAACACCCTGAAGTGGGTTGGGGCCTGCTGGTGCCCGACGACGATACCGTGCCCGATGCCGACAAGGCACTGGGCAAGGATCTGGCTCCGGCGCTGCAAGAGCTGATCAGCCAACGCGGGCAAGCGCCCGTCCTGCGTTGGCGCGCAGACCTCAAGGATGGTCGCCTTCGGCGCCATTACGTCGACCGTCCTGCTGCTGATCTGCGTCTGTCAGGAACCCGCGGTGTGGGTCCGCTCGAGGTGCCGCACTACCTGCTGATCGCTGCTTCGCCCCAAGCCATTCCCTGGCGGGTGCAGTACCGTCTGCAGACCGAAGCTTTCGTGGGCCGAATCGATCTGGCCGGGGCGGCGCTGGAGAACTATGTCGAGCACTTGCTGGGCGAATGGGCGGACTGCACCGTGCATCGCGCCACGCCAGTCGTGTGGGCGGTTGACCAAGGGCATCCGGACATCACGCGACTCATGCGAACCTCGATCGCCGACAAACTCGCGGATGTCTTGCGCAACGACCCACAGCGCGAGTTCAATCTCGTCGGGGGGCAGCTTGTGGCGCAGGAGGCCCAGTGCGATGCACTGATCAATGCCCTCGTCGAAAGACAGCCTGCCTTCGTCATGACGTCCAGCCATGGAGCCACCTTTCCGCTCGACGACCCGTCTGTGCTGCAGCGCCAGCTCGGCCTGCTGGTGGATCAGGACCACCAAATGCTCGACCTGGCAGTTTTGGCAGCCTGGAGTCCGGGCGGCTGCGTCTGGTACGCCCATGCCTGCTGCTCAGCCGGCAGCACAGCAGTCAGCGAATTTTCCGGCATTCTCACGCCCTACACCAGCCTGGCACGCACCCTGACCGCTGTGGCCGGGGCGGGTGAACGAATAGCCCCTATGCCACAGGCATTGCTCAGTGCACCCAAACCCATACGGGCGTTCGTTGGGCACGTCGAACCGACTTTTGACTGGACCCTGCGCGACCCCGAAACAAACCAGGTTCTCGCTGCCCCGCTGGTGCAGGCTTTTGGCCGCGAGCTGCATGGCACCTCGCGCCGGCCATTGGGGATGGTGTTGCAAGGCCACATGCGCGCCGTGGCGGGTCTTCTGATCGACCACGCCGACGCCCTCAGGGATGTGGACGACCTGATCCCCGGCGCCCTGGAAAGGGCCATGCGCAGCAAGCTGGCCGCCGCCGACCGGCAGGCTCTGGTTTTGCTGGGCGATCCAACCGTCAGACTGCCGGCGCCTGCAAACTGATGCTGTTGCTCGTACAACGAGAGCGCCCGACATCACACTGACCCAGTGCCTCCGACCTGTCAGGAATCGATGCTGGGCATTCTTTCGCTCATTTCGATCGTGCATGTTCACACCAAAGCCTTAGCCAAAGTCCGAATCGGCACCCCCGCAGCGAAATCCAGCTATCTGAAGCGTGGATCAGCAAGACATTGTCAGGTAAGTGCCCGGCTAGCGATCCCAATTCGGGACATCACCCTGCTACCACAACCGATCGGTGTCGACGGGATACTCGACAGCTGCCGCTCGCGGACGACCGCTGATGGCCCACATCAGCCGCAGAAAGCCTCTCGACACTGCTCCTCTGTAACAGCTGCGTTACGATTGAAGCACTCATGCCGAATAAACGAGTTGCTTAACGCAGAGGGACTAGCTAGTGCGCATTGAATCTATAACGCTGTCGGGCTTCCGGTGTTTTGGCCCCGATCCGATAACAGTGTCGATTTCATCGGAAATCACTGCCGTCGTGGGTCCGAATGCAGCGGGCAAGACAGCACTCTTGCAGGCGCTCTCGAAATTGTTCGGTGTGTCGCGCGCGCAGCGCACCGTACTACGTTCAGATTTTCACCTAGGAGCGAAGGACGATCCCGACGACCGAAAAGCCAAGGATCTGTTCATTGATGTGTTGATCGGATTGCCCGAACTGGCCGACGGCACTGCAACGCCGGAGACAATCGCCCCTTCGTTCCGACACATGCAGATCGAACGAGAGGGGGAATCGCCTGTTTGTCGCCTACGCCTCGAAGCGCGCTGGGAAGACGACGGGACGGTGGAAGGCGAGGTTGCGCAGGACCTTTTCTGGGTGGACACACTCGACGATGATCCGGCTGAGGAACGGTGCCACCCGGTCTCGGCGTCGGATCGAGGCCTGATTCAGCTCTACTACACACCCGCCAGCCGAGACGCGGCAGCTCAGGTTCGGGCAACGGCCGGCGCACTCGCCGCTCGCCTGCTCCGCGCGATCGAATGGTCATCCGAAACCGAGGAAGCCGTTCAGGAAAACGCTGAAAAACTCGCCGCCGCGTTCGAAGGCGAATCGGCAATCGCCGCGATCGTTAAGGCCTTGCAAGCGCGTTGGTCGGGTCTTCACGACGACGACGTCGATACGAAACCCAGACTCAGCCTAGTCAGTCGTCGATTCGAGGAGGTCGTCAACAAGATTGCCGTCATTTTCGAACAAGGTCCAGACGGTCAGGAACGCGGTCTTGACGCTTTGAGCGACGGACAGCAATCGCTTTTCTATTTCGCTCTGGCTGCGGCCGTTTTCGATCTGGAGCGCGAGGTGGTGGCGGGGACGGTCGAAGGATTCCGCGACGACACGCTGCGCATCCCCGCGCTCACGCTGTTTGCCCTGGAAGAGCCGGAGAACCATCTCTCGCCCTACTTCCTCGCCCGCATCATCCGCCAGGTTCGCTCGCTGACGGATGCAGGAGGGGCCCAAGCCATCGTCACCAGCCATTCCCCGGCTGTGCTGAGCCGTATCAATCCGCGTGAAGTGCGCTACTGCCGCTGCGATATGAAAACACGCGTCTCGTCGGTCAAGGAGATCAAGATGCCGGCAGGGACCGGTGAGGCCGCCAAGTTCGTCCGTGGCGCCATGCTCGCCTATCCCGAACTCTATTTCGCCCGGTTCGTACTCCTTGTTGAAGGTGATTCGGAGCGGATCGTCTTACCTCGCCTGGCGGAGGCGATTGACCTCCTGGTTGACCCAGCTTTCGTTGCCATCGTGCCACTGGGGGCGCCATGTGCAGCATTTCTGGCGGCTGCTGAATCAGCTAGGTATCCCGCACGCAACCCTGCTGGATCTCGATCTGGGGCGCGAAGGTGGTGGCTTTGGCAGAGTGAAGACGGTGATCGAAAAGCTCATCGAATTTGGTGTGCCAAAAGCTGTTCTCTTGAAGATCGAAGGCGGCGTGTTGTCCGACGAAAATTTTGCAGCGATGCAAACTTGGCAAGATCCGGAGGATCGCAAGATACTAAAGGGCTGGATAGATTGCCTCAAGAAGCACGGCGTCTATTTCTCAGCGCCGCTCGATCTTGATCTAGTCATGCTGGAAGCGTTCCCTGATGCTTACCAAGCGATCATCCCCAAGGGGGGCGGTCCGAAGATGGCGGTAGACAAGGCTGCGGAGGTGGTCCTCGGAACCGCAGGACCAGGACTCACTCTGTATACCGGACCGTTCCAGAGTTCCCCTGAACTGCTACCGGCCTATCGCTATCATTTTCTAACCAACAGCAAACCGGCAACGCACCTTACTGCCTTGACGCACATCACAAAAAAGGACTTGAAGAAGAGCATGCCGACTGTACTGGCGGAGGTTCTCAACCATATCGCCAAGTCTTTGCGGAGGGACTAGGCATGGCCGTACTTTCGCGACGGTTACGCCCGGAGGACTGGAAACCAGTGGGCGTGACGGCGCTTGAAGCCAATGCGCTCAAGGTCGTCCGTGCGACAGACCATCAATCTGTCATTGCCGGCCCTGGCGCGGGCAAGACGGAGCTGCTCGCGCAACGCGCCGCTTATCTTCTTCAAACGGGTGCGGCCCCTGCGCCAAGGCGCATCCTCGCGATCAGTTTCAAGCGCGACGCTGCGACAAACCTCGCTGCGCGCGTTCGCCAGCGCTGCCATCGCAGCCATGCCCAACGGTTCGACTCAATGACGTTCGATGCCTTTGCAAAAGGGTTGATCGATCGCTTCGGGCAGGCGCTGCCCGAGCGTTGGCGGCCTCGGCCAGACTACGACATCATGACCCCTGGTGAGCGAGACTACCGAGGCTTCCTGTATCAAGAGGTCGGAGCACCTCCAACCTCAGTTGGTACTTACGCCGACCTCCATGCTATATCGGCTAAAACCTTCGAGCGCTGCTATTTGGTGGGGTCGCCTCTGCCTTTGGACGGCTGGCGCAATCCGACACCTGCTCAGTGGGCTGCTGAGCGTTTTTGGCAAATGTCGCTTCATGAGGGCAGAAGGTGCGCCTTGTCATTTTCCATGATTGGCCGACTCGCCGAACTTCTGTTGCGGGTCAACCCAATGGCGCGTGATGCGCTCCGACTGACGTACTCGCATCTGTTCATGGACGAGTTCCAGGACACCACACAGATCCAATATGACTTGGTCTGCACCGTTTTTCTGGACACTGAAACCGTGATTACGGCCGTTGGGGATAACAAACAGCAGATCATGCGCTGGGCAATGGCGATGGAAGATCCTTTCACCGCCTTCGATGGAGACTTCGGCGCGACGCGAAGTTCGCTCTACAACAACTATCGATCATCACCAGAGTTGGTGCGTATCCAGCATGTCTTGGCGCAGGCTTTGGATGCCAGAGCCGTGGCGCCGGTTTCGATGACTGTCGGTACGATTGCTGGCGACAGTTGTGCCATTTGGGATTTTTCGACACCTGAGATCGAGGCGAAACGCTTAGCCGCCTTTGTCGCGACCGAGATGGAGACCCACACAATCGGTCCACGCGATTTTGTCTTGCTGGTCCGGCAGAAGGCTAGCGAGTATGCTGAGATTCTCGAACAGGCCTTTGTAGCTGCCGGGATACCTCTACGTAACGAAGCAGGAATGGTCGGATCCATCCTGCTTCAGGATTTATTGGCGGAAGCGGCATCCGAACTGATCATTGCAGTTCTTCGTCTCTCTGTGACCGCTCCGGCGGGGCGGCATTGGACTGTGTGCCAGGAGGCGCTCACCACCCTGCGGGGCGTCGCTCCAGACGATGAGATTGCGCAGGCCAAGCTAGCCCATGAATTGGACACATACGCACTCGAACTCAGCGTCGCCCATCCGAGCCCTCCAAAATCGAAGGCCGTTTCACGGGCGATCGTGGACGATATCTTGGCATTTATCGGCCGAGAGAGAGTGATCGCCGTCCATCCAGCTTACGGACAGAGCGGCTGGCTTGACAAGGTGCTGGACTCAGCAGCAGAGCATTTATTGATGTCGCAGGTCGGTGAAGCCGAGTGGTCTTCAGCCCTTGACACCTATGAAGGCATTCACGCGACCCCTCTGATGACGATCCATAAAAGCAAAGGGCTTGAGTATCACAGCGTCATCTTTGTCGGTTTGGATGATGGTGCATGGTGGAGTTTCTCCAACGATCAGATCGAGGCTACGGCTGGGTTCTTTGTAGCGTTCACGCGCGCAAAACAGCGCGTTGTTTTCACGTACTGCGCGCAGCGCGGCGCGCGAACCAAAATTGCGACCCTCTATCAGCTTTTGACGAATGCTGGGGTCAAAAGCAAAACGATCGCCTAACCAGACCTCATCCATTTTGTGCGCCCTGCTTTGCGATAAGCGCAGGACGCATGCCCAAGGTTCCGAAATTGTGCGAAGTGACCCGGCACGCCGCACTTACGATCGCATCTTCTGGCTCAAGTAGTGAAAAATCGTTCGGACGGCATTGACCATCAGTTCACCCTCGGCTGGCTCAACGATGTCTTCGTTGGGATGGGCCACGCTTCCATGATTGCGGAGGGTGTTGAGCGCATCGAGAACAGATGCAAATGATCCCAGCACTCTGCCGATCTCGCCGTCGTGCTCCCCAAGGACTTCAATGCGGGATGGTGAGCACGAAGCGCCTTATAGGCCTGAGTGAGCGTTGCCCCTTCGGGAAGCGAGATCGCGCAGTCCTGGCAAGTGGACTTCAGGTATCCGTGCATGGTAAGCGACTAGGCACGGCACCTTGACCGTTCCGCTGATTCAGGATAGCGATTGCCAGCGATGCGGCAGCAGCTCGTCAATGCGACTGTTCATGTGGCCAGGCAGTCTAGTCAGCACGTCCTTGAGATAAGCCCATGGGTCATGCCCATGCAGCTTTGCGGACTGCAGCAAGCTCATCACAATGGCTGCACGTTGGCCTGCCAGTTCACTGCCGGCGAAGAGCCATGCTTTCCTGTCATGAGAATCTTCACATGACAGGAATGTGAAGCGCACGACGGCATCGCAGTACCTTTGTAAGGGGCTCCTTCCACGCTTGCCTAAGCACAACTTTTCATAACTGAGATCTTGGCATAACGCTGCACTGCTGACCGCCAACTGGGAAATCTGATGTCGCGAACCGAATGACTGCTTTGACAGATTTGGTCGAACCGGCGAACGTCAGGTCATCAAGGTCGTGACCGTCTGCACTGGGCACGTTGTTCGCACTCACGACCGGCAGCAACATGGAAAACCAATCTCGTAGAGCGATCAATCCACTCGTCGGACATTAGATCCCTTGAATGCGTCGTCACAAGTCAGAAGAAAGTGGCCTTGGACCCCGCTAGAAGTGACAAATTTCGTGAGCAGCGAAGCCGGAAACTGAATCGTCGCTCCAGTGGTGCTCCTGACAATGATTTGACTGACCGACCCTCGGTAGTAGTTCAGGTACTGTTGTTCCGAAATATTGAGTCGAAATTCAAATTGCTTCATGCTCTAGCGCCCAAAAGATGGGAATGACGGGCTGTTCCACGGCCCCAGGAATCAGTTCAAGTTTATTTCAACATCCAGATACCGGTCATCGGCTACTGACAGCCTATGGCCCGGACCAGCAGGTCGAACAGGCAACGTCAACGGCAGCTTCGCTGCAACTCGGCTCAGCATGACGCACGCCGTGGATGCATGCCAAGGGGCGATTGATCAGAGTAAGATTTTTTAGAGGATTTTCATCATGAACGGTATTTTTCAGGTCAGTATTCCCCTTGAAATCCCGGTCAATGACTGACCGCACCCACCGGGGCGTTCGCTACCCGCTTTTGCCAGATTTTCCGAATCCCTTTGACCGATCGCCGCAAGCAGCATTGCCCAGCGGTTCAGGGCACCATTGCGTTCTTCGAAGTAGTCATACTGGTTGTAAACCCCCTCAACGTCCCGGATTTTGTGGTTTAGGGCCCGCTCGGCGACAAAGCGATCCACGCCTATAGCGGCCATATGGGTGCGGGCGGTTCTGCGCATGTCGTGCACGGTGAAATGCTCGATGTCGTCAAGGGGCAACCGTTTGAGCGCCACGTTCAATGTATCCGGACTGATATGTTCAAACCGATTCTTCCTGGGCACGCCTGCCTTCATGTGAATGAGTCGCCGGGCGGGAAAGAGGTGAGGATGGTTGCAAGAAAAAACTTTGAGTTCCTTTAACCATTCGACTACCGGCGGCGCCAGTGGAATGTCGATGGCGACACCTGTCTTGGTTCGAGAGGGGCGCAGCAGCCAGACTCCCCGATCAAGGTCGAATTCTGACCATTTTGCCGACAGCAATTCCATTTTTCGGACGCATAGAGCGAGAAGTAGCCATGTGGCCAATTCATTGAGGCGGCCGAAGTTAGGGGTTTCGCGCATGGCTGCGGCAAGTGCAGCGAGTTCTTCACGGTTGAGCCATCTGCTGCGTGATTTTTCGGTTCCGCCTGCGTCGGAGATTTCGAAGCCATATGCGGGATTGGACTCGATCCACTTGCGCTTAACCGCAAAATGGAACATGCGAAACAGGTACCGCAGGGCATCATTTGCGACCGTTGGCGCACCGCCCGCCACGATTTTGGTCAGAACGCCATCGATGTGGATGGGACGGACTTCCTCTACGGGCAGCTTTCCGATGACCGGTTTGATGTGGAGGCGGATAACGCGTTCTACAACTTCCGGGTGTTTGTACTTGCTTTTGATGTAGCGTTCGTGCCAGATCTTGGCTAGCCCTTCGACGTTGTGCATGTCGATGGCCTTGAGCCGCTCCTGGCGCTTGACCGCCCCGACATCCACGCCTTGCTGGAGCTGCGCACGATCTTTTCGGGCCAACTCTCTGGCATCCTTGAGCGAAATGTCGGGGTAGCGCCCAATTACCTTTTCTCTTTCGCGTCCTCCAAATCGATAGCGGAGTATCCAAGAGGCCTTGCCCTGACGGGCACTCGCCTCCTTGGCGAAGAAGGTCAGGCCATCGCCCACCCCTCGATCAACCGGCCCGGCGTTGAGCCAAGCCCTCAAATTTTTGTCGGTAGCATTCTTCACAAACCCAGTCATGGCGCGGCCTCCAGAGGAATTTGTGGGGTTCGGAATCGGGAAATTGCCCGAAGCTGTGGGGTTCACCATCGAACCCCACAAAAAACCCCACACAAATCGTGCGCTACATTGAGACTGCTTGCTACCTCTTGAGACGACTTTCCATTAAAAATCAATGACTTAGGTGGTTGTTTTGGGGTGGTAAGAGACCCCACGAAACCTTACTCTATGTTCTGCACCTGCTCGCGCATTTGTTCGATCAAAACCTTCATGTCAACCGAAATATGTGTCAGTTCCAGGGCTGCTGATTTTGAGCCCAGCGTATTGGCTTCTCGATGCAATTCCTGAATTAAAAAATCGAGCCGTTTGCCGATTTCTCCCCCATTTTTTATCAGTCGCTCCAGCTCGTCCAGATGCGAGGCCAGTCGTGTTAGTTCTTCGGCGACATCAATGCGAATCGCGAATGCCGTGGCTTCGGCCAACGCGCGCTCATTGACCATGTCTGGCATGGCCTGTCCTTCGGTGAGCTGCATCGCATCGGCCCAGCGGTCCAGGAAGCGCTGGCGCTGTTGTGCCACCAGCTGCGGAATCAGCGGTGCAGCCTGGGTCGCCAGCGACCGCAGCTGGGCAATGCGGTTCAGCAACATCAGGGCCAGGCGGGCACCCTCACGCTCACGTGCTGACATCAGGGCGTTCAGCGCTGTTTCTGTCAGTTCGACCACTGCCGGCTGCCAGTCCCTCTGGCTGGTTTGATCACTCGCACTCAGGTCAATGACTTCCGCAACGCTCAAGGCCCGGGCATCAGGCAGCCAGGCCTTGACGTTGTCCTGAATGGCGTTGAGCCGCTGCAGCAATCGGGTGGACGGCTCCGCGATCTGTATCTGGGCAGCGTTTTCAAAAGCGGCTCGCACCTCGACCTTACCGCGTGTGAGTTTTGCCCCCAACCTTTCGCGCAGGAACGGCTCAAACGAGCGCAGCTCTTCCGGCAAGCGAAACGACAAATCAAGATAGCGACTGTTGACGGACCTTATCTCAATGCCCAAACGACCGCCTGTGCTGATTTTGTGGTCGGTGTCTGCTGTCGTGCTCCCGCCGCTGTGCTGGGCACAGGCAAAGCCGGTCATGCTGTAAACTGCCATGGGATATTCTATTTTGAGTGAATGAATTCGAGAATAACCCGGTTCTGACCCCACTAGAAGTGCTTCAATTGAAAATATGTCCAAGGTTAAGCCTTCGCCACTCCCCCCAGACACCCTGATCGGGGGCTACCGGGTCATTCGTCGGGTGGCTGCAGGTGGATTTGGGGTGGTGTATTTAGCTACCGGGGCCGATGGGGTGCAGGTGGCTATCAAGGAATATTTGCCGGCATCGTTGGCAACACGCGAACCGGGTGCGCTGGCACCACAGGTGCCGCCCGAAAAGCTGTCGCTTTACCGGCTGGGGCTCAAAAGTTTTTTTGAAGAAGGCCGCTCGCTGGCCCAAATCTCTCATCCGTCAGTGGTCAGCGTGATGAACTTTTTTCGGGAAAACGAGACGGTTTACATGGTGATGAACTACCTGGAAGGCGCCAGCCTGCAAGAGTTCATCATTACGGCGCGTGATCTCAAACAAGCCAAGGTGTTTCGGGAATCCACCATTCGCTCACTGTTTGACGAAATTTTGCGCGGCTTGCGCATTGTTCACCAGCACAAGATGTTGCACCTGGACATCAAGCCTGCCAATGTGTTCATCACCGATGACAACAAGGCCGTGCTGATTGACTTTGGCGCTGCGCGCGAAGTCCTGAGCAAAGAGGGTAACTTTATCCGCCCGATGTACACGCCTGGTTTTGCGGCGCCAGAAATGTACCGGCGTGACAGTACCATGGGCCCCTGGACTGACATTTATGCCATTGGTGCCTGCATGTATGCCTGCATGCTGGGTTTTCCCCCCAACGAAGCGCCGCAGCGCACCGCCACGGATCGAATGGCAATGGCGCTAAAACGCCTACAAGGTATTTATTCAGACAACCTGATCGAGGTGGTGCAATGGTGCATGGCCCTTGATCCCTTGTCACGGCCACAGTCGGTGTTTGCGCTGCAAAAGAGCTCAACCGTGTCGGACAACGCCAATACACACGGCTTAGCATGGGTGAAAAGGTCCGCTTACAGTTTGAAAACATGGTGGAAGGGACCAAGAAAACCGTGGTCAAGGCCACTGACCTGGGCAAGAAGTCACGATGAAATTCTCGGTGTTCCAGATCAGCCGACGAGGTGGACGGCGCAAGAACGAAGACCGCATGGGCTACTGCTACACCCGCTCCGCGGCCATTTTTATCCTGGCCGACGGCATGGGCGGCCACCCTGAAGGTGAGGTGGCGGCGCAGCTTGCCTTGCAAACCATTGCCACGCTGTTTCAAAAAGAAGCCCTTCCTGAATTGGCGAATGTAGAGGCGTTTCTGGCAGAAGCGCTGATGACTGCACAGCGGCAAATTTTGCATTACGGCACCGACCATGGCATGCTCGACTGCCCACGCACCACCGTGGTGGTGGCAGTGGTGCAGGACGGCACGGTCACCTGGACGCATTGTGGCGATTCACGTTTTTACCTGTCTCGTCGGGGCGCGCTGCTGGCCAGAACCCGCGACCACTCCCTGATTGAACAGAACCAAAGCCGACCGGTGCAGGAGCGCAGCTTCACAAAGCTCAACCGCAACGTGCTGTTTACCTGCCTGGGGTCACCCGTCAAGCCATTTTTCAAAATTGAGGGACCGGTGTCGTTGCAACAGGGTGATCGCCTTTTGTTGTGCTCGGACGGCCTTTGGTCCTCCGTGTCAGACCGGGACATCTTGAACGACCTTGATTCCAAACCTGTGCATGCTGCCGTGCCTGACCTGGTAGAACAGGCCTTGCGTCAAGCCGGCGCCACCTCTGACAACGTCACTTGCCTGGCATTGGAATGGGAAACCCCGGACGGTTTTGACTCAACCCGTGGTGGCGTGTCTACCGAGGCGATTGGCAAAGGTGACTTTGCCTCTACCGTGCATGCAGATTGGCCGGACAGTGAAGCCGAGATCTTTGACGACGCGGCCATTGAACGCTCGATCGAAGAAATCAACGCCGCCATTCGCCGCTCCATGGCCAAAAAATCCAAATAGTCACCTTTTAGAAAGCTTCTGATGAGCCAATTTTTACGCGAAGACGCTCGCGCCTTCGACGCCATGCGCGCGGTGCGCATCACCCGCAACTACACCATGCATGCCGAGGGCTCGGTCCTGATCGAATTCGGCAACACCAAGGTGTTGTGCACAGCTTCGGTCGAAGAGAAAGTGCCCGGCCACAAAAAAGGCAGTGGTGAAGGTTGGGTCACTGCTGAATACGGCATGTTGCCGCGCGCCACACATACCCGTAGCGACCGTGAGGCAGCACGTGGCAAGCAGTCGGGCCGCACGCAAGAGATCCAGCGCCTGATTGGGCGCGCCCTGCGCAGCGTGTTTGACCTCAAGGCGCTGGGTGAGCGCACCATTCATCTCGACTGTGATGTGTTGCAGGCCGATGGAGGCACCCGCACGGCAGCCATTACCGGTGCCTTTGTGGCCGCGCAGGACGCTGTTAACTGGCTGATCAGCCAGGGCAAACTGAGCGTATCTCCCATACTTGACCATGTTGCGGCGGTTTCAGTGGGCATTGTGCAAGGCACGCCACTGCTGGACCTGGCGTATGTGGAAGACTCGGCCTGCGACACCGACATGAACGTGGTGATGACTGGTGCCGGTCATTTTGTCGAGGTGCAGGGTACGGCTGAAGGCGCAGCATTCAGTCGGGCCGAGATGGACAGCTTGCTGGCGCTGGCTGAAAAGGGTATTCGTGAGCTGGTTTTGAGGCAGCAAGGGCGCTAACTGAAAAAATCACGCTATTGATGAGGACGGGCAAACAAATGATATTTCAGCGTGGTCACAGTGGCTTTGTCAGTCTAAGCTTGGTGCTGACCATGGCCGTTGCGCAGGCGCAAACGGCATCGGTGGCCCTGAAGGTTGAGGCGATCAATGCCAGCTTGCAAAGTCCCTGGGGGTTGGCGTTTTTGCCGGATGGCCGGATGCTGGTCACCGAGAAGGGTGGCACGCTCAAGTTGCTGACTGCTTCGGGTCAGACGCAAGGCGCCCTGGGTGGTGTCCCGGTGGTCAACAGCGCGGGTCAGGGCGGGTTGCTTGACGTGGCGATTGATCCGGCGTTTGCCAGCAACCAGCGTATTTATCTGAGCTATTCAGAAAACGATTTGGTAAACCCCAGCTTGAGCGGCACCGCCGTTGCCCGCGCCCGGCTCGATCTGGCAGACAAGCAACTGCGAGATGTCAATGTCATTTACCGTCAGTTGCCTAAAGTCAACTCCAGCGGTCATTTTGGGTCGCGGTTGGTTTTTGACCGGAGTGGCTACTTGTTTGTCACCCTGGGTGACCGCCAGTCCCGAGCACAAAGGGGCTATGCGCAGGACGTGACCCATGGCAATGGCAAGGTGGTGCGTATCACCACAGATGGCAAACCCGTGCCCGATAACCCCCGTTTCAGTTCGGTCGGTGCGCTGCCTGGCCTGTGGAGTTATGGCCATCGCAATAGTCAGGGCGCTGCGCTGCAACCTGCCAGCGGTGAACTGTGGATCAGCGAGCACGGTCCGCAGGGCGGTGATGAAATTAATCGGGTGTTGCCAGGGCGCAACTACGGCTGGCCAGTCATAAGTTATGGCCAGGAGTACGGCACCCCGATCGCCGTTGGCGAAGGAACTACCAAGGAAGGCATGGAACAGCCCATCAGCGTTTGGGTGTCGCGCGACGGCAGTCTGTCGCCCGGATTGCTCAAGTCGTCGATAGCCCCCAGTGGCTTGGTCTTTTATACCAGTGACAAATTTCCCGAGTTTCAAGGCAATCTCTTCAGTGGTGCATTGGCCGGTACTGCGCTGTGGCGGGTCGTGCTGGGTGGTCCACAAGGCAACACCGAAGTGTCTCGTGAGCGGCTACTGGCCAGCCTGGGTGAGCGTATTCGGGATGTTCGCCAGGGGCAAGACGGCTGGATTTACTTGCTGACTGATTCCGGCAAACTGTTGCGCTTGACCCGTTGAACTGGGTTGGCAATGTACTGAGTGCGGTAACATTGCTATTGATTACATAGTGGCTTGCGCATACGCAACAAGGGCTGGAGGTCTTTTTCTCATGAAGATTGTGTTGGCATCCAACAACCCCGGCGCCCTGAGTGGTGTGAAGCACACCTGCCAGCCGATCTGCCGAATCTGCGACTGTCAAAAATAAGTAGAATTATTTACACACCATCAGCAGGGAAATTGCTTACCATGTCGCCAAGCCAAGCCAAGCCAAGCCAAGCCAAGCCAAGCCAAGCCAAGCCAAGCCAAGCCTTAGCGCCTCCCACATCTTTTTCGTTTTTTCTTTTGCCGCCCCGTGCTGTTTAGCACCGGGCGGCTTTTTTCATTCTGGAGCTACCACTCATGCAAACCTTGTCTGCCCTGCCAGTTTTTTCGCGACTGTCTGCCCTTCGTTTTGCACTGACGCTGACTGGTGTCCTACTGCTGGCAGCCAGCGTGGCGCAAGCAGCACCCACCGGCCTGCTCAATGACACCGGGCAAACCCTATGTGCCAATGCCAGCAATGTAATGGTGGCTTGTGACAGCGCCACTACCGGTGATGCAGGCACCCGCCCGCGCCAGGACGGCCGTTTTGGCCGCGATGTGGCCAGCCCCACCAAAGTGGGCGGTGGCGCGGCGGGTTTTGACTTCAGCAAGGTCTGTATGAATGGTGACATTGCTGGCACGGCCAGTGGTGCCGTGGGCGGAAATGTGACCGGAACCGCCTCAACTGGCAATTGTGCTGCCAACCCCACCGCAAATACCACTGCCAGCCCTACAGCGACCCAATGGGCCTGCACCAAGGACAATGTCACCAACCTGATCTGGTCGCTGGAGTCGGGCCAGGGTGACTGGAACCCTTACGCAAGTATCACCTTGCCGACCGCCACCAATAGTGCCAGCCGCTGCGGTTTCAGCAGTGGCTGGCGCCTGCCCACCCTGCGCGAGCTGCTGGGCATCGTGCACAACGGCCTGGGCCTGACGCCCACAATCGATGCCAATTACTTTCCTGCCACACAACGGATGTACTGGACCAGCGACACCTGGGGGCCTTATCCGGGTTACGCTTGGGTCGTCGACTTTAACAACGGCGCTCCCGAGCCCGAAAACATGACGGATACCTACTATGTTCGCCTCGTGCGAAGCGGACAGTAATTTTGCCCTTTTGATGGCTTGCTCAACCCGTGTACCGAGTGACCGATGGCCGCGCTGGCGTTGCTGCGCCGGCAACTTCGTGCGGGCGGTATCGGCCACCCGGTGGTGAGCCAAACCGGCCGTTTCAAGACCTGCTTCAAGCAACGCATGCTCATCGCCGTGTGGTCGCTACCCAAATCTTTCATGCAAACCTAACCTTCAAACTTGGAGAACTCGCGCCATGAAGTCACCTTTCACCAAGCTCTCGCCTACCAAACCCTTTCGCCGTGGGGTCTACAGCGCTACCCTGGCAGTCAGCCTGAGTGTGGTCTGGCCCGCCTGGGCCGCAGCGCCTTTTACCGTCAACGGCAACGGCACGGTGACGGATGCCACCACCAGGCTGGTGTGGGATCAGTGCGCATATGGCCTGACGGGTGCGGCCTGTGATGCGGGGATAGTCTTTCAAGGCGATTGGCCCATGGCACTGGCCAAGGCGGTAGAGGCCAATGCGGCCAGCTACAAAGGTTTTACCGACTGGCGCGTACCCAACAAGAACGAGCTGGAGTCCATCGTCAAGCGCGATCCCTACACCTCTGGTCAGCCCACCATTGATACGTCTGCCTTTCCAGGTACACCGCTGGCTTATCAAGGGGATCGCTGGTTCTGGACTTCAACCAGCCTTGCGCGTTTCCCGATTTACGCTTGGAAAGTCGACTTCTCCGATGGCGGCCCTTCTTACCGCGAAAAGGACTACTACTACTATGTTCGCCTCGTGCGAAGCGGACAGTCGTTGGCCCCTTTTGATTTGTTGGGTTCACCGCCCGACACCACGTTGCCCGAAACCACCGCAGCCCCGGCCATCAGCGGCAGCCCAACTGCCCGCACGGCTGGTATCAGCGTAACGATCAACGAAGCCGGCACCGGCTACTGGCTGCTGGTGCCCAGCGCAGCCACTGCCCCCACGTCCGAGCAAGTGGTGACCGGTGTCAACTACGCTGGTGTCACCGTGGTTCGTTCAGGCAATACCGCCATGACGGCTGCCACGCCCGCGAGCATCAGCCTTAGCGGTTTGACGCCCAGCACGGCGTACAAGCTGTACTTCGTCGCCAAAGACACGGCCAATAACCAGCAAGCCAGCCCCAGTAGCGTGGCGGTGACGACTGCATCGACTGACTTGACGCCGATATTGATGTTGTTGCTTGACTGAGGGTAGCGCTGCGTGTGGCACGTACTATTGGCACGGGTGCGCCGGCAAAACAGTTAGTGCACATCCCAGGTGGCCACGCTGGCGTGCAGCGCGCTAATTCGCTGTCAGCCAGCATGCTACAAATTAAGAAGCTGATTCCGCAATACCCACGGGGGCTACAGGCAATTTTGTTACATGCGGCGCAATCACATGCCCCAGACATTGATGGTCCGCGCCTTGGCTGTGCTCCTGGCGGTAAATCTTGTCGTCCCAGGGCACGCTGGGGTCGCGGTCAAAGATCAGCAAATGCGCGCTGTCGGCCCCGCACTGGTCGGCATAACGCGCGGTCTGCGCCAGGCCGGTGGCTAGCGTGGCGGCTTTGCCTTTGTGCTGGATTTTGAGCTCCAGCACCACCTGCTGCATCGGCCCAAGAAAGCCTTGGGCACTGAGCGGCCACTGCAAAAACAGATCGGTTCGGCCCCGGCCCAGGCCGTATTCACGCGCAATGCGCCCACCGCCGTTGACGATGCGCTGCAAAAAGGCTTGCAGCAGTTGCGGCCCGGCCTCGTGGTAGGCATAACGCTGCAGCCAGCTCTCGGGTGTTCGCGGAAAAACTCTTGAAACGCGTCCAGCAGCTTGTCCATGTCGAGTTGGCCGGCGGGTGTCAGGTACCAGGTCTGTTCCTGCACCATGGTTTCTTGCGTGCTCCAGGTGAGCTGACGCGGAATCACTTCCTGATAGATGCGGTTGGCAATGGCCAGCGGCCGGCCCAGCCCGATCAGCCCGAGGTCGCGGCAGTATTGGATGTCGTCGTCGGGCAGGTCTTCAGCGCCACCCAGGCCAGCGAGGATCGGCTCGACCACATGGCGCACCCGCGGCTCGCGCAGCTTGTCGGCCAACTGGTCCAGATGCGTGTCGCGGCGCAGAATCAGGCTCTCACGCGCCTGGCGCATCTGCTCCACCGTCACCGGCACGGTGCGGTCGCGCTGCTCGGGCTTTCTGAAACAGGCCTCATAGGCCAGCGCATTCACCAGCCAGGGCTGACCCTGGGTGTCAGCCCAGATTTCTTCCAGCACGCCGGACTCAAACGTCTGTCCGGTGGCATCGGTGTGTTGTTGCAGCAGGGCTTTGACATCGGCTTGGGAGAAGTCGGCCAGCCGGATGGATTCGCTCTTGATGTTGAAGGCGCTGCCCCGGTGATGATTTCGCCGTCGCTGCGGTGTAGCCGATAGTCGCGCACATCACGCACGCCGCACAGCACCATGCTTTGCGGAAAAGCTTCGGGCCGCTGGGCGTAGCCAGCGCGGATCTGGCGCAGCAATGAGATCAGCGTGTCGCCCACCAGGGCATCGACTTCGTCCAGAAAGATGATCAGAGGCTTGTCACTGGCCAGGCTCCAGCGCTGCAGAACCGTTGTCAGGCGGTCTTTGCCCTGCGCCGCTGCCTGCTGTGCCTCTTGCCAGGCGAGTTGGCTCCAGCTGGGGTCTTTCCAGTAAATGTCGGCCGCCCGGCCCATGGCCGAGACGATGGTTGCAATGCCGCTGGCAACATCATTGCGTGCCGCCTGCGCCGCCTCAATGTTCACATATAACGCCCGGTACTGGCCCTGCCCATTGATGAAGTGCATCAGGTTGATCAACAAGCTGGTCTTGCCGGTCTGGCGCGGTGCGTGCAGGATGAAATACTTTTGCGCGCCCATCAAGCCTGAGAGTTCAGGCCAATTGATCCGGTCCTTGGGCAACAAGGTGTAGTGGATGTCGGGTTTGTTGGGGCCGGCGGTGTTGAAGAATTTGTCCATGCTGCGATGGTAGCGTTTGTGGCTTGAGCCACTCCGGCGATAGCGCGCATGCTCATTGCGCACGCCGGTGCCAGCTGCCAGGCCGGTTTGGCAAGCTGGTTTTCTGGCATCATACCGACAAGACCATTCGCCAAATTATCCGGCTGCAGCAGTATTGCTATTGATTAAATAGTGTCTAGTGCTTATGTAACAAGGGCTGGAGGCCTTTTTCTTATGAAGATTGTGTTGGCATCCAACAACCCTGGCAAGCTGACTGAATTACAAGCTATGTTTGCGCCCTTGGGGTTTGACTTGGTGACCCAGGGCAGCCTGGGTATTTCTGAGGCGGCTGAGCCGTTTCACACCTTTATTGAGAACGCGCTGGCCAAGGCGCGCCATGCGGCGCAACAAAGCGGTTTGCCTGCAGTGGCCGATGATGCCGGGCTGTGTGTGGATGCTTTTGGTGGCCTACCGGGCGTGGATACTGCGTACTATGCTACGAAATTTGGGTATGCCAAGAGTGACGACAACAATGTGCGGGCGCTGCTGGAGCAGATGCAGGGCTTGGACAACCGGCGTGCTGCCATGGTCAGCACGCTGGTGGCGGTGCGTTCTGCGCTAGACCCTGAGCCGCTGGTGGCGGTGGGGCGGGTGGTGGGTGACATTGCGCGTGTGCCTGTTGGCAGCAACGGTTTTGGCTTTGACCCGGTGATGTTTATTCCAGAGTTTGGCCAGACGTTTGCGCAGTTGCCGGTGGCGGTGAAGAACGCGCACAGCCATCGGGGGCGGGCTGCGGCTGCGATGGTGGCGTTGATGCGTGAGCGGTGGGGTTGAGTTTTTCTGCTGTTTTCGACGGGCGAGATTGAAGGGCTGTTGGTTGAACCCGCGAGGCGGGACCGCTGGGCGGCTTCCTCATACTGGAGTACCAGAAATCGTCAGCCGCCCAGCGGTCCCACCTCGCTAGACGCTCTGCTCAAACTCTATGGAATCTAAGTTGGCCCCAATGATGAAACTCTTCGCCTTGGGTGGCTTTTGCTCTCTTTTAAGTTGCGATAGGCACTGCTTATTTACCTTGGTTTCAGGTGCAGCCGATGATCCCCATTCATTCTGAATCATCCTTATCAGAGCGCGGCGGGCGGCTGCATGACGTGCAGCACTACATGCGCCCGGGCACGCTGCAGTTGGTTGGCTTGCCGCCGTTGTCGCTCTATGTGCACCTGCCTTGGTGTTTGAAGAAGTGCCTGTATTGCGACTTCAATTCGCACGAAATGCGGGTGGCTGAGCTGCCTGAGCAGCGGTATCTTGACGCCTTGATGGCTGATCTGGAGGCTGCGCTGCCGTTGATCTGGGGCCGCAGTGTGCAGAGCATCTTTATTGGCGGCGGCACGCCCAGCCTGTTTTCGCCGCAGGCCATTGACCAGCTGCTGGCGGGTCTGCGTGCCCGCTTGCGGCTGACTGCTGACTGCGAAATCACGCTGGAGGCCAACCCAGGTACCTTTGAGACCGATTGTTTCCGGGCCTATCGGGCCGCTGGCGTTACCCGCTTGTCTGTGGGGGTGCAAAGCTTTAACGATCAATTTTTGCAGGTCTTGGGTCGGGTCCATGACCGCGCGCAGGCGCTCGCTGCGGTGCAAGAGGCAGCCCAGGCTTTTGACACCTTTAACCTGGACCTGATGTATGCCTTGCCCGGCCAGACGCTCGACGATCTGCGCCAGGACGTGGCTACCGCCCTGTCGCTCAAGCCGCCGCACCTGTCGGTTTATCACCTGACGATTGAGCCCAATACCTTTTTTGCCAGGCATCCGCCCGCTGCGGTTGATGATGACACCGCCGCTGACATGCTCGACCTGATCACCGACATGACCGGGCAGGGCGGGTTGCAGCGCTACGAGGTGTCAGCTTATGCCCGCTCTGGACACGCTTGTCGGCACAACCTGAATTACTGGCGGTTTGGTGACTATCTGGGTATTGGCGCGGGGGCCCACAGCAAGCTGAGTTTTGCGCATCGGGTCGTGCGCCAGTTGCGCACGCACAACCCGGTGCGTTACATGACGCAGGCGCTGACTGGCTGCGCAGTCACGCAAGACGACGAGGTCAGCCGCGTTGAGCTGCCGTTTGAGTTCATGCTCAACGCCCTGCGACTGGCCGATGGTTTTGCGCTGCAACTCTTCACCGAACGCACCGGGCTGCCCATCACGGCGATTGCTGCTGCGATGGATCAGGCCCAGCGCCAGGGCTTGCTGGTGTGCGACCTGCACCATGCTCGGCCCACGGCGCGAGGCTTTGATTTTTTAAACGACCTGCAGGCGATGTTTTTGCCGCAAACCCGCACAGCAGTTCAAAAATAGCCGAGCGGGCACCGGTGAAGCGGTCTAAAGTAGCCCTCTCATGGCCCTGTTGGTACAAGGAGTAGCACAGCATGTTCTCGGTTTATGGCACATCCGGGCGTTTGTTTCGCGGCACCATGGAGCAGTTGCGCCAGGTGGGTGGCGTGGGCGCCTTGGCACGAACGCACAGCGTGCAAGCCGTGGGTCGGGATGGTCGCGAAGCTGGGTCAGAGTCGTCGGCTGCATTCGCCGGGATCGTAGGCAACCCGGCCAGCACTGTGGCCTCCGGCGATGAAAACTATCGCAGTGCCTTGGCCGCTTATACCGAAACCGTCACCACAGCTGCCCGTCGCCCCTTAAGCACTGTGCAAGACCTGATGAGCCGCAGCATCATCACCTTGCTGGACACCGCCACCGTGCTGCAAGCCTGGCAGGTGTTGAGCGAAAAGTCGGTCGGTCAGGCCCCGGTGGTGGACGCCAGCGGGCATCTGGTGGGCCTGCTGACACGGGCTGATTTGCTCAAACCCGAGCGCCTGCCATCACCCGACAGCCACGCGCTGGTGTGGCACGCCCTGATGGCGCAAAACGTCACGAAAATCATGTGGACACCGGTGCCAAGCGTGGCACCAAGCTCTGATATTCGCCGCGTTGCCAGTGTCTTGCTCGACACCGGCTTGCCGGGTCTGCCGGTGGTGGACGAGCAAGGTCTGGTGATCGGCTTTATCTCACGCTCAGACATCTTGCGCGCTGTGGTGACTGACCCGCCGCTGGATTTGTGGGGTTGAACCAGCTGCTCGCGCCGCTGCGCCAAAACGAACAGTTCAGACCGGGGTTGGTGCTTTTGGCACTTTACCGTCGGTACGCAGCGTCAGCCCGCCGGCCTGACGCTTTTGTTCACCCAGCGATGCCCGGGTAATATGGGTGCTATAGCGGCTGCGCAAATCGTGCACCTGTTCAGTCAGGTCGTGTTCATCGGTCATTTTTTCGGCGTAGCGGTGCAGCACCAGGTAGGCGGTTTCGATCAGCTTGCCGCTCAAGGTGTTTTTGCCATGCGTGATCAGGTTTTTGACAGCTGCCTGGGGTCGCCGCCCATGCTGAGCGTCATGGCATTTTCGGCCAGTTTGAGCACTTGCAGATGTGCTGCGCGAATGCGTTCGGCATAGATCGGGTGGGCGTTCGCGGAGCCAGCCAGCAGTTCTGCCAAAGCACGGGTTCCTGCAAATCGCAAACCCAGGGTCTCGATGACCGTGTCAACTTCGTCCAGGTGCACGGCTTTTTCAGCCAGTTGTGCCAGCAAGGACACCAGGTTGGAGGCCGACTCGTAGTCAAATTCCGGATCTTTGACCTGCCGGCAGATGGCGCGCACCGCCTCTACCACCTGGGCAAACTGCCGCTGGTCAATCAGGTAAAGCGCGTCAACTGTGCTGGACAGGCGTTGGTAGCGCTGGTTGTCGGGCTGGCGCTCGATCAGGCGTGCAAAGTCGTCACGACAGCGCTGCAAACCCTTGTGGTCAGCGGATTGCAGCCGCACAAATGCCAGCAAAACCAGCGTCTGGCAGTCGAACATTTTGGAATCCAGTCCAAGCCGGACGGTGCGGTCCAAGGTTTGCTCGGCCTGCTTCATGTCACCCGAGAAATAACTCATCATGCCCAGGTTTTGCAAACGGGTAATGGACGATGGCGTCAGCGTGCTAGCCATTTTGTAGGTGGCCAGCGCAGCGTCAAACTTGCCTTGCTCAAATTGGGCCCGGCCCATCACGTCGTAGGCGTCGGTGTAGTTGGGGTCTTCGGTGATCAGGTTTTCCAGGGTGCTGATGGCCTTGGCGGTTTGACCTTCGTCCAGCAGGGCCCGTGCCACGCCCAATTTGGCCCAAGGCAGGGTTTTGGCATTGACGACAGCCTGGTAAAGCTTTTGTGCCTGGTCGTATTTGCCCAAACGCAACAGCAACTCGGCCCCCACACGCGCCGCGTAGAGCCAGAACAGGCCCTTGGACTCAAATCGTTGCAAACACAGCTTGGCAGCTGCTTCAAAATCTTGCGCTTCAATGGCTGAAAATATCTCTTGCAGCGAGGCCTTGCGAATCCGCGCCTGGCGCAAGCGCTCGCCCAAGTGCGTGGCTTTGTGGGGTTTGAGCAGGTAGCCGTCCAATGCTGATTCGGCCGCCTCGGCCACTTTGGCGTAGGTGGCTTCACCCGTCACCATGATGAACACCGTGGAAAAAGGCAGCAGCTGGTTGCGTCGCAGGTCATCGAGCAAGTCTTGCCCCGACATCGATTCACCGGCAAAGTGATGCTCGCACAGCACCACGTCAAACTTGCGGTATTCGAGCTGGCGCCGGGCATCGGCAAGCCGTGCGCATTGCACCACGTTGCCCATGCCAAAGTCGCGCAGCTGCGACACCAAAATGGAGCGTGAGGTCGGGTTGGCGTCAATCACCAGCGCGTTGCTGGTGGACAGGTCGTCGTCAGCTAGCGCCATGAATGCGTCTCCTGGCCTTGAGTGTTAAGCCCATGATTGCTGCTCACGTCTGCGGCTCCGGTTATTTTTTTGAGTGCCTGAATGTAGCACTGCTAGCACTTTTACTGTGCGCTCAGCATGCCCTTGTGTTCGATGAAAGCCACCACCTGCGCCAGGCCATCGCGGGTTTTCAGATTGGTCATGACAAACGGTTTGAGTCCTTTGGGTGTGCTGCGCATGCGGGTGGTGTCTGCTGCCATCACGGCCAGGTCCGCACCCACGTGGGGTGCCAGGTCGGTTTTGTTGATGACAAACAGGTCACTTTTGGTGATGCCGGGGCCACCCTTGCGCGGAATTTTTTCACCTGCAGCGACGTCAATCACATAAATCGTCAGGTCAGACAGTTCGGGGCTGAAAGTGGCGGCCAGGTTGTCACCACCGCTCTCGATAAAAACGATGTCGGCATTGGGAAAGTCCGCCAGCATGCGGTCAATGGCTTCGAGGTTGATCGAGGCGTCTTCGCGGATGGCGGTGTGCGGGCAGCCGCCGGTTTCCACCCCCATGATGCGTTCGGGTGGCAGCGCACCGCTTACCGTCAACAAGCGCTGGTCTTCTTTGGTGTAGATGTCGTTGGTGATCGCGACCAGGTCGTATTGGTCGCGCATGGCTTTGCACAGCATCTCCAGCAGGGTGGTTTTGCCAGACCCGACCGGCCCGCCGATGCCTATGCGCAGGGGTGGCAGTTTTTTAGTGCGGTTCGGAATGTGGTGCAGGGGTGTGTTCATGATGCGAAGAATGATAAAAAGTATAGCTTCCAGCGCTTATAGAATAAGGGCTAGGACCTGAAAAGTCTTGAATACTGGTTTTCGTGCTGTGCTGACAGAATGGCCAACATGGGGCTAAAGGCCTGGCGCGAACCATCGTTCAGGCTCAGGGCGTGGTCCACCGCTGCGGGAATGGCAGCTGCCAATGCCGACAATATTCGCTGCCCGGCACTCTGGCCCAGCGGCACCGCCTTGATGGCCGCCTGCATCATGTTTTCGGCCCAGCCAAAAGCGTAGGTCAGCAAGCAATCGCGCAGTGGTGCGCCGGTGCTGCTTGCGGCCAGGGCAAACGCCAGCGGGTAGGTCGGCTGCAATTTGGCTAGCAGCGCGATTTGTTCTGCTTGTGCTGTGGTGTGGTTGCGCAGCCACTCCAGCAGTGAGCGGCCCATTTGCAGGGTCTGGGCGCGCAGCTCACTGCTTTCACGGGTTTGCAGCATCCAGGCATTGAGCTGGGCAATGCGCTCGCCGTTTGAGGTCTGCCAAGCCGGAATGGCTTGTGCAATCACGGCCAGGTCAGCGCGGCCCAAGCTGCTGTGAAGCTGCTCCACCAGCCAATCAGATGCTTCTTTTTCAGTAGCTACCAGCGCTTTATTTACGGCGGCTTCAAGGCATTCTGAGTACGAAAAACCACCCACTGGCAAGGCCGGTGAGGCCAGCCACATCAGTTGCATCAGGCTACTGTCTTGCATGCTGTACGGGCTGATTTGGTAGGTGCCCAGCAAATCCTGATCGTCTGGCGCAAAGGCGTTTGCACGTTGAACTCAATGCTGATGTGAACAACCCGGACCGTGCACGTGGGCCGGTTCTTCATCATGGCTGTGCCGGTGACCACCAAAATGCCCACCAGTGGCATAGGCACCGTTTTCAGGCTCGAATGGCTCGGTGACCTCGGTCACGATCAGGTGCATCGCGCGCAACATGTCGGCCAGTACGTGGTCGGGTTCGATCTTGAGGTGATCGGGTTGCAGCTCGATCGGCACATGCCGGTTGCCCAGGTGGTAGGCCGCACGAATCAGGTCAAACGCCGTGCCATGGTTGGGGCAATGGGTGATTTTTAAAACCACCTGGGCTGCCGCCAGCACCTTGATCAGCGAGCCGTCTTGCGCCACCAGCACATCGCCGCCCCGTGCCACCGTGCCGCGTGGCAAAAAAATGCCCAGTTGCTGACCTGCGGAGTCAGTCGCCTCGAACCGGCTTTTCTGGCGCACATCCCAATCCAGCTCGACCGTGCTGGCGCGTTTGAGCAAGGCTGCAGCCAAGCCTTTGCCTTGAGGGATGAGTTTGGAGGTTTGAAGCATAGGGTTGATACTGTTCAAAATTCGATGGTAGGGACACAGCAGAACGGGGCAGATCCAGTTTACCGCCCCGAGCTGTAGTCTTTCACAGTCGGCGAGATTTGATGCGGATAGCCTTTCAATTCCATGAAATAAAAGTTGATTTGTAAGGATTGTTATGGTTCCACGCTTTGTGACGCCTCTGCTTGACGAATTGCGCGCAGGTTATCCAGTCATCACCATCACTGTGCCTCGCCAGTCTGGCAAAACCACTCTGGCGCGGGTTTTTTGGTTGACACATGGTGTCATTAATGGCACCATTGGCGCATATGGCACAAATCGAAAGAATTTCTGGAGACGATGCGCAGGGAACCTGGAAACACAAGTTTCAATGACTTTAAGAAGGTTTGCGCCTCCTACTTCGGCAAACCCAGGCAAGACGTTGGTAGCCACGCCATTTTCAAGACGCCGTGGCCTGGCGATCCATGTGTCAACATCCAGAACGACAGAGGCAAGGCAAAACCCTACCAAGTCAGGCAAGTTCTTCAAGCTATTGAAAAATTGGGAATCAAGTAATGAACATTCAACACTACACCTACCGCGTCACTTGGTCGCCAGAAGATGGCGAACATGTAGGCTTGTGCACCGAGTTTGCTTCTCTGAGTTGGTTGGCGAAAACGCCCGAAGCAGCGCTCAAAGGCATCCAAAAGGTGGTGGGCGATGTCGTGGCCGACATGCTGGCGAGTGGCGAATCCGTTCCAGTGGCGATGGCCGAAAAAAGCTACAGCGGTGAGTTCCGCGTTCGCATTCCGCCGCTTGTTCATCGCAATCTTGCACTGATGGCTGCCGAGCAAGGCGTAAGCCTTAACCGTCTTGCTAGTGCAAAGTTGGCTGCTTAAACAAGCTTTCCAACTCGTTGACGGGTATTTTCCAATTCCCGGCCAAAAACAGCTCACATCGGCTGGTTTGGCTGCGTCAAGATGCCCGCTTTGGGCACACAGCCATTGCAACGATGGCTTGATTCATCGGCTCTGTCGGTCTTGGGCTGGCCCAGACCCTTGTAGCCAGTGCGACGGGAAAAGATATTTTCAGTGTAGTCAAGGCAGGCGGTTTTTGCCTATCCGGGCTCGTCCAACACACGGTTCAGATTGTGGCTTCGCACGATCAAACCTTGCTCGTTATGTTATTCCTGCATAAACAGATGAAACGCCAGCCGGCTCGTCCAGCCGCCGGGTACTTGCTGCCAGAATTCCCTTCATTCAAACGGCTCAATGGAGATCATATGGCACTCATTAATCCCTCCAGTAGGCATCCTTTCGTGAATACAGGTGTCCCGGCACTCTCAGGGGAACTGGCCGAATTTGTCGCAATGTACTTTGACAGTTCAGACCCCGATGAACTTCAGTTGCGTGGCTCTGACAATTTGCGGGCAATGGCCACTGCGCATTTAAGGTTGATGGACACCCGTCCCAATGAGGCTGGCGCACGCGTTCGGGTGTTCAATCCCAGTTTGGCAGAAGACGGTTTTGTGAGCGAGTACACGGCCATCCAGATCATCCATGACGACATGCCCTTTTTGGTGGACTCGGTCACGATGGCGATTAACCGCAGTGGGCGAATTGCGCACTGGATCGTTCACCCCATGCTGCTTGTGGATCGTGATGCGGCCGGCCATCTGCTGAAAACTAAAGTGGCAGGGCCACACGCATTTGTTCCGGGTCAGGTTCAATCGTTTATTTTTGTGGAATGTGACCGCATCGTGCGCGAATCCGACCGAGAGTCACTGGCCAATGAACTCGCCCGCGTTTTGGGCGACGTGCGTGCTGCCGTCACTGATTGGGCGCCCATGCTGGCTCGAATGCAAGCCATCTGCCAAGATCGAGCGGACTGTGTTAAACAAACAATGGCCCAACAAGAGGGAGTCGAATTTTTGCGCTGGCTCGAAGACAAGCATTTCACATTTTTGGGCGCGCGTGATTACGAGCTCGTTCGCACAGATGACGCGGTCAGTCTGGTGGCAATACCACAAACCGGATTGGGCATTTTGCGCGGAGAGCCCCGCACACCTGTGAGCCATCTGCCAATTGGTGCCCAGGCATCGTTGAATTCTGATCAATTGGTGCTGGTGACCAAGGCCATGACGCGCTCTACAGTGCACCGGCCCGCCTGGTTGGACTGTATCGCAATAAAGCTGTTTGACGAAACTGGAAAAGTGGTGGGGGAGTCGCGATTTCTAGGTCTGTACACGTCCAAGGCCTATTCGGCACCGGTCGCCCGCATTCCTCAAGTGCGCCAGCTCATTGCGCAAGTCATGCGCAGCGCCAGTGTGGTGCCAGACAGTCATGCTGCCAAAGCATTACAAGCCATTCTTGAAGCCTATCCGCGAGATGAGCTGTTTCAGATGGACACATCAACTTTGGTGGACCACGCGATTGGCATATTGCGTCTGCAGGAGCGTCAACGCACGCGCCTTTTTACCCGGCGCGACCCGTTTGGGCGATTCACGTCTGCGCTGGTATTTGTGCCGCGTGACCGCTACAACACCGAATTGCGCGTTCGAATTGGTCAAGAACTGCGCCAGACCTTGCGCGGTGAGTCCGTCGAGTTCACGCCCATGCTCACCGACAACCCGTTGGCCCGGATTCACTATGTGATCAGAAACAGTCAGGCAGATACCTACCAAACCCCCGACTTGGGCGGACTCGAAGCGCGTATCGGACGGCTCGCGCAGCGTTGGGAGGACGATTGTCGCAACGCGCTGCTACAGATTCATGGTGAAACGCATGGGCTGGCGCTGGCGAACCGTTTCGCAAACGGATTCCCTAGCGCTTACCTTGATGACTTTTCGGCCGCCGTTGCGGCAGACGACACGCACATGCTTGCCAGCTTGTCAGGCCAAACCAGGATGGCGGTCAAACTCTACCGCCCACTGGATGCGAATGCTGGTGAAATGCGTTTCAAAATCTATTGCACTGGCAAGGTCGCCTTGTCGGACTCATTGCCTGTGTTGGAACGCATGGGAGCCAGGGTACTTGGCGAACATTCCTACAAGGTGCTTGACGACGGGGCGCTTGAGTTCTGGATTCACGACCTTGGGCTGCAGTTGCCACCGGCCACTGAAATAGCGGCAGTTAAAGATCGCTTTGAAGCCTTGTTTATGCAAGTGTGGCATGGTGACGTGGACAGTGACGACCTGAACAAGCTGGTGCTTCAGACCGCACTGGACGCACGCGCTATCGCGGTTTTGCGTGCCTACACCCGCTATTTCAAGCAACTCTGGTTTGCGTTTAGTCAAACCTACATCGAGACAACACTGGTTAAGAATGCGCCGATTGCTCAGGCTCTTTTAGACTTGTTCGACGCTCGTTTCAACCCTTCAAATGACACCGATCGTGATTCTGCACAACGTCAACTGTGCCAGCACTTTGAGGCCCTTCTGACGGCGGTAGCAAGTCTGGACGAAGACCGCATCTTGCGTCAGTTTTACAGCAGCATTCTGGCCACTTCCCGCACCAACGCCTGGCAGCTTGACAGCTCGGGTGCCCCAAAAACCTACCTGAGCTTCAAGCTCAACCCACGTGAACTGCCCGGTGTCCCTGAACCCAAGCCGATGTTTGAAATCTGGGTCTATTCGCCACGCTTTGAGGGTGTGCATCTGCGCAACGGCAAGGTGGCGCGTGGTGGTCTTCGCTGGTCTGACCGGCGAGAAGATTTCCGTACTGAAATCTTGGGCCTGGTCAAGGCGCAGCATGTCAAAAACACGGTCATCGTGCCGGTTGGCTCCAAAGGTGGATTTGTCCTGAAAAACCCACCCAACCCCGCTGACCGCGATGCTTACATGGCGGAAGGCATTGCCTGTTACCGACTGTTTTTGTCGGGTCTGCTGGATTTGACCGACAACCTGGTGCGAGGCACCATCGTTGCGCCACCAAAACTTGTTCGCCACGATGCCGATGACCCCTACCTGGTGGTGGCAGCCGACAAGGGCACTGCAAGTTTCTCGGACATTGCCAACAGCGTTTCTGCCGAGTATGGTTTTTGGCTGGGCGATGCATTTGCGTCAGGTGGGTCGGTCGGTTATGACCATAAAAAAATGGGTATCACTGCCCGTGGCGCCTGGGAAGCCACCAAGCGGCATTTCAGGGCGCTGAGCCTTGACACGCAAACAACTCCCTTTACCGTGGTCGGTATTGGCGATATGTCCGGTGACGTCTTTGGCAACGGCATGCTGCTGTCAGAGCACCTTCAACTGGTGGCGGCATTTGATCATCGGCATATCTTTATCGACCCTAATCCTGATGTGGGGCGCAGCTTTCTTGAACGCAAGCGTCTGTTTGGTTTGGCCCGGTCAAGCTGGGAAGATTTTGACAGTAGCCTCATATCGGCTGGCGGCGGCGTTTACCCACGATCTGCCAAGTTCATCAAACTGTCAGAGGCAGCCTGTCAGGCCCTTGGCATTGAAATCAGCGAACTGACACCCGCAGCGCTGCTCAACGCTATCTTGAAAGCCCCGGTCGATTTGCTCTACAACGGCGGCATCGGTACTTACGTCAAATCATCCAAAGAAGCGCATCTTCAGGTCGGTGACAAGGCAGGCGACGCGTTTCGGGTGAATGGCAATGAGTTGCGCTGCAAAGTGCTGGTTGAAGGCGGCAACCTGGGGTGCACACAGCTCGGCCGTGTTGAATTTGCACAGCAGGGTGGCTTGATCTACACCGACGCCATTGACAATTCCGCTGGTGTGGACTGCTCTGATCACGAGGTCAACATCAAAATTCTGCTGGACCGCGTGGTCGAAGCCGGTGACCTGACCTTCAAGCAGCGCAATGACTTGCTGGCCTCGATGACAGACGAGGTCGGTCATTTGGTACTGGCCGACAACTACTACCAGACCCAGGCTTTGGATGTGGCCTGTCACCGGCCTCTGTATGTGCTGGATGCCCAGCAGCGTTTGATGCAGTGGCTGGAAGGCTCCGGGCGGCTCCAGCGCGCCATCGAGTTTCTGCCCAACGATGACGAGATTGCCCGTCGGCGAGCCGCCAAGATTGGCTTGACTGCCCCCGAGGGCGCGGTGGTGCTGGCCTACGCCAAGATATCGGTGTTTGACGATCTGGTGGCCAGCAACCTGCCTGATGACCCCTACTTCAACCGTACCCTCAAAGCCTATTTTCCCAAGGCGCTGTCTGAGAAATTTGCTGATGCGATCGCCAGCCACCCTTTGCGGCGCGAAATCATTGCCACCTTTGTGGCCAACACCGTGGTCAACCGTGCAGGGGCCACTTTCATCAATTTCCTGGCTGCTGAAGCAGGTGCCAGCACCGCCGATGTGGTGCGCGCATACACACTGGCACGCGAAATTTTTGACCTCGAACCACTTTGGGACCAAATTGACGCACTGGACCTCCAAGTCTCAAATGTGCTGCAACTCGATTTGCTGGCCCGGCTGATCGCCATGACACAACGCGCATCACGCTGGATATTGCGGCTGCGCGCCAAGGGTGCTGACATGCCGACGCTGATCGCCCGCTACCAGCCTGGCGCAGTTGAGTTGCGTGCCAGCTTGAATGCATGGCTGCCCGAACACTCGGTTACAGACTGGCAGCAGGCGGCTCAGGTGTTGACGCAGGCGGGCGTAGCCTCTGACCTGGCACAACGCCTCACGGCACTGGAATTCATCTTCCCGGCGCTCGACCTGGTGGACCTGGCAGCCAGTTCTGGCCAGCCACTTGAGCAAGCTGCCCGTGTTTACTTCGCTGTGGAAAGTCAACTTGCCCTGGTGGCTTGGCGGACCCAGATCAAACGCCTGCCCACTGACACCTTGTGGCAAACCCAGGCCCGCGGCAGCGCTCGTGATGACAGTTATGCCATTGCCAGACAGGTCACCCAGACCGTGCTGACTCACTACGCGGGGGTTGAAGATTGGTCAATGCAGCACACTCATCAGATCGAGCATTTGAGCCGCTTGTTAGAGACTGTGGCTAGGCAAGGCGCTGATTTAGCCCCAATTTCTGTGGCCCTGCGCGAGTTGCGCCACCTTAGCTGAGCTGAAAAAGTACAGAACCAGGCATTAAGCCGTAATGTTCAGCACGCGCCCCATGACTTTGCTGGGGCTGCCAGCCACTTGACTGTCGTAGCGCTGCACCGCCTGCACATTGGGCTGGCTGGCGGAAACCACCGTGTTGGTGGCTTCAAACAGGGTGGTGGTCACAATGTTCTTCTGAGCTGTTGACAGGTCCATCGACAGTATCGGCTTGGCAAACTGGAAGACACCCGCCAATGTTTTGGAGTAAGTCGGATCCTCTTCAACCGGTACAGGGGCTTGGCTTGGCTTGGCTGGACCTTGTTTTTGTGCGTTGGCACTGGCCACTGCGGTCGATCCGTCTTCCAGTGTGTTGACGCGCTGGCGAGCTTGGGTGACTACCCGCTCCTGGTCATCTGCCTGCGCGCGCAGGTTCTCGGCATAAGCTTCGGCTTGGTCAGCATCCCGGCGCGCCTGCTCCAGCCGACTGTTGATCAGCGTGGCTTGAAGCGAAGGTGTGGCGCTGCTGATGGCAGCAAGGGCAGCCATGGTGACACCTGCCGGTGATGAATCCTAAGCCGTCACATTCAATAAGCGACCGGTGGTTTGCCCTTGCGTGTTGACCACCGGAGCGCGTGACGTCTGCTCTGGGGGCTTGGCCTGGGTTTCCTGGCTTTTTGTTTGTTGATTGCTTTGCTCGGTTTTCTGGAGCTGGGTCGGTGTTTGAGTGGACTGAACCGGTGCACTACGGGCTTCTGAAACGTTCATTTGGCGCTCCTTTGTGGGTCAATTCGGAGTTTACGAGTCTTGCGCACAAACTTCAACTGATTAAACAACAACGCGCAGCTACGTGTGGAATTGCAGCGCAGCCAGACCGGCGTAAATACCACTCAGAGCCACCAGTTCAGCATGTGTGCCCTGTTCCACCAGTCGCCCCTGGTCCAGCACCACAATGCGGTCGGCCTTTTGCACAGTGGCCAGGCGGTGCGCAATCACCAGCGTGGTGCGGCCATGCATGGCTGATTCCAGCGCGGCCTGCACCATGCGTTCGCTTTCCGCGTCCAGCGCGCTGGTGGCTTCGTCCAGCAACAGCAAGGGCGGATTTTTCAGAATGGCCCGGGCAATTGCCAGGCGCTGGCGTTGCCCGCCACTCAGGCGCACACCACGTTCGCCCAAAAAGGTGTCGTAACCCTGCGGCAGGGCAGTAATGAAGCCGTGTGCAAATGCTGCCTCGGCGGCCTGTTTGACTTCAGCATCGCTGGCGCCAGGTTTGCCATAGCGAATGTTTTCCAGGGCACCGCTTGAAAAAATCACCGCATCCTGCGGCACGATGCCAATCTGCCCACGCAGGTCAGCCAGGCTCAGATCGCCCGTGGGCACACCATCCAGCAAAATGCGTCCACCCTGCGCGTCATAAAAACGCAGCAGCAGCTGAAACACCGTGCTTTTGCCGGCGCCACTGGGCCCAACCAGCGCTACCGTCTGGCCTGCGCCCACTGCCAGCGAAAAATCTTGCAGCGCTGCCTGCCCCGGGCGCGACGGATAGTGGAAGTTGACTGACTCAAAATCAATAGCGCATCCCGCTTGATTGATAAGGGCTGGAGCCGGATTTGAAGGTGAAGTGATGGGTGAACGGCTGGCCAGCAGTTCCATCAGACGCTCAGTGGCACCGGCGGCGCGCAGCAGGTCGCCATAGACCTCGCCCAGCACCGCAAAAGCGCCGGCCAGAATGATCACATACACCACCGTTTGCCCCAGATGCCCGGCACTGATGCGCCCGGCCATCACCGCCTGCGTGCCCTGGTACAAGCCCCACAGCAGCGCGGCTGAGGTGGCAATGATGATGAAGGCCACCAGCATCGACCGGGCCCGCGAACGCCGCACGGCCACGTCAAATGCGGCGTTGGTGGCCTGCGCAAAACGGCTGGTTTCACGCAGCTCTGCCACATAACTCTGGACCACCGTGATGGCGTTGAGCACCTCTGCAGCAATGGCGCTTGAATCTGCCGCACGGTCCTGGCTGGCCCGTGATAGCTTGCGCACACGCCGCCCAAACCACAACGCCGGCAACACAATCAGCACCAGCACCGCCAACACCTGTGCCATCACCATCGGATTGGTCCATACCAAAATACCCAAAGCGCCCAGCCCCATCACCAGGTTGCGCAGGCCCATGCTCAGCGACGAGCCCACCACCGTCTGCACCAGCGTGGTGTCGGCCGACAGGCGCGACAGCACCTCGCCGGTTTGTGTGGTCTCAAAAAATTCCGGGCTTTGTTGCAGCACATGGGCATACACCGCGTTGCGCAGGTCGGCGCTGACACGCTCACCCAGCCAGCTCACCATGTAAAAGCGTGCGGCCGAAAAAACACCCAGCGCCACCGCCACCGCAAACAGCGCCACAAAGTGCTCACGCAGCGCCATCACCTGCGCGCCTTTGTCGCCCTGCATCAGCCCGCCGTCAATCAGGCTGCGCAGCGCCAGCGGAAACGCCAGCGTGGCCATGGCTGCCAGCACCAGAAACACCAGCGCCAGACCAATGCGTGCGCGGTAGGGTTTTAAAAATGGCAACAAACCCGACAGTGATTTTGGGTTGCGCGATGGGGTAGGGATGGTTGGCATGGCGGCATCAAGTGAAAGTGTCTTGCAATGGCGGCTGACGCTGCCACGGTATCAGATCAGGGTTTGATCACCGGGTTACATATAAAAATGACCTCTAGCCCTTTTGGTTATTGCGTCAATAGCTCTGTTACTTGTAGCAACTAGCCAAGTTTTAACGCACTGGCGTAGCCGGTCATTTCGAGGTAACCCCGCCCGACACGCTTGCCCTGATCGTCCAGCAGATCGCTCAGCCCTTCCCAGTAAATGGCACCAGTGGAGCTGCGGCTGTCGAGTTCCTGGGCGTCGATGACGGCGCGCACCGTGAAGCGGCGTATGCCAGCAGCCACGACCCCACCCCCGGCCGCTGATGGAACCGTCACGGTCCATTCAACCGGGTAAGTGGTGCCGCTGGCTGCACTTTTCCAGAACCTCTTGGCCTCGAAAGTCACGTCTTGTGCGGTAAAAGCGACCGCTTGCACAGCGCCTTGAGCCCGCCACGAGCCCCCAGCCCATAACGACTCGCCGGACGAAGTGCGCAGGCGAAACGCCGTCAAGGCGCTGCCGTCGGTCAGGTTCATGCCAATCCAGTCCCAGCCCACCGCGTCCGGGTGCAGCAGCGACTGGCTCCATTCATGGTCCAGCCAGGCGCGGCCTTGCACCGCCAGCGTCTGACCCGCCAGCGCCAGCTCACCACTAACCTGCAATTGCGGCAGGCTGTAATAAAAACTGGCCTGGGTTGCCTGCGGCCCTTTGCGCGACAGTCCCTGATCACCTTGCAGCAGCAGCGGCTGGGTTTCTGCCAGGTTGAGCGAATAGCCGAAGCTGCTGCCTTTGACCTGAGCTTGGTAGCGCCCCTGGCGCCGCACCAGCGACCAGTTCTGCAGCGCCACGTCAGTGTCAGTAGTGCTGGCGTGTGCCAGGTCAACCGTGGCCACGCCAGAACTACGGGCAATGCGCTGGTCATGCAACAGGCGCTTGCCCGCCACATCGGTCACAGCCGCGTGCGCAAAAATCAGTTGCTTGGCAGCAAATGCTGAAGTCATGGATTGGGTTGCTGGCACCCGCGAGCGGAAAAACGTCAACTGAAAGCCAAACAACCGCTCCTGGGTCTGCAATGCACCAGTCACATACCACCACTCAATCGCGGTGTCGGGGTGGCTGCCCAGGTCTTGCGGAAATTGCAAAGACCGCTTGACCAGCGGCGAAGCAGGCGGCGCACCGGCCAGACTTTGGGCCCAGCCCAGTCCAGGGTCAAGCGAAACCCCCAGGGCCGCTGCCAGCAGTGAGCGACGCTGACAAAGAGTGTGATCTGGGGCGTTGCGCACAGCGGTCACGGCGTTGAGGTGCCCGGCTGATTCAGGTCGGGTCAGGACAGCAGGGCCTGCGCAAATTCACGCGCGTTGAAGGTTTCCAGGTCTTCGAGCTTTTCGCCCACGCCAATGAAATACACCGGAACCGGGCGCTCCCGTGCAATGGCTGCCAGCACGCCGCCCTTGGCCGTGCCGTCCAGTTTGGTCACGATCAGGCCGGTCAACCCCAGCGCGTCGTCAAACGCCTTGACCTGTGCCAGCGCGTTTTGTCCGGTGTTGCCGTCAATCACCAGCAAAATCTCATGCGGGGGCAGGCTGGCGGCGTCAGCTTGGGTGGGGCCGGTTTTTTGAATCACCCGCTTGATCTTGCGCAGCTCTTCCATCAGGTGCAGCTGGGTCGGCAGGCGTCCGGCAGTGTCAATCAGTACCACATCACGCCCACGTGCCTTGCCGGCGCTCACGGCGTCAAACGACACGGCCGCCGGGTCGCCACCCTCCTGGCTGATGATGTCTACTGTGTTGCGGTCGGCCCACACGCCCAGCTGTTCGCGCGCGGCGGCGCGAAAGGTGTCGGCCGCCGCCAGCAGCACACTGGCGCCAGCCGTGGCCAGGTGGCGCGTCAGTTTGCCAATCGAGGTGGTTTTGCCAGCGCCATTGACACCGGCCACCATGATCACGGTGGGCGAAAACTGCCCAATCACCAATGATTTTTGCAAGGGCGTCAGCATGTGGGTCAGCGCGTCGATCAGAAGACCCTTGACGGCTGCCGGGTTGGTGGTGTCGCTGTCCTTGACACGAAACTTCAGGTCCACCAGCAACTGCGCGGTGGCCTTGACCCCGGTGTCGGCCAGCAGCAGGGCGGTTTCCAGGTCTTCATACAGCGCGTCGTCAATCTGCGCGCCGGTGAACACGGTGGCAATGCTGGCACCGGTCTTGCGTAAACCGGTCTTGAGCTTATTGAGCCATGAGGAACGTTCGGGCGTGGCGACAGGAGCGGCCGCAGATGCAGGTGTTGATGCAGGTGCAGGCACCGGGGCGGTCGGCGTATTGGCTGCGATGCGCCCCGGCTCAGGCGCTATCGGCCATGGGGCAGGGGACGCGCCTCGCGCAGGGGCAAAAACAGTTGCGGATGTCGGCGTTGAAGCCGGTAGAGGTACAGTCGGCGGCGCCGCGACTAGCGGCAATGCCGCCATAGTTGCAGGGCTGTTGCCAAGCGGTGCGGCATCGGGCAAACCGGTGGCGTGCGTCGTAGCATCAGCTTTGGCTGCAAATTCTGTCGGCATGGCACCGAGCGGCAGCGCTACCTGGTCAGGCTGCACCTCGCCACTGGAGGGGGTCTTGGCAAGGAGTTTTTTTTTGAAGAAACTGAACATTTTTTGGATTCGTGATATCACAGCATTCTATGAAACGACACCCCCCCTCTCAACACATCTGGCTGCAAATCTGTGGTGGTCTGGCTTTTTCAGCGCTGCTGGGCTTGGCCCAGGCCCAAACCCCTGGCACCGACACCAGTAGCAGCACCACCAAAGCCCAGCAGTTCACCCTGGCCAACGGCATGACGCTGATCGTCAAACCCGACCCGCGCGCGCCCACGGCGGTGCACATGGTCTGGGTGCGGGTGGGCTCAATGGACGAGGTGGACGGTGCTTCGGGCGTGGCGCACGTGCTCGAACACATGATGTTCAAGGGCACACCGAGCGTCAAGGCAGGCGAGTTTTCGCGCCGGGTGGCGGCACTGGGTGGGCGCGAAAACGCCTTTACCAGTCGCGACTACACCGGCTATTACCAGCAGATCCCTGCCAATCGCCTGGCCGACGTGATGCAGCTGGAGGCGGACCGCTTTGCCAACAACCAATGGCCCGACGAAGAATTCAAAAAAGAGCTGGAAGTGGTCAAGGAAGAGCGCCGCCTGCGCACCGAAGACAACCCGCACGCCCTGCTGAACGAGGCACTCAACGCCACGGCGTTTGTGGCTTCGCCCTACCGCCGCCCGATTGTGGGCTGGATGAGTGACCTGCAGTCGCTGACACCTGCCGATGCACGCGACTTTTACCAGCGCTGGTATGTGCCAGCCAACGCCGCAGTGGTGGTGGCTGGTGATGTGGATGTGGCGCAGGTGCGCGCCCTGGCTGAAAAATACTACGGCAGTCTCCCATCAGGCACGCTAGCTGCGCGCAAGCCGCGTGTTGAACCGCAGCAGGCCGGCATCAAGCGCCTGGCCTTCAAGGCACCGGCTGAGCAAGCCTATGTGGCATTGGCTTTTAAAGTGCCGTCGCTCACCCTGCAAGCTGATGCCGCGCAGGACACCGACGCCTTGGCGCTGACCGTGCTGGCTGCCGTGCTGGACGGCTACAGCGGTGCCCGCCTGGAGCGCAACCTGACCCAGGGGCCAGACCGGCTGGCCGACAGTGTGGGGGCCTACAACGGCCTGTGGGGTCGGGGCCCGCAAATGTTCATGCTGGTGGGTGTGCCGATTGCTGGCAAGACCACCGAGCAAGTCGAGCAGGGCTTGCGCGCCCAGGTTCAGCGCATCGCCTTCGAGGGCGTGACTGAAGCCGAGCTGGCCCGCGTCAAAACCCAGTGGGTGGCCAGTGAGGTATACAAGCTGGATTCGCTGTTCAACCAGGCGCGTGAACTGGGCACCCAATGGGCCCAGGGCCTGGCACTCGACGCAGGCGAGCAACTGATCCAGAAACTGCGCGCGGTGACTGCCGATCAGGTCAAGCAGGTGGCGGCCCGCTACTTTGGCGATGATCAGCTCACGGTGGCACAACTGCTGCCACAACCCCTGGACAAAAACCGCAAGCCCCGCCCGGCCGCTGCGGGTTCGCGCCACTGACTTTTTTCAACAGTTTCATGAAATTTATAAAAAAGATAGCGGCTAGCGCTTTATGCATCTGGGCTACAGGCCTATTTCTTATTAATTCGGCGGTGGCGGGCATTGCGGTGCAGCACTGGACACAGCCCAGCGGTGTAAAGGTGTATCTGGTGCCGAGCCCGGCCATTCCGATGCTGGATGTGCAAATTGACTTTGACGCCGGTAGTCGGCGCGACCCGGCTGACAAGGCCGGGCTAGCCAGCGCCAGCGCCACCATGCTGTCCAAAGGGGTGCGTGCCAACGCTGCCCGCCAGGAAAGCGCCCTGGATGAAAATGCGCTGGGCGAAGCCTGGGCCGACCTGGGTGCCAGCTTTGGGGCCAGCGCCAGCACCGACCGCCTGAGCTTTGCGCTGCGCACCCTGACCTACCCCGACCTGCTGGGCAAGGCCGCTGCATTGTCCGCGCGGCAACTGGCTGAACCAATGTTTGCGCCAGACATCTGGCAGCGCGAGCAAAGCAGCCTCAAAGCCTCGATCAAAGAGGCCAACACGCGCCCGGCCACGCTGGCAGGCCGGGCCTTTGCCAAGGCGGTTTATGGCGACCATCCTTATGGTTTTGAAGCGACTGAAGCCACTGTTGACCACATCACCGTGGCCGACATGGTGGCGCTGCACCAGCGCATGGTGCTGCCCTGTCGCGCCAGTGTCACGCTGGTAGGCGCGCTTGACCGCACCCAGGCCGAGACACTGGTGCAGCAGCTGTTTGCCCGGCTGCCGCAAAGCACCAGCAGCTGCCCGCCATTGCCTGCGGTGGCAGAGGTGGCGGCCCTGCGCCAGCCCCAAGCGCTGCAAGTTGCTTTTGAGTCCGCGCAGGCCCATGTGTTGATCGGCCAGCCCGGCTTCAAGCGCGACGACCCTGACTATTTCGCCTTGACGGTGGGCAACTACATTCTGGGTGGTGGCGGTTTTGTCTCGCGCCTGACCACCGAGGTGCGTGAAAAACGTGGCTTGAGCTACAGCGTCTACAGCTACTTTGCTCCGGGCAAACACGCGGGCGCCTTCACCATCGGGCTGCAAACCCGCCCCGACCAGGCCGCGCAGGCGCTGCAGGTGTCGCGCGGGGTGCTGGCTGATTTTGTCCGTGACGGCCCGACTGAGGCCGAGTTGAAAGCCGCCAAGGACAACCTGATCGGCGGCTTTGCGCTGCGCATCGACAGCAACCGCAAGCTGCTCGACAACGTGGCCAACATGGCCTGGAACCAGCTGCCGCTGACCTACCTGGACACCTGGACGCAGCAGGTTGACAAAATCAGCGTGGACGATGTGCGCGCCGCCTTTGCCCGCAAGCTGCAGCCTGACACCCTAGTGACCGTGGTGCTGGGCGCTGGAGGATCCTGATGAAAGCCGACTCCACCCCCTATCGCAAGCCGGCCCGGGTGCGCCTGGTGCAAACACACGAGGTTCGCATCATCGGCGGCCTGTACAAACGCACCAAGCTGCCGGTGGCCGATAAACCCGGTCTGCGCCCCACGCCTGATCGGGTGCGCGAAACCTTGTTCAACTGGCTCGGCCAGGCCCTGCAAGGCTGGCACTGTCTGGACGCCTTTGCCGGCACCGGCGTGCTGGGTTTTGAATGTGCCTCGCGCGGGGCGACCGAAGTGCGGCTGGTGGAGTTGGATGCGGCGCTGGTGGTGCAGCTCAAGCGCATCCAGAGCCAGCTCAACACCGACGGGGTGCAGATTGTGCGTGGTGATGGCATCGCCGTGCTCAGGCAACAAGCCCCGGCCAGCCTGGACCTGGTGTTGATTGACCCGCCATTTGACTCGAAGCTGTTTGATGCAGCGGTGGCGGCGGCGGCACTGGCGGTGAAAAACACCGGATTCATCTACCTGGAAGCTCCCACGCCCTGGACCGACGAGCGCCTGCAGCCGCTGGGCCTGCATCTGCACCGCCACCTGAAAGCCGGTGCCGTGCACGCCCATTTGCTGGTGCGCGAGTTATAACGCCCATCCCTTTTCGCCGAATCGCACCTGCGTAGGCCGGGTGCGATTCAAGGTGGGGTGGGGGCTGGCAGCCAAGCACCCCACTTTGATCGCACTACCAGCGGCCTGTGATTCCCAATCAGGCACTGTTTTTGCTTGGTAGCTTTTCATGTTTTCTTCCAACTTACGAGGCATCATGAAAAAACGTCAACTCCTGAAATCAACCGTGGCTGCCTTGGCGCTCACACTGCTGGGCACGGCCCAGGCACAAACCACCCCCATCAAGTTTCAGCTCGACTGGCGCTTTGAAGGCCCCAGCGCCTTGTTTCTGACGCCCGCCGCCAAAGGTTATTTCAAGGACGTCAAGCTCGACGTCACGATTGATGCCGGCAACGGCTCGGGTGGCACGGTCACGCGTGTGGCCTCGGGTGCCTACGACATGGGCTTTGCTGACCTGGCCGCGCTGATGGAATTCCACGCCAACAACCCCGATGCCCCCAACAAGCCAGTGGCGGTGATGATGGTCTACAACGACACGCCTGCTTCGGTCATGGCGTTGAAAAAGTCCGGCATCAAGACCCCGGCCGACTTAAGCGGCAAAAAGCTCGGCGCCCCGGTGTTTGACGCGGGCCGGCGCGCTTTCCCGATTTTTGCCAAGGCCAACGCGGTGACCAACGTGACCTGGACGGCCATGGACCCACCGCTGCGCGAAACCATGCTGGTGCGTGGCGACATTGATGCCATTACCGGCTTTACCTTTACCTCGCTGCTGAACCTCGAAGCCCGTGGCATCAAGGCGGCCGACGTGGTGGTGCTGCCGTATCCGGATTACGGTGTCAAGCTGTACGGCAACGTCATCATTGCCGCGCCTAAGCTGATCAAAGACAACCCGGCAGTGGTCAAGGCATTTTTGTCAGCCTTTGCCAAGGGTGCCAAGCTGGTGATCGCCAACCCGACGGCGGCTATTGCCGATGTCAAAGCGCGTGATGGCATTGTCAATACCGAGCTGGAAACCCGCCGCCTCAAGCTCGCCATCGACACCGTCATCAACAGCCCCAATGCCCGCGCCGAGGGTTTTGGCCAGATCAATGGCCCACGCCTGTCGCTCATGGCCAGTCAGGTGTCGGATGCCTTCAACACCAAAAGCCGTGTGAACGCCGATGTGGTCTGGAATGGTGCATTTTTGCCGACCAAGGCTGAGCTGGACGTGTTGCCGAAAAAATAGGGACAGCCTAGATCACTCTGATTTTAATAGCTTCCAGCGCTTTTTCTATAAGGGCTAGAAGCATATTTTATGGATTAAGCAATGCAAGATGCGACGCCCTGGTTTGTGGACTTTCGGGATGTCTGGCTGGCTTACAACGATGAGCTGCTGGCCGAAAACCACTTTGCCGTTGAAGCCATTGACCTGAAGGTGCGCCAAGGCGAATTCATTGCCATTGTGGGGCCGTCAGGCTGTGGCAAATCGACCTTCATGAAGCTCACCACCGGCCTGAAAATGCCGTCGATGGGCAAGATTCTGATTGACCAGCAGCCGGTGACCGGGCCGCTCAAGATCAGCGGCATGTCGTTTCAGGCACCCAGCCTGCTGCCCTGGCGCACCACGGTCAATAACGTGCTGCTGCCGCTTGAGATTGTCGAGCCCTACCGCAGCAGCTTCAAGGCCAAACGCAAAGAGTACGAGGAACGCGCCCGCAAATTGCTGCAAAAGGTCGGACTGGCGGGCTATGAGGACAAGTTTCCGTGGCAGTTGTCAGGCGGCATGCAGCAGCGCGCCAGCATTTGCCGTGCCCTGATTCATGAGCCCAAGATGCTGTTGCTCGATGAACCGTTTGGCGCGCTCGATGCCTTTACCCGTGAAGAGTTGTGGTGCATTCTGCGTGACCTGTGGACCGAGCAGAAATTCAACGTGATTCTGGTCACGCACGACCTGCGCGAGTCGGTGTTTCTGGCCGACACGGTGTATGTGATGAGCAAAAGCCCGGGCCGTTTTGTGGTGCGCCGCGAAATTGATTTGCCGCGCCCGCGTGACCTGGAAATCACCTACACCAAGGAGTTCACCGACATCGTGCACGAACTGCGCGGCCATATCGGTGCCATGCGCCAAGCCGGCGCAGTCATTCATCCATAGGGGCGGCACATGTTGAACCAAAAGCAGGTCGAAATCTGGTCACCGTGGTTTTTGCTGGTGGTGGTGATTGCGCTGTGGCAAATTTTGTGCGCGGCGTTTGATGTGTCTGAATTCATCTTTCCAAGCCCGTGGCGTATCTGGACGCAGTTTTGGGAATTTCGCGACATCATTGCTGGCCATGCCTGGCGCACCTTTTGGGTCACCATGGTGGGTTTTGGCCTGGCGATTGTGGTGGGGGTGATGCTGGGTTTTGTGATTGGCAGCTCGCGCCTGGCCTATGCCGCGGTGTACCCGCTGATGACCGCCTTCAACGCACTGCCCAAAGCCGCTTTTGTGCCGATTCTGGTGGTGTGGTTTGGCATTGGTGTCGGGCCGGCCATTCTGACGGCGTTTTTGATCAGCTTTTTCCCGATCATGGTCAACATTGCCACCGGCCTGGCCACGCTGGAGCCTGAACTGGAAGACGTGCTGCGCGTGCTGGGCGCCAAGCGCTGGGACGTGCTGGTCAAGGTGGGCTTGCCACGCTCGATGCCGTATTTTTACGGCTCGCTCAAGGTGGCGATCACGCTGGCGTTTGTCGGCACCACGGTGAGCGAGATGACCGCCGCCAACGAAGGCATCGGGTATCTGCTGATCTCCGCGGGCTCCAGCATGCAGATGGGCCTGGCCTTTGCCGGCCTGGTGGTGGTGGGGGCCATGGCCATGGTGATGTATGAGCTGTTTTCCGCCATTGAAAAACACACCACCGGCTGGGCGCACCGCAGTTCACAAAACCACTAGGGACCAACAGCCATGAACAGCGACATCTGGGTGCACCATTTGCGCCGGGCCAATCAGGTGGCGCAGCGTGCGGCCAGCCTTGGAAGGCACCCATTTGGTGCGATTTTGGTGGCACCTGACGGGCTGACAGTGCTGGCTGAGCAGGGCAACATCGACACCGTGCACCATGCTGAGGCCACGCTGGCACGCAGCGCATCGCTCAATTACAGCCGTGATATTTTGTGGGGTTGCACTCTGGTTACCACCTTTGAGCCCTGCGCCATGTGCACGGGCACCATTTATTGGGCCAACATTGGCAAGATTGTCTATGGCGCGGCTGAAGACACCCTGTTGGCGCTGACCGGTAGCTCGCCCGACAACCCGACGCTTAGCCTACCCAGCCGCCAAGTAATCGCCAGCGGTCAAAAAGCCATTGTCGTGATCGGTCCGTTTGCCGAGCTGGCCGACGAGCTGACCGCACCGCACCTGGGGTTTTGGCAGCGCTGAAAGGTGCCGAGGCACTCAATCGGTCGTTGATGTCCGCTGTGGCGCTTGGGTTTTCGATACCGGCGGCACGGACAAGTTAAACGGTCAAGTTCAGCTTGACTGGCGCTCGATAGCTCAACAAAATGACTACCCAGCTGATTCAGCGCGATTGGCAGTCATTCATGGACGATTTTCAACCCCTAGCTCTGTCCCATCAATTTTTGTTGCCGGCCACCTTGGCGATCCTGATCTACGGGCTTCGTTATGCGGTGATGGCTGGCGTGGTATTTCTGATGGCCAGCGGCGGTTGGGGACGACCCCATGCCAATGCGCCAGTGGTGTTTGACCGTCAACGCCATGTTCGCCGCGAGCTTGTCTATTCCGCCCTGACGGTGATGGTTTTTGGTGGGGTCAACGCCCTGCTGTTTGGTTTTGGGTTGATCGACCGAAGTCTGGTGTATTGCCGCGCTGCCAGTTACCCAATTTGGTGGTTTTGGGTCAGCATCCCGGTCATGCTGATCCTGCACGACTCCTTGTTCTACTGGATTCACCGGGCCATGCACCATCGGGCGCTTTTTGCCACGGTGCACCGGGTGCATCACCAGTCGGTCCATCCGACGGCCTTTGCCGCCTACAGTTTTCACCCCAATGAAGCCGTGGTTGAGGCGCTGATCGTGACCGCCATCGTCTTCGTCATCCCGGTTCATCCAATGGCTTTCCTCATCTTTCAGACCATTTCAACCGCATACAACGTGTATGGCCACTGTGGCCGCGAGTTCTACCCACCTGGCACGGCATCGCACTGGTTTGGGCGTTGGCTGAACACCTCGACAGCGCATGCTGTCCATCATGGCCAGGGGCATTTCAACTACGGCCTGTACTTCATGTTTTGGGACCGGTGGATGAAGACGACTGATTCTGCGTACCGGTAAAGGCGCTGGCGGGGTTCATCTCTGTATTTGTATTTTTTAGGGCCAACCTTTCCGTGTCCGTGCGCTACTGACTTAAATCTCAGACGGCCACGGACAACCCGAGCCTCATGCGCCCAGCCCAGCTTACATCTGTTCTTGGACGCGAAATTTTGAGTGGACAGTACCTGCACTGTTGCCTGATGCGCAACGCCAAGGCACGCGTGGTGGCTCATGCCAGCGCCCTCGGCTACCCAGGCGCGCGCAGATGCCCTGCAGGCTTGCCGAGCCGGTAGGCTGCGCCGATATCAACCACGAGCTTGGTGGGGATACCACGACGCAACAGCGCCTGCTTGAGCACAGCTTATTACTCCACAATCCCCAAGGACAGTGTGTCAAAGCTTGAGCGCCGCAATGCCGGCCCTGGCAATTTGCACATCTTCGGCCGACTTAACGCCGCTGACGCCAACCGCGCCTAAGCACAGGCCATCTTTAAAAATCGGCACGCCTCCTTCCAGCAGGCCATCGACACCCGGCACACTGAGAAACGCGGTCCTTCCACCGTTGACGATATCCTCATAAATCTTAGTTTCGCGCCGACCCATCGCTGCGGTGTGCGCCTTGGCAGGTGCAATACGCGATGAAAGGGCTGCCGCACCGTCGAGCCGTTGCAGCCACAGCAAATGCCCGCCGTCGTCCACAATGGCAATCGTCACTGCCCACTGGTTCGCAACGGCCTCGGCTTCAGCTGCCGCTGCGATCAATTTGACATCGGACAATTCCAGACATGCTTTTGACTTCATGATGCACCACCTTTAAAAGTAAGACCCCAAGCATAACGTGATGAAGCAAGCGCTTCAGACCGATTGAAATTGCCGGTAACCTCATGAAATGTAGGAAGTCTAGACATCGTGGTGGCTTGAAATCACACCAAACACCCTAAAATCAGCTTCATTCAGTCATCAACCCCTTAGGAGTAACTCGATGTCCGATCACGTCCAGTCGATTGAGCGCGACTTTAGCTACGGTTCTTCAGTTCAGCAACGCAATAAAGTATTGCGAAATACGTATTGGCTGCTAGCGCTGAGCCTGGTGCCCACTGTTTTGGGTGCCTGGATCGGCGTTGCCACCGGTATCACGCAGTCATTAGGCTCTGGCTTGGGTCTGGTGGTTTTCTTGGGCGGCGCATTCGGTTTTATGTTTGCCATTGAAAAGACCAAGAACTCTGCCGCGGGCGTGCCGGTTTTGCTGGCGTTCACTTTCTTCATGGGTTTGATGCTGTCACGCATGATTGCCATGGTGTTGGGTTTCAAGAATGGGCCTGATCTGATCATGACCGCATTTGGTGGCACAGCGGGTGTGTTTTTTGTCATGGCCAGCTTGTCAAGTGTCATCAAGCGTGATCTGTCGGGCATGAGCAAGTGGCTTTTTGTGGGTGCAGTGGCCATCATGGTCGGTGGCATCATCAACGTCTTCGTCGGCTCAACAGCCGGCATGATGGCTATTTCGGTAGCAGCTATCGGCGTGTTCAGTGCTTACATGCTGTATGACCTCAAGCAAATTGTGGATGGTGGTGAAACCAATTACATCAGCGCCACGCTGGCCCTGTACTTGGACATCATCAATGTCTTCCAAAGCCTGCTGGCTTTGCTTGGCATCTTTGGTGGCGAGCGCGACTAACGTTGAATAGCGCGTGAGCACAAAAAAGGGCCAGGTATGGCCCTTTTTTCATGCTTCGCCGTCGCAAGAAAGTGTTTGAATCGGGATTGCAAATTTTCCTTAGCCCTCTCTCATTCTTTAGATTTATGTCCAGAACCTTGCTGATCATTGGTGCAGCCCTGCTGTTGTCAGCCTGTGACATGCTGGGCTTGGGGCCAGACCCGAGAATTGCTCAAAAAGAAGCTGATGCAAAAGCCATTGGCGGTGCTTGTCGCCACGGCCTGCGCAGTATCGAAGACTGCTATACCCTCAACAAAGGCGTGACCAAAGCAGCCATTTATGCAGGATGGCGCGAAATGGATGAATACATGCGGGAAAACAAACTTGAAGGCTTGCGCGCCGAAATTCCTGTTCCCGCGCCGGCAGCAGCGGCGACCGCGCCTGTAGAGGAAGTGATTGACGAAGCCAAGCCAAAGGCCAAGACAAAAACAGCCGCCCACTGACGCCTTTAATCCGATTTCGCGGCAGCATCCCCTCGAAAATCAAAAACGGCCAAACTCTCCACATGCGCGGTGTGGGGGAACATGTTCACAACGCCAGCAGCTGAACATCGGTAACCGGCCTGATGCACCAAGAGGCCCGCATCGCGCGCCAATGTTGAGGGGTTACAGCTCACATAAACAATGCGCATCGGCGGCGTCCAGTGGTGGGCACCGGGCGTTTGAATACCTGAATCCGTGGCCAAACGCTGCTGGTGCAGGTCAGCCAATGCCCGCACCAGAGCAAAGGCCCCTTCGCGCGGCGGGTCCACCAGCCACTTGTCTGCCACGCCATCACGCACCAGGACCTCAGGTGTCATTTCAAACAAATTTCTAGCTACAAAAAAAGTAGCAGCTAGCGCTCTACCGGTATGGGCTGGAGGGTTATTTCTTATAAAATTATCACGGGACCTTGCCACCAGCGTTTGGCTGCCTTCAACGCCCAGCACCTGGCCTGCCTGCGTGGCGATGGGCAGCGTAAAGTTGCCTAGGCCGCAAAACCAGTCAATCACCCGGTCGGTCTTGTTGGGACCCAGCAGCTTCAGCGCATGTGACACCAGTACCCGGTTGATGTGCGGGTTGACCTGCGTAAAGTCTGTGGGTTTGAACGGCATGACGACGCCAAACTCTGGCAATGCATAACTCAGGGGCCCGACGTCTGCGTCGAGCAGTTGTACGGTTTCTGGCCCCTTGGGCTGAAGCCACCACTGAACGCCCTGGTTCAGATGGGCAAACACACGCAAGCGCTCCAGATCAGCTGCACTCAGAGGTTCCAGGTGGCGCAGCACCAGCGCTACCGCCGTATCGCCACAAGCCAATTCAATTTGTGGACAGGTTTCAGCGGCGTCCATGGACAATATCATGGCTCGCAAGGGCATTAGCATGGCGCTGACTTGGGGGTGCAGCACCGGACAAACCTGCATGTCGGCCACATAACGGCTTTTGCGTTCGTGAAAACCGATCAATACGGTCGCTTTTTTGCGCACAAATCGCACAGACAGGCGCGCCCGGTACCGATAACCCCAGGCCGGCCCCTCAATCGGGCGCAAAATTTGATCTGCCCTGACCTTGCCCAGGTGCCACAGGTTGTCTTCCAGTACACGCTGCTTGGTCGCTACTTGGGCCCCAATATGTAGATGCTGCATCTTGCAACCACCACAGGCACCAGTGTGCAAGCCAAAGTGTGGGCAATGTGGGGTAACCCGTTGCGGCGACTCCCGGTGCACCACCGTCAGCGTGCCTTGTTCCCAGTTATTTTTGTGACGGTTGATGTTGGCGCTGACATGCTCAAACGGCAACGCTCCCTCAATGAAGACCACTTTTCCATCGGCTTTGTGGGCGATACCCTGGGCGTCGATATCCAAGGATTCAACCCAAAGCCAGTCGTCGGGAAATGCACTTTTGACGGGCTTGTCTGATGTGTCCATCGTTTCTATCTATTGATTTGGCGGGCGCAAATGCGTGCCCACCTGGACTGCTGCAGGCTCAGCGGGCGGGCAGGTATTTGGCAGGGTCTACTGGCTTGCCTTGGCGACGCACTTCAAAGTGCAGCTTCACCCGGTCGGCATCGCTGTTGCCCATCTCGGCGATTTTTTGGCCTTTGACGACCGATTGATCTTCTTTAACCAGCAGCGTCTGGTTATGGGCATAGGCCGTCAGATACACGTTGTCGTGCTTAAGGATGATCAGGTTGCCATAACCACGCAAACCCGCACCAACGTAAACCACGCGACCATCGGCTGCAGCCAGGACGGGTTCACCCGCCGTGCCTCCAATGTCAAGCCCCTTGTTTTTGACGTCGTCAAATCCCGCCAGCACCACGCCTCCCGCAGGCCAGATCCAGTTGATCTCAGTTTCGCCCACAGCGGGCTTGACCGCGCTAGCTGTAGAACTTGTTGCTGAAACGGGAGCCGTGGTAGAGCTGGCAGCCACGGCTGCAGAGCTTGCCGTCAAAGCAGGTTTGGCAATTGGCTTTACAACCACTTCAGTGGACCCTGGTGGTGCCACGCGCAACACCTGGCCGACCTCAATGCGATTCGGGTTCTCGATGTGATTCCAACGTGCTACGTCCTGCATGGACTGGCCATTTTCAAGTGATATACGGAGCAGGGTGTCGCCTGGCTTGACGGTGTAGTAGCCAGGTTTGCCAGCGTTTTCAGCACCTTGGGGGAGCTTCAGGGGCGCAAGATCAGTCGTAGTGGGGGTCGTATTGCCGGGTGGTGACGGCACTGCTGCCACGATTGGGCTGGTTGGCCGGGCAGGGCGATCTTCCACTGGCGCACGGTTCAGGCTGCGCGAGCTACAGGCGCCCAGCATCGACGCAGTCACCACTGCAAGCAATAACAAACCAGGCCGACGAATCAATAAAGACATAGGTATCCCCAATCAAGCAACCCCGGATTTTAAAGGGACGAAATGGACTGCCTCCATCACCGTGCGCTGTAAACCTTGCGGCGTTTTTTCTATGACCACCAACGCCTGGCCACTGGACCCTGATGCACCAGCCACCGGCGCCACCAGACGCGCGCCCACCGCCAGCTGGTCCAGCCATTCCTGGGGCACAGATTCACCTCCTGCTGCCGAAATGATGCCAGCATAGGGCGCGCCTTTGGCATAACCTGCCCTGCCATCCCCAAACAGCAAATGCACATTCGCCAGTCGCAAATGGCGCAGATTCTCGCGCGCCTTGTCATGCAAGCCACGCAAGCGCTCTATCGAATACACCTCGGTGCACAACTGGCTCAAAACCGCCGCCTGGTAGCCACAGCCGGTGCCAATCTCAAGTACCCGGCCCAAACGGCCGCTGCAGCCTTGGTGTAACAACTCAAGCATACGAGACACTACGCCCGGTTTCGAGATAGTTTGACCCAGACCAATTGGCAAACTGGTGTCCTCATAGGCCTGGTTACCCAGTGCCGAATCCACAAAGCGGTGCCGCTCCACGTTGCCCATGGCGGCCAGCACCAGTGCATCAGAAATGCCCTGTTGCTTCAGCTTTGCCACCATGTTGTGCAGCACGGCCCGTGAATCCAAACCAAGGCCTTGCGGCATGAGACGACTCGGTGACATGCGAACAGGCAGGCCCAGCACCGCCTTGGGCCTACCCGGTGGGCTTGCTGGCGCAAGCCGGATCGGAAATCCGGGGCGTTCCTTCGGTTTGGCTTGACCCGTGCCAGTCATCAAATCCGGCTCATGTCTGTGGCCAGCCGAGAGGCCGTCTGCGCCCAGTAGCCTAAATGGTCATGGTCGGTCAGGTCAATTTTCAAGGGCGTCATGGCGATATGCCCCTGCGCTGTGGCATGAAAATCGGTGCCCTCTGCATCGTCTTTGGCAGCACCTGCCGCGCCAATCCAGTACATGGTCTCGCCGCGCGGGCTTTGCTGGGTGATCACTGCTTCTGCCGCATGGCGACGCCCGAGTCGACACAGCTTGATGTGCCCCATCTGCTCCAACGGCAAGTTGGGGATGTTCACATTGAGCAGCCAGGCGCTGCTGCCCACCAGGTTTTGCTCGGACATCTGTAACACCAGTTCACGAGTCTTGGCTGCAGCGGCTGCCAGATGGTGCCAATCGCGCTCGACCTGCGAAAAAGCAATGGATGGAATGCCAAACAGATAACCTTCCATGGCGGCACCCACGGTGCCCGAATAAATTGTGTCATCACCCATGTTGGCACCGTTGTTGATGCCCGATACCACCAAGTCTGGCCGGTAATCGAGCAAGCCAGTCAGGGCAATGTGCACACAATCGGCTGGTGTGCCGTTGACATACCGAAAGCCGTTGTCAGCCCGACGCACATACAGCGGCGAATGCAGGGTGAGTGCATTGGACTTGGCGCTGTTGTTCTGTTCGGGGGCCACCACCTCGACTTCAGCCACGTCTTTGAGCGCCTCATACAAGGCAACAACGCCTGGTGCCTGAAACCCGTCGTCATTGGAAATAAGAATTTTCATCATGTGGCTCATTTTGACCGATTTTTGGCAGCGCGCCAGCCGCACTGTCGCCAACTGAGCAAGGCGGTTCTATTTCGAGGGTTGACAACTTGTGCGCAGTGCCCGGTGCAAAAAATCCAGAATTTGCGGCAGGTGTTCTTGCAGGGCACCGCTGGGGTCATGCCGCGCAGCCACAGCCAGCAACGCCACCTGCCCGGCCACACCTGCAGCCTGAATGTGTCTGGCATCGTCAAAGGGCACCATTTCATCGTCCAGGCCATGCACCAGCAGCACCGGGCAACGCACCGATGCAATGGTGCGCAGCGGTGCAATGTCGTCAAAAGTGGCACCGATCACATGCTGCACGTGGCGCAACACGTACCAGCCCAGCACAAGGTAAGGAATATGGTGACTGGCCAGAAAGCGGCGCATTACATCATACGGATGGGCAAAGGCGCTGATGCTCACCACGGCCGCCACATCCAGTCGTTTTGAAGCACACAGCAGTGCGGCACAGGCTCCCACCGAATGGCCCACAATGGCCAATCGTTCCCGATCCACTTGAGCTTGCTCCCGCAGCCAGTCCAGACCCGAAGCAATGTCTTCGGCAAAGCGGGGCAATGAGGTGAAGTCTTCGTCGTCGCTTCGACCGTGGCAGCGAGCATCCACCAGCAATGTGGCCATGCCGGCCTGTTGCAGTGGTGTCAAACAAACGGCCATCATGGCCGCATTGGCACCCCAGCCATGCATCACCAGCACTGCCGGTGCGGGCGCAGCGCCCAAGCTTGGCACAAACCAGGCAAACAGTGTTTTGCCGTTCGCGCCGGCTAATCTGAGCTCAAAACCGCCCAGGTTCAGATCGGACAAGATCACCGGGTGGGCTAAGCGAGGTGCCCGCAGGCCACGCAACAACAGCGCATGAAACCCTGCTCTCAGAGCCCCCAACAGGGCCAGCACGGCACCAACCCCCAGCAGCCCAGACCAGAAAGAATTCACAAAAGGTCTGGCTGCGGCCCCGGTTTACTGGGGAATCATGAAGGTTGATTTCTCGATCAGTTTGCCCGGGCTGTCCAGCGACTCGATCTCAAAATGAATCACGTGGGAACCCGGCTCAGCTGCCCCAAACGCCGCCTGTACCCGCATCGGCAAGGTAACCGCCTTGGTCGACTCGACCTTGACCGTGTCCTCGGAGGTGATCGCCAGGCTGGGCAAGCCATTGACGGTGATCTTGTATCGTTGGTCAGATTCAGTGGCGTTCATCACCTGCAGGCGGTAAACGTTTTCAGTCTTGCCTGCCTCGACCACGCGCGCCATCACACCACGGTCGCGCACCACATTCACCTTGAACGGCGTGCGCATCGCCAAGCTGACAAAAATAGCCAGCACGATGGCCGTCAAAATGCTGGTATAGACCAGAATCCGTGGCCGCAATACATGCCGCAAGGTCTGCTGGGCCGTCCAGTGATTTTTCATGGCGTTTTCGGTCGAATACTTGACCAGACCGCGCGGATAACCGACCTTGTCCATCACTGTGTCACACACGTCGGCGCAGGCGCCGCAGCCGATACACTGGTATTGCAGGCCGTTGCGGATGTCAATGCCTGTTGGACACACCTGAACACACAGACTGCAGTCCACACATGCACCCAGGTTGAGTTTGGTCGGGTCGGCTTTTTTGGAGCGCGCACCGCGCGGCTCACCGCGCTCTGTATCGTACGTGACGATCAGTGTGTCTTTGTCAAACATGGCACTCTGAAACCGTGCGTACGGGCACATGTGCAGGCAGACCTGTTCGCGCATGAAGCCGGCGTTGCCGTAAGTGGCAAAGCCGTAGAAGAAGACCCAGAAAAACTCCCAGGCAGCAAGTTGTCCGCCCAGGAAAGCTCCGGCCATTTCGCGCATGGGCACAAAATAGCCGACAAACGTGAAGCCGGTCCAGAACGCAAACACAATCCACAGGAAATGTTTGACGGCTTTGCGCCCGAACTTTTCACCCGACATTTCTGCGCCATCACGACGCATCCGCGCCGCCCGATCACCCTCCACCAGCTTTTCAATCCACAGAAAAATCTCGGTATAGACCGTTTGCGGGCAAGCGTAGCCGCACCATAGGCGCCCGGCCACTGCTGTAAACAAAAACAACGACAACGCCGAAATGATCATCAAACCTGTCAGATAAATAAAGTCCTGCGGGTACAACACCAAACCAAAGATATAAAAGCGTCGCACGCTCAGATCAAATAACACGGCCTGGCGCTGACCCCACTCAATCCAGGGCAGTCCATAAAAGATGATCTGGGTCACCCAGACCATGATCCAGCGCCAGTTGGCGAACGTGCCAGACACACTTCTCGGGTAGATTTTTTTGTGCGCCTCGTAGAGCGAAATCATTTCTTCGTCGGGCTCAGCGGCAACAATGGGAATCACCTTGTTGCCGTCTTTGGTTTTGTTGGTCATGTGTCATTTCTCTAAAGTGGGTACGAGTATCTGCTGTTCGGGCAAAGCTGCCATTTGGGCCAGGAATTCATCACGTGTCAGGCCCGAAAAATAGGGGTGCCAGCGGCGCTGTTCCAGCACCGTGCTCACTGCCCGGGCGCGCCGTTCATGGCCGGCAAACAACAGGGTTTCATCGGGCAGTGTAAAAACTTTCTGGGTGACGCTGTCCCACAGGTCCTCTGGCGCTTGAGGCCATGATTGGCGCGGACAGGCTGTCACGGCCAGCAAGGCACCGGAAAAAAGCCGGTCACGCCAGCCAAAACTCAAACAAAACGGGGTGTGCCCGGGTGTGGCAACGATGCGTATCAGCTCATCGCCAAAGGGCAGTACCGTACCACCCAACTGTGCCTCATGCGTATCGCCCTGAACCAAGGGGGCTTCCAGACGTGCCAACAAGTCTACTTCGCGACCTTGCGAATCATCGTGGTGGTGCGTGCGCAACACCCAGCGCAGGCGTAAATCGCGCTCGGCCAACAAGGCCGACAACACCGGCAGATCTCGGCCATGCGGGTCAATCAGAACCGCCTCGCGACTGGTCAAATCGGCCAGCAGGTAGGTCAACTCCCCACTGGCCTCGTCATTCAAAATCCTGAAGTACATCCAAAGCCTCCAGAGCACTGCCACGTCACCAGGCAGCTCGGTGCACTCTGCCAATCAAGATTCGTGCCATAGCAAAGCGCAAGACAAAATTCAATTAAATCAATAACTTGCATTTCAAGCTCGATCATCGGCAAGATCACTTGACTGTCAGGCTGACATATTTGGCAGCGTCTCGGTCTGACCGACTGGCCTGCTGTCAGCGTTCAGAAGGTGCTTGGCCATCTGCGCAAATGTGCCCACCAGCCAGTCCCGAAAATCCGCATCGGGAACTTGCTCGGTGATGGCTTGCGTCATGCACAGCATCCACTGATCGCGCATTTGGGGGCTGACCTGGTAAGGCGCATGGCGCATACGCAGGCGGGGGTGGCCTTTTTTCTCGGCATACAGTGGTGGCCCGCCAAACCAGCCTGACAGAAAATCAAACAGGCTTTGGGCGCTGCCTGCCAGGCTCTCGGGGTGCATCTGGCGCACTGCAAACGCCTCAGGCAGTTGATCCATCAGTTCGTAAAAGCGCCGAACCAGCGAGCGAATGCCGACCTCGCCGCCCAGCGCTTCGTAAGGTGTGGTGGCAAGAATATGTGTCATGTCTGGTTCACTTCAGGCTTTGATATTTTCGCCAATCAGCAGTTTGCCATCCGACAGAAACCGGTGCGGCGGCACTTCAAGGTTGGTGGGTGCTGGCTTGTTCTTGAAGACCCGCCCGGCCAGGTCAAACGTAGAACCATGACAAGGGCAAAAAAAGCCACCTTGCCAGTTCTCTCCGACGCTTGGGTTGGCCGACCCAGCAGGCACCGAGCTTGGCGAACATCCCAGATGGGTACAAATGCCCACGGTCACCATCACGTCCGGCTTGATCGACCTATGCGCATTTTGTGCATAGGCTGGTTGCTGCGAAGTCACCTTCGATGCCGGATCGACCAACTGGCTGTCCAGTGAGGACAGCGATGCCAGCATTTCCGGCGTGCGCCGCATGATCCACACGGGTTTGCCGCGCCACTCTACGGTTTTAATGGCACCCGGCGCAAGATCAGCAATATCGGCTTCCACGGCACCCCCCATGGCCAAGGCCCGCTCGCTAGGCGCGAAGCTTGACACAAAAGGCACCGCCACCGCCGTGGCTGCCACTGCGCCGGCTGCGGCCGTCAACAACACCATGCTGCGGCGCTCGGCATCATGTTCGCTGGCATTGGGGGCGAAAGCGTCAAACGAAACAGAACTGCTCATGAATATCTCCCAAAAAATCAATCAACTGTTGCATGTGGCGTCCGGCCAGCTTGTTAGTTGCCGGCAACTTAGCGGCGGCATGCCTGAAGTACCTTAACTATCAATTTGCGTGCCATGCTGGCCCAAATTAAAAATCTGATGTAATTCAACAGCTTGGATCAGAAAACTGACGAAATTGACCCGGCAAAATCAGTTTTCTATGACATTTCTGACAGCATGGCAGTCAACTGGCATACACTTGCTGGTAGTTTTACCCACACAGGCATACCTTGAAACCCCTGCCCGAACTGATGTCCTTTCTGGAGGGCCTGGCTGAGCCGCACATTTTGTTTGACACCCAGTACCGCATCCTGGCCGCCAACGCTGCCTATCGTCGTCAATTCAGTCCGGACCGCAGTGTGGTGGGGCGCAGCTGTTTTGAGGTGTCACACCACTTCAGCGTGCCGTGTGACCAAGCGGGTGAATCGTGCCCGCTGGTCAAGGCGCGCGAATCGGGCCAGCGTGAGCGTGTGCTGCATCTGCACCACACCGCCCGCGGTGAGGAATACGTCAACATCGAGCTAGCGCCGCTGCTCAATGCCGCCGGCGAACAGGCCTTTTTTATTGAAAAAATGGAATCCATGCGAGTGGCTCAAGGCCGCGCTGGCGCGCAGGGCCTGATTGGGCGATCAGCCCAATTCCAGCGCATGCTGGCGCTGGTGGCACGCGTGGCACCGTCCATGGCCACGGTGCTGCTGCTGGGCGAATCGGGCACCGGCAAGGAACTGGTGGCCAGCGCCGTGCACGACGCCAGCAGCCGGGCCAACCGGGCGCTGGTGCCGGTGGACTGCTCCAGCCTGCCCGAGAACCTGTTTGAGTCCGAGCTGTTTGGCCATGAGCGCGGCGCGTTCACCGGTGCGAACACAGCGCGTGGCGGCCTGGTCGAGGCGGCCAGCGGCGGCACCTTGTTTTTGGATGAAGTAGGCGACATACCACTGACCATGCAGGTCAAGCTGCTTCGCCTGTTGGAAACCGGCACCTACCGGCGCGTCGGCAGCACCGAGCAGCGCCGCGCCGACATCCGGGTGGTTTCTGCCACCCACCGCGACCTGGACCAGATGGTGGCGCAGGAGCGCTTTCGTGAAGACCTGTATTACCGGCTCAGCACTTTTCCCATTCATCTGCCGGCGCTACGCGAGCGCCGTGATGACATTTCCCTGCTGGCGGTTTCGCTGCTGACGAGGGTGGCCCCCAAACGCAAGCTCAGCCTGAGCGATTTGGCCATTGATCTGCTGCAGGCACAGGATTTTCCAGGCAATGTGCGTGAACTGCGCAACCTGCTGGAGCGCGCGGCCCTGCTGTGTGACGGCGATGTGCTCGATGCCGGTCATGTTGAGCAGGCCCTGAAGTCCGGACGTCGTCCCGCATCCGCACTCACATCCAGAGTTCCAGTACCGCATCAAACTATGCTTGCCGAATCCAGTCCTTGGTCGGCCAGCGCCAGGACTCGCATTGCAACGGCTGCATCAGGTGCGCTCAAATCGATCGAGCGCTCCGCGCTGGGTGACATGCTCAAAGCCCACCGCGGTAGCCGGTCTGAACTGGCCGCGCAGTTAGGTATCAGTGAGAGATCGCTTTATCGCAAAATCAGAGCTTTGAAGTTGCCCTAATACTATAAATTAGATAGCTTTCAGCGCAATAAAGATAAGGGCTAGAAGTATATTTCATGCATCATTCATAGCGGACTCGGCAGCAACGCCAGTCGTTGGTCAGTTTGGAACGCTGCGCACAGCATCGTAACCTGAGCATCAAAGGCGACAGCCTCGACAGCCAGCGCCAGCTGCTCGCTACACCCGCAGGCTAAATCCGCATCATTTACAGTGTCCGAGGATCGACAAAGGCCACCATCCATAAATGTGCAGCAGACGCTGCACCGGTCGTTGGCCTCATATTGTGATGATTTTTGATGCCGTCTGGCTGGTCGGCACGAAAACTACTTGCCAGCCTCTTGGCGTTTTTTGCTTGACGTGACCATCAGCGTCGCTTCACCGTCAATGACGACCTTTCCACTGACCGTGCAGACGGTGTCAACCACCACGCGGGCTTTCTCAGGGATAACTTCCTTCACCGTGATCTTGGCATGCACCGTTTCGCCAGGGCGCACTGGCGCACGAAAGCGCAGTGACTGACTCATGTAAATAGTGCCGGGACCTGGCAACCGATTACCGAGCACGGCGGATATCAGGCTGGCTGACAACATGCCGTGGGCAATGCGCCCGCCAAACATGGTGGTGCGACCAAACTCTTCGTCCATGTGAACCGCATTGGTGTCGGTCGACACCGCAGCAAACAGCAAAATGTCTGCGTCCGTAATCGTTTTGGCGATTTCTGCGCTCATGCCGACTGTGATGTCTTCAACGTCGTAACCATTTTGGGGATTCATATAAGTCCTTTTTTAAAATTAGCGCGGGAAATGCCGTGCCATCAGGTAGGTGACGCGGGCGTCTGCCCCCGTCAAGCCATCTTCTTGGGAGGGTCCCGTGTGGTTCACCCCAAGGCCAATCATATTATTTGCTGGCCCATAAGTATCCTTGGCAGAGGCCTCAAAGTCAAACAAAGCTTGGAAGTCTGGAAGAATATTCACGAAGCGCATTGTTATTGCTCAATCCATCTTGATCACGACCTTGCCCGTCGATTTGCGGGTCAGCACCTGATTCAGAGCATCAACGGCCTGCTCCAGCGGATAAATCGCCGAAACATGCGGCTTGATGGCACTCGCCAGATACCACTGGATCAAGGTCTGGAAACTCTCGGTCATAACCTTTGGATTCAATTGGGCGTATGCTGGCCAGTTGACACCGATCACATCGACATTCTTCACCAGCAGGTGGTTGGCCGGAATCTGCGGCACCACACCACCGGCAAAACCAATGATCAGGATGCGCCCTTCAAAAGCAATGCTGCGCAGCGACGATGCAAACGTGTCGCCACCCACCGGGTCGTAGATAACGTTGGCACCACGGCCATCGGTCACTTCTTTGATCCGCTCGCGCAGGTCCTCGTGGCTGGCATCGAGCAGATGATCGGCACCGTGCGCCTGGGCCACTGCCAGCTTTTCCCGGCCATTGGCCGTGGCGATGACGGTTGCCCCCAGTTGCTTGCCGATCGCCACCGCGGTTAACCCGACACCACCTGAGGCACCATGCACGACCAGTGTCTCACCAGAGCGCAAGCGTGCCCGATGCCACAAAGCGATATGCGAGGTGCCAAAAACCACTGGGAAGGCGGCAGCGTGCTCCCAAGACATCGCGGCTGGCATGGGGACACAGCGTCGCACATCGGCGATCACCTGTTCGGCATAGCCACCGTGCGTTGTCATGGCGATCACCCGATCTCCAATGGCAAGCGTTGCCACGCCAGCGCCAAGTTCCAGTATTTCACCAGCAACTTCAAAGCCAGGGCTAAACGGCAGCTGCGGCTGCATCTGGTACTGACCTCGGGTGATCAGGCTATCGGCGAAATTGACGCCGCAGGTATGCACACGGATAAGCACCTGACCAGCACCGGGCCGTGGATTGTCCACCTGCTTCAGACGCAGGGCAGCAGGACCGGTGAGTTCATGGCAGACGATGGCGCGCATGGCAAAAAGAGTATGTCTGGCTTGAAAAAAAATCCTGCTCCGACTTCAGGTCAGAGCAGAGTGCTTTTTAAAACTCCCTCTTTCGACAAGGAGGGAGCAGCGCACTGCGCCGCAATGCGTTGGTTTGGGTGTGAATTAATCGCCGATGATCTTGCGTACCACGTCGGTCATGGAGATCACACCGACCGGCTTGTCTTTTTCGGTCACGACCAGGCGGTGCATGCGCCGACCCGTCATCAGGCTAACCGCTTCGCTCAGCAGCAGGTCAGCATCGCAAGTGGCACAGCCGGGGGTCATGACCTCACGCGCCAGCATCGCGCGTGCCTGATCGGGGGTGCGACCCTGGCGCGCTAGCACCATATCGGTCTGCGACACGACACCCACGGCTGCCCCCTGAGCGTCCATGACCACCACCGCATGGATTTCCTTACTCACCATGATTTTGGCGACCGTGCCAATCGTGTCGTCTGGCGTGCAGGAGATGATGCCGGCATGCATCAGATCGCGTACCTTGCTGCCATCGTCAACGATGGTGATTGCCTCGGCCGATTCAATGCTGGGTAGCGGCTCGGACATGGGATACGGGTGTGGCGTGGTATGCACGTCACCCCTTGGGCAGCACGGGATGCACCATTTCAACCTCCGGTTTTCCACTGGCACCCAGGCCGAAGCTGGGGGCGCCGATCAGCACGGCCATGTTGCCGTGCGGGTGTTTGTTGTCATGCATCAACAGATGGGCATCGGGCAACTCGTCATAGACAAAGGCACGCGACATGCAGGGGTCAAGCTCGCCCCGCAAGGCCAGTTGGTTCATCTCGTTGCACTGCACGGTATTGGCGAAATGCGAACCTTGCAGGCGTTTTTGGCGCATCCACAGGTAACGCAGATCGACTGTGGCGTTGTAGCCGGAAGTGCCAGCGCAGACCACCACCATGCCACCGGTTTCGCAGACAAAAATTGAGCTCGGAATGGTGCTTTCACCGGGATGCTCAAAAACCAGATTCGGGGCGCGTTTTTCACCCAGCACTTCCCAGATTTTTGCGCCGAAAGAGCGCACACCCTTGAGCCATTTGCCATAGCCTGCATTGTCTTTCCAGTGCGGCAACATGCCCCAGTGGTCGAAATCATTGCGGTTGATGCAGCCTTTGGCACCGAGCTTCATGCAGTAATCAAACTTGTCCTGGCCAGACACCATCGCCACCGAGGTGGCACCGGCAGCCTTGGCAATCTGAATCGCCATCGAACCCAACCCGCCAGCGCCGCCCCAGATCAAGGCCACATCGCCTTTCTTGATGGAACTCGATTCCCAGCCATGCAACATCCGCCAAGCTGTCGCCGCGACCAGAGCATAAGACGCGGCTTCTTCCCAGTTCATGTGTTTGGGCTTGGGCATGCACTGTTGACCCTGTACCCGGGTGAACTGGGCAAAACTGCCAAAATTGGTCTCATAACCCCAAATCTTGAATGACGGCGAGTACATCGGATCGCCCCCACCCTTGACCCATTCGCAATTGCGATTGAAGGTGCCGCAATGCATCACCACTTCGTCGCCGACTTTGACGTTGGTCACATCTTTGCCAACCTTATAAACAATACCCGAAGCGTCGCTGCCGCCAATGTGAAAGGGTTCGGGTTCGCCGTTTTTGTTGCGCGCCGCAATCACATTGACCGGGATACCGAGGGCTGCCCAGACGTTGTTGTAGTTGATGCCGGCCGCCATCACATACACCAGCACCTCGTCGTCGGCGATGCTAGGGGTGTCCACCACTTCTTTCTGAAACGCCTCCATCGGCTTGCCAAAGCGCTCTGGCCGGATCAGCCATGCGTGCATTTTTTCCGGGACCAGGCCCAGAGGGGGTTGTTCGCCTACTTCATACAGTTGCTTGCTCATCAGAATGCTCCTTTTTGGTTAATTGACTAAACTGTTTATCCGACTGGAATCTGGAAAGAACACGTTGTCGGAGATGTTCGTATTCTTCAAATTGTGGGGTGCAATGTTGATTCAGGCGTTCTATGACAGCGGCCATCCCGCCAACAAGTCCCAGGCCAAAGGTGCCAAATTCATCTTTGAGCAATCGCATCACCCAGGCTGAATGATGGCAACTGCGCAATGTGTCGAGCAAGCCGGCCTCGGCCAAAAAACGTCGGTGCCGGTCGATATGGTCAAGCAATGGCTCGATGCCGGTATTCATCGCGGCACTCACCAGACAGACCGGGTAATCCCATTCTTCGCGTCGATCCTGCCGGGGCGCACTGCGGTGAATTTCGGCGGCTGTTTTTTGCGCCGGAGCGCCGAGATCGGCCTTGTTGACGGCGAATACATCGGGGATCCTCGATAATTCCCGACTTCAGATACTGGATGGCATCGCCAGAGGCCGGCTGTGCCACATAACAGACAGTGTCGGCAACCTCTGCAATATCAATTTCGGTCTGACCGACACCCACTGTCTCGATCACCACGATGTCAAAGCAGGCCAGCATCAGCCAACTCATGGGCCAGACCTCGGTGGCGACACCGCCCAACTGGTTGCGATTGGCCAGCGAGCGGATGAAAAGCCCTTCGTCATAGGAGACATTCTTGATGCGGATGCGATCCCCCAACAGGGCACCGCCGCCCAGTTCGGGGCGACTCGACGGATCGACTGCAAGCACTCCTACGGTTTTATTGACGCGCCTCCATTCCCGAATCATGGCGCAGACCAGCGAAGATTTGCCCGTGCCGGGCGGGCCAGTGACCCCGATGAGGTGGCCGTTGCTGAGTTGCCGCCCTTCAGAAAGCAATGCCAGCAGCCGGGCTGCACGCAGGCGTGCGTCGGGTAGTTTGTTATCCAGCAGATTCAAGCCGCCAGCAACAGCCGCCCGTTCCCCGCGCTGTATCCCTAAGGCCAGCTTTTCGGGGTCGGGCAGGTCCACGAGGCGCATTTTTGCACTTACTTCAACAATCCAAGCCGTTCCAGTCCATTGCATTCACGAACCACATCCACCATATCCGCCATGATGGCATTCAGGCTGAAATCCTTGGGCGTATAGATGGCGCGCACGCCCACTGCTTTGAGTTTTTCGGCATCTTCGGGCGGGATGATGCCACCGGCGATAACCGGCACATGGGTCAGATCGCGCAGGCGCATTTCCTGCAAGACAGACTCGACCAGTTGCAAGTGGCTGCCTGAGAGAATCGACAGACCAACCATATGCACACCTTCCTCTTGTGCTGCTTGCGCAATTTGCTGCGGGTCAACCGGATGCCGTCATAGACGACTTCAAAGCCGACATCGCGGGCTTTGACCGCAACCTGTTCAGCGCCATTGGAGTGCCCGTCAAGCCCCGGTTTGCCAACCAACAACTTCAGAGGTCGACCCAGCGCGCTACCAGTGTCTGCCACTCTGGTCCTTAGATCGGTAACTTGGTCCATTTTGCCCAGCACAACGCGACTGTCGATGGCAATGTCAATACCCGTCGGTGGACGGAACTCACCAAATACCGCACGCAGGGTGTCGCCCCATTCGCCAGTGGTGACTCCTGCGAGGGCGCACCGAATCGAACTGGGCATGATGTTCTCGCCGCTGTTGGCAGCATCGGTGAGGCCCTGCAAGGCGGCACGAACTTCGACGTTGTCGCGTTTGCTGCGATGCGCCTGCAGGCGTTCGATTTGTTCACGCTCTGCTTCTGGATCGGCCTTCATGATGCCGCCATCGCTGCCCATGGTGAGCGGCGATTGGGCGGTTTCCTGGAAGCAGTTGACACCAATGATTTTCAGGTCGCCCGACTCGATGGCGCGCAAACGACTCATGTGGCTGCCGACCAGTTCGCGCTTGATGTAGCCCGACTCGATGGCGGCAATGATCCCGCCCTGGGCCTCGACATTGGCGATTTCTTTACTGGCACCTTCGACCAATTCGGCCACCTTGGCCGCAATGACCGGGGAGCCGTCCAGAATATCGCCGTACTCCAACAAATCGGTCTCTAGCGCCATCACCTGCTGAATCCGCAATGCCCATTGCTGATCCCAGGGGCGCGGCAAGCCCATGGCCTCGTTCCAGGCCGGGAGCTGAATAGCGCGGGCTCTTGAACCTTTGGAAAGCACCACCGACAACATTTCCAGCACGATGCGCTGTACGTTGTTCTCCGGCTGCGCCTCGGTTAACCCCAAAGAGTTGACTTGGACACCGTAGCGGAAGCGGCGCAGCTTTGGCTCTTCAACCTGGTAGCGGGTCAGGGCCAATTGCTCCCACATCTGGCCAAAAGCCCTGAGCTTGCAGCACTCCTCAACAAACCGAATGCCGGCGTTGACAAAGAACGAGATGCGTTCGACCACTTGCGGGAAAGCATCAGCTTCGATTTCACCCGAAGCCTTTACCCGGTCGAGCACTGCCATGGCAGCACACAAGGCGTAAGCCAGCTCTTGAACCGGGGTGGCTCCGGCTTCCTGCAAATGGTAGCTGCAGATGTTGGTTGGGTTCCACTGGGCACATGTTTGACGGTGTAGTTGATCGTGTCAGCGATCAATCGCATCGATGGGCCAGGCGGATAAATGTAGGTGCCGCGAGAAAGATATTCCTTGATGATGTCGTTTTGCGTGGTGCCACTCAACATTTTTGGGTCAATACCGCGCCGCTGCGCCAATGCGATGTAAAGCGCCAGCAACCAGGGTGCTGTGGCATTGATCGTCATCGACGTGTTCATCTTGTCGAGCGGAATCTGGTCAAACAACTGATCCATATCCTCGATATGCGAAATAGGCACGCCGACCTTGCCGACTTCGCCCTGGCCAATGGATTGTCCGCGTCGTAACCGGTCTGGGTTGGCAAATCAAAGGCGACCGACAGACCGGTCTGGCCCTTGGCCAGATTGGTAAGGTAAAGCGCGTTGGAGGCTTTAGCCGAGCTATGACCACTGTAGGTCCGCATCAACCAGGGTTGATCCTTATTTGTTTTCGGGGTGGTTGCCATGACTAGCTCCTTTTCCTGATCAAGAGTTGTCTCTCTATCTCAAAAATCTTCTCATCAATTTTTTCTTTACCCATGGCTTTCTTGTCGTTTTCCTTGATGAACAGGTCCGCACCATGTTTGGCATAGGCGTTTGAGGCACTGATGTTCTTGACGCCAATCAACTGAAAATTCACGAGGCCAAAGCATGCACCCAGCGCGCCCGGTGCGTCTGCAACCGCCAGCACTCGCGACAGCGCAGCAACGGTGTCGCCGGCAATGGACGGCTGGGTGTGGTAGCCCTCGGTGAAACCGATCTCCCAGACGCTGTTTTCGCTGACATCGCGACTGGCCAGTCCTTCCAGCCAGGCAAAAACCAGTCCACCATAGACAATCGGTTCCCCGCTCATCTTGCCCGACAGGCCAGAACTGAAACCGGTCAAGCCGCAGCGGGTGGGTGTTGCCTGCACAGGTCAGCGACAAGTGCTCGTCGGTGATGGTTCTGCCATTGGCATGAACGATGACATCACCCACGGCAAATCCCGAACCAGGAATTCGGACCGGTCAGACCCGCGGGCAGGTGCGTGGAGTTCGGCAGCAACACTTCGGCTTGCTCGACCACGGAAAGGTTGGCATCGTCGCAGCGCTTGGCAGCGGGGTGGTGGCGGTCGACTACCTTGCCCGTCAACCATGATCTTTCTCTGGTACTGAAGCACCACTTCGTTGTTCTGTTAAGCCCCAAGGTACGGATGGTGACGATGCCGGGTTTGCCGACACCACGCTCCTTGCGATCCATCACTTTGGTCAATGAGCGAATCGTGTCGCCGGCATAGACCGGACGCAAGTACCGGGCGTCATAGTAGCCGAGGTTAGCCATCGCTTTTTTTCGGAGTCGTTTTGTACGCCTAACGACAGAACGACATTAAAAACCATTTGCGGTGAAGCCAGCAGACCGGCAAAACCGCAGGCCGCGGCGTACTGGTCATTGAGGTAAAGCGGATTGCATTGCAAGTAAGTGCGGGCAAACGCCTCCATTTGGGCCGAAAGAAAGGTGAAACCACGGGGGTGAACAAACACCTGCCCGGCACAAATT
>JADKAW010000019.1 GCA_016719055.1 Candidatus Rhodoferax mariagerensis | reverse complement strand
CAAGGCATTTTTGCGCTACCACGATGCCAACAACTGGCCGCTGCTGCGTGAAGCGCCTTTCCACAGCCATGGGTCGCAGTGATTTGATTGGCAATGGCAAGCACCACCTGATTCCGACCTGGCAACCGCTGGCAGATGCCGGTTACCAGAGTGCCCGCAAAAAGAACTCCACACCGTCAGGTGCCCGCGCCGCAAGGCCAGCCGGGTCCGCTGCGCAGCCTGTCAGGGGCCGGCTGCTGACCCAGCACACGGGTTTGCCACCGCGCAAGGCAGGTTAATTGCTCTTAAAAATAGAGCGTCTAACGCAGGCACAGCAAGGGCTGATCACTCATTGGATGCGCTGCCATTTGGGGTTGGAACAGAATGTTGGCGCGCACAGCTCGGGCCACTGTTCGCGTTGCTCAAGTCGTCGAGCCACACCCATGCGCGACACCGTTTGTTCCACGATGGCCAGGCCCAGTCCGGTGCTGTTGCTGGCGGTGCGTGCCGTTTCGTCCCGAAAGAAGGGCGTGGTCAGTCTTTGATTTGCTCCGGCGGCACACCCAGGCCATGGTCGCGTATGCGCAGCAACACTTTGTTCTGCCGCGTTGAGATGTCGACCTGGCCACGCCACTTTCCACCGATTTGGCCATAACGGGCGGCGTTTTCCAGCAGATTGCCACTCGTATACGCCGTAGTTCCACCATCCGTCTGCACCTGCAGGCCGTTCCCAGCGCCACCCGAAACTGGATGTCGCTGCGCTTGCGCAGCTTGGCCACCGCGCTTTCAACCGCATCATTGAGTGACACCGCCGCCAGCGGGCTCTGGCTGGGGCGGGCATAGTCCAGAAACTTGCCGATGATGGCGTCAAGCTGAACGATGTCGCTGACCATGTTCTCGCGCGCTTCCAGGTTGTCCACGCTGAGCTCGGCTTCCAGACGTAGGCGCGCCAGCGGCGTGCGCAGGTCGTGCGAGATGCCGGCCAGCATCACAGCCCGGTCTTGTTCAATCTTGGCCAGCTTTTGTGTCATGCGGTTAAAGCCAACATTCACAGCGCGGATTTCATGCGTGCTGACAGTTTCATCAAGCACGCTGGCTTCAAAGTCGCCGGTACGCACGCGCTTGGCGGCAAAAGCCAGGTTTTTCAGGGGCTGGTTGATCAGCCCGGCAATCCAGGCCGCCCCCATCAAGGACAGAAAACCCGCTGTCAGTAACCAGATCAGCCAGGTGCTGCCAGCGGTCTGATCAAAACGCGCGAGCGGTTGGCCTGAGCCAACAGCCGTCTTTGTCGATGGTGAATCCGACCCATAGCCCGTCCACCCCGTTGACACTTTTGGCCACCAATGAGCCCTGGCCCAACTTGGACCTGATCTCCTGGGTGATGTGCTGGCTGATGTCGTCCTCATCGTAGGGTTCGGTCACATCTTTTGGCTCGCGCGGCATGATGATGACGTGCTCCTCATCCTTCATGGTCTTGAACAACGACACCCGGGCGATGGCATCGGTGTGCTTCACGGCGGCGCGGCTCAGGTTGACCACCGAGGCAATCTGGCGCGCCGTTTGCAGGGCACGGGGCTCGGTTTCCATTTCGTGCAGCGTCTCGGTCCAGGCCAGCACGCAGCCCACCAGCAACAAGGCCTGCAAAAAAAAGGTGCGCCAGAACAGGCTCAGGCCGGCCCGGCGTTTTGGTGGTGTTCCTGCGTCGGCAAACGGCAACCCGGGTTCGGTGTTGTCATTCATTGCCATCGGGCACAAACACGTAACCAATTCCCCAGACGGTCTGGATATAACGGGGTGCCGTGGCATCGGTTTCGATCAGCTTGCGCAGGCGCGATACCTGCACGTCCAGACTGCGGTCAAACGGCTCAAAACCGCGCCCGCGCGCCAGTTGCGCCAGCTTTTCGCGCGACAGCGGCTGTCTCGGGTGGCGCACTAGGGCCTTGAGCATGGCAAATTCGCCGGTGGTCAGTGTCAGTTCCTCGTCACCCCGGCGCAAAATGCGCGCGCCCATGTCAAAACTGAATGGGCCAAAGCTGGCTATTTCCTTGTCGCTCGATGGGGAGCCGGGTGCCTCGGTGGTGGGGCGCCGGCGCAACACGGCGTTGATGCGTGCCAGCAGCTCGCGCGGGTTAAACGGCTTGCCCAGGTAGTCATCGGCACCCACTTCTAGTCCGACGATACGGTCGATGTCCTCGCCCTTGGCAGTCAGCATGATCACCGGTGTTTGGTCTTTGGCCTCGCGCAGGCGCCGGCACAGGGTCAGGCCATCGTCGCCTGGCATCATCAGGTCAAGCACAATCAGGTCGACCGACTCACGCTGCAGCAATCGGGTCATGGCCTTGCCGTCTTCCGCCAGCACCACATCAAAGCCCTGCTGCGCCAGATAACGCCGCAACAGGTCGCGGATGCGGGCGTCGTCATCAACAATCAGAATTTTGTCAACACGTTCGGAAATTGCGGCCATACTACATTGGATGAAATTTGTAACAAAAGCTATTTTGCTTGGACTGGTCGGGTTGGACGGACTTTTTTCAAGGTTTTTGACAAGCTGTTACAAATTTCTTTGCGTTGATAAATCGCCGTCCAATGTTTTTTCCCGGCACATCGACCCAGCGGTCGCCAGCGCGTTGTTGCCAGCCCGGGGCCAATAAATGCCTGGCTTGTGCCGGCTTGGCCAGCATTTGAAGGCATTTTGAGGTACGCTTGCTTTTTAATAGCGCCTGACGCTCTGCCCGGGTGCGATAGGAGCGGTTTTAACTGGTATTTTTTCAATCGGAATGAGAGCTTATCTTGGTTGATTTTTCTCCTTTTTCGACGGTCAAGCGCATGGTTGGCTCCATACCGGCGGCCCCGGCAGAGCCCACCATGCTGGGGCGCTTTCAACTCAAGCGATTGTTGGGGCAGGGCGCGCAGGCCAAGGTCTGGCTGGCGTTTGACCCAAGGCTTGAACGTGAAGTGGCGATCAAAATCATGCTGACGGTGCAAGAGGCCAATGCCTCGGCTGTCAGCCAGTGGCTGCAAGAGGCCCGCAGCGTCAGCCGCCTGACCCACCCCAATATCGTGCCGGTGTTTGAGGCCGATGTGCAGGACCAGCAGCCCTACCTGGTGTTTGAATATGTGCCAGGACAAACCTTGTCGCAACAACTGGCCGGGCAAGGTGCCATGCCCCCGGCGCAGGCTGTTGCGTTGATGCAGGATGTGCTGGGCGCGCTGGTCGCGGCCCATGGTGCTGGCGTGGTGCACCGCGACTTGAAACCCTCCAATGTGTTGATTGACGCCAATGGCAAGGCCCGAGTGATGGACTTTGGCATTGCCGCGCGCTTTAAAGGGGCGCAGGTGGGCACCGTGGATGTGGCAGGCAGCCCGGCCTATATGGCCCCCGAGGCCGTGCGCGGCGAAGCAGTATCACCACAAATGGACATTTACGGCGTAGGTTTGATGCTGGCAGAGCTGCTGCGTGGCAAGGCGCTGCGCGGTGGCACTGACCTTAACATGGCTTTGAAAAAAGCCGCCAGCGAGCCGCTGCAACTGCCGGCTGACCTGCAGGAGCGGCTCGATGACGCGATGCGTGCCATTTTGCTGCGTGCCACCGCCTTTGACCCCCAGCAGCGCTACCCAAGCGCCCAGATGTTTCTGGACGCCCTGAGCGATTGGGGCGGCGGCAAACAAGAAGATGCGGTGACCAGCGGTGCTAAAAACAGCACGCTTGAGTTTTTGTTGCGCCGCATGCGTAACAAAAGTGATTTTCCGGCGCTGTCAGAGTCGATCGGTCGCATTCAAAGCATGGCCTCGTCCGACAAGGAAAGCATCAGCAGTGTGACCAACGAAATCCTGAAAGACGTGGCGCTGACCAACAAGCTGCTGCGGCTGGTCAACAGTGCGCACTATGCCCGTGGCAGCAGTATCGGCACGGTGTCACGCGCGGTCAGCCTGGTTGGTTTTAATGGTATTCGTAACATGGCCCTGAGCCTGGTGCTGCTGGAGCACATGCAGGACAAAAACAACGCCCATTTGCTCAAGGAAGAGTTTTTGCGTGCCCTGATGGCTGGCAGCATTGCCTCGGAGCTGGGCATGAGCACCAGCGAGGGTGAAGAGGCCTTTATTGGTGCGCTTTTTCAAAATCTGGGCCGCATGCTGTCGCAGTTCTACTTTCCCGAGGAGGCGGCCAGCATCCGCAGCCTGGTCACTTCCCCGCGCGATCCTGTGCCGGAAGAGGCCGCGTCCATCCGGGTGCTGGGTATGAGTTTTGAAGCGCTGGGTTTGGGGGTTTCCAAGGCCTGGGGCTTGCCAGAAAGTATTCAGCGCTGTATGCGGCGCCCCGCTGGTGAACCGCCAAACCGTGTGCCGGTGGACGCGATCGACCGCTTGCGCTGGAGTTCGCGTGCGGCCAACGAAATGGCCAACGCCATGCTCTGCGCCGACGAGGCCGAGGTGGACAATCGACTCGGGCAGATTGCCAGAAGTTTTGGCAAATCACTGGGCCAGTCCAGCGCGCAGATTCAGGCCGCTACCACCTCTGCGCGCAAGAAACTGGTCGAGCTGGCGCAAGCCATGGACCTGACGGTGCGAACTGACTCATTGGCGGCTTATCTGCTCAAAGGCAGCGCTGACGCCACCGTGCTGCATGTTGAGTACGAGGCCAAAGACCATGACGCGCTGGCCTCTACCGAACTGCAAGCCACACAGGTCATTGCGCCAAAAGCTGCCACTGCTGAGCCGGTCAAAACCGACCAGGTGGCCCAAACGCTGGCCGCCGGGGTGCAGGACATCACCAACGCCATGGTTGAAGAGTTCAAGCTCAGCGATGTGCTGCGCATGATTCTTGAGGCGATGTTTCGGGCGCTAGAGTTTCACCGCATTATTTTTTGCATGCGCGATCCCAAGACCGACACGCTGACCGGCCGCTTTGGGCTGGGGGCTGGCGTGGAAGGTGTGGTCAAGTCATTCAGCGTGCCGATGAACGCGCCCGGTGTGCCCGACCTGTTTGCGACCATCTGCAGCAAGGGTGCCGACACACTGATCAGCGACGCCAGCGACCCGCGCATTGTCGAGCGCCTGCCGGCCTGGTACCGCAAAACCTACAACGCACCCACTTTTTTGATTCTGCCCTTGTTGCTTAAAGGGCGACCCTTTGGCCTGATCTACGCCGACAAAATGGAGCTTGGTGGGCTGAAGGTGGACGACAAAGAGCTGGCGCTGCTGCGCACCCTGCGTAACCAGGCCGTCATGGCGTTTCGGCAGTCCACCTGATGTTGCAAAGCTTTTTGGCATCTAGCCCTTATGGGTACTGCGGCAATCACTATTGAATCGGGAGCAACTATGGCCTTGCTGCCGATCCTTTTGACGTCTGCCCATGCTGCGCAGTACCGTGCACTGATGCTGCAAGCCTATGCCGATTGCCCGGACGCGTTCACCTCCAGTGTGGCTGATCGCACAGGGTTGGCGCTTGGCTGGTGGAAACAGCGCCTGAGTGGCGCACCGGACGCCAATGAACGGGTCTGGGGTGTTGCTGCGGGTGACGCATTGGCCGGCGTCGTGGGCTTGTCGTTTGACAAGCGCGAAAAGGTCAGGCACAAGGCCCACTTGTTTGGCATGTTTGTGACCCCCGAATTTCGCCAGCGCGGGCTTGGTGGCGAACTGCTGGCGGCGGCCCTGCAGCATGCGCGCACACAAGCCCAAGTGCAGATCGTTCAGCTGACGGTGACCCAGGGAAACCGATCGGCGCAGGCGCTGTATGAGCGCCACGGTTTTGTCGAATTTGGCCTGGAACCATTTGCCGTGGCGGTGGCTGGCGGGTTTGTCGCCAAGTCGCACATGTGGTGCAGACTTGGCTGGTCGGCAGGTTGAAGGGCTAGCAATTGGTTGGGTCGGCCAGTATCGATGTAAACCGGTTTGTAACTCAATCAATTATTACAATATCGTGATACAAATTTGACGTGCAATCATGAACCCCACCACTCTTTCTTTTCGTGCTCCGGCTGATTTTGCGCAGCAGACCAAGGCCTTGGCCCAAGCGCTGAGCATGTCTGCGTCTGATTACGTGCGCGAAGCTGTGCGCGAGAAGAACGAACGTGCAATGAAAGATCGCATGATTTTTTTATCTCGGCAGTTGTCCGCGCAGCATCTCGGCGACAACCTGGCCATGGATGGCAGCGTTGGAGACGGCCTTGATCCGGCTTAAGCGCGGCCAAGTCTGGGAGGTTGACTTTGAGCCCCAAGCCCACAAAGAAGAGCCTGGCAAGCGGGGGCTTCCGGCGCTGGTGATTCAGACGAACATCCTGAACCAGGCGGGCCACGCCACCACGATCGTCATCCCTGGCACCAACCAGGTGTACCGTGACGCGCAAGGCGATGGCTACCCGTTGCGGGTATCGGTGGGCAAGCTGGGCGACATGACCCAAGAAACGGATTTGCTGGTTGACCAGATTCGCACCATCTCCAACCAGCGCTTGCTGGGCGACAAGCCACTGGCAGCGCTGTCTCGCAGCCATATGAAACGTGTGGAAGATGCACTCAGGCTGCTGACGGGTGACTAGCCGCGCCATTCGACATGCCAGATTCAGTGTGCGCCGTCACTGTGCAGTCCAGCCGCCATCCATGTTCCAGGCCACGCCGCGCACATTGTTGCCGGCTGGCGAACAGAAAAACACCGCAAGCGCACCTAGCTCTTCGGCCGTGGTGAACTGCATCGACGGCTCTTTTTCACCCAACAAAAGTTTTGTCGCCTGCTCATTGCTGATGCCCAGCGCTGCGGCCTTGGCATCGACCTGTTTTTGTACCAGCGGTGTCAGCACCCAGCCCGGGCAAATGGCGTTGCAGGTGATGCCGGTGGTGGCGTTTTCCAGCGCGGTGACCTTGGTCAGCCCGACCACGCCGTGTTTGGCCGCCACATAGGCAGCCTTTTCGCTGGATGCCACCAGGCCGTGAATGGACGCCACATTGATGATGCGGCCCCAGCCAGCCGCCTGCATGGGCCGCAAGGCAAGGCGCGTGGCATGAAAGGCGCTGCTCAGGTTGATGGCGATGATGGCGTCCCAGCGCTCGGGGGCAAAGTTTTCAATACGCGCCACATGCTGGATGCCGGCATTGTTGACCAGAATGTCAACTCGGCCAAAGCGGCTGGCGGCGTAACTCATCATGTCGGCAATGTCGGCCGGTTGGCTCATGTCGGCACCATGGTAGTCCACCGCCACACCCAGCGCCGCTACCTCAGCGCGGGGGCCGTCCACGTCACCAAAACCATTGAGTACGATGTTGGCACCTTGGGCTGCCAGGGCTTTGGCAATGCCCAGCCCGATACCGCTGGTGGATCCGGTCACGAGTGCTGTTTTTCCTTTTAGCATGGGGCTTCTCCAGAAAATATTAGTGGTTGACGGGGTTTTGCGCCCGGGCGGCGTGCGACTTTGAATTAGGATGACGCCATTATCCAATCCTAATCCCCCATGTCTGATCCCACCTTGCAGTTTGTAACCTGTCCTGATGCCCACGGAGGCCACCGCATGGCCTATTGGCAGTGGGGCAAGCCCGACAGCCCCCACGTGGTGCTGTGTGTGCATGGTCTGACACGCCAGGGGCGGGACTTTGACGCCATTGCCCAGGCCCTGTGTGCCGCTGCCAGCGGCGAAGTGCGGGTGGTGTGCCCGGATGTGGTCGGGCGCGGTCGCAGCGACTGGCTGAAAGACCCGCAGGGCTACCAGATTGGGTGTTATGCCGCGGACATGCTGGTGTTGATGAACCAGTTGCAAGCCAGCACGCTGGACTGGGTTGGCACCAGCATGGGTGGACTGATAGGCATGGTGGTGGCCAGCCAGCCCGAGTTGCCGGCGTGTGCCCGCATTCGTCGGCTGGTGCTCAATGACGTCGGCCCGGTGCTGGCCTGGCAGGCCCTGCAGCGCATTGGCCAGTACCTGGGAAAACTGGCGGTTTTTGAATCCGAGCAGCGCGCCGCCGAGGTACTGTGGCAGGTTTCCAGCACTTTTGGCCCGCACACACCACAGCAGTGGCTGGCGTTGACCCGCCCCATGCTCAAACCCCTGGCAGACGGCAGCGGCCGACTGACGCTGCATTACGACCCCAGCATTGCCAAACCGTTTGAGTCGATCACAGAAGCCTCGTCCAGCGAGGGCGAAGCACTGCTGTGGCAAGCCTATGACCAGATCAAGGCGCAAACCCTGCTGCTGCGTGGCGCAGATTCCGATTTGCTGACCAGCGCCACCGCGCTGGCCATGACACAACGCGGTCCTCGCGCGCGTTTGCTTGAGTTCGCCGGGGTCGGCCACGCACCCACCCTGATCGCGCCAGACCAGCAGCAGGCGGTGGTGTCGTTCCTGCTGGACTAAGGTCGGGTTGAGCGCCAATGAAAAGTCTCCCCGTTCAACCCGGCGCGACTGATCGGTCCAATGTGGTGTTGTTGCGCCCGGCCCCAGATTTTCCCGGACAAACCGATGCCTTGGCGCGCGCCCGTGCTTTTGCCGAGCCGTTGCTGGCGAGTGAACTGCTGGATACGGGCGAGGGCATTTTGGCCCATGCCGATGCGATGGCCTGCATTCTTGCCAGCATTGGCGGCTCGGCGGCGATGCAGGCGGCGAGTTATCTGGTGTATGCCTGTGACCATCTGAACAAGCCGCACGATGTGATTGCCAAGGCGTTTGGCGACAATTTTGCCGAGCTGGCAGTTGAAACGGCCAAACTGGTGCGGGTGCAACGACAGGCACGCCTGGCCCGGCTGGCACGTACCCCGGTTGTGCTGGACTCTGCTGCGGCACAGCAAGCCGCTGCCGTGCAAACCGAAAATGTGCGCAAGATGCTGCTGGCGTTTTCACGTGATTTGCGGGTGGTGATGCTGCGCCTGGCCTCGCGCCTGCAAACCCTGCGCTTTTTTGCCGCCACCAAGCTGCCGGTGCCAGACGGTCTGGCCTCTGAGGCCCTGCAGGTGTTTGCGCCGCTGGCGAACCGGCTGGGTATCTGGGAAATCAAGTGGGAAATGGAAGACCTGGCGTTTCGTTTTCTGGAGCCGGCCACCTACAAGCAGGTGGCGCGCTTGCTGGACGAAAAGCGGGTTGAGCGGGAAGCCAATGTTGAGCGCCTGCGCAGCCAGCTTGAAGCCGAGCTGAATGCCCAGGGCATGACGGCCCGGGTCTCGGGGCGGCCCAAGCACATCTACAGCATTGTCAAAAAAATGCGCGGCAAGTCGCTGGTGTTTGACAAGGTGTACGACGTGCGCGCCCTGCGCGTGGTGGTGGCCAGCGTACCTGAATGCTACGCAGCCCTGGGCTGGGTGCATGACCGCTTCGTCGCGATTGCCGAAGAGTTTGACGATTACATTGCCAAGCCCAAAGGCAATGGCTACCAGTCGCTGCACACCGTGGTGCGCGACGCCAGCGGCCAGCCCACCGAGATCCAGATTCGCACCCAGGTCATGCACGACCATGCCGAAAATGGCGTGGCGGCACATTGGGCTTACAAAGAAGCGGGTGCCAAAGGCTACGCCGGTGTGTCGGCCAGCGGTGCCTACGACGCCAAGATTGCCGTGCTGCGCCAGTTGTTGGCCTGGGAGCGCGATTTGTCGGGGGCGCAGCCGCAGGCGCAGTCGCTGCTGGAAGATCGCATTTATGTGTTGACGCCAGACGCCGCCATTGTGGAGCTGCCCCAAGGGGCCACGGCGGTCGATTTTGCCTACACCGTGCACACCAGCCTGGGGCACCGCTGCCGGGGTGCGCGGGTGGACGGGGCCATGGTGCCGCTGCACACACCGCTAAAAAATGGCCAGACGGTCGAAGTGACCACTGCCAAGGAAGGCGGCCCGTCGCGCGACTGGCTTAACCCCGAACTGGGCTACCTGGTCAGCCACCGGGCCAGAACCAAGGTACGCGCCTGGTTCAACGCGCAGGCCATGTCCGAGACCATTGCCAAAGGCCGAGAGGCGGTCGAGCGATTGTTGCAGCGCGAGGGCAAAACCGCCGTCAAGCTCGATGACCTGGCGACACAGCTGGGTTTTAGCAACGCCGATGCCCTGTTTGAAGACGTGGGTAAGGAAGAGTTTTCATTACGCACGATCGAACAGTTGCTGCGCCCGCCCGAGGTACCGCAGTTTGATGCGCAGGCCCCGCTGCTGCGCAAACCGCGCACGGGCGACAACCCCAGCAAGGGTGGCTTGCTGGTGGTTGGGGTCGATTCGCTCATGACGCAAATGGCCAAGTGCTGCAAACCAGCACCGCCCGATACCATTTGTGGCTTTGTCACACGCGGCAAGGGGGTCAGTGTGCACCGCACCGATTGCTCCAATTTGCGTGAAATGGTGGCCAAAAATGGTGAAAGGCTGATTGATGTGGAGTGGGGTGTGGGGCAGGCTGCGTCAGGCTCGGTCTATCCGGTCGATGTGGCGGTGCAGGCGCAAGACCGGCAGGGACTGTTGCGTGACATTTCTGAAGTATTCACCAAAGAAAAAATGAACGTGACCGGCGTGCAAACCCAGTCCATCAAGAACGTGGCCTGGATGACCTTCACCGTCGAGGTATCGGATTCCGGCCGCCTGCACAAGGTGCTGGGCCTGGTGGCAGACTTGCCGGGGGTGCGCTGGGCCCGCAGAAAATAAGAAAAATTTGGCTCTAGCCCATACGGTATAAGCGCTAGTAGCTATTTATTCAGAAGCATTTTGACGCAACACTTGGCCCGACCCATGAACCATACCTTTTTGTGGCACGACTACGAAACCTTTGGTACCAACACCCGCAGTGCACGCCCGGCGCAGTTTGCCGCGCTGCGCACCGATGCCGACCTGAACCTGGTGGGTGATCCGCTGATGCTGTATTGCCAGCCCGCCTGCGACTTTCTTCCCGACCCCGAGGCCTGCCTGATCACCGGCATCACGCCGCAGGAGTGCCTTGAAAAAGGGCTGCCCGAGTACCAGTTTGCTGCGCAGATTGAGCAGGTGCTGGGCCACCCTGGCACCGTGGGGGTGGGGTACAACACGATCCGTTTTGATGACGAGATCACCCGTTTCATGTTCTGGCGCAACCTGATTGACCCCTATGCGCGCGAGTGGCAAAACGACTGCGGGCGCTGGGACCTGCTCGACGTGGTGCGCACTGCCTACGCCCTGCGGCCCGAGGGCCTGCAGTGGCCGCTGAATGCGCAGGGCAAACCCAGCTTCAAGCTCACCGACCTGACGGCTGCCAATGGCCTGGCGCATGCGTCTGCCCACGACGCCCTAAGCGATGTGCACGCCACCGTGGCCTTGGCCCGGCTGATCAAAGCCGCCCAGCCCAGGCTGTTTGACTTTTGTTTTGGGCTGCACAAAAAAGACCGCGTTTTGGCCGAGCTGGGCTTGCCGACCACGCTGAATCATGCGCGCCCGTTCTGGCATGTGTCGGGCATGTTTTCGCCTGAGCGCGGTTGTCTGGCCCTGATGTGGCCGCTGGCCATGCACCCGGGCAACAAAAACGAGCTGCTGGCGTGGGATCTGGCGTTTGACCCGGCAGAGCTGGCGGGTCTGAATGCCAGCCAGATTCAGCAGCGGCTCTTCACCAAAACCGCCGATTTGCCAGTGGACCTGCAGCGCCTGCCCATCAAGTCGGTGCATCTGAACAAGTCGCCGATGGTGATGAGCAATTTGAAAGTGCTCAGCGCCCCGATGGCCGAGCGTTGGGGTATCGACGTGCCCACGCAGCTAAAACATGCCGAAACGGCCCATGGCTTGCCCGACACGAGCGCCATCTGGGCCGAGGTGTTTCGCCGCGACAGCGCCGGCCCCATTGATGTGGATGAAGATTTGTACGGTGGTTTTGTCGGCAATGCGGATCGTCGGCGCCTGAATGAGCTGCGCCATAACACGCCAGAGCAGTTGTCACGCGCCCGCCCAGCCTTTGAAGACGCGCGCCTGCCAGAACTTTTGTGGCGCTACCGTGCCCGCAACTTCCCCGCCAGTTTGAGCCCGGATGAAGCCAGCCGCTGGGAGGCGCACCGCAGCGCACGTTTGTTGTCTGGCCAAGGCGGTGCACTGACCTTGCCAGCCCTGTTTGACACCATGGACACCCTGGCCGAAACTGCCGACGAGCGCGGCGAAGCCATCTTGGGCGCGCTCTACGACTATGCCGAGATGATTGCGCCGGTTTGAGGCCAACGCGTCGGCACGATCTCAACTTATTCCGGAGGGGCACACACGTCATGAAACAGCGACAACTTGGCCAGTGGCGGGTGAGTGCCCTTGGGCTGGGCTGCATGAACCTGAGCCAGGGCTACGGCGCGCCAATCTCGGCTGACCAGGGCGAGCGCGTTCTGCTGGAAGCCTTGGACCGTGGCGTGACTTTTTTTGACTCGGCGGCCTTGTATGGCTTTGGCGCCAATGAGACCTTGCTGGGCCAGGTGTTGCGCAAACACCGGCAAAAATTCACCCTGGCCAGCAAGTGCGGGCTGCTGGGTGTCGATAAAAATGGCGATGGCAAACTGGTGCGGGTGATTGACGGCCGACCCAAGACGCTGCGCCAAACCTGTGAAGACAGCCTGCGCCGACTGCAAACCGATGTGATTGACCTGTATTACATCCACCGGCTCGACAAGAACGTGCCCATTGAGGACAGCGTCGGTGCCTTGAGTGACCTGGCGAAAAAAGGCCACATCCGTGCCATTGGCCTGTCTGAAATGTCAGCGGAAACACTGCGCCGCGCCCATGCCGTGCACCCCATCACCGCCATGCAGACTGAATACTCGCTGTGGACACGCAACCCCGAAATCGCCGTGCTGCAGGCCTGCCGCGACCTGGGGGTGGCCTTTGTGGCGTTCAGCCCGGTGGCGCGGGGCTTTTTGGCTGCTCAGCCCCTGGACCCCAGCGCCTTTGAAGCTACTGACTTTCGCCGCACCATGCCGCGCTTTGACGCTGATAACTGGTCGCGCAATACCCAACTGTTGCCAGCCTACCAGGCACTGGCCTCAGATGCGGGTTGCACCCCGGCGCAACTGGCGCTGGCCTGGTTGCTGCACCAGGGTGAGCACATCATTCCGATTCCGGGCACCACCCGTGTGGACCATCTGGCCGATAACCTGGGCGCAGTTGATGTGAGTTTGAGCCCGGCACTGCTGGTCAGGCTGAATGCGCTGATCAACCAGCGCACCGTGGTGGGCAGTCGGTACAACCCGCAAGCCAACCTGGACGCCGATACCGAAAAGTTTCCGTCTGGCGAAAATAACTAAAAATAATAGCGCCTAGTGCATGGTCCGTAAGGGCTGGAGCCGTATTTGTTATAAATCTAGGCGGTCAAGCCGCGGTACAGCATGTAGGCCGCCAAAGCGTACAAGATGAGGGCGAAGACGCGTTTGAGCTTTTTCACCGGCAACCGGTGCGCTGCAGCAGCACCCAAGGGTGCGGTCAGCACGCTGCAACTGGCAATCACCAGCAACGCCGGCAGCCAGATGTAGCCTAGCGAATAGGCTGGCAAGCTTGCCAACCCGTAGCCACCGTAGGCATAGCCCAAGGCGTTGGCCAGCGCAATCGGGAAACCCAGCGCTGCCGAGGTGGCCACCGCATTGTGAATGGCCACGTTGCACCAGACCATGAAGGGCACGCTGATAAATCCGCCACCAGCGCCCACCAGCCCGGACAAAAAGCCAATCAGCGTGCCGGTTCCCAGCATGCCCTGAAAACTTGGCAAGGCCTGGCTGGGGGCAGGTTTTTTGTCCAGAAACATCTGCGTCGCTGAAAAGCTCACAAACCCTGCAAACAGCAGCGCCAGCCAGGAACCCTTGAGCATGGCAAACACGCCCAGGCTGGCCAGCACCGCGCCCAACACAATGCCAGGTGCCAGGCTTTTGACAATGTCCCAGCGCACGGCACCGCGCTTGTGATGCGCGCGCACGCTCGAAATGGAGGTGAACACGATGGTTGTCATGGAGGTGGCAATAGCCATCTTGATGGCCAGCTCGGGCGCTACGCCACGGTGGCTCAGGATGGCCGTGACAAACGGCACCATCACCATGCCACCACCGATGCCCAGCAGGCCTGCCAGAAAACCTGTGACCAAACCGAGCAGGGCAAGCTGCAAAACCAGGGTGATTTCAAAGTGCATGAAGCTAGGGTAACGAGAAAACCGGGATTCGTTGCTTTTCTTGTAACTAAATTTTGCAACAACGCTTTGGACAAGTCATGGCGCACCTCACTCGCCAGCTCTCGGCACACGCCGGCATCGCGCTGGTGTAATACCTGCGCCGCATCCGCCTGGCCATGGCTCAGCCTACCAGTTTGATGCAGTCCGTCTCGAACATGATGCAGAGGGTCTCCAGACCACAGCGTCGGCAAAAAAAACGGGTGCCAGGCCTCTCAGCTTGACACCCGCCCTTAGGCAGTTACCTGAGCAGGCGACTATTTCTTGGCCGGCGCGTCAAGGCGCAGCGACGCGAACGACCCAGGCGCATCGCCGATAGGTTTGTACTTGCCAACCATCGGGTCACGTGCAGGCACTTTGGCATCGTTGAGTCCGGTGACCCAGGTCTGCCAGTCATTCCACCAGGAGCCCGGAGACTGCTTGGCACCCTTGAACCAGTCGTCGGCCGGCATGGCTGTCGGTTGCGCATCATTGGTCCAGTAGCCATACTTGTTGGCTGAGGGCGGGTTGACAATGCCGGCGATGTGACCCGAGCCACCCAGCACAAAGCGCACCGGACCACCGAGCGCGGTGGCACCCAGATAAGTGCCTTTCCATGGCGCGATATGGTCCTCGACGGTGGAGATGAAATAAGACGGCGTTTTGACCTTGGACAAGTCGATCGGCTCATCCAGCAAGGTGATGCCACCGGGTTCGCGCAGTTTGTTGTTCAGGTACATGTTGCGCAGATAGAAGCTGTGCATGGCGTACGGCATGCGGGTGGAATCCGAGTTCCAGAACAGCAGGTCGAACGGGAACGGCTCTTTGCCCAACAGGTAGTTGTTGATCACAAACGTCCAGATCAGGTCGTTGGAGCGCAACATGTTGAAGGTGCCGGCCATTTCCGAGCCTTCCATGAAGCCGCGCTCGGACATTTTCTTTTCCAAGAAAGAAATCTGCTTTTCATCAATGAAGACACCGAGTTCGCCCGGGTTGGTAAAGTCCAGCAGCGCCACGAAGAAGGTGGCAGACGCCACGCGTTTGTCTTTCTTGGCAGCCATATAACCCATGGTCGAGGCCAGCAGGGTGCCGCCCAAGCAATAACCGATGGTGTTGATTTCTTTCTCGCCGGTCTGGTCGCACACCACGTCGATGGCGGTCAGTGCACCTTCAGCCAGGTAGGCATCAAAGCCTTTTTGTGCCAGCCGGGCATCCGGATTGACCCAGGAAATGACAAACACGTTGTGGCCCTGGTCGGTCGTCCATTTGATCCAGGAGTTACTTTCGCGCAGGTCAAGAATGTAGTACTTGTTGATCCACGGCGGCACAATCAGCAGCGGCCGCTTGTACTGTTCGGTGGTGGTGGGGCTGAACTGGATCAGCTGGATCATCTCGTTCTGGAAAATCACCTTGCCCTTGGTGGTAGCGACATTCTTGCCCATCTCGAAGGCAGACGTGTCCGCCATCTTGACGCGCAGTTCACCGTCTCCGGCTTCAATGTCGCGCAGCAGGTTTTTGAAGCCACTGAGCAAATTCTGGCCGCTGGTTTTGACAGTCTCGCGCAGCACATCGGGGTTGGTTGCAGCGAAGTTGGTCGGTGCCAGCGCTTCGATGAACTGGCGTGTGAAGAAGTCAACCTTCTTCTTCGAATTTTCGTCCAGGCCTTCGACATTGCCCACGGTGCCATGCACATGGTTGGCCGTGATCAGGTAACTTTGCTTGATGAAGTCAAACAGAAACAGCTCGTCCCAGTCTTTGTTCTTAAAGCGGTTGTCGCCCTTCTTGGGGGCCGTCACCGGATCACCTTCCATGCCCATGGCGCGCATCATCGAATGCTGCCAAAGTGCAAAATAATCGTGCATCAACTGCATTTGTGCCTCGACCATTTTTTGCGGGTCGGCCAGCATCTTTTGCGTCATGTCCATGAACGCCTTGGCGATACCCAGATCGTCGGTGGGCATGGACACGCCCTTCTTCATCTGACGCTTGATGTGGCTTTGGATCATTGCCGAGGTGCGCTTGGCAACATCGGCATAGGCCTTGGCAAGTTCCTTGGGATCGGGTGCAACCCGGTCTTCGTGGGCCGACAGGATGGCCCCGGCGATCGAAGCAATCGGCCCAGTCGCTCGCCTCTCAGGTTTGGGGGGATTTTTGGATTCTGGAACTGACATGGTGACTCCTTTTTGTTAATTGAAAAAGTGGAAATACAGTTCGTTTAGAGGCGATGAACCATTTCAACGCCAACCCGGTGGCCGAGCCGTTCAGGCTTGGGCAGGCAATCAGAGCGATCAGGCAGGGTCTCCTAGAGTGGGTCCGATGACGAACCCGTATTTTATGCTTCGTTCTGACCGTTTTTTGGCCGGTCGCCGGACTTTCTCAGGTCAGACAAACCGAAATGTAACTTAAATGTCGGCAAGTCAAAATCAGCCAATGTAGAGTGATTTGGTTGACAATTTTTGCGCCAGGGGGATTTGCTGGTTGCGTCACCGGACCACCCTGCCAGCACGGGTGATGTCGCCCATCGCCTGATCCTGCACTGTTGGCGCGGGGCCTGCCCCGGGGCATGCTGGCGCGCTGTTATGCTGCACCCATGCATAACACCACATTTATTCCAGGCAAAGATGCCGCCCTTGAATCCACCATCAGCGCGCTGCAGGGCAAGCTCCAGCAACTTGGCTTTCACATTGAGGAACGTAGCTGGCTCAATCCCGTTGACGGTATCTGGTCGGTGCATATTCGTGACCGTGACTGTCCGCTGCTGTTTTCCAATGGCAAGGGAGCGACCCGGCTGGCCTGCCTGGCAAGCGCTTTGGGCGAGTTCATGGAGCGCCTGTCCACCAACTATTTCTGGACGCATTTTTATCTGGGGCCAGACATTGCCGGCAGTGGTTTTGTCCACTATCCTCAGGAGCGCTGGTTTGACGTGCCTGAGGACGACAGTTGGCCCACGACGCTGCTGACACCTGAGTTGCAACAACTCTACAACCCGCAGGGTGCGGTCGAAGCCAGCAGCCTGGTCGATTTCAACTCGGGCAATGACGAGCGCGGCATCTGCGCCATTCCTTACGTGCGTGAGCGCGACGGTACCTGTGTTTACTTTCCGGTCAATATCATTGGCAACCTGTATGTCAGCAATGGCATGTCGGCCGGCAACACCCAATTGGAGGCCCGCACCCAGGCGTTGTCCGAGATTTTCGAGCGCGCCATCAAGGCACGCATCATCAGCGAGGGGATTTGTCTGCCCGATGTGCCCGAGGCGGTGATTGCGCGCTACCCGCGCATTGCGCGTGGCATTGCGGCGCTGCGCGAGGCCGGGTTTGGCATACTGGTGAAAGATGCGTCGCTCGGCGGCCAGTATCCGGTGATGAACGTGACCTTGCTCAACCCTCTGGATCAGGGGTGTTTTGCCAGCTTTGGCGCGCATCCGCGGTTTGAGATTGCACTTGAGCGTGCGCTGACCGAATTGCTGCAGGGTCGGGCACTTGATGCGCTATCAGGTTTCCCATCACCTGGCTTTGATTTGGAAGAAACCGCCAGTTCGACCAATATCGAAATCCATTTTGTCGATTCCAGCGGTGTGATCCACTGGAAATTTCTGGGAAACACACCCGACTTTGAGTTTGTCGACTGGAACTTCAGCAGCAGCACGGCCGCAGACTACGCCTGGTGTGTGCAGTGCCTGCACCGTGATGGACATGACATTTACGTGGCGGACTTCACCCATCTGGGTGTCTACGCCTGCCGCATTCTGGTGCCCGGCCTGTCTGAAATTTACCCGATTGATGACTTGGAGTTCGAAAACAACAGTGTGGCCAATCCGATTCGTGAAGCCATCCTGAACCTGCCTGACCTTGACGATGACGAGTGCACTGATCTGCTTGAAACCCTGAACGAATCCAACCTGGCTGATCACCGACCCGTGCCAGGTTTGATTGGACTGGCGGCCGAGCCGGATTCGTTCTGGAGCGACCTGCGATTGGGCGAGCTCAAGACCCTGCTGGCACTGGCGGTGGGTGACGAAGCTGCCACACTTGAAGGCTGCGAGTGGATTTTGAACTTTGGCCAGATTGACGCCCAGCGTCAACGCGTTTATGCCTGCATCCAGAACCTGATTCACCTGGCTGACATGGGCGACAGTGGGCCGTATCTGGATGCTTTGTCGCTGCTCTACGGTGCCGGGCCGCTGGCGCAGGCGCACGCGCTGATCATGCAGGAAGACCGCTTCATGGGTTTGAGCGCACCTGGCATGGGCCTGGATGGTTGCGACATGCACCACAAGCTGCTGAAGGCATTTGACAAAGTGCGGTCCCCCCACAACATGGCATGAACCCGGACTGGTTGATACCTGACTGGCCGGCACCGCCAGGGGTTCGTGCGGTCTGCACCACGCGTGCAGGTGGCGTATCGGCAGCGCCCTATGACAGCCTGAACCTGGGTGATCATGTGGGTGACCCCGCTGACCTGGTGGCCAACAACCGGGCCATTTTTCAACGCGCCATCGGGGCGCAGCCGATTTTTTTGAACCAGGTGCATGGCACCGAGGTGATGCAAATGGATGCCACCACAGCCCGCGCGTGCAGCGCCGATGCCTGCCTGACAAACCAGTTGGGCATCGCCTGCACCATCATGGTGGCAGACTGCCTGCCAGTGCTGTTGACCACCACGCGGGGTGATTGGGTGGCAGCGGCACACGCTGGCTGGCGTGGCCTGGCAGGCCTGGGCGGCGTCGGCGTGCTCGAAACAACTTTTCAGCGTTTTAGTGCTCTAGCCCTTATAGAGTATGAGATTATAGCTACTGAAGTAATAGCGTGGCTGGGGCCTTGTATTGGTCGACAGGCCTTTGAAGTGGGTGACGAGGTGCGCAGCATCTTTGTCGCCGATGACGCGCTGGCGCTGCCCCTGTTTGAAGCCCGCCAGCCTGGCAAGTGGCTGGCCGACCTGGCCGGTCTGGCGCGCCTGCGGCTGGCGCGCCTGGGCATCACCCGGGTATATGGCAACGACAGCGGTCCGGCATGGTGTACCGCCAGCCAGTCCTCACGCTTCTTTTCGCATCGTCGCGACCGGATCAGCGGGCGTTTTGCCGCCAGCATCTGGCGCGTTGCCTGAGGCACTGCCACGGGGAGCACAGGCGCTTGCCTGTGCAGCCTGCAGATCAGCCAGCTCGCGCGCCTTGCTCGCCCGCCGACGCGCAGGCGTGGCCATGATGTAGGCCACGATGCTGATGGGCAGCACGCCATAAAGCACAAAAGTAATCACCGCCCCCAGCACCGAACCCTGGCTGCTGGTGGCCTCGGCAACCGCCATCAGCAATGTCACATACAGCCAGGCGATGGGCACGATGTACATGGAGAGTTGAAACCGTTGAAAAAATTATTTAAGACAGCGCGAGCATTGTTAACCGCTAGAGAAGATACTAGCGGTTTTTTTGACGCAACCAAAGGATAAAAAATGGTGGACAACGCAGAAGACATTTGGCAGCATTCCGCGAGGAAATTTCAGCAAAGCATGACCGACAGTTGGAAAAATGCTTTCGCGTCATTTCAGAACATGGATTTGGGTGCTGCCGGTGCCAACTGGACGGCCATCGATGTCAAGCCGCCAAAAATCTCTTTCTCACCCAAGAAGCTGCAGCAGGTGCAGCGGGACTACCTGAAGGAGGCCACCGAGCTTTGGAACAACCCGCAGGCCGCGCACAAGTTCAATGATCGCCGTTTTGCCGACCCGGCCTGGTCGGCCAATCCGGCGACCGCTTTTTCGGTGGCTGCATACCTGCTCAATTCCAAAGCCCTGATGCAACTGGTTGATGCAGTCAAGGCCGATGACATGACGCTGGCGCGCATCCGCTTTACCATCGAGCAGATGGTTGCTGCAGCAGCGCCCAGCAATTTCATGGCGCTCAATGCCGAGGCGCATCAGAAGGCCATCGCCAGCAAGGGCGAAAGCATTGCCAAAGGTGTGCAAAACCTGGTGCGCGACATCCAGCAAGGCCGCGTGTCGATGACCGATGAGAGCCAGTTTGAAATTGGCAAAAATGTCGCCACCACCGAGGGTGCTGTGGTTTTCGAGAACGACATCTTCCAGTTGATCGAGTACAAGCCGCTGACTGCCAAAGTGTATGCGCGGCCGCTGCTGCTGATTCCGGCTTGCATCAACAAGTTCTACATTCTTGATCTGCAGCCCGACAACTCGGTGATCCGTTACGCCGTCTCGCAGGGCCACCGGACCTTTGTCGTGAGCTGGCGCAACCCGGACGCGTCGATGGGCACCAAGACCTGGCATGACTACATCGAAGACGGGGCGATCAAGGCGATCATGCTGGCCCGGCAGATTTCGGGTGCCGATGCCATCAATGCGCTAGGTTTCTGTGTCGGTGGCACGATTTTGAGCAATGCGCTGGCGGTGCTGGCGGCACGTGGCGAAAAGGCAGTCTGCAGTGCCACCTTTTTGACCTCGCTGATCGATTTCACCGACACCGGCATCCTGTCCATCTTCATTGGTGAACAGGTGGTGAAATACCGCGAGCAGGAACTCGCCGGTGGTGGCCTGATGAAGGGTGCCGACATGGCCAGCATCTTCAGCTTCCTGCGCCCCAATGAACTGGTCTGGAACTATGTGGTGGGCAATTACCTCAAGGGTGAAACCCCGCCGCCGTTTGACCTGCTGTACTGGAACGCCGACAGCACCAATTTGCCCGGGCCGTTTTACACCTGGTACCTGCGCAACACCTACCTGGAAAACAACCTGGTCAAACCCGGTGTGACGACCGTGTGTGGCGAAAAAATCGATTTCGGTCTGGTGGACATGCCTGCCTACATTTATTGCTCGCGCGAAGACCACATCGTGCCGATCAGCGGTGCCTATGCCACGACCCAGCACTTGCCGGGCAACAAGCGCTTTGTCATGGGCGCTTCTGGCCATATTGCCGGCGTGATCAACCCGCCGACCAAGAACAAGCGCTGTTACTGGATTCGGGAAGACGGGCAATTGCCAAAGTCGGTAGAGCAGTGGCAAGAGGGTGCCACCGAACACCCTGGCAGTTGGTGGCCAGATTGGTCAAACTGGCTGGCCAGCCAGGCTGGCAAGCAAGTGGCAGCGCCCAAAAGCTATGGCAAGGGCAAGCTCAAGGCGATTGAGCCCGCGCCGGGCCGCTATGTGTTGGTGCGGGCCTGATTGAGTTGGCCCGGAGGATGGATGCATGAGCCAGAAGCTTGCGTATGTCACCGGTGGAATGGGTGGTATTGGGACTGCCATTTGCCAGCGTCTCTTCAAGGAAGGCTTCAAGGTGATTGCCGGCTGTGGTCCGACACGCGACCACACCAAATGGCTGGCAGAGCAGGCCGCGCGGGGTTTCAAGTTTTACGCCTCTGCCGGCAATGTTGGTAACTGGAACTCAACTGCCCTGGCCTTCAACAAGGCTCACGCCGAGCACGGCGTAATTGATCTGCTGGTTAATAACGCCGGTATCACCCGCGACCGCATGTTCCTGAACATGACACGCGAAGACTGGGACGCGGTGATTGACACCAACCTGAATTCGATGTTCAACGTCACCAAACAAGTGGTCGGCGGCATGGTTGAAAAAGGCTGGGGCCGAATCATCAACATCTCCAGCGTCAACGGTGTCAAGGGCCAGGCCGGTCAGACCAACTACTCGGCCGCCAAGGCGGGTATGCACGGTTTCAGCATGGCGCTGGCACAAGAACTGGCTACCAAGGGTGTCACGGTCAACACCGTCAGCCCGGGTTACATCGGCACGGACATGGTCAAAGCCATCCGCCAGGAAGTGCTCGACACCATCATTGGCATGGTGCCGGTCAAGCGCCTGGGGGAACCGTCTGAGATTGCTTCCATCATCGCCTGGCTGGCGTCGGACGAAGGCGGCTACGCCACCGGTGCCGAGTTCTCGGTCAATGGCGGTTTGCACATGGGTTGATGCTTTAAATGGGGGACTGATGCGATGTGGCAGGTCAAGGAAAAACTTCGGCCTTGTCCAGTGTTGGTGCATTTTGGTCCTTGGCTGCCAGCAGCGGCGGCCCCCCCACTGGCCACTGAATGCCCACCGTGGGGTCGTTCCACAGCAGGCTGCGCTCAAACTCGGGAAACCAGTAGTCTGTGGTTTTGTACAAAAACTCGGCAGATTCACTCAGCACCACAAAACCATGGGCAAAGCCCGGCGGCACCCAGAGCTGGCGCTTGTTGTCGGCAGACAGCACCACACCCTCCCAGTGGCCAAACTTGGGTGAGCTGCGGCGCAGGTCCACTGCCACGTCAAACACCTCACCCTGGGTCACACGCACCAGTTTGCCCTGCGGGTGTCCTGCAGGCCCTGGCGTTTTTGCAGCGTGGCGATAAAGCTGGCGGCTTCAAGCAGGCTGTCGTGGGTGCCCGTATCGAGCCAGGCATAACCGCGGCCCATGATCTCGACATTGAGCTGGCCTTGCTCCAGGTAACGGCGGTTGACATCGGTGATTTCCAGCTCTCCCCGGTGCGACGGTTGGATGCTGGCAGCAATGTCACACACCTGGTTGTCGTAGAAATACAGACCCGTCACGGCGTAATTGCTTTGCGGCTGTTTGGGCTTTTCTTCAATGCTGATGGCCCGCTTCTGATTGTCAAAGGCCACCACACCATAGCGTTCGGGGTCGGTCACGTGGTAGGCAAACACGCTGGCACCAACGGTTCCCGCATCGGCATGGGCCAATTGCTTGACCAGATCGTGGCCATAAAAAATGTTGTCGCCCAGCACCAGAGCGCTGGGGTGGTCGTCGACAAACTCGCGCCCGATGATAAAAGCCTGCGCCAGCCCATCGGGTGACGGTTGCACCGCGTAGCTGATGCGCATACCCCACTGGCTGCCATCACCCAGCAGGTCAGAAAAACGCGGCGTGTCTTGCGGCGTCGAGATGATCAGCACCTCGCGGATGCCGGCCAGCATCAGGGTGCTCAAGGGGTAATAAATCATTGGCTTGTCATAGATCGGCATGAGTTGCTTGGAGACAGCCTGGGTGACCGGATACAGGCGGGTGCCGGAGCCACCGGCCAGAATGATGCCTTTGCGTTGTTTCATCGTCGTTCTTCCTGATCGTTACAAAATTTCAGCCAGCATGCGGTTTACGCCGGTTTGCCAGTGCGGCGGTGTCAAGCCAAACACGCGCTGCAGCTTGGCGGTGTTCATGCGTGAATTGTGCGGCCGCCGCGCTGGCGAGGGAAACGCGCTGGTCGGCACTGGCAGAACCTCGGTTGCTTTCAATTTAAGAGCTGGTTGCACAAGCTGAGCTTGGGCTAGAACGTGTTTTGCATACTCAAACCAGCTGGTTTCACCACCGGCAACCAGGTGGTAAACGCCCGCGCAGCTGTCGGCCAAATCATCGTGCTGCGTGACCTGGCGAATGGCGTGCGCGGTAACGTCTGCCAGCAGATCGGCCCCGGTGGGTGCGCCAATCTGGTCGTTGATGACGGTGAGCTTGTCGCGCTCCTGACCCAGGCGCAGCATGGTTTTGGCAAAGTTGCCACCGCGCGCGGCGTAAACCCAGCTGGTTCTGAAGATCAGGTGGCGTGGGCAGTGCCGGGCGATCAGCACCTCGCTTTCAAGCTTGTTGCTGCCATAGACACTCAAGGGGCCGGTGGCATCGGTCTCCACCCAGGGTGTTTCCGCTGCCATCAAACACATAGTCGGTGCTGTAGTGCACCAGCCAGGCACCTAGTTTTGCCGCTTCAAGTGCCAGCACCTCGGGTGCCAGGGTGTTGATGGTGCGGGCCAGCTCGGGTTCGCTTTCGGCTTTGTCCACCGCGGTGTGGGCGGCGGCGTTGACGATGATGTCCGGGCACACGCTGCGCACCGTTTGCGCCAGACCAGCCAGGTTGGTGAAGTCGCCGCAAAGTTCGGTGCTGTCGTTGTCAAGGGCAATCAGTGCGCCCAAGGGGCTTAAGGCGCGTTGTAGTTCCCAGCCAACCTGGCCGCCTTTGCCGAAAAGTAGGATTTTCATGGGTGGTCCGTTGATGCGTATTGCTTTTGCACCCACTCGCGGTAAGCGCCGCTTTGCACATGTGCTACCCAGTCCGGGTTGTCCAGGTACCACTGAACGGTTTTGCGGATGCCGGTCTCAAAGGTCTCTGCTGGTTTCCAGCCCAGTTCACGCTCGAGCTTGCGGGCGTCAATGGCGTAGCGGCGGTCATGGCCGGGGCGGTCGGTGACGTAGGTAATCTGCTCTTTGTAGGGTTTGCCGCCGGCGCGTGGGCGTAACTCGTCGAGCAGGCTGCAGACGGTGTGCACGATGTCGATGTTGGCCTTTTCGTTCCAGCCACCGACGTTGTAGGTTTCACCCAGCTTGCCGGCTTGCAGCACCCTGCGGATGGCGCTGCAGTGGTCTTTGACGTACAGCCAGTCGCGGATTTGCTGGCCGTCGCCGTACACCGGCAGGTTTTTGCCAGCGAGGGCGTTGACGATCATCAGCGGAATGAGTTTTTCGGGAAAGTGATACGGGCCGTAGTTGTTGCTGCAGTTGGTGGTCAGCACCGGCAGGCCGTAGGTGTGGTGCCAGGCGCGCACCAGGTGGTCGCTGGCCGCTTTGCTGGCGCTGTACGGGCTGTTGGGCTCGATGTGGTTGGCTTCGGTAAAGGCCGGGTCGTCTTTTGCCAGGCTGCCATAGACCTCGTCGGTCGAGACATGCAAAAAGCGAAACGCTGCCTTTTGATCAGCGGGCAAACCCATCCAGTAGCCGCGCACCGATTCGAGCAGGTGAAAGGTGCCCACCATATTGGTATGGATGAACTCGGCCGGCCCGTGGATGGAGCGGTCCACATGGCTTTCGGCAGCGAAGTTGACCACGGCGCGGGGCTGGTGCTGGGCCAGCAGCTGGGTGACCAAGGCGGCGTCGCCAATGTCGCCTTGCACCAGGGTATGGCGCGTATCACCTTGCAGGCTTTGCAGGGTTTCGGGGTTGCCTGCGTAGGTGAGTTTGTCGAGGTTGATGACCGGCTCATTGCTTTGTGACAGCCAGTCGAGACAGAAGTTGGCACCAATAAAGCCGGCACCGCCAGTGACGAGGATCATGTTGATTTCCCTGAAAATACGCCTGCGATCAGGCTGTTGCAGATTCTATTTGCTGTGACAGCTCCAGCCACTGCTCTTCCAATGTTTGTAGCTCTTCATTGACCGCTTTGAGTCGTTTGCCCAGATTGGCAAAGTCAGAAGGCGGTGGCGACTGGCTCAAATGGCCTTCCAGCGAGGCGCCTTCGGCATTGAGCACGGTCATGCGTGCTTCAACGTCCTGCAGTTTGCGCTTGAGTGAGCCGGTCGGTGCCGGTTTGTGTTTGACCTTGGCCGCTGCGGCCGTGGCATCAAGCTGCGCCTTGCGCTCAGCCTTGGCGGCCACGCTGCTGGCTTCCTTGATGGCTTCGCGCTGGCGCTTGGCTTCGTCAAGCAAATAGCGTTGGTAGTCGTCCAGGTCGCCATCAAACGGCTCGATGCCACCGCGAGAGACCAGCCAGAACTCGTCACAGACACTGCGCAGCAGCGCCCGGTCGTGGCTGACGAGCATCAGCGTGCCTTCAAATTCGTTGAGCGCCATGGCCAGCGCCTCACGCGTGGCCAGATCGAGGTGGTTGGTGGGCTCGTCCATCAGCAGCAGGTTGGGGCGCTGCCAGACCATCATGCACAGCACCAGCCGGGCTTTTTCGCCGCCGCTCATGCTGCCCACGGTTTGCTTGACCATGTCGCCGCTGAAGTTGAAAGTGCCCAAAAAGCTGCGCAAATCCTGCTCTCGGGTGGCTTGGCCGGCAATTTTGCCGGCAGTGGTCATGTCTTTCACCAGCCGGATCATGTGCTCCAGCGGCGTGTCGGTGGGGCGCAGCACATCGAGCTCTTGCTGCGCAAAGTAGCCAATGTTGAGGCCCTTGCCCTCGGTAATCTCGCCACCAATGGCGGCCAGGTCACGCGCGATGGTTTTCACCACGGTAGATTTACCCTGACCGTTGGCACCCAAGATGCCGATGCGCTGGCCCGCCAGCACCGATTTGCTGACCTTGTTGACGATGACGGTCGGTGGCGTGCCGTCGGGTGAGCCTTCGGGCGGTGGGTAACCAAAACTCACACCGGTCATCGACAGCATCGGGTTGGGCAAATTCGCCGGTTCCTTGAACTCGAAGGTGAAGTCGGCCTCAGACAACAGCGGCGCAATTTTTTCCATGCGGTCCAGCGCCTTGACCCGGCTTTGCGCCTGTTTGGCCTTGCTGGCCTTGGCCTTGAAGCGGGCGATGAACTTTTGCAGGTGTGCAATCTTGTCTTGTTGTTTGGCGTAGGCGTTTTGCTGCAGTTCCATCTGCTCGGCGCGCATGTCCTCAAACTTGCTGTAATTGCCGCCGTAGCGCACCAGTTTTGCGGCATCGATGTGCAACGTCACATCCGTCACGGCGTCGAGAAACTCGCGGTCGTGGCTGATGACAATCATGGTGCCTTCGTATTTTTTCAGCCAGGCTTCCAGCCAGACCAGTGCGTCCAGGTCCAGGTGGTTGGTGGGCTCGTCCAGCAGCAGCAGGTCGCTCGGGCACATCAGCGCGCGCGCCAGTTGCAGGCGCATGCGCCAGCCGCCTGAGAAGCTGTTGACCGGGTTGGTCAGCTCGGTGGTTTTAAAACCCAGGCCCAGAATCAGCGCCTGCGCACGCGCTGGTGCGTCGTGGGCACCGGCGTCTTGCAGGGCCATGTAGGCGTGCGCCATGCGGTCATAGTCGTCTGTAGCTTCAGACGCGGTGACCTCCTGCTGGGCTGCCAGCAGCGTGGTGTCGCCGTCCACCACAAAGTCGGTGGCGCTCTGGTCGGTTTCGGGCATGTCCTGCGCCACCTGACCCATGCGCCATTGGGCCGGGATGTAATACTCACCCGCGTCTTCGTGCAGGTTGCCGTTGAACAGTGCAAACAAGCTGGATTTGCCAGCGCCGTTGCGACCCACCAGCCCCACTTTTTCGCCCGGGTTCAGGGTGACGGAGGCACCATCCAGCAAGACTTTGGCGCTGCGGCGCAGGGTAACGTTTTTAAGGGTGATCATTCGGGTTAGGGTTCTGGCGCGGGGGTTGGACTGTTTCGATGAGCGGCAAGCCCAGGAAAGTCAGGTGCGCTTTGTCAGCTTCTCGGAAGTTGGGAATCGGCTCGAAACCCAATTGTTGGTAGAGTGCCAGCGCCTGGGTGTTATGAGGCCAGGTGCAAATGGCGGCTGTTTTCCAAGCGTTTTGCCGGGCCTGATTGATCAAGGCTTGTGTCAATGCCAGAGCCAGGCCCTGACGACGGTAGGCTGGGCGCACATACACCCGTTTGAGTTCGGTCATGCCGGCCTGGCTGGTGGCTACAAACGCCCCGCAACCGGCCAGCGCCACCCCCTGATAAGCCAGCAAAACCAGGCCGCCGGGTTGTGCGTAACGGCCTGGCAAATGGGCCATGTCGTGCCAGATGGTGCTGTGGCAGGTGTCATCGAGATCGTGCTTGGCGTACTCATGCAGCAGCGCCTTGAAATCATCAAAATGGGCCGGTGTGGTTGCAGGAATCAGTTGGAAGTGATCGGGCATGGCGAAAGTCAGGGTTCAGAGGTTCGATTTGGCTTACATTGCCAGCAGCGCAGTACGGGTCAGCAGCAGCACCTGGTCTTCTCCGGCGCTGGTTTCCAGCCAGATCACTTCCAGGCGTGGAAATGCGGCTTCAAAGTGCGCGCGTTCGTGGCCAATTTCCAGCACCAGAATGGCGTCCTGGCCCATTTGGGCCGGGGCGTCGCGCAGCAGCTGGCGAATAAAGTCCATGCCGTCGCTGCCCCCGTGTTGGTTGCCATCCAGCGCCAGAGCGGGCTCGGCACGGAACTCCGCGGGCAGGGCGGCCATGCTTTGTGCATTCACATACGGCGGGTTGCACAAAATCAGGTCGTAGTGGCTGCCGGTGGTGGGAATGCCGTCGCCCTGGCGCAGATGAATGCGATCGTGCAGGCCGTGCCGCTCCACATTGATGCGTGCCACTGCCAGCGCATCAGCACTGATGTCTGACGCCTGCACTTTGACATCGGGGTAGACCATGGCGGCCAGCACCGCCAGGCTGCCGTTGCCGGTACACAGGTCGAGCACGCGCTCGGCAGTATCACTTAGCCAGCAGTCCAGGTGCCCTTCGACCAGCACCTCGGCAATCAGCGAGCGTGGCACGATGGCGCGCTCGTCCACATAAAACGCCACGCCTTGCAGCCAGGCCTCATGCGTCAGGTAAGCGGCGGGCTTGCGGGTGTTGATGCGTGCTTCAAAAAGAGTAGCTACCCGCGTTTGATCAGCGGGGGCTACAGGCTGATTTTCCTTAGAATCAGGGGCATCCAGCGGGGTATCGAGCGGCAAGCCCAGTTGCCACAGGACCAGCCAGGCGGCTTCGTCAAAAGCGTTGCTGGTGCCATGGCCAAAGGCCACACCGGCTTGCGTCAGCTTGAGCGCGCCGGCTTCTACCAAGTCCCGTATCGTCATGGCGTCCAAGCCAGCGCATTCGGCTTGCGCAGACCGCGCAGCGCCCACGGCGTCCGCCTCAGGCAGGCGGCTGAGGTCTCAGTGCGTGACATCAAGGGTGATCTCGGTGAACGTGGGTTGGTCGTCCGGGTTTGGCTCGTCGCCCTGGGTCAAGGCATTGGCCTGGGTGGTGAAGTCGTTTTGCAGACGCCACATCAGGTTGGTGGGCGAATCAGAGTTGACCAGGCCCTCTTTGCGCTCCACCATGCCCGCCATGATCAGGCGGGCAATGTCCTGCTCAAAGGTCTGGCTGCCTTCGGCGATGGATTTTTCCATGGCCTCGACAATGCCCGAGAAATTGCCTTTTTCGATCATCTCCGCCACCAGCTTGGTGTTCATCATGATCTCCACGGCCGGTGTGCGAGTCTCGGCAATGGTGCGCAGCAGCCGCTGCGACACGATGGCCTTGAGTGCTGCGGCCAGGTCGCCGAGCATGGTCGGGCGCACCTCAACCTGGTAAAAGCTCAAGATCCGGTTCAGGGCCTGGTAGCTGTTGTTGGCGTGCATGGTGGCCAGGCACAGATGCCCGGTCTGGGCATAGGCAATGGCCGCCGTCATGGTCTCGCGGTCGCGAATTTCACCAATCATGATCACGTCCGGTGCCTGTCGCAAGGCGTTTTTCAAGGCAATCTGCACGGATTGGGTGTCGGTGCCGACCTCGCGCTGGTTGACCACCGAGCGTTTGTTTTTGAACAAAAACTCCACCGGGTCTTCAATCGTCAGGATGTGGCCCGACATGCAGGTGTTGCGGTGGTCGATCATCGAGGCCAACGTGGTGCTTTTGCCAGCACCGGTGGCACCCACCATCAAAATCAGGCCGCGCTTTTGCAGCATCAGGTCGGCTAAGGCAGGCGGCAGCGACAGCGACGACAAGGGTGGAATGTCGTTGACAATGAAGCGGATCACTGCCGCAAACGAGCCGCGCTGGCGCATGCCGCTGATGCGAAACCGCCCCACACCCGGCATCGACCAGCCGATATTGAGCTCGTTGAGGTCTTGCAGCTCTTCAATGCGCTCGGGCGACAAAATCTCGCTGAGCAGGCTAAGCGGTGCCTCGGGCGGCAGGATCTGGCTGTTGATGGGCACACACAAACCGTTGATGCGAATCAGCGCCGGAGACTGCGCAGACAAATACACGTCTGAGGCACGTTTTTCTGCCATCAGACGCAAAATGCGCTTCATGGTGCCTTGGGGGGCGGTGTCTGTGGTGGCCATGGGGTCCTCAGCTAGGTTTGGCGCGGGTTTCTTTTGGTCTGTCACTCAAGGTGGACATCCGACGATCAGTTGGTAACAGAGCAAAAGTTCACCGCGTGTATCTTTTGGTCTGTCACTCAAGGTGGACATCCGACGATCAGTTGGTAACAGAGCAAAAGTTCACTTCGTGTATCTTTTGGTCTGTCACTCAAGGTCTCAGGAAATCATTCAAACTGGTTTTGGCGCGGGTTTGGGCGTCGACGTGTTTGACGATGATGGCGGCATACAGGTTGTATTTGCCACCCTCCTTGGGCAGACTGCCGCTGATCACCACCGAGCCGGCCGGAATGCGGCCGTAGCTGACGCTGTCAGAGGCCCGGTCATAAATCGGGGTGCTCTGGCCAATATAGACGCCCATGGAAATGACCGAGTTTTCTTCAACAATCACACCTTCGACCACTTCGGAGCGGGCGCCGATAAAACAGTTGTCTTCAATGATGGTGGGGCCGGCCTGCATGGGCTCCAGCACGCCACCAATGCCAACACCGCCGCTCAAGTGCACGTTTTTGCCAATCTGGGCGCACGACCCCACCGTGGCCCAGGTGTCGACCATGCTGCCCTCATCCACATAGGCACCAATGTTCACATAAGACGGCATCAGCACCACACCTTTGGCCAGAAAACTGCCCCGGCGCGCCACGGCGGGTGGCACCACACGCACGCCGGTGGCTTTCATGCCGGCCTCGTCCATGTGGCCAAATTTGGTGGGCACCTTGTCATAAAAGCCCAGGTCACCGGCCTTGATGATGGCGTTGTCTTTCAGGCGAAAACTCAGCAGCACAGCTTTTTTGATCCACTGGTGCGTGGTCCACAGGCCCACCGATTCGCGGGTGGCCACGCGCAGTTGGCCGGTGTTGAGCTGGTGAATCACATGCTCGACCGCGTCGGTGACCTCTTTGGGGGCCGAGGTGCTGGACAGGTTGGCGCGGTCTTCCCACGCGGCATCAAGAATGGTTTGCAATTGTTGGGTCATGGTGGCAGTTGGTGGGTCGGTTGAAAAGTTGAGAAGAGGCCGGCAGAACATCAGAGGTGGCGTTGTTGAACAAAGTCTCGGATACGGTTGGCGGCTTGCACACATTCTGGCGTGTCAGCCACCAGCGCCATGCGGATGCGGCCCTGGCCGGGGTTGTAGCCCTGCGCCTCGCGGGCCAGAAACGAGCCTGGCAACACCGTCACATTGTAAGAGGCGTACAAATCGCGCGTGAACGCCACCTCGTCGTCGGCCACGTCTGCCCACAGGTAAAAGCCGGCATCGGGCAGGGCCACCTTCAGCACCTCGGCCAGCAGCGGCGTCACAGCCGCGAATTTGGTGCGGTACAGGGCGCGGTTGTTTTCCACATGCGCTTCATCGCCCCAGGCGGCAATGCTGGCAGCCTGCACCACCGGGCTCATGGCACAGCCGTGGTAGGTGCGGTAGAGCAAAAACTGGCTGATGATGGCCGCGTCGCCGGCCACAAAACCACTGCGCAAGCCCGGCAGGTTGCTGCGCTTGGACAGGCTGGTCAGCGACACCAGGTTCTTAAAATCTTGCCGGCCCAGCGTGGCAGCGGCCTGCAAACCACCCAGCGGCGGCTCGTCGCGAAAGTAAATTTCGCTGTAACACTCGTCTGAGGCAATCACAAAACCAAAGCGGTCGCTTAACTCAAACAGCTTTTGCCACTCGGCCAGGGGCATCACGGCACCGGTCGGGTTGCCGGGTGAGCAGACAAACAGCTGCTGAGTGCGCGCCCACACAGCCTCAGGCACGCTGGGCCAGTCAGGGGCAAAGTTGCGCGCCGGGTCGCTGGCCACGTAGTAGGGCTCGGCCGCGGCCAGCAGGGCTGAGCCTTCGTAGATTTGGTAAAACGGGTTGGGGCACACCACCAGCGGTTTTTGCCCAGTGGCACCAGCCGCCGGGTTGATGATGGTTTGGGTCAGCGCAAACAGCGCTTCGCGCGAGCCGTTGACCGGCAGGGTCTGCGCCGGTGCCACGCTCAGGCCATAGCGCTTTTTGAGCCAGGCACAAAAGGCCTCACGCAGCGCCGGTTCACCCGCCGTGGCCGGGTAACTGGCCAGCCCGCTGGGCGTGCGCAAAATGGCGTCGGCCATGGCTTGCTGAATAAAGGCTGGGGTGGCGTGTTTGGGTTCACCAATGCCCAGGCTGATGGGGCTATAGGTCGGGTTGGGTGTAACGCCCGAAAAAAGCTGGCGCAGGCGCTCAAACGGGTAGGGCTGTAGCAGGGAAAGCAGTGGATTCATGGGGCGCGATTATCCCGCGAGGGATGGCACCAATACAAAAGGCCCCGAAGGGCCTTTTTGGAGTGTTGCAGAAACCGGATTAGACAGATTTGGCTTTGCGACGGCGGGCAATGGCACCCATCAGGCCCAGGCCGGCCAGCATCATGGCGTAGGTTTCGGGTTCGGGCACGGAGAGTGAGGGGTTAAAATCCTGTTTGGTTGCGACGATAAAGTCCTGTTGACCAGCACTTTGATAAAAGGTTGAGCTGTAAATGGTTGTAAAGTTCGGTGTACCTACCGTAACCATTGTTGGAATCCTTGGGCACCAACCAATCAGTGCATTGGTCTGCATTTGTTGGACCAACTGACTCAAGGAACCCGCCATACTGTCATTTGCGACCTCCCACAATAGCTTGTTGAAACGCAGACGCCGTCAACATTGGCATGTACAGAATTTGCGAATAGCTGTTGTATAGCCAGCGAAACTTAGCCCCGATCTAGCCGATTTTTTCGTTGCTAAACGTCGGCGAGGTTGGTCTTGGTGTAAGATGTGAAGGTAGTGGCGGCATTTGATCAGGATCAATGTAATAAGGCCTCAAACCGATGTATCTCGGCGTATCGCGTACCTGAATTTCAAATCCTCCAGCAGCAATTCGGCGAGTACGCTCCATCCAAAGTTCACCCCCCCGCTCCCATTTTCCGTCAGTGATTGATTTGGATTTGCCAACTGCCAAATTCGTGCTGTTATCCGCCATAACCATCTGCGCACCCAGCACGGCAGAAACTGCCAAGGCGATGCGAGCGATACGACCAAATGTAAGTTTTGCCATGATGTGATGTCCTATAAAAAGTGTTGCTGCGATGGATAGAACTGTAAAGGTTGTTACTGATTGCAGCAATAGTCCGAACGGACTAATCGGCCCAAAAGCCATTAGTCCGTTCGGACTAATCGGTGCAAAAAGTAGTTGCCAGTTGATCTGACCTGATGTTCGGTCGCCAACAGCTTGTCAGTCACGAGGTTGCTGGTGGTAACACCTTGTCAGTAGCACGCTCGCAAGCGCATCGCCAGTTGGTCCAGGCCCAGCCAGCGCTGTGCTGCCTGCGTCAGGGCGCTGCTGTTGCCAGTGCTCAGCAGCGTGATGCTGCCGGTGCCTGCCTTGTTGGCCAAGTGTTTCAGCACGCGCCGGGTTTGCCGCGCCACCGGCTCGCCATTGCTGATCAGGTGAATGTCCGGGCCCAGCAGCTGGGTCAGGCAATCACTGGCAAATGGGTAATGCGTGCAGCCCAGCACCAGGCTGTCTATTTGCCCAGAATTTATGCCAAATTGGCCAATAGCCCTTATGTAGTCAGCGCAGAGCGCTATAGTTGTTGTAGTGTCATCACGTTCAATGGCATCCGCCAAACCATCACAGGGCTGGCAGACAAAATGCGCCTGGCCGGCCATTGACTCCAGCAGCGCCTGGAATTTGCGGCTGTTCAGCGTGCCACGGGTGGCCATGACGCCAATAAAGTGCGTCTGGCTGGCGGCCACCGCCGGCTTCAGGGCGGGTTCCACACCAATGATCGGCAGGTGAGGGTGGTCCTGGCGCAGCAGGTGAATGGCGGCTGCCGTGGCGGTGTTGCAGGCAATCACCAGCGCCTTGATCGGTTGTGGCAGGCCGTGAAGCAGATGGTGCGTGATCGCGCGCGCGCGCGCCACGACAAAATCTTCATTGCGTTCACCATACGGCGCAAAGCCGCTGTCTGCCAGATACACAAAGTCTTCAAACGGTAGCTCGGCGCGCAGGGCCTTCAAAATGCTTAGGCCACCCACGCCGCTGTCAAACACGCCGATGGGGTGTCGGATGATGGCTGGCGTTTGACAGGCGTAGGCGTTGGGGTTCAATCTGAGACCTGGAATGCTTGGGTGTGGCTGGGGCAAGGTGCTGGAAACCTGGTGCTGGTCGGCTGGCTGAGCAGTTTAACGCGGTGAATCAGGGTCGAGAACGATCAGGCAGGGCAACAAAAAAAGCCCCGAAGGGCCTTTTTGGAAAGCGTTGCAGCTACCCAGATCAAGCGGATTTGCCTTTGCGGCGGCGGGCAATCGAAGCCCCAAAACTACGCTGCATGGTGAGCGTAGGCCAAACCACCGTCCCAGACATCGGCCATGCGCGTTAAGGTTTGTGGCGCAATGCGCTGATCTTGACGCGCATCCGCCAAGGTGTCGGACATGGCGTCTGCGATGCGTTGGATAACTTTGCCAGGCTCATTCACACGACACACATCTCGCCCAAAACGCAATAACTCTGCTGTTGTTGGGTAAGTACGCGTCTGACCCCTGCCTGCAAAGAGCTTGAGCGCCATGGTCCGGTCCTCTAGGTCTTCGCCCCCCTGAAGCCTGGCATACCGATAAATCGAGGTGGTCACCACATCAAACATCGGCGCCAGTCGGATATCACTCGAGTTCGTATACAGCACACCGTAGTTTTTGAGGTGGCCATCGCCATTGGAGACCATCACCGTCAATGCGACCTGCTCAAAAAACCGGTGCAGATCATTTTCTGGCAAACGCAGCATTCTCAAAGCCTCGGCGACCCGCTCGTAACTCCCGTGGTATTTTCGGTCTGAAAGCGTGTCCCGCACCCGCAAACCCATGATGGAAGCAATATCTTCAAAGCCCAGGCGATTGCCATTGGCATCGATGTCAAATCGATCAACCAGCAGCAGTTGTCCATCATGGGAGAGTTCAAAGGTAGGTGTTTGAATGCCTGCCGCAGACGCGGCTTTCAAACACAGGAACTCATTGACGGCCAACCCCGGATAGGTGGTGGATCCAGCCTTCACGATCACCGTAGGTATCGGCACCGTGGCGCGATCTGGCACCATGATTTTTGGCTGCATCCCTGCTACTCCGGCACCCGTGCTGAGATAGGCATGTACCAGATCATCGAAAACTGCCGGTGTGAAAGGCAAACTCAGCAACTGCTCCCTGGTGATCACCGCTGGCTTGGGCACCACTTGGCTGCCGGGAATTGAAAACCCGAGTCGCCCAATGCCATTGACGCCAGAAAGCGCCAACAAGTGCATGGCAGTGAGTGGCTGCTTCACAAACATTTGCCTCAGTCGCATGAACAAGTCGCCCTCCGGAAGGTTTTGGTCCATGACCGGAAACAAGGCACTGTCCAAATAGGTCAACTTCGTGGGAGGCATCAACAGCCCCACTGACGGTTGAAGCAAGCCAGATTCGAGATATCTGAACTCAAACTGACTTTGATGGACCAACTGCCCCCGGCCCTCTTGACCGATCGACAAGTCAAGTATTTTGATTTTGTCAGGGAGCATCATCTTCGTCGTCGAGGTCTGAAAAACGTGCCGTCATCTCATCCAAGGTCGGCAAGCCGGCGCGCTCAAGTCGCAAAGCCAGGCCCATTGCTGCCAGGATATCCATCAACGAGGACACGGTGATGTCCTCTCCACGCTCCAAACGATTGAGAATATCGCGACTACGCCCCGAGTGCCTGGCGATCGCTATGGCTTTGATTCCAATGTCTTTTCGGGCGCGCTTCACAGCGTTTCCCAGATCTTTGGGCAGGCGAATAATGTCATTCATACTGGACATTATTTCAAAATATTGTTTATTTGTCCACTCTTAAGGACGACTTAAGGACGATGAATCAACTCAAGACTGCGATGACTTTCTTGCGTTGGGGTTTGACCTGGAGTTGGGCGCATGCCGTTTTGACCATTGGGTCGACTTCGTTGACCAGGGTTCTTCCGCACTGACGCATCAGGCGATTGCGGGGAAACAAAAAAAAGGCCCGCAAGGGCCTTTTTGCAAATAGCTGAACGAACCTAAATCACACAGCTTTGGCTTTGCGGCGGCGGGCAATGGCACCCATCAGGCCCAGGCCAGCAAGCATCATGGCGTAGGTTTCGGGTTCTGGAATGGGTGAACCGGTAGGAGGAACGGGAGTGTTGTCCTGCCGGCTTACTGTCATCCCTCCAAGGTAAAACTGGTCTTTGTGGGTGCTTCGAAGCCTGTCTCCATCGCCATATTTGAAATAGAAGTTCTGGCCTGTTAAGTTAATTGCTAAGGTGCCCTGCAGATTTTTATTTGTCCAATTTACGCCGTCTTGACTGAACTGGAATACAGGATTACTTTCGCCCCAACTCGTGGAGTGCCCTTCAGAGCGAAGATTGACGGAGTTGAGCGTAACCATTTCAGTAAACGACATCTTCAGATATTCCTTATCTGTGATGTTGTCGTCACTGTTGTCAAGTTTGTGATAAACACCCAAACCCGCGCCAAATTCTCCGTTCACGATATGGTCTTGCACAACTGCAGCCTCTAGATACCCTTTGCCATCCGAGGGTTTGTCGTACCAGCCAGTAGCTTTCACTTCGATACTACCCTCTTGGAAAGTTAAATCTCCATTGAAAACACCGCCGTCAACATTGGAACTACATTGATCGTGACCGGTGCATGAAAAACCATCAATCGGCATTGTTCCACCTGTGTTCAAAGTGCCATTCCATTTCATTATTGAAAAATCAAAAATGGCGGTTTCAGCAGAAGCGGCGCCAGCAGCAACCACAAGGGCTACGGCGGCGAAAATTTTTGTCAGTTTCATGGAAAGTCCTTGGGCTGGTTGGAATGAACGCAATTGTGCCTTTTGACTCCCGGCCCTCCAATAGTCCGTTCGGACTAATCTGAAAACCCCCTTTGTATCAGGGTTTTTCAGCCGCCCGACACCGCAATCCCCTTGAACTCCCCCGTCGCAATGCGTTGTTGCCATTCCGCCGGCCCAGTGATATGCGCGCTGGTGCCGCCGGCATCCACGGCCACAGTCACCGGCATGTCCACCACATCAAATTCGTAAATGGCTTCCATGCCCAGGTCACCAAACCCCACCACTTTGGCGGTCTTGATGGCTTTGGAGACCAGGTAAGCGGCACCGCCCACCGCCATCAGATAAGCCGATTTGTGTTTTTTGATCGCTTCAATCGCCACCGGGCCGCGTTCAGCCTTGCCGACCATGGCGATCAGGCCGGTTTTGGCCAGCATCATTTCGGTAAAGCCGTCCATGCGGGTGGCGGTGGTCGGTCCTGCTGGGCCGACCGCTTCGTCGCGTACCGGGTCCACCGGGCCGACGTAATAAATCACGCGGTTGGTGAAGTCAACCGGCAGTTTTTCACCCTTGGCCAGCATGTCCTGGATGCGCTTGTGGGCGGCATCGCGGCCGGTCAGCATCTTGCCGTTAAGCAGCAGGGTGTCGCCGGGCTTCCAGCTTGCCACTTCTTCTTTGGTCAAGGTATTGAGATCAACTTTTTTGCTCTTGACGTAATCTGGCGTCCAGGCCACGTTGGGCCAGGTATCCAGCGCCGGTGGTGTCAGATAGACTGGGCCGCTGCCATCCATCACAAAATGCGCGTGGCGGGTGGCAGCACAGTTGGGGATCATGGCAATCGGCTTGCTGGCGGCGTGGGTGGGATACATCTTGATCTTGACGTCCAGCACGGTGGTCAGGCCGCCCAGGCCTTGCGCGCCAATGCCCAGCGCATTGACTTTGTCAAACAGTTCCAGGCGCAGGCCTTCGACCTTGGACAGTTCTGCGCCTGATGCGGCCTTGGCTTGCAGCTCGTACATGTCCAGGTCGTCCATCAAGCTTTCCTTGGCCATCAGCACGGCTTTTTCTGCGGTGCCGCCAATGCCGATGCCGAGCATGCCGGGCGGGCACCAGCCGGCACCCATGGTCGGCACGGTTTTCAGCACCCAATCGACCACCGAGTCGCCGGGGTTGAGCATGTACATCTTGCTTTTGTTTTCCGAGCCGCCGCCTTTGGCCGCGACGGTGACTTCCAGCGTGTTGCCGGGCACAATTTCGCTGAAGATCACGGCCGGGGTGTTGTCCTTGGTGTTTTTGCGCAAAAACTCGGGGTCGGCCACCACGCTGGCGCGCAGGGTGTTGTCGGGGTGGTTGTAGCCACGGCGCACACCTTCGTTGATGGCATCGTCCAGGCTGCCGGTAAAGCCGTCCCAGCGCACGTCCATGCCCACCTTGAGGAACACGTTGACGATGCCGGTGTCCTGGCAGATCGGGCGGTGGCCTTCTGCCGACATTTTGCTATTGGTCAAAATCTGCGCGATGGCATCTTTGGCGGCAGCGCTTTGCTCGCGCTCATAGGCGCGCGCCAGGTGCGCAATGTAGTCCGCAGGGTGGTAATAGCTGATGTACTGCAGGGCGGCGGCAATGGATTCGATCAGGTCGGCTTGGCGGATGGTGGTGCTCATGGTGTTGATTTGCCTCAAAAGTTAAAGGAATGATGCCAGCTGGCTAATAATTGAGTTTAACCAGGCCCCCCCAACATCAGGCTGACGGCTCAGCACCCCACACCATGATCCAGTTCATTTTTCGCAGTGTCAACCAGTTTGTGAACTCCCAGACCATTGGGGGCGTGTTGTTGGCTTTGGCGGCCGCGGTGGCGCTGGCGCTGAGCAATTCACCCTGGGCCGAGCATTACATCTGGTTCTTGCAATTGCCTACCGAACTGAGTTTGGGGGGTGACTGGCTGGTGCTGTCCAAACCCACCGTGGTTTGGGTCAATGACCTGTGGATGGCGGTTTTTTTCTTTCTGGTAGGGCTTGAGATCAAACGCGAGTTGTTTGAAGGGGAACTGGCATCGTTGCAACAGGCCTTGTTGCCTGCCGGGGCGGCGCTGGGCGGCATGGTGGTGCCGGCGTTGATCTATGCCGCCATCAATGGGCATGATCCGGTGGCTTTGCGCGGCTGGGGCATTCCGATGGCCACAGATATTGCCTTTGCGCTGGGCATTCTGGTGCTGCTGGGTAGCCGGGTACCGGCATCACTGAAGATTTTTTTGACGGCAGTGGCCATCATTGATGACCTGGGTGCCATTTTGGTGATCGCGTTTTTTTACACGGCTGACCTGTCGCTGACCTCGCTGCTGGCGGCTGGCCTGGGGGTTTTGGTGTTGCTTGTGCTGAACCGCAGCCGCGTCACGGCGGTGGGGCCGTATGTGATGGTGGGTCTGGTGATCTGGGTGTGTGTGCTCAAGTCGGGCATCCACGCCACTCTGGCCGGTGTCATCACGGCGCTGGCGGTGCCCCTGTCAGATGGCAAGGGCGGATCGCCCCTGGGCAAAGCTGAGCACGCCTTGCACCCCTGGGTGGCCTACGCTATTCTGCCGGTGTTTGCATTTGCCAATGCCGGGGTGTCGCTGCAAGGTGTGACGCTGGCCACGCTGGCTCAGACCGTGCCGCTGGGCATCGCCTTGGGTCTGGTGCTGGGCAAGGCGCTGGGGGTGTTTGGCGCTAGCTGGTTACTGATTCGCTACAGCGAAGCCAAGCTGCCTGAAGGTAGCAACTGGCAGCAGTTTTTTGGTGTGTGTGTGTTATGCGGGGTGGGCTTTACCATGAGCCTGTTCATTGGCTCGCTGGCTTTTGAGTCGGCTGATGCCCATTACGCCACTCAGGTCAAAATTGGTGTGCTGACGGGTTCGCTGGTTAGCGCGGTGTTGGGCTGTTGGCTGCTGGCCAGTCAGGCCCGCAGCATGCAGGGTTGACGCCGTCGTTAAAACGGCTTGGTATCGGCAAAGCTGGCGCGCAGCATCAGTTTGTCGTGCAGTCTGAGCAAATTGGGGTGGTCACCGCGCCAGTTGATCTGCGGGAACCTGAAATCCAAATAGCCCAGCGCCACACCCACGGCAATGTCAGCCAGGCTTAGATGAATCCCCACACAAAAAGCCTTGTCACCCAGGCCTTTGCTCATGGCTTTCAGGGCCGCGGCAACCTTGCCCAACTGGCGGTCAATCCAGGCCTGACTGCGCTCTGAGTCCTTGCGCCCGGCCCAGATGGCCTCTAGCCGCGCCAGAATGGCGGCGTCCAGCACACCGTCGGCCAGCGCCTCCCAGGTCTTGACTTCAGCCCGCTCGCGCCCCAAGGTAGGAATCAGCCTGCCGACCGGTGACAAGGTGTCAAAGTATTCCACGATCACCCGTGAGTCTGAAATGACCTCGCCACCCTCCATGATCAGGCAGGGCACCTTGCCCAGCGGGTTGGTCTGCCCGATGGTGGTGCTGGCGGCCCACACGTCTTCCAGCACGTAGTCGTAATCCAGCTTTTTCTCAGCCATCACCACACGTACTTTGCGCACATAGGGGCTGGAGTTCGATCCAATGAGTTTCATGGGCATGTGACGGTCTGCAGGGTTTCGGGTAGCGCTGATTCTATACACCGACCCCTACAATCTGCTGATGACTACTTCTGCAATCTCCGCACTCTGTCCGCTGGACGGCCGCTATGCTGCCAAACTTGCCCAACTGCGCCCGTCCATGAGCGAGCAGGGTTACATGCACCGCCGTGTTCAGGTTGAAGTGGCCTGGCTGATCGCCTTGAGCGACTGCGGTTTTGCCGAGTTCAAACCCTTGTCACCTGGTGCCCGCACGTATTTGCTTGGCTTGGTCAAAAGCTTTTCTGAAGTTGACGGCAAAGCCATCAAGGACATCGAAAAAACCACCAACCATGACGTCAAAGCGGTTGAATACTGGCTCAAGGGCAAGTTTGAGTCGCGCCCCGAACTGCTGGCGATCCAGGAGTTTGTGCATTTTGCCTGCACCAGCGAAGACATCAACAACACCAGCCACGCGCTGCAACTCAAGGCCGGGCGCGACAGCGTGCTGCTGCCGGCATTGGACGCCGTCATCAACAAGCTGCGCGACATGGCCCATGCCATGGCGGATGTTTCCATGCTAAGCCGCACGCATGGTCAAACTGCCAGCCCGACCACCGTGGGCAAAGAAATTGCCAATGTGGTGATGCGCTTGACGGCGGCGAGAGACAAAATTGCCAGCATCAAACTCATGGCCAAAATGAATGGCGCTGTGGGCAATTACAACGCGCACCTGTCGGCCTGGCCTGACCACGACTGGGAGGCCTTTAGTCGCAAGGTGATTGAAACCCCCGAGCCTTTGGGCTTGGGTCTGACCTTTCAGCCCTACAGCATCCAGATTGAGCCGCATGACTACATGGCTGAGCTGTTTGACGCGGTGGCGCGTGCCAACACTATCCTGATCGACTGGTCGCGCGATGTGTGGGGGTATGTGAGCCTGGGCTATTTCAAACAAAAGCTCAAAAAAGGCGAGGTCGGTTCATCGACCATGCCGCACAAGGTCAACCCGATTGATTTTGAGAACGCCGAGGGCAATCTGGGTCTGGCCAACGCCCTATTGCGCCATTTGTCAGAAAAATTGCCAATTTCGCGCTGGCAGCGTGACCTGACCGACAGCACTGTGCTGCGCAACATGGGCGTGGCGCTGGGTTATGCGGTGCTGGCGTATCAGTCGCTGGCGGCTGGTCTGGGGCAAGCTTGAGCTCAATGCAGCCGCCGTTGCCGACGACCTGGACGCATCCTGGGAGGTACTGGCCGAACCGATTCAGACCGTGATGCGCCGTTTTGGCTTGCCAGAGCCGTATGAACAGCTCAAGGAATTTACCCGCGGCGCACCCATGACACGCGACCTGATGCAGGGTTTTATCACCAAGCTGGCGATACCGGAGCCTGAAAAAGCCCGCTTGCTGGCCATGACCCCGGGCAGCTACACCGGCATGGCCGCGGCGCTGGCGCGGCGGGTGTAATGGCGATCAAATCCACCATTTTCAAGGCCAGCCTGCAGATTGCCGACATTGACAATTCCTACTACGCCGACCATGCCCTGACACTGGCGCGTCACCCCAGCGAAACCGACGAGCGCATGATGGTTCGTCTGTGTGCGCTGGCCTTGCAAGCACACCAGCTGCAAAGCGTGTGTGGCGGCGATGGCACGCTGGCTTTTGGCGCCGGTTTGTCAGACCCTGACGAGCCCGATGTGTGGTTGCGAGACTTTACCGGTCTGACCCGGTTATGGATTGAGGTGGGGCAGCCCGACGACAAACCGCTCAGCAAGGCCTGCAACAAGGCCGATGCCGTGGTGTTGTATGCCTTTGGCCAGGCCGCGGATGTCTGGTGGCGGAGCATGGAAAGCAAGTTGACCCGTCTAAAAAGTCTGCAGGTGTGGCGCATTCCCACTGCCAGCGCTCAAGAGCTGACTGCGCTGGCGCAACGCAGCATGACCCTGCAAGCCACCGTGCAAGAGGGCGCGTTAATGCTGGGTGACGGCAGCCACACGATTCACATCGAACCCCTGCGCTGGAAATAGCTGAGGGCTGCGTTAGGGCGCAACTACCGCATCAAGTTGCAATGCCTTGATTTGTGCCACGGCTGCCTTCGCCTGTGCGCGGTTGGCAAACGGACCCGCTCGTACCCGTGTGAGCTTGCTTTTGCTGGAGCCCACAGGTGGCCAAATCACCTCGCGTCCTGCCGGAATACCGGCCTTGACCAGTTTCACATAAGCATGGCGTGCATTGTCGGGGTCGGCAAACAGACCCACGTTGACAAACACTTCCTTGGTCGCTGGGCTTGAGCTGGCCTTGGAGGGCTTGGCTGGTGCCGATTTGCCAGACGCAGCACGCGACGCTTTGGCTGCCGCTGGGTTTGGTTTGGATACCGGTGTCGTTCTCGGCACTGCTGCATGTGTTGCTGCGGGTGTAGACGCAGCGGACGGAACTGGTGCGGGCGTTGTGGAGACCAAAGCGGGTTCGGAAACAGAGGCTTTCGCCCGGGGTTGAGCTTGAGTGGGTGCTGATGCTGGGACTGAAGCTGAAGCAGTTGCTTTAGCTGTGAACAGAGCCTGAGTTGATGCTGGGGCTGAAGCGGTTGTCTTAGCCAAGGATCGAGCCTGGTTTGGTGCGGATGCAACAGCAGAGACAGAGGCTGTGGCAGAAGCTGGAACAGCTGCCGCGCTTGCCGCACTGGCAGGGCCAGATGCAGGTATAGCGACCATGGCGACTGCAGAGGCGGCCGAGGCGGCAGCCTCTGCCGCAGGCACGGCTTGTGATGCTGGGGAAAGAGGAGCCTGAACAGGCGATGCAAGCCGTGGTTTAACGGGTGCCGGCAGGTTTGTCACCGCAGCTGCCACATCTTCATTGTCTTCTTGAGCCGATCCAGTAAAAAAAGAGGTGTAGGCCAGCGCCAGCACACACAGCAGGGCGATATTGGCCAGGCCCAAGCCGATGGCCTGCTTTTTGGTGCTGGCGCTCTCAGTTAGCTGCCGGCAAGCATCTTCCAGCGTTGGGGTGGCTGCCAGCGCCTTGGCAATACGCTGCTTGCAGCCGGCGTACAACCAGGCGTTGCCCCAGGCACCCGGCACAGCCAGGCTCAGCACCGCACAACTTAGCCACAAGCCTGCCTCAATGCTCATGGGCACCTGAAACACCAAGCGCCCCAGGCCCAGTATCAGCACGGGCAGCCCCAGCAATGCAAGCCAGTAGGCCAGGGCGGCCAGCCACAGCTTACGAAACAGCAACCAGTTCAGCGTCAACAATCCAGCAGCCCAGTTCCATGACAGCCGAGCCCGACCAGCCACCTCAAAACGGCTGAATACCGCCTGGTAATAGGCACTGCCCACTGGGCCCACAGCGGCGCTGTACAGCCTGGCGACAGATGATTCAGACATCTGGTCAGTGATCTGGAGTTGTGGAGAAGGTGTTATAGCCATGCCCTATTTTTGCACGGTCCGCCCTGGGCATACAGTTGAGTTGGCCGCTATCATATGCTGCAGGAGACCACCATGAACGAAGCTGATGCATCCCTTGTATTGACCACACGTGACTCGCGCGGTCTGGTCACGCTCACACTCAACCGGCCAGAGGCCTTTAACGCCTTGTCACAGTCGCTCATGACGGCCTTGCAGCAAGTGCTGGATGCGCTGGCGCAGGACGATAACGTGCGCGTGGTGGTTATCGCCGCAGCTGGCAAGGCTTTTTGTGCCGGTCATGACCTGCGCGAGATGCGGGCCAAGCCGTCGCTTGCCTACTACCAGGGGCTTTTCAAACAGTGCGCCCGGCTGATGATGAGCATCCAGAACCTGCCTGTGCCGGTGATCGCCCGGGTGCACGGCGTGGCCACCGCAGCCGGCTGCCAGTTGGTTGCCATGTGTGACCTGGCGGTGGCGGCCAGCACTGCCAGGTTTGCCGTGAGCGGCATCAATCTGGGTCTGTTTTGCGGCACACCGGGCGTGGCGTTGTCGCGCAATGTGGGCCGCAAGGCAGCGTTTGAGATGCTGATGACCGGTGAGTTCATTGATGCCCAGCAGGCCATGGCGCAAGGTCTGGTCAACCGTGTCGCGGCTGCTGATCAGCTTGACGCAGCGCTGGCAAAGCTGGCAGACAGCATTCTGGCCAAACCCCGCAAAGCAGTCACACTGGGTAAAAGCCTGTTTTATCGCCAGCTTGAAAATGGTATTGAAGCCGCCTATGCAGACGCTGCCCAAACCATGGCCTGCAACATGATGGATGACAGCGCGCTGGAAGGTGTGCAAGCCTTCATTGACAAACGCCGACCCAACTGGGCCGCCAGTTAAGCCTTCGGGCCGAAGGCATTGGGGATGCAGAAATCACAAATATCCCATTTCTGGCGGCTCTGACGGGCGCATTGCGTCGTTGCAATCCGCTCGTTTAGATGACAACTCGGTTCGGTTCAGGGCTTGATCAGAGGCCAGCCGCGTGCGGTCCATTGGCTCATGCCGCCTTTGACATAGGTCGCGTTGTTATAACCCATGGCCTGCAACTGTTCCACCACCCGGCTGGAGCGGTTCTGGGTGTTGCAAATCACCAGAAACGGCTTGGATTTTTCGGCCGGCAGTTCGCCAATGCGCTTGGACAACTGTGACATCGGGATCAACTTGGCGCCTTTGGCCACGCCTGTGGCGTGTTCTTCCGGCTCCCGTATGTCAACCACCAGGGTTGACGATTTTTCGAGCGCCGTGCGGGCATCTTCCAGGGCCACAAAGGGCGCAGCGGCCAGTGCGGGGGCTTGCAGGGTCAGCAGGCAAAGGCTGCACGCCAGGCTTGACAGAAAAGGTTGCAGTTTCATGGTGGGATATTGTTAAGCAAGGGGTGATATAAAGGACCGATGATAACCAACTGCTTTCAGCCCTTGACTGTTGTGAGGTTTCAGAAAAGTAGCAAAATTGCCTTCTATCCCTTTATATACATGCGTTGATAGCTAGAAATACTATAGTAAACAGAAGGCCTTGGAGGCTGCTGCAAGTGTCTCTGCAATGTCATGTTCCGAATGTGCTGCACTCACAAAACCCGCCTCATACAAGGCTGGCGCAATGTAAATACCCTGGTCCAGCAGGCCGTGAAACACGGTGTTGAAGCGTTTGCTATCGGTGGTCATCACCGTGGCGTAGTTTTGTGGCAGGTCCTTGAACAAAAAGAAGCCAAACATGCCACCCTGGCAGTCGGCACTGAAGGGCACGCCGTTTGCGGCGGCAGCGCTTTTGAGACCGTCGACCAAGCTGCGGGTTTTTTGCGACAGTGCGTCAAAAAAACCGGGCTCTTGAATCTGCCGCAGGGTTTCCAGGCCACAGGCGGTGGCCACCGGGTTGCCGCTCAGGGTGCCTGCTTGGTACACCGGGCCCAGGGGGGCCATCAACTCCATCACGGCGCGTTTGCCGCCAAAGGCTGCCAGCGGCATGCCACCGCCGATCACCTTGCCCATCACCGTCAGATCTGGCTCAAAACCGGCAATGGTCTGGGCATAGATACTTTGTGCGCCACCCAATGCCACCCTGAAACCGGTCATGACCTCGTCAAACACCAGCAAGGCTCCATGCTGGCTGCACAGCTCGCGGCAGCGTTTGACAAACGGCACACTGGCGCGCACAAAGTTCATGTTGCCAGCAATCGGCTCAATCATCAGGCAGGCCAGCTCAGGTCCGTGCAGGGCAAAGGCCTCTTCAAGTTGCGCCAGATTGTTGTATTCAAGCACCAGGGTGTGCTGCACCACTTCAGGGGGCACGCCGGCGCTGGTGGCGTTGCCAAAGGTTGCCAGGCCAGAGCCGGCCTTGACCAGCAGCGCGTCGGCATGGCCGTGGTAACAGCCCTCAAACTTGATCAGCTTGCTGCGACCGGTAGCACCGCGGGCCAGGCGGATGGCGCTCATGGCGGCCTCGGTGCCCGAACTCACCAGGCGCACCATGTCCATCGAGGGCATCAGGCGCAAAATTTCTTCGGCCAGTTCGACCTCTCGCTCGGTCGGTGCACCAAACGAGAAACCGTCCAGCACCGCCTTCTGCACCGCCTCAACTACAGCCGGGTGGCCGTGACCCAGAATCATCGGTCCCCAGGAACCAATGTAATCAATGTAGCGTCTTTGGTTGGCGTCAAAAATATAGGCACCTTGGGCCCGCTCAATAAACCGGGGCGTGCCGCCGACTGCCTTGAAGGCGCGCACCGGGGAGTTGACGCCGCCCGGGATGACGCGGCAGGCGCGTTGAAACAGCGTGGTATTGAGGTCGGTTGAATGGGTCATGGCAGGGGGTTAGGAAAGGTTTTATAGGGACAAAGATACATCAGCGACTGAGTCATATGCGGGTTGCTGGGGCTGCGCCCAAAACAAGCGATCAGGCAGCGTGTGGCCCATGCCAGGGCGAAAACCACCTATCAGGCTGCCTTCCAGGTATTTGAGGGCTTCGGTCACCGCGTCGACCAGATCGCAACCGTTGGCCAGCAGCGCGCCCAAAGTGGCTGATAGTGTGTCCCCCGCACCGGTGTAGGTGTTTTCCAGGCGTTGCACCTTGACACTGGTCAGCACGCTCTGGGGTGTTGCCAATGTGTTTTCGATGCCTCGCTCTGCTACATCAATCCCGGTCACAAGGGTGTAACGAGCCCCCAGTTTCCCTGCGGCGATGGCAATGTCACGGGCACCCGGCAGGCGATCAGAATGCCAGTGCGGCAGCAGCCAGCGTTTGAGCGTGGCGTAGTTGCCAGTCAGCAAGGTAGTCTGCGGAAGAATCAATTCAACAAACGCGTCATGATAGGTGTCAATGGCGTCGTTGGTCCACCAGGACAGGTCAGGCATGTAGGCAATCAGAGGAACATCCTCATAGTCGGCAGACAAACCCGCCACCACGCCAAGATTGTCAGGCGTTCCCGCAAAACCCAGCTGGAAACAACTTACCGCAATATCTTCCAGAATGGCCCGGGCTTGTTCCATCACGGCTTCATCATCGAGCGGGAAAAAATCAAAAATTTGCGCCGTGTCGCGGGAGAATGCGCCGGTCATCACGGGCATGGCATGAACGCCCACACACGCGGCAGCCAGCACGTCGGCCGCCAAGCCGCCTGCGCCACAAGGGTCGTTGGCATTGAAGACCAGCATATTGGCTGGATTGGGGTGCTCGAAGTCGCGGGTGGGGACAGATTCAGTGGGCATGCGTGAGCCGAAGTTTTCTTCAGGCAGAATAGGATGACCTAAACGGATGAGCCTCACCGCACCGCGCATGGAGCGCTGAGGCATGACCGCTATTCTATTTGAAGGCTTGTTTCATCGTGACTCAATCAACAACCTGGATGTGCCTGATTTGTGGCTGGATTTACGAGGAATCAGTCGGAAGTCCCGAGCATGGCTTGGCACCGGGCACGCCCTGGCACCTGGTGCCCTTGAACTGGACCTGCCCCGAGTGTGGCGCGCGTAAAGAAGATTTCGAGATGGTGCAGATTTAATAGTCGGTGAGTTGGCGCAGTCATGCCCCACCACCGCAATCCGCGCGCCCTGTTAACCTCGGCCATGCACAGCGTGCTGGACCGCGTGGCCCGCTCGGGCAAATTGCCGTTGCACGCACTCACGCCACAGCAGGCGCGCCAGGCCTATGAAGTTGGCGCGAATGTGCTCGAAGCAGCGCCGGTCAGGGTGCCCCGGATAGAAAACTTCACCATCAACACGCGCGACGGCCATGCCTTACGCCTGCGCTTGTACGCGCCAGTCAGCATCAGCAACGACCTGGCACCTGTGCTGGTGTTTTTTCATGGTGGCGGATTTGTTGTGGGCAGCCTTGGCACACATGATGGCATGTGCCGGTCGCTGAGCCACCTGGCGCATTGCGCAGTGCTGGCGGTGGACTACCGGCTGGCGCCTGAGCACCGGTTCCCGGTGGCGTTTGAAGACGCCTGGGACGCCTTGCGCTGGGTGCAGCGGTGGGGCGCTGAGCGTGGCCTGGACGGGCGGCGCATCGCAGTGGGTGGTGACAGCGCCGGCGGTACGCTGGCGGCGGCGTGTGCCTTGCAGGCCCGCGACCAGGGGCTGGTTTTGGCGCTGCAATTGCTGTTGTACCCGGGCTGTGCTGCGCTGCAGGATTCTCCATCTCACAAAATCTTTGGCCACGGTTTCTTGCTGGAGGTGGCCCATATCGACTATTTTTTCAGCCATTACCTGCGCACCGAGGCAGACCGCAACGACTGGCGATTTGCGCCTCTGGTGGCTGACGATGTAGAAGGTGTTGCGCCTGCCTGGTTTTGCCTGGCTGAATGTGACCCGCTGGTGGATGAGGGCCTGGCCTATGCGGATCGGCTGCGCGCGGCCGGTGTGGCGGTGGACCTGGAGATTTACCGTGGCATGGTGCATGAATTCCTCAGGATGGGCCGCGCCCTGCCGCAGGCGCACCAGGCGCTGATGGATGCCGCGCGGGCATTGCGACAAGCGCTGGGCGTGGCCAGTCACTGAAGTGCGCCAGCGATAATCCGCCCATGTCAAACCCCAAAGTTCTGTTCGGTTTTCATGCCGTGGGTGTGCGCCTTAAAACCGCTCCCCAGTCCATCATTGAAATCTACGCCGACCCAAGCCGCCGCGACGCGCGCATGCGCCAGTTTGTGGACAAGGTGAACGACGCTGGCGTGCGTCTGATCGAGGCCGACGGCATGCGCCTGGCCAAAATGGCGGGCAGCCACGGCCATCAGGGAGTGGCGGCGCGTGTGCACGAACTCACGCTGGTCAAGTCGCTGGACGAACTGCTGGAGCAACTCGAAGCCGCTCAGGTCACCAAACCACCAGCCGAGCGCGAGCAAGCGCTGATTCTGGTGCTCGACGGCGTGACCGACCCGCACAACCTGGGTGCCTGCCTGCGCGTGGCCGATGGTGCCGGCGTGCACGCGGTGATTGCCCCCAAAGACCACGCCGCTGGCATTAACGCCACGGTGGCCAAGGTGGCCAGTGGCGCGGCTGAAACCGTGCCATATTTCATGGTCACCAACCTGGCGCGTACCCTGAACGAGCTCAAAGAGCGCAACATCTGGATCATTGGCACCAGCGATGTGGCCACCAAAACGCTATACCAGGCCGACCTGAAAGGCCCGGTGGCGCTGGTGCTGGGCGGCGAAGGTGACGGCATGCGCCAGCTCACCGCCAAAACCTGCGACGAGCTGGTCAGCATTCCGATGCGCGGGGCTGTGGAGAGTCTGAATGTGTCGGTGGCCAGCGGGGTCTGCCTGTTTGAAGCGCTGCGCCAGCGCACCCGGGTTTGAAAGCTGCACAAGCAGGCCCGTAGATCAATCTGGGAGTTTTGATGAATGCTATGTCTTTAAGAGTGGTTAGCGCAATGCTGGCGGGGGCTACAGCCCTTTTTCTTCTAAATGCCTGCACCCAGGAACAACAGAACAAGATCAGCCGCGACATTCAGAACTGGACCGGCACCAATGGTGTGCTGGAGTTTTATGCCGGTGACAAGCTGGTGCGCCGCTTTATCAAGATTGACAAACTCAGCACCGCCATGGGCACCGAAGACGGCAAGCCACGGGCTTATCGTTTTGGCTACGGCGTGTTTGATGCCAACCTGAACTTCATGGTGGACCCGGGCGAAAAAAAGGTCTATTTTGAAATCAGCGACTACGGCTCCAACTACCTGTTTTTTGAAAACCCCAATTAGGGCCGGCAGAGCGACCGTCTGGCTTGGGTCGAGCCCTTAGCCTTGCGCCACGGGCCGGGCCGGGTCGCTGCACCATTCGCTCCAGCTACCGGCGTACAGCCCCGCGCGGCCCAGGCCGGCCAGCTCCATACCAATCACGTTGGGCACGGCACTGACACCGCTGCCGCAGTGGTGCACCACACTGGCGGGATCATGACCGGCCAGCAGCTCAGCAAACTCGGCTTTGAGCTGATCGGCTGGTTTGAAGAACCCGTTGCCGTCCAGGTTTTGGGCATAGGCGCGGTTCAACGCACCCGGAATATGCCCCGCCACGGGGTCCAGCGGCTCAACTTCGCCGCGAAAGCGTGCCGCAGCGCGCGCATCGACGATCGTCTGGCTGGGACGCCCGAGTTGTTGCACCAGGGTTTCGGTCGCAATCAGCCTTGTTTGGGGTTCGGTAAGTACAAAATTTTCTGCCGTTCTTGGTGTGCCGGCGCCTAATTCAACCGCGCCACCGGCGGCTTGCCAGGCTTGCCAGCCACCGTCGAGCACCGCCACGGCTTCGTGGCCGGCCCATTTCAGCATCCACCACAGACGTCCGCAGTAATTGACGCCTTGGCGGTCGTACACCACCACCTGCATGTTGTTGGTCAATCCCACGCTGCCCAGCCAAGCCGCGAATTTTTCGCGCGAGGGCAGTGGGTGACGGCCACCGCTGGCGGCATCAGGTGCCCCTTTGGCGCTCAGGTGACGCTCCAGGTCAGCGCGCACGGCACCGGCAACATGGCCCTGCGCATACTGGGTGTCGCCCGCTGTGGCCTGCATCAGGTCAAAACTGCAGTCAAACACCATCACGGCTTGGCCATTGGCCATGAGGGACTGCAACTGCGCAACGGAGATCAGGGTGGTGAACATGGTCTTATTCCTGGGTGGTGATGAATTTAATGATCTTCTGCGGGTGTGTTGGGCAGGACACGCGTGCGCAGCACGGTGGCCGCAATGCCGCTGCTGACAATCAGCGCCATGCCGGCCCAGCCCACCAGTGGAATCTGGTCCCCGAATAGCAGCAGGCTGTAAAAGGCTGCAAACACAATGCCCGAATATTGCAGGTTGGCCACCAGCAAGGTTGAGCCCCGGCTGAAGGCGCGCGTCATGCTCCATTGCCCCAACGAGGCCAGTACCCCCATCGGGATCAGCCAGGCTGCCGCTTGCCAGCTGACCGAATTCCAGGGCGTAAAACCGTAAAAGCCAGCTCCGACCAGCCCGACCAGGGTCGTCCCGATCGAAAAATAAAACACGGTGCGGCCTTCAGGCTCGCCCACCTTGCCCAGCGCTGTGACTTGCAGGTAGGCCATTGAAGCCCCCAGGCCCGACAGCAGGCCAATCAGGCCGGCAAACAGCTGGTTTTGATCAAGTGTCGGGCGCAGCATCATCACCACACCAGCAAAGCCGGCCAGCACCGTGGCCATGAGCAGGCCCTGCCCAGTGGATTTGCCATACAACATGGCACCACCCACTACAAAGGCCGCCACCCAGACGCCACTCATGTAATTAAGTGTCATGGCGGTTGCCAGCGGCAGATGCCCAATCGCATAAAACCAGGCGCTCAGCGAAAACACCCCGATGATGGAGCGCCAGACGTGCATCAGTGGCACCGGGGTGGCCAGCGGGGTGCCACGGGCACGCAAAACCAGGCCCATAAAAATCATGCTGACCAGACCCCGGTAAAACACCAGTTCAAACAGGCTGAAACTGCCTGAAGCGATCTTGATGCCCACCGCCATGGTGGCAAAAAAGAACGACGCCAACACCATCCAAAGCGCTTGCACGACTTAAACTTTCATGAAAGATAAGGCGCTAGCCCTTGCTGGCAGGGCGCGAGCAGCTATCAGTAGCAGAGCAATCATGCGGCCTGCGCGACCTGCATCTGCTGGCGGTACCAGGCATGAAAGTGCTGCATGCCGTCTTCCATCGGGCTTTGGTAGGGCCCGACTTCGTTGTCACCTCGCGCCAGCAGCGCCTTGCGGCCGGCGTCCATGCGCTCGCCAATGTCGTCGTCTTCCAGGCAGGTTTCCATATAGGCGGCCTGCTGGGCTTCAACAAATTCGCGCTCAAAGGCCTGGATTTCTTCAGGGTAGAAAAACTCCACCATGTTCAGGGTCTTGTTGACACCCATCGGGTGCAGCGTGGAGACCGTCAACACGTGCGGGTACCACTCGACCATGATGTGCGGGTAATAGGTGAGCCAGATGGCGCCGCGCTCGGGTTTTTGGCCGTTGCGGTATTTCAGCAGTGCGTTGTGCCAGCGCTGGTACACCGGTGTGCCGGGCCGGCCAAACGCACCCGAGATACCCACCGTCTGCACCGAGTAATGTTCACCAAACTCCCAGCGCAGGTCGTCGCAGGTCACGAATGATCCCAGGCCGGGGTGAAACGGACCAACGTGGTAGTCCTCCAGGTACACCTCAATAAAGGTTTTCCAGTTGTAGTTGCACTCATGCAGCTCGACCTTGTCCAGCACGTAGCCTGAAAAATCCAGCGCACCGCGTTCACCCATGGCGGCCAGGTCGGCGCCTGGGTTGCGGCCACCGGCTTCGAACAGCAGGCCATTCCATTGCTGCAGCGGGTAGTTGTTGAGGTTCAGGCAGGGGTCATGGGCAAAGTGGGGCGCACCCATCAGCTGGCCAGCCGGTTGGTCGCCCTGGGCACCGTAGGTCCAGCGATGCACCGGGCAAACCAGGTTGCCGCCCGACTGCTGCACCGAACCCCGGTCCTTGAGCATGATGGCCTGGCGATGGCGGCAGACGTTGGACACCAGCTCAATGCCGGCAGGGGTGTGTACCAGGGCGCGGCCCGCGCCTTCCTGGGGCAGGGTGGCGTAGTCGCCCACATTGGGCACACTCAGGGCGTGACCCACGTAACGTGGTCCTCGCTGGAACAGGGTTTGCAGTTCGCGCTGGTACAGCGCGTCATCAGAATAAGAACTAACTGGTAGTTGGCCAGTGGCCGGCTGCAGTTGAAGACTTAAATCAGACATGGGTGACCTGACCTAAAGTAAGTTAACAAGAACGACATATTCATGTAACTTATTGATTTTAAAGGGGTATTAAAACGGAATTGATTAAAAAATAGGCGCTAATATGAATTCTGTAGCGCAAAAGGCTAAGAAATGTACAAACGGCTTAAAAATTCATGCAAAAAAATTGGGTGCAAAAACCTGTTTTTTTGCACGTCATGGAGGGAGATTATCAAGCATGGCCACCAAGCAGAAGGAATGGATTTCGTCGGCAGTTGCTGCACTGCGGTGGTCACCGTAGCTTGGACAGCCACCGGGGTGGAATAAACTCAAGCTGGACTGAGCCAGGCTGCGCTGTTGTTCGCTGCCTCGTTACAGGGGCGCATGAACACCCACTCGTGTTGGGCTAGGGGTCTACCGCCCACAGGCTGAGCTTTCTCATCAGCCTGCGGATGCGTCTTCGGCCAACCCGGATGGCTTCTCGCTTGCGCATTTGTTGCAGTCGTCGGCTGCCATACATGGGGTTTTCTGTGAAGAGTTCATCGAGCCGCTTGAGGAGCAGGTTGAGTTCTTGCTTGGACTCAGGTCTGGAATGGTAGTAGACGCTGTTGCGTGATATTCCCAGTAGCTTGGCTTTCCGGGCAATGGACAGCTCGCTGGCCCGGGCGATCATTGCGCGCCTATCAGCAGGCGGACAATGGCGGGCTGTCCGGCCAAGAAATTCCTCTCAACCTGCAATTGACCAATCTTGCGGTGTAAGTGGTCGATCAACGCCTGCGGTTCGGCACCCTTTTGGTTACTGTGCTCAAACAGGCTCTTGGCGTTTTTGGCCAGTTTCTGCTTCCAGGTGCTGATCATCGTCGGGTGCACGCCGTACTCGGATGCCAGTTCTGCCAGTGTCTTGGTCCCTGCCAAGGCCGCCATTACCACTTCGGCCTTGAATTGTGCGCTGTGTAGTTTGCGCTTAGGGATGAAGAAATCACAAATATCCCATTTCTGGCGGCACTGGCGGGTGCATTGCGTTGTTGCAATCCACTCGTTTAGCTGGCTAAACTTCGCATCTTGCGCCTAGCACTGCTCCCGTCAGCACTTACCATAAACGGTACATTTGCAATTTCTGCATCCCTGAGTTCCCATGGTTCACGCTCCTTTCAACCGCGCAGCTTTAGCTTAGCCGAATTTCCGAAAAATTGAGGCCGCCGCAGTCCGAATGAAGGCAGCTGCGACGGGCTGGCATTTGATCAACATCAACGGGTGATAAGGAAGTGGTTATTGATAACACAGCAAGCTGCGCGCGGGCAGCGCCTAAAATCAGCGTTTTTTGCACTTGGGAGTATTGCGTTTTATGGCTACTGCCTCCAAACACGCCGCAGCAGTGCCGCTCAGTTATGAAGCAGCCTTGCAAGAGCTGGAACTGCTGGTGGCCCGGCTGGAGTCGGGCGATCTGCCGCTTGAGCAATTGCTGACCCAGTACCAGCGCGGTGCCGAGTTATTGGCCATGTGCCGTGCCCGGCTGGTGGCGGTTGAAGACCAGGTCAAGCTGCTTGATCAAGGCACTTTGAAGCCATGGACCCCTGAATAGACATGCTTGAAGAATTTGACTTTAATGCCTGGATGGCGCGCCAACTCAGCGCTGTAGAGCACGCGCTGGAGCGCTGGGTCAGTGTCGATGCATCGGCGGATCTGGACCATCACGCGCCCGCTGACCTGATGGCCGCCATGCGCTACGCCGTGCTGGACGGTGGCAAACGCCTGCGCCCCTTGCTGGTGCTGGCCGCATACCAAGCGGTGTGCGCTGGGGGTATGGTCAGGCCACCGGCGTGTAAAGAAGGATTCGATGAAGCCGCCCGGCGCGGTGCGTCTTTTGAGTCCGATCGGGGCGAAACCCCTGAGTCTGTACTGCGCACTGCTTGTGCGGTCGAACTGATCCATGCCTACTCGCTGGTGCATGACGACATGCCCTGCATGGACAACGATGTGCTGCGCCGTGGCAAGCCCACAGTGCATGTGCAGTTTGGCCAGGCCAGCGCGCTGCTGGCAGGTGATGCGCTGCAGGCCCTGGCGTTTGAGCTATTGACACCAGGGGACGCGGTGATGCCGCTGGCGCGCCAGGCGCGCCTGTGCCGTTTGCTGGCGCGTGCTGCCGGGTGTACCGGCATGGCTGGCGGGCAAGCCATTGACCTGGCCAGTGTCGGACTGCAACTGACAGAAGCGCAGTTGCGTGAAATGCACCGGCTTAAAACCGGCGCGCTGCTTGAAGCCAGCGTCATGATGGGGGTCGCATGTGGCTGTGTCAGTGCCCCAGCACTTGCCGCCCTGCAGGCGTATGGCAATATCCTGGGCCTGGCGTTTCAGGTGGTCGATGACATTCTGGATGTGACTGCCGACTCTGCCACGCTGGGCAAAACCGCAGGCAAGGACGCAGACCATGACAAACCGACCTATGTGTCGTTGATGGGTCTGGCGCGTGCCAACGCTTACGCACAAGAACTGCTGGTGCAGGCCCAGGCAGCACTGGTGCGCAGCGAGCTGACCGACACGCGTGCCTTGCGGGCGCTGGCGGTGATGGTGGTGAATCGCAGTCATTGATGATCTTTTGAATTTGTATAAAAAAATGAACTGTAGCCCTTGTGCAATGTGCACATGCAGCTATAAAAACAAGAGCGTATGTTGATGAATATTCCGTATCCCCTGTTGCAGACCATTCGGTCTCCTGACGACCTGCGACAGCTCGCCCGTGCCCAGTTGCCTACCTTGGCCAGTGAATTGCGGGCCTACCTGATCGACAGTGTGGCCAAAACCGGTGGGCACCTGAGCTCAAACCTGGGCACCGTCGAACTCACCGTGGCACTGCACTATGTGTTCAACACGCCGCATGACCGGGTGGTGTGGGATGTAGGGCACCAGACCTATCCGCATAAGATCCTGACCGGGCGGCGCGAACGCATGGCCAGCCTGCGGCAGTTGGGCGGCTTGAGCGGTTTTCCGCAGCGCGGCGAGAGCGAATTTGATGCTTTTGGCACGGCGCACTCCAGCACCTCTATTTCGGCTGCGTTGGGCATGGCGCTGGCCAGTCGCATCAAAGGTGAAGACCGCCACGCCATTGCGGTGATTGGTGACGGCGCCATGACGGCTGGCATGGCCTTTGAGGCGCTTAACAACGCGGGTGTGTCTGACTGCAACCTGCTGGTGATCCTGAACGACAACGACATGTCGATCAGCCCGCCGGTGGGCGCGCTCAACCGTCACCTGGCCAGGTTGCTCAGCGGTCAGTTTTATGCAGCAGCCAAAAACGCCGGCAAAACCGTGCTGAAGGGGGCACCACCGCTGTTTGAGCTGGCCAAACGCTTTGAGGAGTCGGCCAAGGGCATGGTCAAGCCGATCACCTTATTCGAAAAGTTTGGTTTCAACTATGTGGGTCCGATTGACGGGCACGACGTGGAAACCCTGGTCAGCGTGCTGGAAAACATCAAGCAGCTCAAAGGGCCGCAGTTTTTGCATGTGGTGACCAAAAAAGGCCAGGGCTACAAGCTGGCTGAGGCCGACCCGGTGGCCTACCATGGCCCGGGCAAATTTGACCCAGCTGTAGGGCTGCAACAAGCCAGTGGCGTTGCCAAACTTACCTTTACCCAGGTGTTTGGGCAATGGTTGTGTGACATGGCCGCGGCTGACCTGCGGTTGGTGGGCATCACACCGGCCATGCGCGAGGGCTCGGGGATGGTGGAGTTTGAAGAGCGCTTCCCAGGACGTTTCTTTGATGTCGGCATTGCCGAGCAACACGCCCTGACCTTTGCCGCCGGCCTGGCCTGCGAAGGGCTCAAACCGGTGGTGGCGATTTATTCCACCTTTTTGCAGCGCGCCTACGACCAGCTGATTCATGACGTGGCGATTCAGAACCTGCCGGTGGTGTTTGCCCTGGACCGTGCTGGCCTGGTTGGGGCTGACGGTGCCACGCATGCAGGGGCTTACGACATCCCATACCTGCGTTGTATTCCCAATATCAGCATTGCCTGCCCGGCAGACGAAAACGAATGCCGTCAGCTGCTGAGCACGGCCTATGCCCAAAACACACCGGTGGCAGTGCGCTACCCGCGTGGCAGCGGCGCTGGTGTGCCGCTACAACGGGGGCTGGAACCCTTGCCGTTTGGTCGGGGCGAGCTGCGCCGTCAGGGCCAGCGCGTGGCAATTTTGGTCTTTGGCACGCTGCTGTACCCGGCACTTGAAGCGGCACAAAGGCTGAACGCCAGTGTGGTCAATATGCGCTGGGCCAAGCCGCTGGACCTTGAGCTCCTGCTGAAAGTTGCGGCTGAGCATGAGGCACTGGTCACGCTCGAAGAAGGTGCCGTGATGGGCGGTGCCGGCAGCGCAGTGCTGGAGGCGCTGGCAGCCGCCCGGCTGACACGCGCGGTGTTGCAACTGGGTCTGCGCGACGAATTTATTGAACATGGTGACCCGGCCAGGTTGCTGGCCTTGCAGGGGCTGGATGCATCGGGCATTGAGTCAGCCATCCAGGCACGCTTTTTTCAGTGACGAATATTTGCCCGGTCTTTGACATAACCCTTGTTTTCAAGGGCTGCGCAAGGGAAAACCCGGCAAGGTTCTTGAAGGAGTGTCCATAAAATGGCAGCTGACTCTGATCAGTCAATACGGCATCGCTGCATGCCGTGAGCCAACTCATTTGTAACCACAGGAGTATTTAGATGGATCGTCGTTCAATCATCAAAAACGCAGGTATCGCGGGTGTGCTGGCCGCAGGTGTAGCACCGGCCGTGCACGCACAGGCAGCAGTGCGCTGGCGTCTGGCGTCAAGCTTTCCGAAATCGCTCGACACCATTTACGGTGCAGCCGAAGTCATGGCCAAGGCCGTCAAGGCGATGTCGGGTGGCAAGTTCGAGATTTCGGTACATGCGGGTGGCGAACTGGTGCCACCGTTTGGTGTGGTGGATGGTGTGCAAAACGCCACGGTTGAGATGACCCACACCGTGCCCTATTATTTTTACGGCAAAAACCCGGCGTTTGCGCTGGGTTCGGCCATTCCGTTTGGCATGAATGCCCGCCAGATGACGGCCTGGATGATGCACGGCAATGGCCGCAAGCTGATGAACGAGCTATACGCAGGCTACGGCATGACCAGCTTTGCCGGGGGTAATACTGGCGTGCAGATGGGCGGCTGGTACCGCAAGCAAATCAAGTCGGCGGCTGATTTCAAGGGCATGAAGATGCGACTGGGCGGCGGCTTGGTCGGCGAAGTGATGCAAGGCTTGGGTGCCGTACCGCAGAGCATTCCGGGTGGCGAGGTCTATCAGGCGCTTGAAAAAGGCACCATCGACGCTGCCGAATGGGTCGGTCCGTATGACGACCAGAAGTTGGGCTTTAACAAGGTGGCACCGTTTCTACTACTACCCCGGCTGGTGGGAAGGCGGCCCTGAAGTTGACTTCTTTGCCAACCAGAAGGCCTTTGATGCCTTGTCGGCAGAAAACAAGGCAATTCTTGAAACCGCCTGTGCCATGGCGGCGGCTGATATGTTGGCCAAGTACGATGCCTTTAACCCGACCGCGTTGAAACAACTGGTGGCCGCCAAAACCAAGGTGTTGCCATTCCCCAATGACGTGCTGGAGGCATCGTTCAAGTCGGCCATGACGGTTTTTGAGGCCAACAACGCCAAGAGCCCCGAGTGGAAGAAAATTTACGCCGACTTCCGCAACTTCCAGCGCGACCAGGTGTTGTGGTTCCGCTTTGCCGAAGCCAAGTTCGACTCGTTCATGGCCACCCGCAAGCTCTGAGTCAGCTCACACCCGGCAAAAAAACCCCGCATTGCGGGGTTTTTTTATGAGCAGGATAGTTTGACAACGCCCACTAGTAGTCCGTTCCATCAAAACCGATACAAAATGAAATTGATGGATTTTTTCGTCAGGTTAGGCGCGAGGAGGCGCCATAGCCGTAGCTATGGCAACGACGAACAACGACGCATGGCGGAAAAAGACACGATTTCATGTATCGGGATTGGTGAAACGGACTGCAAGCCTGACCACGCAGCGAGTAAAGCCGCTTGGTGGCAGGCCGGCTGCGCTACTTTTTCTTCATGGATTCTTCCATCGCCTTCATCGGGTCATTGTCGGCAGCGGCATCGGGCTCTGGTGCTGGGGTGTTGCCCGCATCAGGTGTGTTGACAGGTGCAGATGCGTCGGTGGCGGGCGCTGGTGTGGGGGCTTCAGGCTCCGCACCCGGCATGTTGATCATCATCTCGGCACCCACCTTGTCCAGATCGACCACCTCTTTTTTGTCCAGACCGCTCGACACAATACCGGGGAAGGCGATGATCAGGCTGACCATGATGATCTGGATGATGACAAACGGGATGGCACCCCAGTAGATCTGCATGGTGGTCACGGGCTGGATCAGCTTTTTGGTCAGCCGGTCGGTGTAGGCTCGGCCAGGTGCCACGCTACGCAGGTAAAACAGGGCAAAACCAAAGGGTGGGTGCATGAACGAGGTTTGCATGTTCACCCCCAGCAACACACCAAACCAGATCAGATCGATGCCGATTTTTTCGGCCACCGGGGCCAGCAGCGGCACCACAATGAATGCCAGTTCAAAGAAGTCCAGGAAGAATGCCAGGAAAAAGATCAATATGTTGACCACAATCAAAAAGCCCAGCTGGCCCCCAGGTACTGAGGTTAATAGGTGCTCAACCCATCTGGAGCCGTCCACCCCCTGAAACACCAGGCTGAACACGGTGGAGCCCACCAGAATAAACACCACAAAGCTCGACAGTTTGGTGGTAGAGGTGAGCGCCTGCTTGAGCAACGACAAGCTCAGGCGTCGGCGTGACATGGCCATTAAAAACGCACCCACGGCACCCATGGCCCCGCCTTCAGTGGGTGTGGCCACGCCCAGAAAAATCGTACCCAGCACCAGAAAGATCAGCAGCAGCGGTGGAATCAGCACAAAAGTGACCCGCTCGGCCATGCGTGACAACAGGCCGGCACGGGTTACCTTGTTGATCACGGCGATCAAGAACGCCAGCACGACACCGGCGCACAAAGACACCACAATGGTCTCATCGGTGGGCACGGTGAGCACTTCATCGCCCTTGAAGTAGCTCAGCACCTGAGCATAATGCTGACCTAAATAGATGGCGGAGCCAGCACTGAGTGCCGTCAAAACACCCAGCGATGGCAAGCCGCTTTTACCGTTGTCCTCGCGGATGGTGCGGGCTTCAGGCGGCAAGGCTGGCACCCAGCTTGGCTTGATGAAGGTAATCAGCACCACGTAGCCAAAATACATGGCGGTTAGGGCAAAGCCTGGAATAAACGCACCCTTGTACATCTCGCCCACACTGCGGCCCAACTGGTCTGCCAGAATGATCAACACCAAAGACGGCGGAATGATCTGTGCCAAGGTGCCCGAGGCGGCAATCGCGCCCGAGGCAATGCGCCGGTCGTAGCCATAACGTAGCATGATGGGTAGCGAGATCAGGCCCATCGAAATCACTGAAGCCGCCACCACGCCGGTGGTGGCTGCCAGCAGTGCACCGACAAAAATCACCGCAAAGGCCAAACCGCCGCGCAGCGGGCCAAACAACTGGCCAATGGTGTCGAGCAGGTCTTCGGCCATGCCGCTGCGCTCCAGAATCAGCCCCATCAGCGTGAAAAACGGAATCGCCAGCAGCGTGTCGTTTTGCATGATGCCAAAAATGCGCAGCGGCAGCGCCTGTAACAAGGCTTCAGGCAGCAGCCCGAGTTCGACGCCGACAAAGCCAAAAAACAGGCCGCAGGCTCCCAGGCTGAACGCCACAGGAAAACCCAGCAATAAAAAAACGACAAGCCCCATGAACATGATGGGGGCAATGTTGGTTGCAATAAATTCCATGTGTGTATCTCCTGGCTGCTGTCGGATTTAGGCCGCTTTGGCTTGGGCGGCTTTTTCTTCAGCCAGTTTCTGAATGGCCTCGGCCAGTTCTTCTTCGGCGGTTTTGCCTACCGCCTTTTCCGTTGGGTCCTCTATCAGCCCCAGCAGGAAAGCCACCCGTTTGATCAATTCGGACACGCCTTGCAGCCACAACAGGCCAAAGCCCAGCGGCATCATGAGGTAAACCGGCCAGCGAATCAGGCCGCCGGCGTTGCTAGACATTTCGCCACTGTTAAAGCCTTTCAGAAAAAATGGCAGGCTGAACCAGATGATGGCGCTGCAAAACGGTAGCAGGAAAAATGTGAAGCCAAACACGTCGATCCAGGTCTGCGTGCGCTTGTGAAAGCGGCTGTAGATCACGTCGATCTTTACGTGCTCGCCGTTGAGCAAGGTGAACGCTGCGGCCAATAAAAAGGTGGCGGCAAACAAATACCATTGCACTTCCAGAAAGGCGTTGGAACCAATATTCAAGGCTTTGCGGATGACGGCATTGACCGCACTGATAACCACAGAGGCCAGAATCAGCCAGATCACGTGTTTGCCGATGAAACGGTTCAACCCGTCAATGGCATTGGAAAATTTCAGCAACGCTTGCATGTTCACTCCAGGATTTGAATGGTCTGATGCCGTGTGCCAATTGGCGCTCAGGGTACAGGCGCTGGTGCCCGGCTTCACAACCCCAAAGCGTACCTTCTAGCGCTGCCAAAACTGGCCAGTAAACAAACTTTCATGCTAGGGTAAACACTAGGGCAGGGGTGCGATGGCTTGGCGCACGCCAATAAAGCTCGTCAAACGCACGCCCATGAGCAGTTTTGGTGCGTTTTGAAGATGATTATCCCGATGATTGCTAGGGTCATCGTCCACACCAAGGCCGCGACAGTAGCGCAGCCGACATGTCCGAAACAAGCTTGGATTTCTTTGATTGAACTGGTTGCGAGCGCATCCAGTCCTTGACGTCAGTCAGACGTCTTTGTCGCCCCGTTCCAGGTGCAGCGTTTGTGTTGGAAACGCGATCTGGGCACCATGTCCCTCAATGATCTGCCCGATTTGCAGAAGAACATCCTGCTTAACGGTGTGGAACGTCATCCAATCAACTGTCTTGGTGAAGGTGTAGACCATGATGTCCAGCGATGACGCACCAAATTGGTTGAAATTGACAATCAGGGTTTGCGTGGAATCAATGCCAGGATGGTTTTGCAGCATCTCCCGAATGGCATCCACCACCGGTTTGACCACATTGAAATCGTCATAACGCAGCCCGATGGTTTCCTTGAGGCGGCGGTGGCTCATGCGCGACGGATTTTCAACCACGATGCTGGTGAACACGGCATTGGGCACATAAATCGGGTTTTTGTTGAAGGCGCGGATGCGCGTATGGCGCCAGCTGATGTGCTCCACGGTGCCTTCAATGCTCTTGTCGGGGCTGCGAATCCACTCGCCCACACCGAAGGGCCGATCCAGATAAATCGTCAGGCCACCAAAAAAGTTGGCCAGCAAGTCTCCAGCTGCGAGGCCCACCGCCAAACCACCGACACCGCCTCAAGCCAGCAAGCCGCCAATTTGAAAGCCCACAGTCTGTGCGACCACCAGCACTGTGACAATGACTGTCAGCAAGCGGGACAACTTCATCAACGCGTCCACAGTCGTGTGGGCGAGCTCCTCGCCACTTGCCAGCTGTTTCGCAATAATATTGTCCCCCACCATGCCAATGAAGCGCAGCAGGAACCAGGCGCAGCAGGTAACCAATGCAACGTCCCGAGCGGCCAGCACCTGATCAAGAAAGGGTTCCGGCGTTTGACGCTGCAGCACACGAGCCATAAAGCCACCGCTGATAAACCACATGCCCAGAAGAACAGGCTTGGCAGCACTGTTGACCAGCGCATCATCCCATGCTGTCGAGCTGCTTTTGGCCGCCATGGCCGCGTGGCGCAGAAACACCCTGATCGCATAGTTCAGGGCCACCGTCACAAGCGCAATGACTAGCAAGGTGGTGACCCAGGCGGCTAACCCGAGCTGGATACTTAACAAATCAAGATAGGACGACATAGTGCAATAGGCTGACCCAGTTAATGGACTGATGGCCGAACACCTTGTACAAATTCTTGATGTCAGCCCCGACGGTCGGGTGGATTGAATCGTTGGTGCCCGATTTTCCCATGCGTCAGACGGGTTGCCGAAGCAAAGACGACCCGCGTTGGTCAGGCTTCGGAGATCAGAGCCTCCTGGTCCGTCATCCTCGGACCAGGAGTTTCAAGATGGGCAGCGGCGCAGTGGGCGAGCGTGAGCGGTGACATTTGTTGCAATGACCCGTTTCAGCGTGGTCATTGCCTGGCTGACCGAACAGGCGTTGGCCCCCGTGTTGCTCATACCCCCCAGACCACGTCCTTACCGGCGTGTGCGCTAATTTTCAGCAAGTCAATGAAAGGTTCTGCGCGATGGCGCAGCATGACGCTGTCGCCTTCCACCTCAACCACTTGTCCTGGGTTTTCGTGGCGCTTGGCCTCAGCGGCCTCATGAACCTCAATAGCCACTTCGAGCGCCTCAATGGCCGCAGGAATCTGGGCCACCGTGATGATGCCCTGGGCAGCGGGCTCCTTGCCGATGATGGTCAGCATTTGGTCGCCATTGGGTGCCAGCATGATGACATCTGCGGCGGCTTGGGATTTGAATTTGTAGAGCATGATGAGTCCTTCATGAGTTAAAGGGTGCGGGCTTCAAATGTCATCATCCAGGCAGACCAGACACGAGATTTATGCCGTTTGAAGATGAAAGTTAGCGGCGTCTGTCAAAAATGCTGAAACCTGATCGTAGTAGTAACTACCCTGGCTGTATGTGCGGTTCACCACATAGAGAACGGCTCTTTGCTTAAAGACTTGAGAGTGGCAGATCACATGTTTTTAAGATAAATTGGGTGCGTATTTCAGTGATCGTGGACGCACAGAGATGTGCGCAAGCGAGGGGCTAGCCGCAACTCGCCAACCGGTTTGATCAGCCAGTGCAGACGAGCGGATGTTTTGGGAGCTGCGGGGACATCAGAACAGCCCAGAGGCCTTAACGGCGTAAGCCGCCGGTTTGCTGTGCTTTTCCAGCACACCGGCCGCCACCAGACGTTGCAGCCAGGCCTTGGCCTGCGCCGGAGACACATCCAGTGCGGTGGCGATATCGGTGTCTTTCATGGGCGACTGCGCGACCTTCAGGATGGCGTCAGTGGCTGCGGCAAACAGGGCTTGCGCCGGGCTGGCGTATGACACGGGCGACGGCGTTGTTGCTGGCGGTTCATCTTTGGCAGGCGTTGGTTTTTGGCCTGCAGTAGGCGGTGTTGGCATGGATGCCGGTGCCGGTTGCAGGGTCGCTGTGGCAGGGTTTGGGGCCGCATCGGCGGGTGGCGCTGGTGGTTGGTCAGGCGTGGCGGCGGGCGGGACTGGCACCAGGGTTGATGGCAGTGCGTTCAGCACGGTAGTCAAGCCTGCCGCATCTGGCGGCTCGGGCCAGGGCAGGGCGCCTTTGCCGCGTAGTGCATCCAGCCCGGCAGACGCGGCACCGGTCGTGCGTGTGAAAACTGGCACCAAGCGCAGTTTGTCAAGCTGCTCGGTCGCTCCGGCCCAAGTGCCGCCTTTATCCAAGTCAGAGCTGACCACCAGTGCAGCATCGGCCAGCGCATAGATCAGCTTGTTGCGCTGCATGGCGTGGCCAACGTTGAAACCGGCACTCGGGTCCCACGGCGACAGCAGCAGCAGGCGGCCAGCCAGCAACGCATCGCGGTTGTCACGCTGCATCACCGCGCGTTGCAGGCTGTCGGCCAGCACGCCACACACCGTGCCGCCGGCTTGCAGGGCACCGCGCATGGCGGCCTGGTCAATGCCTTTGGCGCCACCTGACACGATGTTGCACTGCGCGCTGGCGGCCAGCGCGCCCACCGCTTCGGTGTAGGCGATCAGGCTGTCATCGACATGGCGCGAGCCGACCACCGCCAGGCCACCGGCATCCAACAGGTGCAGGTCACCGCAGCCATACAGCACGGGCGGTGCATCTTCACGCAGGCGGGTTTTGAGGCGGCGCGGGTACGCTGCATCGGCGCGGCTGATGACCCAGATGGCGCGCGACTGCCATTGCTCCAGCGCCTGGCTGAGCAAAAAGCCGCGTGACAGCAGCCGCTGCAGGCGCTCTTTTTCTATAAGAAAATGGCATGTAGCGCTTACTGCATCTGCGTCAGCAGCTATCAAATCCATAGGCTGGTGCTGGTTGTCGCGCAGGTGCCGGGCGAGGCGTTTGTATTCGCCGGGGGTCAGCAGGTCGGGCGAGACACCGCTGCGACCGGTGATCAGCGGCGCGGTCAGCAGCAGGATGGCTTGGGTGTTGGGGACAGGGCGGGGGCGGCGGGCGAGCGGCAGTTGGGGCCGAGGCGAAACAGCGGGTGTCAATTCGGATGCCATGCGGGGTGAATGGGGTTAAGAAGCCTGTGGCGCGCTGGTTTCAGGCAGCCAGGGCACGCGGCGTGTCTGGTCTGGCCACCTCAGCAATCAACACCTCGGCAGAGATGCCCAGCCCTTTGTGCAAGCGGCGAATCATCGGCAGGGTCAGTTTGCGTTTGCGTCCCAGCACTTCATAAACCCGGTTACTTTTTCCAATCATCGGCTCCAGGTCCTTGATGCCAAGGCCTGCTTGTTCCATGCAAAATTTGATGGCCTCGATGGCATCAGGCGCGGCAACCGGGAAGTGCCGCGCCTCATACGCGTGGATCAGCGTCAGCAGCGCCTCAAAATGGGCGCCTTCTTCACTTTGCGGGTCGGGCTCCTCGGGCGCATCAAAATAGGCTTCGGCCAGCTTGAGCATGGCGCGGTAGGCTGTCGTTGCGAATGGGGCGAAGGGTCAGCACGGGTTGGTTCATGGTTTTGGCTCCACGGTGTCGGCATAAATGGCATCGTACTGCGTGTGCGTGCCGACAAACTTGACATACAGCGCCTGGTAGCGAAAAGCAACAGCCACCACCAAGCGGTAGTCGTTGCCCTTGATGTTGAACACCACCCGTCCCCCGCCCCCTGCCAACGCGCCTGGCGGCGTGCGCGGGTTTGCTGGCCACACCGCCTTGGCTGGTACGCGCCTTTGGGACAGCAACAGAAATACGCGCCGGCCCCCCGCCGGGACGTCGTTCAACCCAGCATCTCTCAGAGTGGTGGGTCGTTTGTCATGTGGGGTCTTCTTCTTGTCCTGCCAGTGAAAGTGCCAGCGGCCAAACCTCGCCACTGCCGCTGCTACGCAACAGCCAGGCGCAAACGGTCAGCGTCCAGCGCGAGCCCACCATGTCGTCCACCAGCAGCACCGGACCACGGCGTGGCAGCCGATGAACGCACAGCGCCAGCGAGCCATCGACATTGCGTGCCTGCTGCGTGCTGTTGGCCATGGCTTTTTGCTCCGGGCGGTGGTCGGTTTTGGCCAGCACAACGTGAAAAGGCAGGCCCAAAGCCGTGGCCAGCCGCTGCGCAAAGTCAGGCACCAGATCAGGATGGCGCAGTGACGGCACGCAAGTCACCCAGGTGGGTGCGGGCTGCGGCTGCCATTGCGCCACCATGTTGGCGCAGGCGGCCACCAGATCGTCGGCAAAACGGTGCTGCTGGTACTTGCCCTGGCGCACCAGTCCACCCCAACCGGCATCACCCCAGACGCACAAGGCTTTGCCGGGCTGGGCCTGATGCTCCGGTGCAATTCGGCCCTTGACCTGGAATTGCGGCAAACCGTAGGCGGGCCACAGCTTGCGCGGCTCGATGGGCAGACTGGTTCGGCGTAAAAAGGCCACGGCAGCTTGCGCCAACGCCGGGTTGACCGTGGCAGGCAGCGCAGGCAAGGTAGGTGGACGCACGGCGCTGACATCGCCATCGAGCGCCTGCACCAGAAACGCCATGTGCTGGCCAAACGGCAGCTTCACATAGTCGGCCATTTGCCGCTGTTCGGCGCGGCGCAGTGTGGTCAGACGCTCGGCACGCTGCCAAAAAGCCTCACTCAGGTCGGCGGCAGTCAGTTGCCATTTGCTGCCGTCCTGGGCTATGGGGGCGGGCGATTCGAGTGCGAGCAGGTCAATGGTTTTGGTGACCCGACCCTGGCTCAAATTAACCCGCCCCAATATTTCTGGTACCGACAAGCCATGTTGGCTGGAGCGGATGGCCTCCAGCACCATCGCCACCTCGGCGCGGGTGGGAAAAGCGGTACGGATAAACCAGTTGGTGATGGCGGTTTCTTCTTCGCCGCTGAGCAGCACGCCATAGGCGCTGTCAAGCGCTCGCCCGGCGCGGCCTACCTGTTGGTAATAGGCGACCACCGAGCCCGGCATTTGGTAGTGAATCACAAACGCCAGGTCAGGCTTGTCAAATCCCATGCCCAGCGCCGTGGTGGCGACCAGTGCCTTGACCTGGTTGGTCAGCAGCGCCTGCTCCAGCTCCTCCCGGCGCGGCCCGGTTTCGCCGGTGTACGCCTCAACATTCAGTCCGCGCGACTTGAGCCAGTCGGCCACCAGGTTGGCATCACGCACCGTCAGCGCGTAAATGATGCCGTGGCCTGGCAATGCGGCCACCTGTTCGGCCAGCCAGGCCAGCCGCTCTGCCTGCGATGGCAAGCGAATCGTCTGTAGCGACAGCGATGCGCGGTTCAAATCGCCGCGCGAAATCGCCAGATTTGGGCCAAGCGTCGCCGTCAAATCGTCCATCACCCGGTTGTTGGCGGTGGCGGTGGTGGCCAGCAGGCGCAGATTGGCGGGCAGCGACTGGATGATGCGCTCCAGCAGGCGGTAATGCGGCCGAAAGTCATGGCCCCAGTCAGAAATGCAATGCGCCTCGTCCACCACCAGCAGGCCGATGCGCGCGGCAATGCCACTGAGCACCTGGGTGCGAAAACGCTCGTTGGCCAGGCGCTCTGGCGAGATCAGCAGGATGTCGATCTCGTTGCGCGCCAGTTGCGCCTCGACGTTGCTCCAGTCATTGACGTTGTTGGAGTTGATGGTGGCGGCGCGCAGCCCCATGCGCTGCGCGGCCTCAATCTGGTTGCGCATCAGCGCCAGCAGCGGCGAAATCAGCAAGGCCGGGCCGCTGCCTGCCTCGCGCAGCAGCTTGGTGGCAATGAAATAGACAAAACTCTTGCCCCAGCCGGTTTTCTGCACCACCAGCAAGCGACTGCGGCCTTCGACGATGTGGCGAATGGCATCCTCTTGGCCATCGCGGAAGGTGGCGGCTGGGTTGCCGGAGCCGGTGCGCAGGAGTTCGAGGGCGCGGGTGGAGATATACATTGTTTGAATTTCAAAATTTGGCTAATATAATATCTTGGGTAATCTGTATTGCAGTTAAAAATACTTTTCAACAGGCTATCGCAGAAGACTTTATTCTATGTTGAATATTTATATTATCTGAAAGTTTTACCAATAAATTAAGTGTGCACTAAAACTTTATATTTATTAAATCAATCGCTTAAATAAAAATGAACGTGCCAGATAAAATATTACTTCCGAGCAAAGGTAACACAATCAAAAATAAATTACACAGCGTATTGCACTAATAACAAAACAGCGATTCATGACTGGAGGTAGTTATCCAATTATAGCAAAAATCTTGCCAAATGGTAAAGCATAAAACTTAAAGAATCAAATCACAATCAATATTTTGTTTTATCCTTATCACGTCCAAACAGGATTGCAAAAAGACTGCGCCTGGCCAACCGTTCCAGTGTCAATAGTTTCTCTGTCGTATCTTGCGCATGACGATCCTGGCTAATCGATTGTTTTTCTGCCATGATTGCCAAAGCATCTACTCTTTTAAATGTTTGAATAACTGCTTGGTTGGTCTTTGCTATGCCAGTAGAAAGTTTATCGATTGATTCATTGATATGTTGATTATCTTGTCGCAACGTATCCAATTTCTCATTGGAAAATTTGAGATCACTCGACATATTGGATATAGCCTGATCCATCGTGTCGTGGTATCGCTCAACACTTCTTTGAAGTGAGTCTGCCTTTTCGTTCGACAGCTTGATATCGTCGATCAACTTCTTGGCAAGCTGATCAACTTTTACACCGAGAGCGTGCAAGGCATCTGAACTGGGCAGTAATGAAATTTTTTTAATTACCTCGGAAAGGTGAGTTCGGTTCTGTTCGCTAAATTGCGTCAGTTGAACAAGTGCTTCTTGTTGATTGGAGAAACTGTTTTTATAGTTACCAAGTGTCTCTGATCACGCTGCAGCAGGTGCCAAAGATTGATCGGCTT
>JADKAW010000018.1 GCA_016719055.1 Candidatus Rhodoferax mariagerensis | reverse complement strand
GCATCCAACGCACGATCGGCAATAGTCCGTTCGGACTAATGGCCCAAATTCAAAATGCAAGCAATTTGATGTTATGTGTGTAAGCATCTCCGAAGTCGCCCCCCATCGAATCTGGCGCGATTTCCCGGACAATCAGGCCATGCACCTGCTGATTCCCTATGCCACTTGCCTGTCTGAACCCTGCCTGGCGGCCCAACCCACCCTGAAACTGCCACACCTGGAGCAATTGCTCAAAAAACTGGGGCCACTTGACGCTACTGGGGGAGATGAATTCAGCCTGTCGCCCCCCCACGAGCGCGCCCTGGCCCGGGCATTGGGGCTGCCTGCCATCGACGGTCAGATCGCCTGGGCGGCACTGCAGGCCCGACAGCAGCTGGCATCCGCCACCGTCGACACCGCAGGCACAGCCTGGGCCTTTGTCACCCTGTGCCACTGGCAGGTCAATACCCACCATGTGGCCATGAGCCAGCTTCCGCTACCGGGCCTGAGCATGGAAGCGTCGGCTGGTTTGATGGCCGCCATGCGCCTTTACTTTGCCGAAGACGGCATCACACTTCACGCCGACCAGCCCGGGCGCTGGCTGGCGCAGGGTGAGATATTTGCCAACCTTGCCACCGCCTCGACTGACCGGGTGGTAGGCCGCAACCTTGAGCCCTGGATGCCCAACACCCAGCAGGCCGCACCACTGCGCCGGCTGCAAAACGAAATGCAAATGCTGCTCTATACCCATCCAGTCAACGATGACCGTGCCCAGCGGGGCCTGCCACCCGTCAATTCGTTGTGGTTCAGCGGCACCGGCGCGCTGCCGGCAGGCTATCAAACGCCTTCAGCCCAGTCCCAGCCCGGGGTGATTGACGCGCTGCAACAGGCCGCGCTGTCTGACAACTGGCCCGCCTGGACGCAGGCCTGGCAGGACATTGACGCCACGCACATCAAGTCTCTGCTGCAACGGGTGGGTCAGGGCCAGCCTGTTCAACTGACATTGTGTGGTGAACGTGGCAGCAAAAGCTGGCACAGCTACAAAGCCACTGTTTGGCAAAAGATTTTGAGCCATTTAGCCTCCAAGCCCTTATACAGCTTGCTTGAGGCGCTATGAATATTCAAGTGCTAAAGCCTGCATGCAGCAACACTGCTGTCAGCTTCACGCGTTAAAAGCCTCTCGGAATTTGCCCGGTGCCGCGCCAGCTGCTCTATCTGATTGTTTTTATCGAAGGCTTTTGTTCGCTGGGTGCCGAGGTGATTGCGCTGCGTCGGCTGGTGCCGCATGTGGGCAGCGCGATTGTGGTAACGGCACCGACCATCGGCTTTTTTCTGCTGGCGCTGGCGCTGGGCTACGCAGCCGGTGCCCGTGTTGCCACGCGTTTTGCCGAAGTGGTGGCGCGCAACTTTCTGATCTCGGCGCTGATTGCCGGGCTGGGCCTGGCGCGGGTCACGGTCGATGGTCTGTTTGCCCTGATGCAACCGACTTGGCTGGCCTACCTGGTTTTTGTCAGCGGCAGTGTTGTGCCCGCTGGCCTGGCTGCTGGGGCAAACCGTGCCGGCACTGACCAACCTGATGACACACGCGCGCACCGGCGAAGCCAGTGGTTATGCGCTGTATGGGTCCACGCTGGGGTCTTTTTTGGGGGCCATCAGCCTGTCGCTCGGTGTGATGCAGTGGCTGGGGGTGTCAGCGGCGGTGCTGGTGTGTGCCGTGCTGCTGGCGTTTGGCAGCCTGCTGCCCGGCCTGGGTCAGCAGCCGCGGCAGCCGGCATGGCAGCACTGGCGCACCGCTGTGGTGGCGCTGCTGGTCAGTGCGGTGACCCTCGCGGTGAATTTGTACCCCGCGCAGCCGGTGACGGACACCGCCTATGCCGACTACGCGGTCAAGCCGCTGGTGCGGCCGCAGGATGTCAACCTGCGGGCTTTTCTGATCAACAACTCGGTGGCCTCGCTGATGGATGACAGCGCACCACCACACTATGCCCGCTACATCGAGCACCTGCGCCATATCCTGCTGCAAGAGCTGGGGCTGACGCAGCGCGACATTCTGGTGCTGGGCGCGGGCGGCTTTACCCTGTCGCACCAGGAGCCCACCAACCGCTACACCTATGTGGACATCGACCCCCACATCCGTGACATGGCCGAGCAGCAGTTTTTAAAAGCGCCGATTCAGGGCAGTTTTGTGGTGGACGACGCCCGCCGCTTTGTGCGTAACACCACACTGCAATTTGACGCGGTGGTGGTTGACGCCTTTAGCAGCCACACCTCGATTCCCAGCCACCTGATCACCCATGAGTTCTGGCGCGACACCCGCTGCGCGCTCAAACCCCAGGGCGTGCTGCTGATCAACCTGATTCTGGACGGCAAACTTGAATCGCCCTACGCACGCAACCTGCTGGCCACCATCGACAGCGTCTATGGGCGCTGTGCGGTTGAAGTGCTGCACAAAAGCCAACCGATCAGCAATGTGATCGTGAGTTGTTATGCCAGCAGCCGCAGTGGGCGGGCAGCACCCTACACCGACGAGCGCAACGCCGCTGATACCGACCGGGCGCTGTGGCCGTAAGGCATGTAGGCCAACACGCCAGCCCTGTTAGCCCACTTGGCGCCCGGCACGTTCATAATTGGCGGGCATTTCACTTTTCAGGGCATCACCATGGGACTCGCCGCACACAAACCGGTTTTTACTGCCGAAGACTATCTGGCCTGGGAGAACACGCAGCCAGAGCGCCATGATTATCTGGACGGCGAGGTGTTTGCCATGGCCGGGGCCGAGGACCGGCATGTGACGGTGGCCGGCAATCTTTACATCGCACTGCGCCAGCACCTCAACGCCAGCCCCTGCCGCACCTTCATGAGTGACATGCGCCTGCATGTGGCCGTGGCCAACAGCTATTTTTACCCTGACCTGATGGTGACCTGCAGCGCGCTGGATGCGGCCAGCCCGCTGGTCAAGACCGAACCCAGCCTGATCGTCGAGGTGCTGTCACCCAGCACCGCCGCCTACGACCGGGGCGTTAAGTTCAGCCACTATCGCAGTCTGGCCAGCCTGCAGGAATATGTGCTGGTGGACCTGGATTCGCGCAGCATCGACTGTTACCGCAAGGGGCCAGACGGGTTGTGGGTGTTGCATCCGTTTGCGCGGGGTGAGACGGTGGCGCTGGCCAGCGTGGGGTTGCAGGTGCCGGCGGCGCTGGTATTTGCGGAAGTGGAGGATATTCCCCAATCCCCCCAGCCCCCTTATCCCGCCGGATAAGGGGGAGCCTGGACAGCCATATTTGGCCGGTTTTAGCTGCGATGGGGGTGATCGACTGCCTTGTCGTCGTTTTTGAGGGGGAGTATCTGTGGGGTGGACTGCACTCGTTTGCAAATTCCTGTGAGTTGAATCACCTTGGTTTTTTTATGCCTTTTTGGCTTCTAGCCCTTTTACTTGTTGCGTGAGAAGCTATGAAATTGATAGTTAGAGATATTCCGCCCCGTATTGTTTGGGCGTTGGAGAAGGCGGGGGTTCATCCGTTGTTGGCCCAGTTGTATGCGGCGCGGGGGGTGCAGGAGGCGCTGGAGCTTGATACGGGGCTGGCGCATTTGATTGCACCCAACTTGATGAAAGGCACGGCTGAGGCGGCTCGGCTGCTGGCGGATGCTGTTGCCGCTGACAAAAGGCTGTGTGTCGTGGCTGATTACGACTGCGATGGCGCCACCGCCTGTGCGGTGGCGGTGCGTGGCTTGCGGCTGCTGGGGGCTCGGCATGTGGATTACATCGTGCCGGACCGGGTACAGGACGGTTATGGGCTGACGCCGCCCATTTCCGCCCGGGTCAAAGCCATTGGTGCCGATGTGTTGATCACGGTGGACAACGGCATTGCCAGTTTTGAAGGCGTGGCCGCGGCACGTGCGCTGGGCTTGCAGGTGCTGGTGACCGACCATCACCTGTGCGCCAGCGTGGATGGCCAGATGGCGCTGCCTGACGCGGATGTGATCGTCAACCCGAACCAGCCGGGTTGTGGCTTTGCCAGTAAGTCCATCGCCGGGGTTGGCGTGATGTTTTATGTGTTGCTGGCGCTGCGGGCTGAGTTGCGCCAGCGTGGGGTGTTGGATGTGGCCAATCAACCCAAACTCGACACCCTGCTGCCGCTGGTGGCGCTGGGCACCGTGGCCGATGTGGTCAAACTCGACGCCAACAACCGTCGCCTGGTGGCTCAAGGGTTAAAAAGGGTCCGGGCCCTTGCCATGCCTGCGGGGCTAGCTGCACTATTTGTAGCGGCTTCACGTGAGGCGAAAGCGGCTACCACCTTTGACTTTGGTTTTGCTTTGGGCCCGCGCATCAACGCTGCAGGCCGCCTGAGCGACATGACGCTGGGCATTGAATGCCTGCTGACTGACGATGCCGGTCGCGCGCTGGAGTTGGCCAAAACCCTGGATGGCATCAACCGTGAGCGCCGCGAGATCGAGGGCCACATGCGGGAACAGGCACTTGCCGTGGCCGAGTCACTGTTTGAAGATGCGGCCCAGGCGCCGCCAGCCATCTGCGTGTTTGACCCCGAGTTTCATGAAGGTGTGGTGGGCATCGTGGCGTCACGCATCAAGGACAAATTTCACCGCCCAAGCTTTGTGTTTGCCAACAGTGGCGCCACCGGTCACAGCCATGAGCTCAAGGGCTCTGGGCGATCAATTGCCGGTTTTCACCTGCGCGACGCGCTGGACCTGGTGGCCAAACGCCACCCCGGCGTGTTGCTGCGTTTTGGCGGCCACGCCATGGCAGCTGGCTGCACCATCGCCGAGGAGCATTTTGAGACCTTTGAGCAAGGCCTGGCCGAAGTCGCCAAAGAGTGGCTGGACGCCGCCACCTTGATGCGCCGCCTGGACACCGATGGTCCGCTGAAACCTGAATACTGCCGGGTTGACCTGGTCGATGCGCTGCACCACGAAGTGTGGGGCCAGGGCTTTGCCGCGCCCACCTTCAGCGAGGAAGTCGAGGTGGTGTCGCAGCGCCTGGTGGGCGAAAAGCACCTGTCGCTCAAGCTTAAACACCGCGGCCAGCCCATCGACGGCATCTGGTTTGGCCACACCGAAAGCCTGCCGGCGCGGGTCAAACTGGCGTTTCGGCTGGATGCCGACAGCTGGCGCGGCGAGCGCAAAGTGCGGTTTCTGGTGGAGGCGGCGGAGCTTTGATCAGCCCATCAAGTCCTTGTCACTGCTTGGCGCGCGGTCCAGGTGGTACAGAAAAAAAACCAGCAAGGCCGTTGAACCCAAAAGTAGCAACGGGCCAAACAGCCAGAACAGCAGTGGCACGGTGTAGTAATACGAGCGCATGCCAATGCGGTAGAAAATGCCAGCCCGGTTCATTTGTGCCACCACGTGCTTCGGCTGGGTTTGCTCCAGGCCTTGAGTCAGGGGTACATTGATCAAGTAACCAATGTGGTGAAACAGGCGCACCGACATCGAAAACGAGAAAAATGCAAACAGCAGGTCAAACAACATCATTAGCAGCTTTAACAGCCACATCTCGGCACTGACATGGCCCAAAAAGTTCAGCACATGCCAGGTGCCTGAGAGCTTGTCGCCCTGCGCACTCAAGGTCAGCACCCCAATGATCAGCAAGATGGCCGTAGACGCCATAAAGCTTGCCGCCATGGTGGAATTGCGGAGCGTCTGCACCGCCAGAATGTCACGGCGATCCTGCATCACACTATGAACCCAGGCCTCGCGTGCCATCAGCATGATGTCTTGTGCGCTCGATGCCGGGTCGAGCCGGGTGCGCCGCTTCAGGTAGAGCTGGTACATCAGCAAAGTTGCCGCACTCAGCGCAAAGCAGATGAGATCGGTGGCATGAACAACAGTGAATTCAGACATGGGGTGATTCTGCCCGTTCGGCCGTTGATGGCGCCTGCAAGGCCTAAAATGGCTGGGTGACCACATCAATCAACGCCGACCTGCACTGCCACTCCGTGGTCTCCGACGGCACCCTGACCCCCGAAGCACTGGCAGCACGCGCCAAACACAATGGCGTCGACCTATGGGCCCTGACCGACCACGATGAAATTGGTGGCCAGGCCGGTGCGGCGGCTGCCGCGGCGGACTTAGGGCTTGACTACGTCACAGGAGTTGAGATTTCGGTGAGCTTTCTTGGCCAAACAGTGCATATCGTTGGCCTGGGTTTTGATGCTGATAACCAGCCGTTATGGCAAGGGCTGCAAAGAACCCGCGGCGGGCGAGCCCAGCGCGCCCACGAAATGTCCGATGACCTGGCCCGTGTGGGTATTCACGGCGCTTTTGACGGGGCACTCAAATACGCGGGCAACCACGACCTGATTTCACGCACGCATTTTGCCCGCTTCATGGTCGAGACCGGCGTCTGCAAGGACACTTACGAGGTCTTTCGCAAATACCTGACCGAAGGCAAGCCAGGCTATGTGGAACACCGCTGGGCCACGCTGAAAGACGCTGTGACCTGGATCACGCAGGCGGGCGGTATTGCCGTGGTAGCCCACCCGGCGCGTTACAAATTCAGTGCCAACGAAGAGTTTGCCCTGTTTTCTGAATTCAAGGGCCACGGTGGCCAGGGCGTCGAGGTGGTCACTGGCAGCCACTCGGCGGCAGAGTCGGTGGTGTACACCGGTACAGCGCTTGAATTTGGCCTGCTGGCATCGCGCGGCAGCGACTTTCACAGCCCCGACGAGAGCCGCACTGATCTGGGCGCCCTGCCTGACCTGCCAAGCCAGCTCACGCCGGTGTGGACGCTGCTTGAAGACCGCATTCAACGTGCCGCCAACCATTCCTGAAAATACATTGGCATGAGTTTCTGGCACAGCCGCCAAGGTGGGGCAGTTTTACTGATTGTGGCGACCTCGCTGGCTTTTGCACTGCTGGACACCGCTACCAAACACGCCACCCAATTGGCCCCGGTGCTGATGCTGCTGTGGTTTCGCTACGCGTTTCAGGCGGTGGTGACGTTTGCACTGCGGTTTCCGGTACAAAGGCGCGGGCTGTTTGTCACGCCCAACCCCAAATTTCAGGCCCTGCGCGGCGTGCTGCTGCTGACCACCAGCTTCTGTTCTTTTTTTGGCCTGCAGTACCTGCCGGTAGGCGAGTTCACCGCCATCGTGATGCTGTCGCCGATGGTGGCCACCGCCCTGGCAGCCATGGTGCTGAAAAACCACGTCGCTCCCCAGCGCTGGGGCTTGATGGCCCTGGGTTTGATCGGCGTGCTGCTGGTGGTGCGACCAGGTGGCCAGGTGTTTGGCTGGGCGCTGTTGTTTCCCATGGTGCTGGTGGTGGCTTACGCCTGGTTTCAGGTGCTCACCAGCCGCCTGAGCGGCGACGAAAACCCCTACACCACCCACTTTTACACGGGACTGGTCGGCGCGCTGGTGATTTTCCCAGTGGCACTGTTCAGCTGGAAAACCCAGGCCCTGGTTGACCATTGGCCGTGGTTCATGGTGCTGGGATTCTTGGGCACTTTCGGCCACTTGATGCTCATCCGGGCCTACAACCGAGCCAGCGCGGTCACGCTGGCACCGTTCATGTACACCCAGATTGCTTTTGCCACGCTGGCGGGCTGGCTGGTGTTTCGCCACATGCCAGACACATTCGCCTGGGCGGGTATTGCCGTGATTGCCGCCAGCGGTGTTGGCAACGCGCTGCAGTCTGCGCGCGAGGCCACCCGCAAGCGACAATAGGGCCATGCCACAGCTTTTTGAGATTCACCCCGACAACCCGCAGCCTCGCCTGCTCAAACAAGCCACAGCCCTGCTTGACAAGGGCGAGGTACTGGCCGTGCCCACCGACTCCAGCTATGCGCTGGTCTGCCATCTGGACGACAAGGCCGCCGCCGACAAGTTGCGCCGCATTCGCGGCGTCGATGACAAACACCACCTGACGCTGCTGTGCCGGGACCTGTCAGAGCTGGCCAACTATGCCCGCGTTGACAACCAGCAATTTCGCCGCCTGAAAGCGGCCACGCCCGGTGCCTACACGTTTATTCTGGAAGCCACCAAAGAAGTGCCGCGCCGCCTGAGCCACCCGTCTCGCAAGACCATTGGCCTGCGTGTGCCCGACCACAAGGTGCTGCAAGACCTGCTGGCATTGCACAGTACGCCGCTGTTGGCCACCACCTTGATCCCACCTGGTGAAACCGAACCGCTTAATGATGCCGATGAAATCCGCGAGCGCTATCAGGGCCGTATTGCGGCTGTGATCGATGCGGGTGCCTGCCCGCGTGAGCCCACCACGGTGGTCGATTTAAGCGGCAGCGAACCGGTGTTGATACGACAAGGCCGCGGCCCCTTGCTGGCTTTGGGCCTCTGAGACAATCACGCCATGGACATTGCCAACCTGATTCAAACTGTCGCGCTTTACGCCATTCCGGTGCTGTTGTCGATCACCGTGCACGAGGCCGCACACGGCTACGCAGCGCGGTATTTCGGCGACAACACGGCTTATACCCTGGGGCGAGTCACGCTCAATCCGCTCAAACACATTGACCCCATGGGCACTATCCTGATGCCGCTGGTGCTGTACCTGGCTACATCTGGCGCTTTTTTGTTTGGCTACGCCAAGCCGGTGCCGGTGCGCTTTGGCAATCTGCGCAACCCCAAGCGCGACATGATCTGGGTGGCGCTGGCTGGCCCGGCTGTCAACCTGATTCAGGCGCTGCTGTGGGGTGTGGTGTTTTTTATGTTGCAAGGCATGGGCTTTAGCGAGCGCTTTTTTATCGAGATGGCCCAAGGGGGTATTTTGGTCAATGTGGTGATGTTTGTTTTTAATCTGTTTCCGTTGCCGCCGCTGGATGGTGGCCGCATTCTGGTAGGCCTGCTGCCTTATCGGCAGGCCGTGCTGCTGTCCAGGGTTGAGCCATGGGGATTTTTCATCGTCATGGCGCTGGTGGTGACTGGTGTTGTCAACAGCTTGTGGATGCGCCCGTTGATGGGGATGACCTACGACTTCATCAAGCTGTTGCTGTCGCCACTGGCTAGCCTGGCAACCTGAACCCATCCCATTTCCGTGTTTTTTGACGGTGTATTTTCATGAGTATTGAGCGTTTTCTGACGGGTATCACCACCTCGGGCACCCCGCACCTGGGCAACTATGTGGGTTCGATTCGCCCGGCTGTTCGCGCCAGCCTGCGCAGTGGTGTCGAGAGTTTTTACTTTCTGGCCGACTACCACGCACTGATCAAGGTGGACGAGCCCGCCCGCATCCAGCGCTCAACCCTTGAAATTGCCGCCAGCTGGCTGGCGGCCGGGCTGGATCCGGCACGTGTGATCTTTTACCGCCAGTCTGACATTCCAGAGATTCCTGAACTCACCTGGCTGTTGACCTGTGTGCTGGGCAAAGGTGTGCTGAACCGCGCTCATGCCTACAAGGCATCTGTCGACAAAAACACCGCGGCAGGCAATGATCCTGACGCCGAGGTAAGTGCCGGGCTGTTCATGTACCCGGTGCTGATGGGGGCTGACATTTTGATGTTCAACGCCCACAAAGTGCCGGTGGGGCGTGACCAGGTTCAGCACATCGAGATGGCGCGCGACATGGCGCACAGCTTTAACCATCGTTACGGCGAGCATTTTGTCGCCCCTGAAGCGGCAATTGAAGACAACGTGGCCACCCTTCCCGGCTTGGATGGCCGCAAGATGAGCAAGAGCTACGACAACACCATCGCGCTGTTTGCCACGCGTGCGCAACTGCAAAAGCTCATTGCCAGCATCGTGACCGACTCGCGCGCGCCGGGCGAACCCAAAGCCACTGAAGGTTCGGCCCTGTTCCAGATCTACCAGGCCTTTGCCACAGAGGCAGAAACAGTTGCGCTGCGGCAGTCCTTCGCCAGCGGTATTGCCTGGGGTGATGCCAAAAACATCGTGTTTGAGCGCATCGACCAGGAAATAGCCCCGATGCGCGCGACCTACCAGGCTCTGATCAACGATCCCGCCAAGATCGAGACAATTCTGCAGGCTGGGGCCGTGAAGGCGCGTGCCATCGCCACGCCTTTTACGTCCCGGCTGCGGCATGCGGTAGGCCTTCGTCATCTGGCCCAAAAGAACGAGCCAGACACCAAAACCGCCAGGGCGGCGTTGCCCGTTTTCAAACAATACCGCGAAGCAGACGGGCAGTTTTACTTCAAACTGGTCAGTGCCGACGGGCAATTGCTGCTGCAAAGCCAGGCTTTCGCATCGCCAAAGGTGGCTGGGCAAACCATAGCCACACTGCAATCGCAGGGCTATCAAGCGCTGTCGGGTATGCCGGATTTGGTGACCGTGTGCGAAGGCGTTTCAGCCAGTGTGGTGTCTGTGGCTTTGCAGGATTTAATCGACGCCAAGGCAAACTGATCCAGGTTCAAATGGTTTTGGATCGGCTGGTAGAATCGATTAGACGCGGAGAGATGGCAGAGTGGCCGAATGTACCTGACTCGAAATCAGGCGTACCGCAAGGTACCGTGGGTTCGAATCCCACTCTCTCCGCCAAGCCAGATATAGAAAGCCTGCTACTGAATTTGTAGTGGGCTTTTTTCTTTGTTTGGCATTTACAGACTGTTTACAGACTGCGGTACAGGGTTTCGTACCAACCCCAGCGCCAGCAGATGCCCCCAATCAGCGGCATCTATGGGAATTTCCCGCAATTGACTATCAGCGCAGCAACCTATCCAAGATGGCAGCCTGCAATGCCGTGCCGTAGCTCATAACCATCAGAATGGCATCGCGCATTGAGAATTCACGCTGGGCAGTGCCAAGAACGCGCTCAACTTTGCGCATGAAGTGGTCATGCCTAAGTTTTGGTTCGTCGTCGGCGCGTTGGGAGTTCAGGATTTCGACCAGTTCCAGGCTGGTAAATGTGTGCTTTTTGAATAGTGTTTCAAGCATCAAACCATTGTAGGGAACTGTAGGCTTTGCCCATTGCGCTACATGTGGGCGCACCAGCAGCCAAGCGCAATTAGTGCAGGTTGCGGCCATTTCGCTCCACTCAATCTCTTTGGCCAAGTTTCAGTATCCCAGCCATTCAGCTGTCAGCGCCGATTGAATATTGAGCCACCCTGCCGATTCAATATTGAGCCAGGGCGTGTTGCCGAATTTTGAATTGGCAACTGTGGATAAGTGTACAGAATTTCTGGTTTTTGGCTGCCCCCTGACTTCGGTTTTCTGAATTGATTTATGGCGCAAAGGGGAAAGGAGCGAAGGGCGTAGCCCGTAGCGGATTTCCCCCTTCTCGCGTTGCCTCAGAACGATTCGTCTGGCTCTTGTGCTGGCGGCACCGATTGACTGCCCTTACGTTCGCTCTCCCTGGCCTTGATACGCGTCTTCGCGGCCATCGTGCTGTGCCTGAACCGGTAGGACTCATTGCCCGTCTCCACGATGTGGCAGTGGTGAGTGAGCCGGTCCAATAGTGCCGTGGTCATCTTGGCATCAATGAACACGCTGGACCACTCCGAGAAGCTCAAATTGGTAGTGATCACCACGCTGGTGTGCTCGTACAGCTTGGAGAGCAGGTGAAACAACAAGGCACCACCGGCTTGGCTGAACGGCAAGTACCCCAGCTCATCGAGGATGACCAAGTCCATGCGCATCAGTGCCAGCGCGATGCGCCCGGCCTTGTCCTGGCGCTTTTCCTTCTCCAACTCATTGACCAAATCGACCGTGGAATAAAAGCGCACTCGCTTGCCTTTTGCAGTAATGCCAGCTACCCCAATGGCTGTGGCCAGGTGCGTCTTACCGGTGCCTGGCCCACCAATGAGAACAACGTTTTGTGCCCTGTCAGTGAAGTCCAATGTACTGAGTTGGTTGACCAACTTCTTGTCAACCCTGGTGCCCTCAAAGTCAAAGCCTGCCAGGTCACGGTGCAGCGGGAACTTGGCCGCTTTCATCTGGTGGCGCACCGAGGGCAAACGCCCGTTGCTCGTGTTCGGCTTGCAACAAATGCTCGATCAACCAGCGCGATGTTTGTATACCCACATCGTTGGGTTTGCCCTCGTGGGTTGTCAATTCATCCCACGCCTGCGCCATGCCGTGCAGACGCAGCTCCTTGAGTTCGGTGCTGATCTCACGACGCATGATTGAGCTCCAGCAGGCTGGCGGCTTCATGGTTGACATCAGCTGTGTTACCGTGACGCAAGCTGTCATAGCGCCCTGTATTGGCCACTGGCAGTTCGCCCAGGGGCAAGCTACTTTGAACCGATTCAGGCACAGGTGCGGCGTTCAGGCGAGCCAATACGTTGAGGACGTGTTCGGTACTGAGCGCCCCCGATTCAATGACCAATTCCACCGCCACCAACACCGCTTCGAGGCCGTGGCTGGAGACACAGTTGAGTACCTGCGCCATGGTTTTGTCACCACCATCATGGCGCATCAGCCCTTGGCGCAAACGTAGCAATGGCGCCGGCATGTCGGCAAATGGAGCGCCGTTGCGCAGGGCACCGGGCTTGCGCTGTATCAGCGCAATGTAGTGCTGCCAGTCGTAGCAGATGTGGCCTCGGTCTGACAGTCGCGCGTGGCTGGCAACGATGCCCTCATCGGTGGCAATTTCCACCCGGCTGGGGTACAGCCGGGTGCTCACGCGCTGGCCGGCCAGCTCACACGGCACCGAGTAGCGGTTGACGGCAAAGCGGGCATTGACAGTGCGACCCTTGCCTTTCTTTACTTTATCGACCGCTGTCTTCATGTTGTCGTAGATACCCCGCCGGGCAACTCCGCCAAGTGCACAGAAGGAGCGCGTATGGGCATCAAACAGCATTTCATGGCCCTGGCTGGGGTAGGCCACCAGCCAGAAGGCGCGACTGGCGCACAGCTTCATGTGGGAGACTTGCATGCGGTGATAGATGCCACCGATCACCATGCCTTCTTCGCTCCAGTCAAACTGGAACGCCTCACCCAGCTCAAACTTCAAGGGCACGAAGGCTTTGATGTCTTTGCCAGCGTTGGCCCGCCAGGCGCGGATGTAGTCGGTGACACGGGTGTAGCCTCCTGCGTAGCCACTGGCCTTGATTTGCGCAAACAGGGCGCGTGCTGTGCGTCTGTCCTTTTGGGGCGCAGCGCGTCGGCTTTGAGGGATTGCTCCAGTTCGTCAGTAAAGTCACCAAGTTTGTTGAAACCCTTAGCCCGGACGTACTTGGGTGCTTGAACTTCTTCTGGGGTTTGAAGCCATTTGTGCACGGTGTTGCGCGATAAGCCCGTGCGTTTTGCTATTGCTCGCTCTGAGAGTTTGTCGCGCACTTGCATGCGCCTTATCTTGCCTAAAAATTCCATGGTGATCACCTTGTTTGCTCCTGCCTAAAAAGTAGGCAGCGCTAGTAAAACACCTGGCTCAGTTTTGGGTCGGCATACCCTCTATTTGTGGCTCAGTTTTCGGTCGGCGGCAACATTCAATTCCATGAGCAATTCATTCGCCCACGTATCTTGCCGCATGGGTTGCACTTCTCCTTCTTCCATGCGGTAGGCCTGCAAATCACCGAACAAGCTCACATTGCTCCCAGCAGTGCCACCAAGCACATGCGCGACGATGTCTGGCGACATGAACCGCCAGTGGGTCAGCAGCGGTATTGCCCGAACGGGGATAGCCTCACGGCCCTTGATTTGGATGATGACTGACATATCGTGACCTCGGTTCAGTTGTAAACCGTTGAACTATGTCGCTGCGTGTTGATTTGTGCAAACCTTAGTGGGGGTTCCTGCTTTTCAACCCGGTTTCGAGGCGGGTCTAGCTGGTGCAAAAACTGTCAATCAAACTGCTTGAGTGCCCATCTCTGTTCACTGGTCAGCTTTGGGTATGTCCACGGCATCAGCCACTGCTTCCAGGTACGCCGAGGGCGGATTTCATTTCGTTTTTGGCGAAGCCATGTGCGCTGCTCCCTTTCATTCATATCATCGAAGCGAATGTACTTTGGCAACGAATCCTGTTCAGCGGCGATATCGTGCTCCAGGGGTGGAAACTTCCACGGCCTTGTTTCATCAATCAGGCTGCGCATGATGGCCTATGCCTTCACAACAATGTGCGCCACTGCATCACGCAGCACGGCATTGATACGAGTCTGCCAGCCGGGTCCGGTCGCCTTGAATGCATCCAGCACGTCAGCATCTACACGCATGTTCAGTGTCGGGCGCTTGACTGCAACGGGTGGTCTGCCACGCCCACGAGTAATAGTCGCCTGCTGCCAGTAGGCAGACACTGCGGCGGCGTCGTTGGGGTCATACGGCCCGGACTGGTCATCAATGGGCGCATCAGCAGCAGCTTCACGCTTCACGCGCTCCCAATCGGTGCCAGTGGGCTTAGTGATAGTTTTTGGCATACAGCGTCCTTTCCTGTTTTGATGCACGGCGCAATGAAATAGCTCTCACCTCGTCCGGCTGGCGCATCAGGTACACCAGGACAAGCACCACGCCTGCCAGTTCAACCATTGCGATATCCATCAATCGGGCTTCGCCTTTTTGCGGTGACTGCAATGTCACCTTATTTGGGGCATCAAACACCAGCGTCGCATCAGCCAGCGATAGCCCGTGCTTGCCCATGTTGATAGCATCCTTATTCGAGTCAAAGGTGAATTTCATTGCTGCATTTATTGTATTGGCATCAATTCATCAGGTCAACCAGCCACCACGCGCAGTTTGCCCGGCTCTTTAGCGATTTTCATTGCATTCACCTTGCGTTGGTAACACTCAGTCCAATCACTCACGTCGCCATCAATGCGGGCAGCAGGTGGGCGCATTAGAACGGCTTCGCTCTCGCTACGTTCGTTGGTGAATAAGGCAATGTCACGCTTGGCAATGTCAGCAGTCAGCACCAGCGGCGAACCATTGTGTTCTGCAAAGCGCATGGCGAACCAGCAGGCCACATCCCTATCTGTTGTCCACGCATGGCCAGTTCTAGCCTCGTTGAATGTCAAGGCAGAACTACCCCTCCAAACCGTAACCACGTCGGGCAATTCGGCAGGCATCGGAAATGCGGCATATCGAAACATGTAGGCCAGCGTGCGGCGGGTTTTGGCGGCTTCAATCAGGTGACGATGGTCATGGTCCCAAACGGGCAACAAGTACTCCCGGAACGCGTTTGCTGGCACCTTGGCACGCCACATTGCCACAGCTACAGCACCCCGCTTGTCGTTGTTTAACCTAAATGACAATTGGCAGGCGGCTTCCATATCACCATCAAAGGCAGCACGGGCAAATTCGTACTCAAACGGCTGGCATATTTCGGCCAACCGGTATAGGGCTATCTCTTTTTGGAAACTCTCGTAGCTCATTTAGTTGCTCCCATTGTTGGCGCAAAAACGGCTAAGCGGGTTCCAAGTGAACCACAGCACGCGCACCAACAGCGTGTGCATACCGCTGCACCGTTCGGATTGAAGGCATACGTTTACCACCTTCAAGGCGGGCTATCACGCTCTGGGTAGTGCCCATGCGCTGCGCAACTTCACCCTGAGTCAACCCGGCACGGCTTCGGGCGGCTATCAGTTCGCGGGCCACGCTGAATTCACCAGCCATCGCGTCATATTCGGCGCGGGTGTCAGTATCGGCCAGCAGTTCAGTTTTCAGTGTGCGAAGTGTTTTCAAGTCGGTGCCTTATGCATGTACCGGGGTGACACTCAGGCGCAAGCCCACAGCGGCTAGCACTTTATGAACCGTGGTTAGCGTTGGGTTCCCGTTGGCGCTCAGGGCTTTGAATAGGGTCTTGTCGCCCACATTGGCACGCCTAGCCACTTCGGCCATGCCATGTGCTTTAGCAACGTGGCGCAGTGCCACCAGCAGCGCGGCGGGGTCATCAAGTTCAATCACAGCCTCGACATAGGCGGCAGCTTCGATTGGGTCTACCAGCATTGGCAACAATGTTTCCTCAAAACTCACATCACGTGGTGCTTTCATGGTTTACCCCTTTGTTTCCAGTCTTTCAAATACTCGACAGCCCGGTCTATGTCGCGGCTCTGGTCGCTCTTGTCGCCACCACACAGCAGCAGAACCAGAATTGCCCCCTGCCTGCTCAAATACACCCGATAGCCCGGCCCGTAGTCGATACGCAACTCTTGAACACCATCACGCAACGGCTTGCAGTCCCCAAAATTACCAGATTCCACACGCGCCAGCCTTGCAATAATGCCTTTTTGTGCCTTCTTATCTGCCATGGCATACAGCCAGTCTCGAAACGGTATCTTTCCGGCTGCATCAGAGTAATTGACTAATTTCATAATGGTATCTTAAATCATACTAGCCTGCCACCACGCGCAGCTTGCCCGGCTCTGCTTTGGCATCGAACGTAACCCCAGCCTGCTCCAAAATCCAAGCCTCTATCTTTTCATGATGCACTCGCAGCAAGTCAAGCGGGCGCACGGTGTAGTGCTTTTCAGCCGTGGCACTGGGTTTGTGGCCCATCAGTTGCGCCACCACGCCAGCGGGTATTTCCAGCCACTCTGTCAGGCTCTTGAATGACCGGCGCAAGCCATGAATAGTCAAGTCATCAATGCCAGCCACCTTACAAACATCGTTATGCGGGTTGCGCGGAATAACCAGCGTGCCACCAGCAGACACTGTGCTTGAAAAAACAAACTCATTGCGTCGCGGCAGGCTCGCCAGCAGATGCGCCACGTACGGGGTGAACGGAATCACACGGGTGCCCTCCACCTTGTCCCTGATGGTCATACCGCGCCACTTGGTGTTTATGTCATCCCAGCGCAGCCCCAGCACCTCTCCTGCCCTTGCGCCAGTGAGTAGCAGGGTTTGCAGGTAGGCGGATATGGTGGGGTTTTGAAGCTGGCGCACGGCATCGAACCATGCTGGCAACTGTTCACGCATGAGTGCATCCTGCTTTACACCGGCCTTGCCCAATGCCTCGCGGGTCTTGGTGGTCTTGGCTGGGTTGCGGTCTGTCACCACGGCGGCATACTCTGGCTGTTCAGCGCACCAGGACAAGAACGCTTTCAGGCAGCGCCATGCAAGCCGGGCGGCTGACGGGCGAGTCTTGGCTTCCTTTGCGGCCCATGCCTCTATCACTGGCGCGGTCAGGTCACGCAAGGGCATCACCATCAAAGGGCGAAGTATCCCCGGCGCAGTCACGGCCCCGGCTCGCTTGGGTGCACCTCCAGCGCTCACCATCAGGCCATGCTCAAGGTAATGACGTTCGCCCCAGTGTGGTTTGCGTGCCTCAAGGTAGGTTGTCCAGACCTCGCCAGCGGTCAAGGCGTGGGCGGCTTCCTGTTTGGCTTGGGCAGCACCGGCAGCAGCAGCGGCTTCGATAGCGGCGTTTTTGTCTGCCTCTTGCTGGCGCTCGATTTCTCGCGGGTCAATGCCTTGTTCAGTCATTCCACGCAGTCTGTGTGCCTCTTGCCGGGCGGTGTCGATTGCCACGGCAGGCCAGCCACCCAGCGCACGGGTGAACAGTTTGCCATTGACACGGGTTTCAAACTGCCACGCTTTGCCCCCGGCCTTGGTCACGCGCAGGCGCAAGCCCTTTTTGTCGGCATCACGCACTAGCACGAACGGCAATTCAGGCGGGCAGGTGGCACGCTCTAGCAGGCCATGTGTCAGGTCGTGAGTGTCGTTGTAGTCAATCGCAGCGGTTTTGCTTGGGCGTGCCATGTTGCTATCCTTTTAATTTACAGACTATTTACAGACTGAAAACCGATTTACAGACTATTTACAGACTGAAATGCACTATTTTGGTGAATATAAATCAACACCTAGGCTGCTATTTTATCCAGTGACTTAAATGTAAGCTATTGATTTGTATTGATTGTACTACTTCAATCAACACTGTGAAATGTATTTTTGGCCTGACTCTAAATCAGGCGTACCGCAAGGTACCGTGGGTTCGAATCCCACTCTCTCCGCCAAGACAGATATAGAAAGCCTGCTACTTAAAAGCTAGCAGGCTTTTTTCATTTGGTGAACGATGTAAGTGCGGATGTAAGACGGTTTTCTAAATCCAGCACCAGCGCATGCCCGGCAAGTTGGATATCTGGCTTTGAGGTTTGCGAGAGATATGGGTTTTTCCCGTATCACCCGTCATGTTGCCAGGCAATTGAGTTGCTTCATTGATACCGCTCATTCCAAGATTCGGCCGCCAGCGGTAACTCATTCAATTCCGCTCGCGCTTCCCGCCAAGTTGGATAGTGTTTCTCAAGTAGCACCGGAATCACCGGTCACGATCGCCGGAATACGCACGTACCGAGTAGTTGGAATATGTGCGGTGGTGGTTTCTGAGGTCGACACAAAGGGAATACTCACACACAACGCTAAAATTTACCATGTGTTTGATGCTGGAGAAGCACATGGCAAAATCCCTCGTAAAGCGACCCCAAGAACTCATCGTAGAGACCAAGAGCGATGCTCAGCCGCTTTGGAATCCATTCTCGGCTGCGTCCTCCTTTGTAAGTTTCACCCACTCTTATTCAGAGGTAACTAGCGACGGGTCTCGGACCCACGTGAAATCCACAACCACGCGTTTGGCTGATGGCAAACTCAGCAAGGAATCCTTTGAGGGCCAGCTTCCTTTGGGTGCATTTGGTGAAGCCGTTGGAAAGGCGCAGTCGCTGTTCTTGAATCACGCAGAGACGTTGATGCGGCCCTGGTTATCACCGTTTTCACAAGTGCGATTGCCGGGCAAGTCCAAGGACTGAGCCGGATTCGTCTATAGCCCATCGGATTGCAGCGCGATTAGACGCCGCGATCAACGAGAAGTCGTTCCCACGCGTGCTTTGAAGGCTGCACACGCATCCAACGCCTTCGAGCGAGCACCGCAGCGTTCGATATGGTCATTGACCAGTCTCATTGCCTGCATGAAGGCGTACTGGCGCATGCTAAGCTGGCGGCCATGAAACTTATCTTTAAATGGCTGCTCAGCGCGGCCGCCTTGCTGTGTGTGGCTTATCTGTACCAGGGCGTTGCGGTCAGCAGCTTTGGCGCTGCGCTAATGGCGGCTTTTGTCATTGGTCTGTTCAACATGATCCTGCGCCCGGTGCTGGTGCTGCTGACGCTACCCGTGACGCTGGTGACCCTGGGACTGTTTTTGTTTGTCATCAACGCGCTGATGTTCTGGTCGGCAGCTGGCCTATTGGACGGTTTTCAGGTGCGCGGTTTTGGCGCAGCCTTGCTGGGTTCGCTGATTTACTCGGTATTTGGCATCGTGATTGACTCAGCGGTCGAGCGTCTGTTCTCTAAGTAAGACCTCAATCTGGCGCCGGCGGGTGTCAATGATCGACGCGTCAATGTGCGCGGCACTGCTACCCACACCCATGCCCACACCCGCACCTTCGCGAACCCGGTCCTGCGCCGCTTTCAGGCGGTCCAGCGCAGCGGCATAGTCGAGCTGGGCCACCTGCACTTCAGCCTGCGCCCGCAAGGCGCGCAAACTCTGGTTTTGAGCGCCGTACACGCCAGACAGCCATTGCCAGGCCAGCGCGTCCTGCGGCTGTTGAGCCAGCCAGATTTGCAGGTTTTGCGCTGATTTGTCCAGTGCCGCAGGCGCGCCCGACTTCAGGGCCATCTGCGCTTGCAACATCAGTGCCGGACGCCTTAGGGGCTCGTCTGCCACGGGTTGGGCGGCAGCACTGGGCCCAACGGGCAGGTCGGTAGCGGCCAGTCCAATCTCCATGCCCAGCCAGCGCACTTGTTGCAGCATGGGCGCGTCAGGGGCGACCAGGGTCATCAGGCGCTGCTGGTGGCGCTGTGCCAGCGGCGTGTCGCGCAAGCGGCTGGCGGCCATGGCGGCACCATAAAGCGTGCCGATCTGGGCAGCGCGTGGCAGGGTCAGCAGCATCAGGTCGTCCACTTGCGCCTGCCAGCCACGCAGCGCATCGACACCCGGGTTGGACAATACGCGTGCCCGCGCCACCATCATGGCGTGCAATGCCGTGGGCGTCTTGTCAATTGCCCGCGGGGCCGCCAGGGTCAGCCGTGAGTGCATGTCGGCAATGCGCTCGGTGGTCAGCGGATGGCTGCGCAGGTACGGATAGGCACCGTTGTCGTTGAGCCGCGAGGCCTGCTGCAGCTTGTCAAACATGGTGACAAAGCCGATCGGCTCAAACCCGGCTTGCGTCATCACGCCAAAACCCAGCCGGTCGGCCTCGCGCTCCATGTCGCGTGAAAAATTAAGCTGGCTTTGCGCCGCCAGCGCCTGGCCGCCGACCATCAGGGTTTTGCCGGCCTCGGCGTTTTTGCTGGCCGCCAGTGCACCCAGAATCATGGCACCGATCATCCACGGCGCTTGCTGGTTGTTTTTGGACACCAGCCTAGAAATATGGCGCTGGGTGACGTGGCTGAGTTCGTGGCCCAGCACCGAGGCCAGCTCGTCGCGGCTGCTTACCACCGCCAGCAGGCCCAGATTCAAGCCGAGATACCCACCAGGCAAGGCAAAAGCGTTCACGGTGCGGTCGCGCCCGAGCAAAATCTTCCAGGCAAAACGCTCATCAAGCTCGGCCGTCAGGTCGCCGCGCTGGCGGGCCGCGACCAGCAGCGGTTGCCAGACACCTTGCACATAGTCCCACAGCACCGGGTCATCGATGTAGTCCGGGTCGTGGTAAAGCTCACGGGCAATGCGGTCACCCAAACGGCGTTCAGCATTGCTGGCCATGTCGCTACCATCGCCCAGCAGCGGCAACCCAGGTCCGCTCACGCTAGCTTCCGTGGCACCTGCGGCCGTCTGGGCCAGTGCCGGGTTGAATAGCAGGCTGCAGAAAACTACAAAAATAATAGTAGCTTGTACAAGCAGGGTAAGGGCTGTGAGCCATTTTTTCTTAAATTTCTGACGCTGGCAAGAGGGTTTGGCAGGGTTTGAACAGGAAATCGGTGTTGTCATGGCCGTATGATGCCAGCCACGCGTAAAGGTTCTACAGGGACTTCTCACAGGTCCAACAGGTTTTTCTGCATTTTCTTGATAAACGGTATTCATTGCATTTGTGTAAACGAAAGCGGCAATAAAACGAGGAAACAGACTGCACATCTACAGACGGCCTTGTTGCACTGATATTTCGGTGCGGACCCAGATACGAACCGCTCAGCAGGGCTCCAATCGGAAACCGTGGTCCAAAGCCACTGAACCCTTACCGAGCTTACCTGCTGCCGGTCTGAGCTGTTGATTGCATCTTCACATTTACGTCTGGCAAGGAAACCTTCCATCTTTCTAAAGCGTCTTCAAGCTGCGCACATGGCGGCTTGTGGTGAACCCGGCGACGCTGATATGGCCCGCATCAAACGGCTTATCCTTGGTGAACACGGCCCACAGAATGCGCGCATTCTTGTTCGCCAACGCTACTGTGGCCTTTTGCCAGCCTGATTTTTCACGCAATTGATGCACCCACTTGGAGATCGGGTCTTCGCGCCGGTGTGCCGTCATAACAGCCGATTTGGCACCCTGGATCAGCAGCGTTCGCAGATAGACTTCACCATGCTTGGTGATGCCACCCAGATTATTCTTGCCCCCACTGGAGTTTTGTCGTGGTGTCAGCCCCAACCAGGCGCCAAACTGGGAGCCACTCTTGAACTGCTTGAAGTTGCCCACGGTGGCCACCACCGCTGAGGCAGTGACAGGCCCCACGCCCATGAGCTCGGTGGCTTGGCGAACCTGCTCGTTTTGCTTATGGTGCGCCGCTATGCGCTGGTCGCACCAGTCGATATGGTCATCGAGTTCTTTCCACTGCATTTGGGCACGTTCAATGGTCATGCGCGCCAGCCCCGACAAGGCGTTGCTGGCATCTTCAAGCGTGTCCTGAGCTGCGCACTCAATACCCGGGGCTTTGGGAAATACCAGACCAAACTCCGTCAGCAGTGCGCGAATGCGGTTGATGCAGGCGGTGCGGTCAGCTTTGTAGCCTTCACGCAGCCGATGCACACTGAGCATGCTTTGCTGATCAACGGTTTTGACAGCGACAAAGCGCATGCTTGGGCGAGAGGCTGCCTCACAGATGGCTGCTGCATCGTTGGCATCGTTTTTGCCGCCTTTGCCTTGTTGGCGATAGGGTGTCACCAAGTGCGCGGCGATGATGCGGGCATCCAAGCCCAGCTCCAGCAGTTTGCGCGCCCAGTAGTGCGCGCCAGAGCAGGATTCCATTGCCAACAAACACATGGCTGGCAGTTGCATGCACCATTCAATAAACTTATCGCGCTTGAGTTGTCGATTGGTGACAACTTTCCCAGCAGCATCCACAGCGTGAACCTGGATCAAATTCTTTGCCAAATCAACGCCAACTCGTGTAATCTTACTCATGGGACTTCTCCTTCAAAAAGGTTGTAGATTGACTTTCCAAAACCCAATCTTGGCACGTTGATGCCGTTACCGGGAAGCGGGAAGTCCCTTCGTATTCGGTAAACGCATCGCATGCGGTCCCCCATTTGCTATAACTGTTTGTCATGAGTATCCTCACCCATTTTGATGCCCAGGGCCAGGCCCATATGGTCGATGTTGCCGCCAAGGCCGCCACCCACCGCATTGGCGTGGCCGGTGGGCGCATCGAGATGAAGGCCAGCACGCTGGCGCTGATTGAGTCTGGCAACGCCAAAAAAGGCGATGTGTTGGGCATTGCCCGCATTGCCGGCATCATGGCCGCCAAAAAAACCAGCGACCTGATTCCCCTGTGCCACCCGTTGGCGTTAACCCGGGTTGCTATAGAGTTTGAAGCTATTCACGCAGACACAGCAAGGGCTAGCACCATATTTTGCACTGCAACGGTAGAGACCGTGGGCCGCACTGGCGTCGAGATGGAAGCCCTGACCGCCGTGCAGGTGGCACTGCTAACCATTTACGACATGTGCAAGGCCGCCGACCGGGGCATGGTCATGACCGACGTGAAGTTGCTGGAAAAGCATGGTGGCAAGTCGGGGAGTTTTGTGGCGATGACATAGGCTGGCGAGTGATTTGTAATGCTGGCGCATGCGGTCAATGGCATCCCTCATGGTCGAGGGTCAGTTCGATGGTTTCCTGCACGGCAAAGACTCGGGCGATGTCTAGCCGCGGACATCGGCCACGGCCTGGCTGCCAAAGTCCGGGCGCTGCAAATACGCCAGCACCCGGGCGGCAGCCTCTTCCGCAGAGGTCAGTTGGCCACTGAGTTGCAACTGGACAAATGCGGCCTGGTCCGGAAAGTCTTGCGGTGCTGTGCTGCGCAGTTGCAGTTGCATGTCGGTGTCAATCACGCCGGGGGCCAGCGAGCAAACCCGGGCACCATTGGGCTGGCTGGCCTCATCTTGCGCCAGGCAACGGGTGAAGTGGTCCATACCCGCTTTGGCTGCGCAATATGCTGACTGTGAGGCCATGGGCCGGCGCCCCAAACCCGAGGAAATGTTCAGTACTTTGCGTGGCGCAGCCCAGTTGCGGGTCGCGCCCAAAAAGGCGGCTGACAGCAGCAGCGGTGCCTCAAGACCGACGCGAACCGCGCGCGCCAGCGCCTGCAGGTCCGACGCATGCAGCGGGGCAATGGGGGGAATCACGGCCGCGTTGTTGATGAGAGTGACGGCGGCAACGTCGCCAGGCGTCTGACAGGCCAGCCAGTTTGCCAAACGCTCGGCCACTGGCGCGGCATCTGCCAAATCAGCCGGCCACTGGGTCAGACGCTCGGTCGCCTGCGCCTGAGTGGCGGCCAGCGCCAGTATCGTGGAGGTGTTGCGCGAAATACACAGCAGCGAATGATGCCTAGCCAGCAACTGCTGGGCCAGGCACAAACCCATGCCGCGTGAGGCGCCGGTGATGATGGTGAGGTGGTTGGTCATTTCCAAAGTTTACGGGGATTAGCTGGGATCAAGTGTTGTGCTGCGAAAGCAACGACCACGTCACTTGCCAGTGCTACCATTCTCAGACCTCCACACACTTCATGCAAAGGACGAATCATGGCTGCTCCAGACATCTCGACGTGCGTTTCTGCGGGTTTCTCGGGTTTCAAGAAAGATGTTGTTTCCCACATTGTTGCCACCTTGCTGGTTATTTTTATCAGCGGCGTGGGTTTCGGCCTGTTGACCGGCCCGATGATCGTGGGCTACATGCGCATGATCAAAAATGGCGAACAGGGCGGCAAGGTCCAGATTGCCGATGTTTTCAAGGGTTTTGACAGTTTTGTACCTGCTTTGCTGGCGGTGCTGCTGGGTTCCATCGTCGTGTCGATTGGCTACATGCTGTGTGTGCTGCCCGGCATGTTACTGATGGCCATCATTCCCACTGCCGCTTACCTGGTGGCCTGCGGTGAAACCGATGGCATCGAGGCGCTCAAGCGCGCCTGGACGGCCGTCAAAGGCAATTTGGTGGGAGCTTTCCTGTGCATGTTGGTGCTAGCCATCATTGGCAATATCGGCCTGATCCTGTGTTTTGTGGGGGTCATCCTGACCATGCCGATCGCTTTCATCGGCAGCTACGAGATGGCCAAACAACTCACCGACGACGGGGCGCTGCGTGTGTAACAGCCACACCCTGCCACCGCCCGAGCGGCAGTGGCGGCTGGCTGGCGGCCTGGTCCTGCCAATAGGCGTGCTGGTAGCGCCAGCTTTTTTGGCGTTGGGCGATGTGCCGTTGTGCGCTTTCAAACACCTGACGGGCTTGCCCTGCCCGCTGTGCGGCGGCATTCGCGCCTGTGCCGCCCTGGCGCAGGGCGATGTGGCTACGGCCTGGCAGCTGAACCCCGGACTGCTGCCCCTGGTGGTGGTGGCGGCTTTGCACAGCAGCCTGCTGTTGGTCGAGGCGGCATCGGGGCGTAAACTGGGCGCCCCCCCGGCCCTGGTGCTGGCCTGGAAAGTGGCTGGCGCAGGGCTATTGCTGTCGTGGCTGCTGCGCGTGTTTGGGCTGTTTTGAATCTACTGGCGCAGGCCATTCAATCATCGGCTCGCTTACAGGGCTTGCCGCCCCAGATTGCCAGCCACACCCGCATGCTAGTGCTGGGCAGTTTTCCGGGAGTCACCTCACTTGCACGCCAGCAGTATTACGCCCATCCGCACAATGCCTTCTGGAAAATTCTTCAAGCCGTTTGGCCCTCTAGCCCTTATTCTGAAATCGCTGACAGCTATCAAAATCGTATCGATTGGATGCTTGATAAGGGCTTGGGCTTGTGGGACGTTTACGCCTCGTGCCAGCGTGTGGGCAGCCTGGACAGCGCCATTGAGCAGCCGCAGCGCAACGATCTGGCGCAGCTGATCGGCCGCACCCCAGGTTTGCAACTGATCGCCCACAACGGGGGTGAGAGCTTCAAACACGCGCGTTACACCCGCACGCTGGGGCTGCCCGTTTATCGCCTGCCCTCCACCAGCCCGGCCAACGCCAGCTGGACTTTTGAACGCAAGCTGGCGGCCTGGCGCGAGGTGGTGGCGCTGGCAGGTTTGCTGTGACTGGCACTGGTTTTTTGGCTTGTCAGAATTTCCCTTACAAAGAGCCTCGCCAAAATCCGACAACCGCAACAGGCGTTCACTGATTCAAGTTTTGAGCGTGCGCTCTCAGAATCGATGCCATGGTGATGAACAAGGCAATTGAGCCCTAAACACCACCCAAATCATCCAATCAAGTCTGGAGCCCACCATGAACGACGAGCAACTCTCCACGGAAATCCGCGAAGCCAATCTGACCTATCTGATGCTGGCCCAAAACGTGATTCGCAAGGACAAAGCCGAGGCGCTGTTTAGGCTCGGCATCTCTGAAGAGTCGGCCGATCTGATCGCCATGTTGTCGCCGGCACAAATCCTGAAGATTGCCTCCAGCCCGATGTTGCTGTGTCGCTTCCGGGTCGACGACGACATGGTGTGGGGACTGCTCACCAATCACACCCCCGCCAAGGTGGACAACGACGCCACCACCAAGCTGCACGCCAGCATTTTGATGGCCGGTCGCTTTGCCGAAGCGTTGTAAGGAGAAACACCATGGCCACCGCATCCACCAAAAGTGTGTTGAACGATTCGCGCCAGGTTGAGCGCGCCGTGGCACTGATTCAGCTCGGTGCCCGGCTGCAGGTGCTGGAAAGTGAAACCAGTTTGTCGTATGAGCGGCTGCTGCGCTTGTACAAGGAAGTAGCCGGCAAATCACCGTCCAAGGGGCAACTGCCGTTTTCGACCGACTGGTTTCTGACCTGGCAGCCCAATATTCATGCATCTCTGTTTTTGAACACCTATGAGTACCTGAACAAGGTCAGCGCACTCGACGATATTGATGCCATCATGAAGGCCTACAAACTGTACTGCGAGCAGATTGCCAACTGTGGCGTGGAGCCTTTGTTGACCATTACCCGGGCCTGGCGTCTGGTGAAATTTGTCGACAACAACATGCTGGCCATGACCAAATGCAGCAAATGTGGTGGTCATTTTGTCAGTGAGCCGTATGAAAACGCCCGCCATTATGAGTGCGGACTGTGCACACCACCGGCACGCGCCGGCAAGGGTGCGGGCTCGGGCGGCATCCTGTTGCATTGACAGAGAACTGCCATTTTGCTACTTAATAGATAGCTAATGGCGATTGACTGGTAAGGGCTTGAGTGCATTTTTATGCCCAACTCAAGAGTGGCAACCGACGGACGATATGATAGAGACAGGTCTGCAGGTTGCAGGCTGATCAATTCTGAAGCAAAAGCTTCGCTTTAAACAAACCGTCTATGTTCGTCATTGTTGGCTGGCTGATCGTCATGGTGTGCGTCTTTGGCGTGTACATCTTCCACGGTGGCAACATCATGGTGGTGCTGAAGGCCTTGCCGTTTGAACTGATCACCATTGGTGGGGCCACCATGGGTGCGTTCGTCGCCAACAATCAGATGAAGGTGATCAAGTCCAGCATGAAGGGCTTGGGCATGTGCTTCAAGGGCAGCAAGTACACCAAAGCGCGCTACATGGATTTGCTGGCCCTGATGTACGACATTTTGCAAAAGGCCCGCAAAGAGGGCCTGATGGCGATTGAAAAAGACGTGGAAGACCCGCACTCTTCCGAGATTTTCAAGAAACACGGCGATGTCGGGCATGACCACCATGTGGTCGAGTTCATCACCGACTACTTGCGCATGATGGTCTCGGGCAACCTCAACGCCCATGAGATCGAGTCGCTGATGGACAGCGAGATTGACACCCACCACGCCGAAGAACACGCCGCCGTAGCGGCCTTGCAACGTATTGCCGGTGGCTTGCCGGCCTTTGGCATTGTGGCCGCCGTGCTGGGGGTGGTCAACACCATGGGTTCGGTGGGGCAGCCCCCTGCCGTGCTGGGCGGCATGATCGCCTCTGCGCTGGTGGGCACGTTTTTGGGTATTTTGCTGGCTTACGCGTTTGCTGAGCCGCTGGCTGGCCTGCTGGAGCAAAAGGTTGAAGAAGCCGGCAAAGAGTTTCAATGCATCAAAACCACTTTGCTGGCCAGCATGCAGGGCTACAACCCGGCCACGGCCATTGAGTTTGGACGTAAAGTACTGTATTCAACCGAACGACCCACCTTTGGCGAACTGGAAGCATTCGTCAAGAAGAAGTAATAAGCACGAAGCACCAGCATGGCAACTGAAGCCAAAAAACTACAGCCGATCATCATCAAACGGGTGAAAAAGGGGGGTCACTCGGCTCATGGTGGTGCCTGGAAAATTGCCTACGCCGACTTTGTGACGGCCATGATGGCGTTTTTTTTGCTCATGTGGCTGCTGGGCAGCACCTCTGAGGGCGACAAAAAAGGCTTGTCAGACTACTTTCAGTCGCCACTCAAGGTGGCCATGCAAGGCGGCAGCGGGGCAGGAGCCAGCAACAGTGTGATCAACGGTGGCGGCAACGACATGACCCAATCAGCCGGCCAAGCCCGGCGCGGCGATGGTGCGGACTCCAGAGCCAAAAAAATGTCGGGCGACCAGGCCAAAGCAGCGCGCGCCAAGCAAGACGCCCAAAAACTGGGGGAGTTAAGCGCCAAGATCAGCGCCCTGATTTCCAGCAACCCCAAACTGGCCGAGTTCAGCGACCAGATCAAGCTGAGCATTACCGCAGACGGTTTACAGATCCAGATTGTTGATGATCAAAAACGCCCCATGTTTGACAGCGGTAGCCCCTCGGTCAAGCCCTATATGCGTGAAATTTTGCAGGAGGTAGGGCTAGCGCTGGTTGATGTTGACAACAAAATCAGCGTGGACGGTCACACCGATCAAACCCCTTACGGCAGTGGCGCGCGCGGCTACAGCAATTGGGAGCTTTCAGCCGACCGTGCTAACGCCACTCGGCGTGAATTGGTGGCATCGGGCATGCCCGACGACAAGATTGCGCGAGTGATGGGGCTGGCGTCAAGTATTTTGCTGGACGAAGAAAATCCGCGTAGCCCGGCAAACCGTAGAATCAGCATTACCGTGATGACCCGCGAAGCAGAAGAGCGTTTGCTGGGTTCCAGAAAATCAGAGGTCATCACAGATCAAGCCGCTCCGGCCAACGCAACGCCGGCGGCCCCACAGTAAGATGAATGTTTAAGAGTCAACTTATGCAAGATTTAATCAGCGCCGTCGAAAGGTTGCCCCATGGCGAATGACCTCAGGTTTTTGGTGGTTGACGACTTTTCCACCATGCGCCGCATTGTGCGCAATCTGCTCAAGGAAAGTGGCTTTACCGAAGCTGATGAAGCAGAAGACGGTGTGGTGGCCTTGCACAAACTGCGCAACAGCAGTTTCGACTTTGTCGTCAGCGACATCAACATGCCAAATATGAACGGTTTTCAGTTGCTTCAGGAAATCAAGAAGGACGAAAAACTCAAGCACATTCCCGTGCTCATGGTGACGGCCGAGGCGCGCAAGGAAGACATCGTGATGGCGGCACAGCAGGGAGCTGCCGGGTACATCGTCAAGCCCTTTACCAAAGCAACGCTTGAGGACAAAGTCAAGCTGATACTTACCAAGCTGGGGCTCAAATGAGTCATCCGGCCAGTACAGAACCAAGCGCACCGGCGGTCGACCTGTTGTCGCAAGGTCTTCATCAGCGCATTGGCATCCTGACGCGCCAATTGCACGACTCGTTATATGGGTTGGGACTGACTGACAAGATGAAAGTGTGGGCAGGCGAGATTCCGGACGCCAAGAGCCGCTTGTCATATATTGCGCGCCTGACCGGGGAAGCTGCCGAAAAGGTTCTCAACAATGTCGATCAGGCCAAATCACACCACGACCACATTGCAGCAGAAACACGCCGTATTGGCGCCCTGATTGTTAAAGACCCGGTGGCGGCAGTGGCCAAAGGACATGTGATGAACTTCATCACCGACGTGGAGCAGGCCACCCAAAAGATTGACAACAACCTCACCAACATCATGATGGCGCAGGACTTCCATGACCTGACCGGCCAGGTGGTGGCCAAGGTGGTCAGTCTGGTGGCCAATGTGGAGTCAGAATTGGTGCAATTGCTGATAATGACAGCTCCCCACGAAAGTGTCGCCAGCCCGGTGGCACCTGCGCCACTGTCGCTGACCGAGCCCATCACGCACGAGCCCATTCTGGAGGGGCCGGTGGTCAACCCGGAAGGCAATCCGGACGTGGTGAAAGGCCAGTCTGAAGTCGATGACTTGCTGGCCAGTCTGGGTTTTTGAGGCAATTTAAAACAGGCGGGGAATTGCCCCGCTAATTGTGCTTTAGTTCCAGAAGCGTCTAAAGACAATGGGGAGAACCAAGATATCTCCCTACCATGGAACCCAGTAGCCAAGACCGCAATCTACCTGCCTCTGAGCGCAAACTGCAAAAGGCGCGGGACGACGGGCAGGTGGCTCGTTCGCGCGACTTGTCGCATCTGGCGGTTTTGGGGAGCGGCGCAGTGTGCCTGATCTGGCTGGCACCCCTGATGTTTGACCACCTCAAGCGCCAAATGGGCGTGCAATTGCTGTTTGACGCCCAAACCGTCCAAGACCCGCTGACGATGATGACCCGATTGGCCAGCATGACGGCTGTGGGGCTGGCAGCTTGCGCGATATTTGCAGCCATTGTGAGCGCGATTGCGGTGGGCAGCGCCGTGGCCGTGGGTGGGTGGGTCAACAGCCTCAAGCCCATCATGCCGGACTTCAGCCGCATCAGCCCTTTTAATGGTTTTGGCAACATGTTTACCAAGGACAAGTTCACCGAAGTGCTGAAGATGTCGTTTATTGCCGGCATGCTGATCGTGGTGGGCTTTAGTTACCTGTCATCCAGCTTAGAGAGCCTGCGATCGCTGGTGCTGCAGCCTTCAACCAGTTCCATCATTTACCTCTCAAAATGGCTTACCCAAGGCGTGGGGCTGATGCTGCTAGTGCTGCTGATCGTGGCCATGGTGGATGTGCCGTTGCAGACCTTTTTGCACAAGTCACGCCTGAAAATGTCGCACGAGGAGATGAAGCAGGAAAGTAAGGAATCAGACGGCAACCCCCAAATGAAAGGACACATCCGTCAGCGCCAGCGCGACCTAGCCCAAGGCAATAGCGTCAAGGCCGTTCCCAAGGCCGATTTTGTGCTGATGAACCCGACCCATTACGCAGTTGCCATCCAGTACGATGACAAAACCATGCACGCGCCGCGCGTGGTCTCCAAGGGCGCAGATTTGCTGGCCTTCAAAATTCGTGACATCGCCCAGGAACACGCCATCCCCGTGCTGCAGTCGCCTATGCTGGCGCGCGCCCTTTACGCCAATGCTGACATTGATCAGGACATTCCCACCAGCCTGTATACCGCCGTGGCACAGGTGCTGGCCTACATCTACCGGCTCAAGGCCGCCATGCGGGGCGACGGACCCATGCCTGGCGAGGTACCCATTCCGTTTGTTCCACCTGAGCTCGATCCCCTGTCCAAAGTAGTTGCCACCGCAGAAAATCCATGAACCTGAACTCTTTCAAACAGTGGTTCGGCGACAACACAGCACTGATGCAAGGTGCCGCCGCTCCCATGCTGGTGGTGGCCATTTTGTCCATGATGGTGTTGCCGCTGCCGCCATGGATGCTCGACACCTTCTTTACCTTCAACATCTCGGTGGCGCTGATGGTGATGATGGTTGCGGCTTACATGCTCAAGCCACTCGACTTTGCGGCGTTTCCGGCGGTATTGCTGCTGACCACCCTGATGCGCCTGTCGCTCAATGTGGCCTCAACCCGCGTGGTGTTGCTTGAGGGCCATACCGGCCCAGGTGCCGCAGGTGCCGTGATCGAGGCCTTTGGGCATTTTTTGATTGGTGGCAACTTTGCGGTCGGTCTGATTGTTTTTTCGATTCTGGTGGTGATCAACTTTGTCGTGGTGACCAAGGGTGCCGAGCGGATTGCCGAAGTGTCGGCGCGCTTTGCCCTGGACGCGATGCCGGGCAAGCAGATGGCCGTGGATGCCGACCTGAACGCCGGGCTGATTGATGAGAAAGAAGCCAAGCGCCGCCGCGCCGAGGTGTCTGAAGAAGCCGACTTTTTTGGCTCGATGGACGGTGCTTCAAAGTTTGTGCGTGGCGACGCCGTGGCCGGTATTTTGATTTTGCTGATCAATATCTTTGGTGGCTTCGCCGTGGGTGTGTTACAGCACGGTCTGACCGCATCACAGGCCGCAGACACCTACATCTTGCTGGCGGTCGGTGACGCGTTGGTGGCGCAAATACCCGGCCTGCTGATTTCTGTCGCTGCAGCCATGGTGGTGTCACGCGTGGGCAAAGACCGTGATCTGAGCGGTCAGATCGTCACACAAATGTTCATATCACCCAAGGTGCTGGGCATCACCGCCACCATCATGGGTATTTTGGGCGTCATTCCGGGCATGCCGCACACCGTATTTTTGGGTGTTGCCATGTTGCTGGGCTATGGTGCCTGGGTATTGGCACATCAGCCCCTGCCCGCTGAAGCACCGGTCATTACGGCAGCACCGTCCTCAGACACTGAAGCCAGCTGGGATGATCTGCAACCAGTGGATCAACTGGGGCTGGAGTTGGGTTACCGGCTGATCACGCTGGTAGACAAAAACCGCCAGGGTGACCTGCTCACGCGGATCAAGGGCGTGCGTCGCAAATTTGCGCAAGAGGTGGGTTTTTTGCCCCCGCCGGTGCATGTGCGTGACAACCTGGAACTCAAGCCCAGCGGCTACCGCATCACATTGCGCGGCGTGATTGTGGGCGAAGGCGAAGCCTTCCCGGGCATGTTTCTGGCCATCAACCCCGGCGGCATCAGTACACCGCTGATTGGCACGCCCACCACAGACCCAGCTTTCGGGCTGCCGGCGCACTGGATCGACGCCAGCCAGAAAGAAGCCGCGCAAATGGCTGGTTTTACTGTGGTTGATTCCGAGACTGTCATGGCCACGCATTTGTCACACTTGATGCAAGTGCAAGCCGCCAGATTGCTGAGCCGCACGGAGACACAGCAACTGGTTGAGCACGTGAGCAAGCAGGCACCGAAACTGATCGAAGAAGTAGTTCCAAAAATGGTTTCCATTGCCGCATTTCAAAAAGTTCTGCAGCTGTTGCTGGAAGAATCGGTTCACATTCGGGATATCCGCACCATCATTGAATCCCTGGCAGAACATGCCGGGAGTACGACCGACCCGGCCGAGTTGGCGCGTCGGGTGCGCATTGCGCTGTCGCCCGCGATCGTGCAACAAATCTACGGACCCACCCAGGAACTCAATGTGATCGCCATTGACCCATCACTCGAGCGCCTGCTGGTCCAGGCCCTGGGCAACCCCTCTGGCCAAGGCCAGGCGCTTGACCCCGGTGTGGCCGAAATACTCACACAAAAGGCCGCTGAGGTGGCACTCAAACAGGAAGAAATTGGCATTCCTGCCTGCCTGTTGGTGCCAGACGCCATTCGAAGCGCCATGTCCCGCCTGGTGCGGCGTGTCGCCCCAAGGCTACAGGTTCTGGCTCACAGTGAAATTCCCGAATCCCACACCATTCGCATCGGTCCCATTCTGAAAGGTGCTGCATCATGAATATTCAACGCTTTATTGCCCCAACGGCCCGCGAAGCACTGTCAAAGGCACGTCTTGCATTTGGTGACGGCACCTTGATCCTGTCCAATCGCCCCACAGCATCTGGCGTCGAAGTGGTTGCCACCGGTGAGGACACGCTGGCAACGCTGGATCGCAACGAATTGGCACGCCAGGGCAAGCGCCCACAACCCGCACCTGCCATGACCCGCCTTACTGCCAATCCTGACAGTCAGGTGGTTGACGATGCCACACAGTTGACCATGAGCACGCTCTCATTTCAGGACTATGTACGCGAACGGATGCTCAAACGTCGCAGCGAAGCCCTTTCCGGGCCAGCGCCGTCCAGCGCCTCTGAGCGCATGGTATCGGCCCGCATGGAGTCACCCAGCGCCCGCCCCGCGCCCACGGTGCCCCTGGCACCGATTCAATACACACCGTCGGTCAATACGCCGGCGCAGACACGCAACGTGCCTCGCGCCACACCAGTCAAGCAACCGGTCGCATCGCAAGGTATCGTGGACGAACTGCACGCCATGAAAGCCCTGATCGAAGAGCGTTTTAACACGCTGACCTGGCTCGGGCAGACGCGTCAGAATCCGATCCAGTCCAACCTGATGCTCAAACTGATCCGCTCGGGCTATTCGCCAGCGCTTTCCAGAACCATCATTGAGCGCATGCCCGAAGACGCAGTGGCAGCAGAAGCCATGCGCTGGGTGACGGACATTCTGACCCGCAACCTGCGTACTGATGCATCGGCCCAAGCGATTCATGAAGAGGGCGGAACATTTGCACTGATGGGTGCCACGGGCGTTGGAAAAACCACCACAGCCGCCAAACTGGCGGGACTGTGTGCACGCACGCATGGTGCCAACAGCGTGGGCCTCATTACCTTGGATACCTACCGGGTCGGTGCCCATGACCAATTGCGCGCTTACGGTCGCATGCTGGGTGTGGTGGCTCATCTGGCTCATGACCGCGCGGCACTGCAAGACCTGTTGGGTTTGCTGGCCAATAAAAAAATGGTGCTTATAGACACCACTGGCATCGCCCCCAATGACCCACGCAAACGTGACATGCTCGACGTGCTGGAGGTTCCCGGCGTCACCCGTTTGCTGGTACTCAATGCTGGTGGCCACGGCGATACGCTTGACGATGTCATCACGTCTTTCAAAACCGGTGGTGTGCAGCAAGCTATTCTGTCCAAAATTGACGAGGCGGCAAAAGTTGGCCCCGCTCTGGATGCAGTCATTCGTAACCAACTCCAGCTGCGCGGCGTCACCATGGGGCAAAAAGTGCCCGAAGACTGGGAGCGTGCCGACGCTGCAAGACTGGTGGCCATGTCCATGCGTGCGCCCGTCAAATCGGCGTTTGATCCCAAATCCTCTGACCTGGGTTTCTTTTTTGCCGAATCCGCCCCAATGCCAGCAGGGCAGCTCAATGCTTGACACCTGCGTCAACCAGGCTGCTGGCTTGCAATGCCTGGCGCCGCCGGCGGTGCCAAGGTTGGTGAGCGTCACCAGCCATGGCCAGCAGCGAGGTGAGTTACCGCTGCTCTGGGGATTGTGTGCAGCCTGGGTTGACCTGGGGTTTTCCGTTCTGGTACTGGATGGACATGCCCAGGAGTCCGCGCAGAACCCCGGCCTGGCGCAGTGGATGGACAACCCGCTGGGACGTTTTGAGGAAGACGAGCGCGCGGTATCCTGGTCGGTACTGCCGGCTGCGCAAGGGTTTGAGCGTTTGTCAGGCCAAAGCTTTTCCTTTGCCACACTGGGTGAACTGTTTCAAAATTATGCTGTGGTTCTGGTCTACGCCAACGCCCAGACCATCACCAAAGTGCTTAAACACAGCAGGATTTCTCCTTTGTTGATCGTCTCGCCCCTCAAATCATCCTCATTGACCGCCTACCAGGCTTTAAAACAGTTGCTGCTGGAAGCCCAGATGCGACCAACTGTTGCTAACATTACGTTGCCTAGCCCAGCCGATGTGACAATGTCGAACACTAACCCCGCCCTTCATTTGCAACAATGTGCCTTGACCTTTCTAGGATACGCAGTCAAACCAGTCACAATCACGGCATCGGCACGGGCAGAAAGTTCGCAGGACGACCTCAACCGGCTGGCCCTGCAGTTGCTTGAAAGCGCTGTGCTTCTTGAGAGACATCCCACCGGGAGGATCCACTGATGTACACCGCCAAGGGCCAGTTGGACCGCAACGCCCAGATTCGCCAATATCAACCGCTGGTGCGCAAGCTGGCTCACCACATGATGGCGAAACTTCCGGCGAATGTTCAGGTCGACGATCTGATCCAGGTTGGCCTGATTGGCTTGTCTGAAGCCCTGTCGCGTTTTGAGGCCAACCAGGGAGTTCAATTTGAAACCTTCGCCACCCAGCGCATCCGCGGTGCCATGCTCGACGAGCTGCGGGAAAATGACTGGGTGTCACGCGGCACACGCAAGAGTCAAAAAGAAATCGAAGAGGCACTCCGGCGACTGGAACATCGTTTGGGGCGCAGTCCGCTGGAAAGCGAAATTGCCACAGATCTGGGCATGAGCTTGGTTGAATACCAAAGTCTGCTGAACAAGGTCAGAGGAACACAACTGGTTTATCTGGAAGACATGAGCCGCAACCAGGACGACGAGGACAGTTTTCTGGACCGTCACATGGGCGATGTCGATGCCGATCCACTCAATGTCTTGCGCGACAACCGCTTGCGCACGGCCTTGGTGGCGGCCATCAAAAATCTACCCGAGCGTGAGCAGTACATCATGAGCATGTATTATGAACAAGACATGAATCTGAAAGAAATCGCGGCTGTGCTTGATGTCACCGAATCAAGAGTTTGCCAGCTGCACAGCCAGTCCATTGCCCGGCTTCGGGCAAAAATGCGGACTCACTGAGCCTTAGCGTACCGCTCAGGCAGCCAGGCTATTGAATTCTCCACTTTGACGACCTGCACTCCCATAAGTGCGTCCAGCGTAAGCACCCGGACGCAGGCGAATAGGTCTCTTTGCGGCTGGCGGGCATCAGTGCAGCCAGCGATCGCTCAGTCAGCACCGCGTGCCGCAACAGGCTTTCTCGCTGGGAAAGCAACGAAGCTGCTATTTTTTTGAGTCTATTTCGAACAACCATGTTTTCAGCAGTGCCAGTAGACTCGCGCAGCGGTGCGCTTGACAACTCGCGAACTGTTGCCTGCAATGTTGTGGCTGCATACGTCAAGTGTTCTGTTTGATGTGACCGCAGTGCGCTTGCAAACTGCTCAATTTCTGCTTCAATTTGATCCAAAACTACAACTTGTGGAATCGTTTTCATGGCTTTTCCTCAAAAATCAGAGGAAAAGCACACGCATCAGCGATCAGACCCGACTGCGTTGAAGCGTTTCCCGAGCGCTGGACAATAGTTTGTCGGCAATCGCTTCTGGATTGACAACATAAGTGCCTTGCGCAATGGCCGAACGTACTGCGCTGACCTTTCCAGTGTCGACATCCGGCACCTCGTCCACCCCCGAGGATTCGAGCGAACGCACCATCGGAGACACGGTGACGGCCACCCCGGCTGACGTCGCTCCTTTGGCAGCCACGGGTTTGCCAAGCGTGCTGGCAACAGGACCGCTTTTGGCAGCCATCGCGGCGATGGTGCTGGTGGCAACAGGGTTGTCTGGTGTTTGGCTGATTTTCATGGTGTTCTCCAAAACTACGGTTTATGTAGCCTCGTAGGATCACTTTCGGCATAAACAGCCCAGACTTTAACCTTATTTTCATGCCGGCTCCAACCTTCAGAGCTCCAACCGGACCGTGCGGTTGTCTACCACCCGGCCGCTGACCACCCGACCGTTGTCCATCCGCACCCTGGTACTCTGGCCCAAAATGCCGGGCGAAACGGCTTGGGCGCTGGTCGCAATCTCGAATCCGTTGCCAATTGCCACGACCCGAACCTGGGTTCCGGCCTGAAAAACCTGCGCAGCCTTCACCATGTCCTGGCGCAACACTTGCCCGGTCGAGAGTACCCGTGTGGCGGCAAATCCCAACCAGTCGGCCTGATTGGCAACTACTGGGCTGTTGCTTTCTGCCCAATCCACCTCCATCATCATGGCGTCGAACTCGGTCAACGCTACCCCCGGTGCCACTTGCCCCTTAATCACCCAAGCTAGGCCAAATGCCTTGACAGTGATCGGCAGAAATACATTCCACTTGCTCGAACCCTTTACACAGCGCAACCCAACTCGGGTTTTGCCCCACAACTGCACCCCTGGTGGAATATAGGGCTCAACCCGTTCGCAGTGTGCAAGCTTGAGGCGATGGTCAAGCGCCCCGACCTCCACTTCCATGCGCAGCGGCAGGCTACCCGATTTGGACAGGGCTTCATTGATCCATCCTTGTGCCAACTCGTTGTAAGCGGTCGAGACCTCTGGCCCCTGCGTCAGGCCTTGAGCATGACTCCATGGCAAATAAATAGCGCACGCCATCCACGCCGCCAGATGCACCGCGTAGAGAACGAACCGTGAGCAGTAGTGGGCCATGACATCTCCAAGAACAAGCCCTTGCACTTTAAACAAAGCAGCGCAAGTCAATCAGCACAAATGAACAAGCAATAGCCCTCTATTTGCGGTTTAGAAATCTCCGGGCATTTTCATAATCACTCGAACGCCATTTCTGAAACTTTACCGGGCAAAACCAATGGCGCAAGAAAGCCGAGGTGTTTTATGTTTGCCAATCTAACCAGCGGACTGGACTTCCATGCCAAGGCACTGGTGCTGCGAGCCGAACGCCAACGCCTCATCGCCAGCAACATTGCCAATGCTGATACGCCCGGCTTTGTGGCGCGCGACATCAATTTCAAAGACGCGCTGATCGAGTCCACCGGTGCCAGTACCAGTGAGCTTGGCCGCGTGATCAAACCGCAAGTCTCTGGCACATCCGGTGCCACAACCAACCCACGGCACTTTGCCTTGCCAGTTGGCAGCGACAGTCAGCTAACACGTTCAGCCAATCTGGGTTATGCCATTCAAAGCCAACCCAGTGTTGACAGTAACAGCGTGGACCTGGACCGCGAACGCGCCAACTTTGTTGACAACTCCGTGCGTTACGAATCCACCCTGCGCTTTATCAACGGGCAGTCCAAGTCCATTTTGAGCGCCATTCAGGGCCAGTAAGCGGCCACACCGCGGAGCAGCACCATGTCCATGTTTTCAATTTTCAACGTCTCGGGTAGCGCCATCAGCGCCCAGTCACAACGACTCAACGTGGTGGCCAGCAACCTGGCCAACGCCGACGCGGTGGCCGGCCCCGATGGCCAGGGATTCAAAGCCCGCCAAGTGGTTTTTCAGACGACTCCTTTGGGCAGCGAAGCCTCGGCGGGTGTCAAAGTCAGCGCCATTCAAGAAAGCAACGAACCCTTCAAGCGGGTGCATAACCCCAACCACCCATCTGCCGACGCTGAGGGTTATGTCAACTATTCCAACGTCAATCCGGTCGAAGAGATGGTCAACATGATCTCGGCCTCGCGCTCTTACCAGAACAACATCGAAGTCATGAACACGGCCAAGTCGCTGTTGCTCAAAACCCTGCAATTGGGTCAATAAACCAGGACACCGCCATGCTTACCTCATCCAGCGCCCCCGTGGTCTCCAGCAATACCAAGATTGCCACAGGCACCAACACAGCCAGCACCACCTCCACCATCGACGAGGCACAGGACCGATTTCTGAAATTACTGGTGGCGCAGCTGAACAACCAGGACCCCATGAACCCCATGGACAACGCCCAAATGACCAGCCAGATGGCGCAGATCAACACTGTCACGGGCATCCAGCAGGTCAACGAAACCCTCAAGAGCCTGGGCGAACAGTTCACCGCCATGCAGGTGCTGCAAGGGTCAAGCATGGTGGGACATGACGTGCTGATTGACGGCAACACCCTGACCATCAAGGATGGCGCGGCAGGGGGTGCCGTCGAACTCACGGGACGCGCCGAAAGTGTCAAGGTCGAAGTGCTGTCACCGGGCGGGCAGGTGGTGGACTCGTTTAATCTGGGGGCACTGGATGCAGGCCGCCACAATTTTGACTGGGATGCCTCCAAATACGCCCTGGGCGGAACCCCGACATTTCGCGTCACAGCCACGCTGGGTGGCAAAGCCATCGAGAGCAACACCCTGGCACGGGTCACTGTCAGCTCAGTCGGCAGTGACAACGGAGTCATGAAAGTTCAACTGGCCAATGGCAACTCCATTGACTACAGCAGCGTCAAGGCCATTCTTTAACTCTATTATTAGCCAGCAAGGAAAATACCATGTCATTCCAAACCGGACTCTCCGGGCTCAACGCATCCAGCCGAAACCTGGATGTGATTGGCAACAACATCGCCAATGCCAACACCACCGGCATGAAATCATCGCGGGCTGAATTTGGCAACCTGGTCGCCTCATCATTGGGTGCCGGGGGTGGCAGCAATGGCCCTGGTATTGGCGTGGCGGTGGAAGCCATCGCACAACAATTTACCCAAGGAAACATCTCCACCACAGGGAACAGTCTGGACGTCGCCATCAACGGTGGGGGCTTCTTCCAATTGACCCAGTCGGACGGATCAGCAGCCTACACCCGTGACGGTTCGTTCAAACTCGATAAAGATGGCTACATCAAAACCAACAGCGGTGCCAATCTCATGGGCCTACCCACCGATATAGACGGAGTGCCCACCAGCGGCACGATCCAAGCGCTCAAACTGCCAACCAGCGCGCCCATTGGTGCCAAACAAACGGACGTTGTCAGACTGCGCCTGAATCTGGACGCCCGAGCCACGCCGGCCGTCGGCGTGGCGGCGGTTGTTGGCCCGCCTGCAGTTGCCGCGATCCAGCCCACTGCACGTTCAACCTACGCAACTTCAGTGAATGTTTACGATTCGCAAGGTGTAGCATCCCCGATCAGCCTTTACTTTGAAAAAGATGAAGCTGCGAACACCTGGAACGTCTTTACCACGCTTGACACGACATTACAGGCGTCGCCGGGTGGTTTTGTATTTCAAATTACCTTTGACACCAGCGGAAAAATACTGACGCCAGCGGCACCGACCAGCAGCGCTGTTCCAGTGTTGAACCCCCTGCCTGCATTTGGCTTTGAACTTCCAGCCGCAACCATCGCATCGCTCAACCCAAACGAATTCGTCGCTGGCGCGCCCACCGACGGCTTCCTGGACCAGCCCATCATGCTTGACTTGGGCCAGAGCGGCAATGGCGACACCACAGCTGTCAGCCAGTACGGCACCAACTTCGCAGTGGCAGACCTCACGCAGGACGGCTACACCGCTGGCGAACTTACCAGCCTGAGCATTGGCGAAGACGGCCTGGTCTCGACGCGTTACTCCAACGGCCAAACGCAGTCGGCTGGCAAGATCACCCTGGCTGATTTTCGCAATGTTCAGGGCTTGTCGCCGCTGGGTGGCAACGCCTGGGCTGAGACATTTGCATCGGGTCAACCGGTACAGGGTTCAGCGGCCACTGGCCGGTTTGGCGCACTTCGCTCTGGGGCGCTGGAAGACTCCAACGTCGACCTCACAGCAGAGCTAGTCAACATGATGACGGCCCAGCGCGCTTACCAGGCCAACGCACAAACCATCAAAACGCAAGACCAGATCATGTCCACCCTGGTCAATCTGCGTTGACCTTGACCAGCAAACCCAAGGCCTGACCAGGAGCCAACATGGACAAACTGATTTACACCGCCATGACGGGTGCCAATGCGGCAGCGCATCGGCAAGCCGTGCTGTCCAACAACCTGGCCAATGTCTCCACCAATGGCTTTCGCGCCGAGTTATCTACCTACCGCGCCGTGCCAGTGCGTGGCGACGGCTCCACCACCCGGGTTATGGCCCTTGAAGCCACGCCCGGGTTTCTCGACATTCCTGGCACACCGCAGCGCACGGGCCGGGCCATGGACGCCATGACCACCGGCAATTCATGGTTTGGCGTGCAGGCGCTGGACGGCACCGAGGCCTACACCCGCAATGGGTCTTTTGAAGTGGCCGCCGATGGCACGCTGAAAACCAGCACGGGCCTGACCGTGCTGAGTGATGGCGGCGCGCCCATTCTGGTGCCCGCCAACGCCGAAGTCACATTAGGAGTTGACGGCACCCTGACCGCCAAGGTCGGCCAACAGCCCTCAGCCGGCATTGGCCGGCTCAAAGTGGCAACACCCACCGGCGAAGACCCGCTCAAACGCGGCAATGACGGTTTGTTTCGCACCACCTCGGGCGACCCGATGCCCAACGACGCCAACGCCCGCCTGCAACTTGGCATTATTGAAGGCTCCAACGTCAACGCCATTGAAACCATGGTCGGCATGATTCAAACCGCACGCCAGTTTGAAGCCCAGACCCGGCTGATGCAAACCGCTGAAGCCGACGACCGCGCCGCCGCCCAACTGCTCAGCATGCAAGGCTAATCTCGCAAGGACCCCATCATGATCAACTCTCTGTGGATCTCAAAAACTGGCATGGAAGCCCAGCAAATGCAGCTGGACGTGATCTCCAACAACCTGGCCAACGTGTCCACCAACGGCTTCAAGCGCTCAACCGCCGTGTTTGAAGACCTGATGTACCAAAACCTGCGCCAGGTGGGTGCCAGCAGCACCGAGCAGTCCACGCTGCCCACCGGCCTGCAAGTCGGCCTGGGTGTGCGCACCGTGGCCACCAGCCGCTCGTTTGCCCAAGGCAACCTGCAGCAGACCAGCAACAAGCTCGACGTAGCCATTCAGGGTGATGGTTTTTTTCAGGTCACCATGCCCGACGGCACCAACAGCTACACGCGCGACGGCGCATTTCAGGTCAATTCGGCCGGGGCGCTGGTCACCGCCACCGGGCTGGCTGTGGCCAACGGCGTCACGGTACCGGCCAACGCCACCGCCGTGACAATTGCAGGCGACGGCACAGTGACTGCCACCATACCTGGCACGGCCGCGCCTGCCAGCATTGGCACCATTGCGTTAGCCCGCTTTATCAATCCGGCCGGTCTGACGCCCCTGGGCGGCAACCTGTATGCCGAGAGTGCGGCGTCTGGCCAGCCCACGGCAGGTACACCTGGTGCCGACGGCATGGGCGCGCTGATGCAGGGCTTTGTCGAAACTTCCAACGTCAATGTCGTGCAGGAGCTGGTCACCATGATCCAGACCCAGCGCGCTTACGAGATGAATTCCAAGGCGGTGCAGACCTCTGACCAGATGCTGCAAAAACTCGGCCAACTTTAACGTCGCAGGCTCATCATGAAAACTTTTAAGCAAAATCGACCTCTAGCCCTTATCAAATATGCGCGAGCCACTATGTATTTGGTAGCTTTTGGGGCATTCGCTGGTTGCAGCTCATTGCCCCAAACCGTCAGCGTGGAGTTTCCCGATCCACCCGAGGCGCGCCCCATCACCACCAACCCGGCAGACGTCAAGCGCGGCACGGCAGGGGCCAGCGGCAGCCTGTTCAAAAAAGCCGCATACCGCCCCGCTTTCGAAGATTCTCGCGCACGCATGGTGGGTGACATGGTCACGATCCAGATTGTGGAAAGCGTCACTGCCAGCCAGGTCTCCAAGTCCACCGCCAACCGCACCAGCTCGGGCTCGACCAGCGTCAGTGCCTTCCCGCTGCTTTCAGCCGTCGATCTGGTCAACTTGCAAAGCGGCACCGCCTCTGCCAGCGACTTTTCCGGCAAGGGAGGCACCGAGAGTGCCAACACCTTTTTGGGCAGTATCACCACCACCGTGGTGGACGTGTTGCCCAACGGACACCTGCTGGTCATGGGCGACAAGCAGATTGGCGTGAACCAGAATGTGGACGTGATGCGCTTTTCGGGTACCGTCGATCCAATGCTGATCCAGCCCGGCAATCTGATCAACTCAACCCAGGTGGCCAATGCCCGCATGGAGTCCAAGGGCCGCGGTGCGCAAGCCGAAGCGCAAACAGTTGGCTGGTTATCACGGTTCTTTTTCAGCTTTCTACCGTTCTAAAGTTGCGCAGAATCGTGCCGAGGGGTAAACCAAATGCACGATTCATCCAACACACCAAACACCAGCCAGCGCGCACGCCTTGTCGTGCAGGGGCTGCTGTTTTCACTGGCATTGTTGGGCTTGGCGTTGCCGGTACCGGCCCAGGCCGCCCGTATCAAGGAAGTGGCTGCTGTTGAAGGCGTGCGCAGCAATCAGCTGACCGGTTTTGGTCTGGTGGTGGGCCTGGATGGCACCGGCGATCAGACCACGCAGATGCCCTACACCTCTCAAGGCATCAGCAATTACCTCAAACAGCTTGGCATCACGCTGTCAACCGCAGCGGCGTCCCAGCTGCAAATGAAAAATGTGGCGGCTGTACTGGTGACAGCCCAGTTGCCAGCGTTTGCCCGTCCGGGCCAAAGCATTGATATCAACGTGTCGTCTGTGGGCAATTCCAAGTCGCTCAAGGGTGGAACGCTGATCTCGACCCCGCTCAAGGGCGCAGATGGCGAGATTTATGCCATTGCCCAAGGCAATATGGTAGTCGCCGGTGCCGGTGCTGCGGCCGGTGGCAGCAAGGTGCAGGTCAATCACCTGAGTGCTGGCCGTATTCCGGGTGGTGCCCAGGTTGAACGGGCTGTACCCACCCCCTTGCAGGAAGGTGCCAGCATTACCCTGGGCCTGGAAGCATCTGACTTTCAGACCGCCCGCAAGGTGGCGCAAGCCATCAACACCAAATTTGGTGCCGGATCAGCCCAGGCGCTAGACGGCCGCACCATCCGCGTCAAGGCACCGGCTGACCCCGATGCACGCGTCACCTTCATGGCCGAACTCGAAGAGTTGCCGCTTGAATCCACCGTGCCCTCCGCTCGGGTGGTGATCAACTCACGCACCGGCTCGATCGTGATGAACCAGTCGGTCAGCCTGGGGGCCTGCGCCATTGCCCACGGCAATCTGTCCATCAGTATTACCAACACCCCGCAAGTCACTCAGCCAAACCCGTTGGCTGGTGGTCAGACCGTTGTCACTGAAAAGGCGGACATCCAGATCAAGGCCGAGCCCGGCATGCTGATCACGCTGCCTGCCGCACCGCAACTGGCCGATGTGGTGCGAGCCCTGAACTCTTTGGGTGCTACGCCGCAAGACCTGCTGGCTATTTTGCAAGCGATCAAGGCCGCAGGTGCGCTGAACGCAGAACTGGAGGTGATCTGATGAGCCTCGGTCCCTCCAGCTCGCTGTCCAACGCGCTGGCCGCTGATGCCAGGTCGCTGAACAAATTAAAAATGCAGGCCGGGCAAGCCACGCCTGAGGCTATTCGTGAGACAGCCAAACAGTTCGAGTCTCTGTTCATGCGCGAACTGATCAAGAGCATGCGCGAAGCCACCATGAAATCTGGCATGCTCGACAACCCCGGCAGCGACCTGGGCACCGACCTGCTCGACCAGCAGTTTGCCGTGCAAATGTCAGGCAAGCCTGGTGGCTTGTCAGACCTGATTGCGGCGCAGCTGTCTCGCCAGATGGGGGTGGCCATGCCCCAAAGCAGCAATGGTGCAGCCGCAGGTACAGGCGCGCTCAGTTCCGCCTCCCTGACAACGCTGCAGAGGGCCTCGTCTCTGGCAGCTTACGGTGCCAACGCACCCAAAGCCACCGACAAACAAAGCAGCTTTGTCGGCCGCCACACCGAGGCGGCCATTCGCATCGAAAAGGAAACCGGCATACCCGCCAGCTACATGGTGGGCCAGGCCGGGCACGAAACCGGCTGGGGCCAGTTTGAGATCAAGCAGCGTGGCGGCGCACCTTCTTACAACCTGTTTGGCATCAAGGCTGGTGCTGGCTGGAAAGGCAAGGTGGCCGAGGTCACCACCACCGAATACGTGAATGGCGTGGCCGAGAAAAAAGTCGCAAAATTCCGTGCGTATGACTCTTACGATGAATCGTTTCGCGATTACGCCCGCATGATCACCCAGTCGCCCCGCTATGCCAAAGTGACCGAGCAAACCGGCTCAGCCCTGGCTTTTGCCAACAGCTTGCAAAAGGCAGGGTATGCGACCGACCCCAACTACGCGACCAAGCTGAGTCGCGCCATTGAAACCACACAGCGTCTGCAACAGCGTACACAAGTTGTGGCCCAACGCATATGAGCGGGCTCCTAAACGTCGCCTCCCGGGCATTGGTGGCCAACCAGACGGTCTTGCAAACCACTGGCAACAATATCGCCAACGTCAATACCCCTGGCTATTCACGCCAGTCGGCCGTATTGCAGACCGTTGCAGGTCAATTCAGTGGCAGTGGCTACATTGGTAAAGGTGTGGATGTTGTCACCATTCAACGCAATTACAGCGAATTTCTGGTTCGCCAGTCCACCTTGGCTGGTGCCACCAGTGCCGGTGATACCGCGCGAGCTGACAAACTAAGACAGCTTGAGGGCATTTTTCCCGGCGGTGCCAGCGCCTTGGGCGCTTCCGTCAGCGACATGCTCAACGCGTTTTCGGACGTTGCTAACGCCCCCACCGACCTGACGGCCCGAACCGTGGCGCTGACCCGGGTCGGTGAAACAGCGTCGCGCATGCGCAGTGCCTCACAAAGTCTGGATGACCTGCAGACCGGAGTGACCCAGGAAATTACGCAAAAGATCGATGCCATCAACAGCCTGGCCAAAAGCATCGCTGATGTCAACGACCGGATCGCCAAAGCTCAGGGCACTGGCCAGACCCCCAATGACTTGATGGATCAACGCGAGCAACTGGTGCGCGAACTCAATCAGTACATTCAAACCAGCTCCATTGCGGCCACCGATGGCACGGTAGGCATATTTATTGGTGGCAGCCAAGCCCTGGTGCTGGGCAACTCTGCCGCCGAGTTGGCGGTGTCGTCGGATGATTTCAACGATCCGCTGAAAACCAAGCTCGTGATCACACGCACCGGACAAAGCGTGACGATGGATGAAAGCAGGCTCGGCGGTGGTGAAGTGCCAGGGTTGTTGCGGTTTCAAAACAACGATCTGGTCGAAGGTCGCAACCTGCTGGGGCGACTGACCCTGGCCATCAGCACCAGCATGAACGATCAACACAGGCTGGGTCTGGATCTGGATGGCAATGTGGGTGGTGATTTGTTCACGCCAACAGTATTCGGTAGCGGCAATGTGATGGTGCCTTCTGCGCCTGCGACGGTCAACACTGGCGGAGCCGCCCTGAGCTTGGGCATTAGCGACGTGACTCAATTTGCTGCGTCGGATTACGAAGTTCTGTTTTCCACGGCAAGCTCCGGATCCATTACCCGGCGGTCTGACAACACCAGCACCGCTTTCGATTTTGGCACCACTAATCCAGTCATCATTGATGGCCTGTCCCTCACATGGGACGGCGTTGCAGCCGGGGCGGGTGATCGCTTTTTAATCAAACCCTTCAGCACCTCAGCCAGCAACATCGCAGCCGAGTTTTCAACGCCACGCGCATTGGCGGTGGCGAGCCCGGTGGTCGGAAAAATGGGTACGAGCAACACCGGCAGTCTGCAACTCGCCAGCCTGCGGGCGCGCACCAACCCGCCAGCGGTTGAAACCACAAACACACCTGTGGTTTTGACATTTACCGGACCAAACAGCTTTACCCGAGACGACGAAATACCGCCAAACACCACAACTTTTGCTTACACCTCAGGTCAAACCATCGAAGGCACCACACCCGCCAGCTCGCCACTGAGTGAGTGGTCTTTGGTACTGCAAGGCTCGCCCAAGGCCGGCGACACGTTCACGGTTTTCGGCATCAAGGACGCTGCCAACAACAACGGTATCAACCTGACTTTGAACTCTGGCAACGCCGCAGCCATGATAAACCTGCGCGACACCGCCATGTTTGACGGCTCAGCCCTGACCGACGGCTATGCCAGCATGATTTCGCAAATTGGTATCCGTACGCAAAGCGCCAACTATTCAGCCAGCGTGTCAAGTTCTATTGCTGCCAATCTGGAAGAGGACCGCACAGGTGTTTCAGGCGTGAATCTGGACGAAGAGGCGGCCAAACTGCTGCAGTTTCAGCAGGCATACCAGGCTTCTGCCAAAGTCATCCAGATCGCCCAGTCGATTTTTGACACCCTGATTCAAACCCTCTCGCGCTAGCGTGACCGTACTCAGGAGCGCACATCATGGCCACTACTTTCATCCGCACCGGTTCAGCCAATACCTTTGACAGCGCAGTGCGAAACATCACCAGCCGGCAAAGTGCGCTGGCCAGCCTTCAGGAAAATTTAACCTCCGGCAAGAAGGTGGTGCGCCCCAGCGACGACCCCACCGGTGCCGCCAACGCCGAGCGGGCCTTGACACGCATCAGCCGCATCGCGGCCGATCAGCGGGCGCTGGAGTCGCAACGCAATGCCATTACCCAGGCCGAAGGCACGTTGGGCGACGTGACCACCGCATTGCAGCGTTTTCGCGAGCTGGTGGTCAACGCCGGCAATGGCGTCAACAGCAGTGCCGAACGGCGGTCCATTGCCATTGAGCTACAGGGCTTGCGCGATGAGGTTTTTTCCATGGCCAACAAGAAGGACACCAACGGCCTGCCCCTGTTCAGCGCCCTGGGCAGCGCCCTGGCACCGTTTGTTGGACCGCAGGCCGCCCCCCCTGACTACACCTTCAAGGGTTTGCCCGGGCAATCAGCCAGCACGGATGTGGCCATCCCGTTCGCCATGGACGGCGAAAGTACCTTCATGCACCAACCGACACGCGATCTGGTGTTCAATGCCACCGTCAGCAATACTGTGGACGGTCTGATCACCACAGACCGGACCCTGATCACCAACAACATCGTGCTGTCCGACCAGCCCGATCTGCTTACCAACCGGGCGCTGGTCACTGCCACCGCCACGGCTGCAGAAGCTTTAGGCACCCCCTATCCCAGTTACACGCTGACATTTGGCGTGGTCACCCCTGATCCGGTCAACCCGCTCACCGGCCCCAGCACAGTCACTTACACCATCGCAGAAAATCCTACGGTCTCGGCCGGATTTCCGATAAGCTCTGCGGTCATCAGCTTCACCCCAGGCAAGTCAACCACCATCGATGTCACCGAAGTTCCCGGCCTGAAATTCACCATTACCGGCACGCCCAAGGAAAACGACACCGTCACCATTGATACCAGCCCCAGCGTTTTCAGCGTGCTCGACGATGCCATTCATGACATCAGCAATGCAACCAACAACAATGCAGCGGTCCAGGCGGTCAGTCAGGCGCTGCACAACATTGACATCAGCATGGGGCGTATTTCGGCCATCCGGGGCCAGGCCGGTGACCTGCTCAACCGAGCTGATCGCATTGCATCAAACCAGGAATCCCGCAGCATCCAGCTTGAATCTGACCGCTCACGCGCCGAAGACCTGGACATGATCAAGGGCATCTCGGACTTTAACAACCAGCAAACCGGCTACTCGGCGGCGTTGCAGACCTACGCGCAGATTCAGAAACTGTCGTTGTTCAACTTCATCAGCTGATGCCATGACCAACGGTGCGCTGCACGAGGTGTCCATGAGCTACCAGCTGCTGTGGAACGCACAGCGCAAGCTGGCTGGCGTGCAGCTATGTTTGGCACCCCGCGCCCCCACGCATGTTGACGCTCGCCCCATGCTCAAGCAGATTGACCAGTTATGGCAAACTGGTGCCGCGCCACTGCAGTTGTGCACCCTATCCGCCGAGCTGCTGGCCGAGCTGCTGGATGTGACGCCAAGCGCGCTGGCCCGCATCGAGGTGTCAGACGAACTTTTGCAAGACACCGGTATCGCCCAGCGCGTGCTGCGCGCCAGCCAGCGCGGCCTGGGGCTGATATGGCGGGGCGAACCAGGCACACATGTCAAAGCTGCATTCATCGGCTGTTTTGTGCAACACATTTTCAGCCTGAGCACCGAGGAGGCGCTGATGGCGCTGCGCATTGCCAAACGCAGCCAGGGCATCAGCGCAGGTGCCGACCCCGCCAGCCCGGTTCAGGCCGGGCAGATTTACGAAGGCATTGCGAGCCGCATGCTGGCCGAGCATGTATTGGGTCAACAAAATGCCGCCGCAATGCTGGGCTGGCCGGCAGAAGACGTGTTGTATGGTTACCGGCAAAGCCGCATCGGGCTCGACCGCGCGGCCATGCTGCGCCTGATCAAGGCGATCGAGGCCGACGCGGCCATGGAAGACATCGAGCAGTTATTGGGGCAGGAACCCCTGCTGACCTACCGGTTTTTGCGTTATGTCAACTCAGCCGGCGCCGGCCTGCGCCGTGAAGTTGATGCCTTGCGCCAGGGTCTGCTGGTGTTGGGCCTGACGCGCCTGAAAAGCTGGCTGCATGAACACCTGCTCCAGGCCAGCAGCGACCGCAATCTGCGGCCTGTGCACACTGTGATGGCATTGCGTGCTCGACTCATGGCCAGTTTGCTCGACGCCGGCGAAGGTGACGCACTGCGGCGTGAGCTGTACCTGTGCGGCCTGTTGTCACAAATTGACCAACTGCTGGCCGAGCCACTGGCCAGCGCCCTGGGTGCGGTGCCGCTGCCTGAGCGAGTCAACGCCGCGCTGCTCAGCCAGGAAGGCCCCTACTGGCCGTACCTGGCAATTGCCACTGCGTTAGAAGGGCCGGATGCAACGGTCAGCGATGCCTTATGCAGCCGCTACGAGCTGGATTCCGAGGAGGTAAACCTGACCTTGATTCGCACATTGGCCGCTACAACATGAGCACCGGACCGGCGCTGCACTCGACCTGGTTGCTCAAACCTTCTGATTCAATAGCAGGCCTTTTTGAAACAGAGCCATGTCCTTGGAAATTTGCAAGGCCTCGTCAGTCGGTATCTGCCGAACCAGCTTATCGGTGCTCCGGTCGGTCACCTTGATCACTGTTCTGCCACTGTCCTGGTCGACCGAAAACCGCAACTCAGGCGACATCGAAGCGACTTTTTGCTGCATTTGTTGGGAAATTTTTTTCAGATCGTCAGTCGTCAGCACCACTTGTTTTTTGGCGATCACCTCGTCTGCACTCTGGCCCGCGCCGTTTGGTCTGGCAGCGGCAGCGGCAACGTTGGACCGCGCAAGTTTTAAACCTGGCAGACCACTTACTGAACCCGAAGAAATCACAACGGGCAACGCCTTGAAAGCTGGCTGCACCGCCGCGCCTGAGGAAATTAAACCGTTTGCCATAGATACCTCTGCCAAGTCTTGCGTTGAATAAAACCGTCCTTGTCACCGTGAGGGCATCACAACCCTGAAAACAGGACGCACCTCGCCTGAGTAGGTTATCGGTTAAGTTTTGTGCAACTTGAGTGCAATTTTTGCTTTTCCCGAGAAAAATCACCCGTGTGACAATCTGCCCATGAACCTCCTATTTGAAGAAACCGGCAAGTTCCTAGCCGGGCGCATTCTGTCTGAAGCCGATACCTCGGCACAGGTGGAACTTGACAGCGGCAAACGTGTCAAGGTCAAGAGTGCCAATATCCTGCTCAAGTTTGACAAACCCGAGCCCGCCCAACTGATGGCCACCGCGCAGCTTGTCAAGGACAGTGTCGAGCTTGAAATGGCCTGGGAATTCGCGCCTGAAGACGAGTTTGGTTTTGCCGACCTGGCGCGCGATTACTTCAGCGCCCAGGCCACGCTGACCGAGCAAGCTGGCATGCTGATGGCCTTGTATGACGCACCCCACTACTTTCGCCGCGCCGGCAAAGGACGATTTCGCAAGGCATCGGCCGACATCCTGGCGCAGGCGCTGGCGGCCATTGAAAAGAAAAAGCAGATCGCCTTGCAGATCGAGGCCTGGGTCATGGAACTGAGCGAGGGTGTTTGCCCGCCAGCGATCCGTGACCAGCTTTACAAGATTTTGTTCAAGCCCGATAAAAACGCGCCCGAATACAAAGCAGTGGTGGAGGCCTCGCGCGCTACCCACCTGGGGCCGCTGGACCTGCTGATCAAGGCCGGTGCCATCGATTCGCCCTACCAGTTTCACTGGCGGCGCTTTTTGCTCGAAAACTTTCCCAAAGGCACCGGGTTTGCCAAACTCGACGCCCCGCTCATCACCGACGAGTTGCCATTGTCCAGCGCCCGGGCATTTTCGATTGATGACTCGGCTACCACCGAGATCGATGATGCGCTGTCGGTGCAAGGCCAAGGCAGTGGCACCGTGCTGCTGGGCATCCACATTGCTGCGCCCGGCCTGGCCATCAAACCGGGCAGCGCCATTGACTTGACTGGCCGCGCACGTCTGTCGACGGTGTACATGCCAGGCTACAAGATCACCATGCTGCCTGATGAGGTGGTGCAAAAGTACACCCTGACAGAGGGCAACGACTGCCCCGCCGTGTCGCTGTATGTCACGCTCGACGAAGCCACACTGGATATCAAAGCGACAGAAACCAAACTGGAGCGCGTGCACATTGGTGCCAATCTGCGCCATGACCAGCTCGACACTGTTGTCACCACCGAGTGGCTGGAAAATCCGGGGTTCATGCATGAAATTGAACCCCAGCCCTTGCTGAACAAGCGCAATGCGCTCTCTTTTTTATACCGCCTGGCGAAAGACCTGAAAGCCAAGCGCGAGATCGTGCGTGGCAAGCCCGAGAACTTCAACCGACCGGACTACAACTACCGGCTGGTTGGCAACGACGGGACTGAGCCCAACGGCAGCGAAACAGTACAAATCAGCATCCGCCAGCGCGGCGCACCGCTGGATTTGATTGTCTCCGAGGCGATGATTCTGGCCAACAGCACCTGGGGCGGCTGGATGGCCGAACTCGGTGTGCCCGGCATTTACCGCAGCCAGGCCAGCATGGCCCCGGGCGTCAAGGTGCGCATGGGCACCAAGGCGCTGCCGCATGCTGGCATTGGCGTGAAAAGTTATGCCTGGAGCAGCTCGCCGCTGCGCCGCTACACCGACCTGGTGAACCAGTGGCAGATCATCGCCTGCGCCCGCCACGGCAAAACGGCGGCGCTGGCAGCACCCTTCAAACCCAAGGATGCCGAGCTGTTTTCAATCATCTCCAGCTTTGACGCCGCTTACTTTGCCTACAACGGCTTCCAGAATGCCATGGAACGCTTCTGGATTCTGAAATACGTGCAGCAGCACGGCATCAGCCAGGTCGAAGCCACGCTGTTCAAGGATGGTCTGGTCCGCGCCGACCAGCTGCCGCTGGTGCTGCCGGTGGCGGGTGCCCAAGGCTTGCCCCGCGGGGCGCGCGTGATGGTGCGTCTGGGCGATATTGACCTGGTGTCGCTTGACATTCATGGCACTGTCACAGCCCGGCTCGATGCTGAGCCCGGCGCAGTTGTGTCTGAAGCCGACGACGACACCGACGACGACACCATTGCAGGCCCGATTGCCATTGCGATGGACGTTAACGAAGGCGACGCTGCCCCCAACCCGACAAGTGCCGGTGATAATCCTCAGCCGTGAACCTGCGGTCTTTCAGCACCCTTCAGTTAGCCCTTGGCGTGTCCGTGGCCGTGCACGCGGCCCTGTTGACGGTGCGATTTGTTGATCCTGAGGCCTTTAACCGGGTTTTTGAAGACACCCCGCTTGAAGTGATTCTGGTCAACGCAAAAACCAACGAAAAGCCCGACAAGGCCCAAGCCCTGGCGCAAGCCAACATGGCCGGTGGTGGCGAGCTCGACAAGGGGCGCGCCACCAGTCCACTGCCGCCGGCGCTGGTGTCGATCGACGGTGACGAACGTGAATCCGACCAGCAACGCCAGTTACGCGACATGCGCGAGCAGCAAAACCTGATGTTGGCGCAGGTAAAAACAGCGCTGGCCGCCATGCCCCCGATCAACCCGCAAAAAGCCCAAACCAGCCCCGAGCTGGCCCAGCGTGATGAAAAACGCCGCCAGCTGACCAAGCTGCTGGCCGAGATTGAGCGCCGCATCAACGAAGAAAACGCCCGCCCCAAAAAGCGCTACATCAGCCCGGCCACCCGCGAAGCGGTTTACGCCGTGTATTACGACCGTTTGCGCCGCGCCATTGAAGACAAAGGCACCGAAAATTTTCCCCAGCTTGGCGGACAAAAGCTGTACGGTGAGCTCACCATGATCGTCAATGTCAACCATGACGGCCGGGTGTTGTCCACTGAAATTGTGCAAAGCTCGGGCGTGCCGGCGCTGGACCGTCGGGCCCAGGCCATCGTGAAAAGTGCCGGACCGTTTGGCGAGTTCAACAGCGCCATGCGCCGCCAGGCCGACCAGATTGCCGTCGTGTCGCGCTTCAAGTTCACCCGCGACGACACGCTTGAGACGCATGCCAGCAATCAATAATCCGCATCAAAAGAACACTTGCATGAGCACCGACCTCTATTGCGTCATGGGCAACCCGATTGCCCACAGTCAGTCGCCCTGGATCCACAGCCGTTTTGCCGAGCTGACCGGGCAAGACATTCTGTACACCAAACGGCATATTCCACTGGACCACTTTGACCAAAGCATCCAGACTTTCGTGGCTGAAGGCGGGCACGGCTGCAACATCACGGTGCCGTTCAAGTTCGAGGCTGCAGCCCTGGCCACCCACACCAGCGAACGCGGTTTGCTGGCACAGGCTTGCAATATCCTGACCTTCAATGACGGCAAGATCGAAGCCGACAATACCGACGGCCTTGGGCTGGTGGATGACATTGAGCAAAACGCCGGGGTCAGCCTGCGCGGCAAACGTGTGTTGTTGATGGGCGCAGGCGGTGCCGCGGCCGGCGTACTGGGGCCGCTGATCAACGCCGGCCCGGCCCACATCAGCGTGGCCAACCGCACGGTGCAAAAGGCCTGCGATCTGGTGGCCCGCCACCAGGCCCTCGCGATACTACAAAAAGTAGAGCTGCAAGCGCATGATCTGAAAGGGCTGGAGGGCGAATTCGACATCATCATCAACGGTACAGCCAGCAGCCTGGGTGGGCACGACGTGCCGGTGGATGCTCAGGTGCTCAAGTCCGGTGCCCTGGCTTACGACATGATGTACGGCGCAGGAGCGCAAGACTTTATGAACTGGGGCCGCGCCCATGGTGCCGTGCCGCGTGACGGACTGGGCATGCTGGTGGGCCAGGCGGCTGAAGCCTTTCTGATCTGGCGTGGCGTGATGCCACCGGCACGCCAGGTGCTCGACGAGTTGCGGGCCAAACTGGCCGCAGCCTGATCAACCATGAAATCTGTGCTGCGCTGGCTGGTTCTGGTGGTGGTGGCGGGTGTGCTGTTGCAGCTGTACTTTGTCGCCCGCATTGCCACCATGCTGGTGATCGACCCGCAGTCCACCGCGTTTGAGCGCTCTGAAGCCTGGCGCGTGGCCACCGAAACAGGCAGTCTGCGCTGGCGTCAGCAGTGGCAGCCCTACGACAAGATAGCGGGCAACCTCAAACGCGCCGTGATCGCCAGCGAGGACGACGGTTTTGTCAGTCACGATGGTGTGGACTGGGACGCGCTGGAAAAAGCCTGGCAAAAAAACACCAAGGCTGAAGAACGCATCGCCAAAGCGCAAGAACAAGCCACCCAGGCCCAGGCCAGAATTGCTGCCAAAAACCCTGGCAAATCAGCACCTGCCATTGCGCCGCCCAAGCCGGCCAAAGCGCCCAAGGTGGTAGGCGGCTCCACCATCACCCAGCAGCTGGCCAAAAACCTGTTTTTGTCAGGCGAGCGCACGCTGTTGCGCAAAGGCCAGGAGTTTGTGCTGACGCTGCTGCTTGAAGCCCTCCTGAGCAAAGAGCGCATTCTGGAGATTTACCTCAACAGCGTGGAATGGGGCGAGGGAATTTTTGGTGCCGAAGCCGCAGCCCAGCACTATTACCGAAAGTCTGCGGCCCAGCTCAGCGCTTTTGAGGCAGCACGCCTGGCGGTGATGCTGCCACGCCCCAAGTATTTTGAGAAACTGCCCAATTCCAGCTATGTGATGGGCCGCGCAGCGGTGATTGCCAACCGTCTGCAAAATGCCGAACTGCCGTGAACACCATGCGCCACCACCCAACACACCAAGTGCTCGCACCATGAAGCCAACGCTGCTGGACTGGGCCACCACCTTGATGAGCTATTTTTTGCTCGGGCTGATCCGCGTGCTGACCGGTTCGCAGGCGCGCTGGTGGGGCTGTCCGCCCAAGGCCGAGCAGCGCATTTATTTTGCCAACCACCAGAGCCACGCTGACCTGGTGATGATCTGGGCGGCACTACCCAAGGAGCTGCGCCGCAGCGTGCGCGCCGTGGCAGCGCGCGACTACTGGACCAAGTCGCCGTTTCGCCAGTGGCTGACCAGCGCTGTGTTCAACGTGATTTATGTCTCGCGCGAGCGCCACGCCGATGAAGACCCACTCGAGCCGCTGATTGAGGCCATGAACGCTGGCGACTCGTTGATTCTGTTCCCCGAGGGCACACGTGGTTATGCCGACGAGCCCCAGGCCTTCAAGGCCGGCCTGTACAACCTGGCGCTCAAGTTTCCCGAGGTCGAGCTGGTGCCAGCCTGGATCAACAATGTGCAGCGTGTCATGCCCAAGGGTGAGGTGGTGCCGGTGCCGGTGCTGTGCTCGGTCACTTTTGGCGTGCCAATGCGGGTACTGCCCGGCGAAGAGCGTCAGGACTTTCTGGCGCGGGCACGCAGTGCCGTCATCGCCCTGCGTGATGTCTGAACGAAAGGCGTTGTTGTGTACCAGGCCCTGAAAAACCTCAGCGCTACCCAGCAAGTGGGGGCCTTGTTCATCATTGTTTTTGGGCTGCTGATGATTGCCGGCGTGGTGGTTTTTTTGCTGTCCATGCGCGAGTCTGAAGATGTGACGTTGGAGCATCGGCGCCGCAGTGACATCCGCAACCTGAGCAAACTGCTGCGCATCAGCTGGATGATGATTTTTGTCTTCTGGGTGGCCTGGCTGTCGGGCGATGTGGCGCGGCTGGTGCTGTTTGGCCTGGGCTCGTTTTTTGCTCTGCGCGAGTTTTTGACGCTCTCACCCACTCGCCGGGGCGACCACCGTAGCCTGGTGCTGGCATTTTTTGGTGTGCTGCCGTTTCAGTACTGGCTGGTTTGGTCTGAGCACTTTGACCTGTTCACGGTGTTTATTCCGGTTTATGTGTTTCTGGCTTTGCCAGTGGCCAGCGCCCTGGCCAATGACCCGCAACGCTTTCTGGAACGCAACGCCAAACTGCAATGGGGCATCATGGTCTGCATCTACGGCATGAGCCATGTGCCGGCCCTGATGTTGCTGGACTTTCCGCGTTACGACAAGAAAAGTGCCTTTTTGATGCTGTTTCTGGTGCTGGTGGTGCAAACCTGCATGGTCACCCAGCACCTGTTGAACCGCCGGTTTTACCGGCCTGCCTCGGCACCGCTGGTCAGCCACAGTTTTAACTGGCGCAGTTGGTGGGTGGGCATGGCCGCCGGCAGCCTGCTGGGGGCCTTGCTGGCAGGCATCACGCCGTTTGTTCCGGGGCAGGCCTTTGCCATGGCGTTCATTGCCTGCGCGGCTGGCTCGCTGGGCCATCTGGTCATGAAAGCCCTCAAGCGCGACCGAGGTATTCCGATCTGGCGCGGCGAGGGCAAAGGCGTGACCGGCGCGGGCGGCATGCTGGACCGGATCGACTCGCTGTGTTTTGCCGCACCCGTGTTTTTCCATTCGGTTCGATGGTATTTTGACCTCTAGCCCTTTCAATATAAGCGTTGTTCGCTATTGTTTTTATATCTGATGCGAATTCTTGGCATTGACCCCGGCTTGCGCACCACGGGCTTTGGCGTGGTCGATGCAATCGGTGCAGCGCTAAGTTATGTGGCCAGCGGCACCATCAGCACCATGCACATCGAAAAAGACCAGTTGCCGGCTCGGCTCAAGGTGCTGTTTGACGGCATTCGCGAGGTGGTGGCCCGTTATGAGCCCGATGCGGCGTCGGTAGAAATCGTTTTTGTCAACGTCAACCCCCAATCGACTTTGCTGTTGGGTCAGGCCCGCGGTGCAGCGGTCACTGCCCTGGTGTCAAGCGATTTGCCGGTGGCTGAATACACTGCCTTGCAAATGAAACAGGCTGTGGTGGGTTATGGCCGAGCCGATAAAACCCAGGTACAGGAAATGGTGCGCCGCCTGTTGAGCCTTCCTGGTCTGCCGGGCACGGACGCCGCCGACGCCCTGGGCCTGGCCATCACCCACGCCCATGCCGCCAAGGGCATGTCCAGGTTGGCGCAGGCCAAAGGCCTGGGCGGGTTGCAACAGCAAACGCAAAAGGCGGCTTACAAGGCCGGGCGCAGCCGTTGATCACGCACCCAATTTAGCTAAACGACTCGTCTTGACCCAGGTTGTCCAGGTGGCCGCTGTCGGCCCACCCGACCAGCGTGAAGCCGTCTGGCGTCCACAGCAGGCGGTTGATGGCAGCGTTGCCAAGCTGCCAGGTGCGTGGTGCCTGCAAGTCCTGGCTGGTAGCCAGCCGGTAGAGCAGGTCCATGACACCGCCATGAGCCACCAGAACAATCTGTCCGCCTTGGTGCTGGCCGGCCAACCGGGTGGCGGTGGTCAACACGCGGTCACGCATGGCCAGCAAGGACTCCCCTGCGGGCGGTGCCCAAAGCGGGTCACGCGTACGCCACTGCAGCGCATGTTGTGGCCAAAGGGTTTCGACTTCTGCGTAGGATTTGCCCTCAAACTCGCCAAAACCGCGCTCTCGCAAGCCCTTATCTGCCGTCAACGGGCTTTGCGTTGCGCTGGCAATTGCGTCTGCGGTTTGCCAGGCGCGCTGTAAATCGCTGGCATACACGGCGTCCACCATCTCATCAGCCAGTGCCTGGGCAACGCGTTGTGCCTGTAGCCTGCCGGTGGCGTTCAGCGCAATGTCAAGATGGCCCTGAATGCGGGCATCCACATTCCAGGTGGTTTCGCCATGGCGGATGGCAATGATTCGGGTAGCTTGCATGGTTTTACAAAGGGTTTCAGTCGGGGGGGTGCGGCAGCTTGGTCATCAACTTCTCAAACTCTGCAGCGGGCAGACCCGGCGAGCACAAGAAACCCTGGTACGACTCGCATCCCAGATTGGCCAGGTAGTCGTGCTGGGCCTGGGTTTCCACCCCTTCGGCCACCACCTTGAGCTTGAGCCCGCGTGCCATGCCGATGGTGGCGCTGACGATGGCTCGGTCGCCCTCGTCATCAGGCAGGCCCGTGACAAACGAGCGATCAATCTTGAGTTTTGAAATCGGGAATTTCTTCAGGTAAGCCAGGCTCGAATAGCCGGTGCCAAAGTCATCAATTGACAACGCCACCCCCAGTGCGGCCAGCGCGTGCAGGCGGGTCAGTGTTTCGTTGGCGTCCTGAATCAGGATCGACTCGGTCAGTTCAAGCTCCAGCAACTGTGGGGCAAGCCCCGCTGCCTTGATGACGCCAGACACGGTCTCGACAAAATCCGGCTGCTGAAACTGCAATGCCGACACGTTGATCGACACGCTGACCGGCGTGCCACGGGACTGCCAGACCCGCGCCTGCTTCACTGCCTGCTCCAGCACCCAGGTGCCAATCACCGTGATAAAACCCGACTCTTCGGCCAATGGAATGAACAGCGCGGGCGACATCTGGCCAAGTTCGGCGTCGGTCCAGCGAATCAGCGCCTCGGCGCCGAGCAAGCTGCCATTGGCCAGCGAAGTCTGGGGCTGGTAATGCAACTGGAACAAATTCTGTTCCATGGCCCCACGCATCGCGTGGTCGATCTTGATGTGCGAGAGCAGATTGACATTCATTTGCGGCTGGTAAAACCGGAAGCTGCCGCGCCCACGCGCCTTGACCAGGTACATTGCGGTATCTGCGCACTTGATCAGGGCGTCGAGCGACTTGCCATCTTCGGGATACAAGGCAATGCCCATGCTGCAGCCGACCGAAAAGGTCATGTCATCAATCTGGAAGGCCTGCGTCATGCTGTCCTGAATGCGCCGCGCCAGCACTTCTGCGCCATGGGCGTCAATGTCCTGCACAAAAATCACGAACTCGTCCCCACCCAGCCGGCACAGGGTGTCGACCTCGCGCAGGCAATCTTTGAGGCGTTCAGCCACATCGATCAGAACCCGGTCACCAAAGCTGTGGCCCATGGAATCGTTGAGGTTCTTGAAGCGGTCCAGATCAATGAAAAAAACGCCACACTCACCGGCGTTACGTTCTGCCAGGCGCAGCGCGAACTCCACCCGCTGCGTCAGCAGCAAGCGGTTGGGCAGGCCAGTCAGGGCATCGCTGTAGGCCAGTTGTTCGATACGTTGTTGGGCGGCCAGCTCTTCGGTCAGGTCACGAAAGAAGCCAATGGTGTGTGACACCTCACCCAAATCGTTGCGCAACAGCACCCACGAGGCCTGCACAGCACAGGCGAAGATATCTTTTTTCTGAATCCAGAGCTGACCACGCCAAAGACCTTGGGCTTGCAGGGTGGCTTGAACGTTGGCCAAGAACCCGGGGTTACTGGGGTGAAAAAAAATGTCGGAGGGTGAAGCACCCATCAATTTGGCCTGAGACCGCTCGGTCAGGTTCTCGCAGGCCGGATTGACCGCCAGTATCAGGAAGTCAGCCGTGGTGATAAAGATGGCCTCCAGGCTCGACTCAAACACCTTGGCCGCCAGCTTGAGCTGGGACTCATTCTGCAGTTCCTGCGTGATGTCGCGAAATGAGTAAACCCGCCCGGTGGGCTGCCCGCGGCTGTACTGCGGTCGGGTGGTCCGCTCCAGCACACGGCTATTGGCCAGCACCAGCAGATCGGTGGCTTCGAGCAGCGGATTGTTGTCGAAATCGTGCAGTCGCTGCTGGTAATGCGCCACGTCCTTGATCTGTTCCGCAAGATGCGCATACAACGCGTGGTCGTTGCGGTGCAGCAACAGGTGCTCGGGCACATTCCACAGCTTGGCAAACTGGCGGTTGTAATTGCGGATGTCGCCATTGAGGTCGCTGACCAGAATGCCGTCTGCTGTTGATTCCAGCGTGGCCCGCAATTCGGCCACGAGTTTTTCCAGTTCGTTTTCAACCTGGCGCTGCTGGCGCAAATCGTGAATGCCAACCAGATAAACCGCACGGTCAACCTCCGGCCATACACGGCTGACACGACGATCAACCGCTACCGCCACGCCGTCGGCCCCGCGCAGCAAAGTTTCCGAGCGGATGCTGTCAACCAGACCAGCGGCCACATCCTCCCAGAAAAATTGGTCTTCCGGGGTCGCGGTGAGCTCAATCACCGGCTTGCCTAGCATGGCCTCTTTACTCATTCCGAGCAGTTGGCAGGCGGCCTGGTTCACCGCCAGGATGCGCAAGTCAACTGGGTCCACCAGCCAGACCGACTCCAGCAGGCCTTCGATCAGAGGGCCCCAGGCAATGCGCTTCATGGCGCATCCTCTTTTTGAGGTGTGTTCACCGCACGTTCAAAGAAATAACAGATGCGCTGGCGCGGTGACAAATAGTCCATCGCGGCCCGCGGCAGGCTGGCCGGCTTGAGGCTGCGTCGGATGCCGAGTTCGGGGCAGGCCTCCAGATCCAGGATCAGCGCTTCGTGTTTGGAAACCTTGGCGTCAAACACGATCACCCGCGGTTTGAGCGGTCGCGAGGAGTTGACTGATACCACCATGGCGTAGCGCTCGTCACCGAGCTGCACCACCGAGCCCGGCGGATACACCCCCATCATGCGGATGAAGGCACCCAGCACCAGCGGATCAAAGCGGGCCTTGAGCTGCGCAAAAATGAGCGCCAGAGCCTCGTGAGGGGTAATTGCCGCTGCCGGGCGACTGGGATTGCAAAGGTCTTCATAGCGGTTCACCAGCGCCAGGATCTTGGCGGGCTGCGACATGGCATCGCCCTTGATACGCGCTGGAAAACCGCTGCCGTCGACCATTTCGTGGTGCTGCGCGATCGCCTGCAATGCCCCGGGCGTGAGCTCCATGCGCTGGCCCAGCGACACGCCCTGGGCGACATGCTCCTGGTAGGCCTTTTGCTCGGCGATCGAAAAGCTGTCCTCAAGCCAGCGCACCCGGTCAGGCACTTTGGATTTGCCGATGTCGTGCAAAAACGCCGACATGCCAAGGTCGGCCATCTCGCTGGCGGGCAGCTTCATGTACTTGCCCAGCAGCAACGCTATGACCGTGATATTGATCGGGTGCATGGCCAGTTTGTCACCCATGCCGTCGGACAGCAGCCGAATGGCCGACTCACCCGAGGCCAGCATCTCACCGACAAAACCGTTGACCAGTTCACGGCATTGCTCCATCGCGACGCGAGGCTGGTTGTGCATCAGCTCAATGGCCTGCTTGTACTGCCGAACGGTCTGTCCAAATCGCCGCTCGCAGGCCATCAGGTCCCGCTGCTGGGCGCTCAGCAGTTCGCTTCTCTGTTTGCGTGCAAGTTGCTCTGGATTGGGGCTGGTCAGCAGCGCCTCGGTTGTGACTGGTGCCGTGTTGTTGGTCCGCGCCGCCAGTCCAGTGGCTGGGGCGTGCAAATCGCTTTTGCCCGGAACGTAGCGGATCTGCTGACGTCCAAGTGATCGAATGATGTTGATCTGTTTGTCCGACGAGATTTTGAAGCTGCTGGTGGGAAAGGGGTGTGCCATCCAGCCCAGCTCAAGTTCGACGTACATGCCGACTTTCAACTGCGAGACATCAATCAATTCGGACTGGGCTTGGTTCATGTGAAATTCTATTGAGCAGCAACGACCACGGAAATTGTCGTCCATGGCGACTGCTAAGACAGCAGCCTATCATACCCAGGGCGTGCTGCCCCTTGACCTATGGAAGACCACGAGGGAGTGAGGCAAAGTGGTGTGGGGCAACCGCCAAATGTGCTAACGCGGGATCTCGATACCAACGCGGCGTAAACCCGGGGGTGGATTCGGAAAGCCCTGCAGCGCGGCATCGAGCATGGCCGGTACAACCACAGCGCTGTCACGCCAGGGGCCGTCATGGCTGGCGCTTGACTCAAACACCACGGCCTGGGTAGCTGGTTCGCGCAGCGTCAACCGGACTTCGCGCCAGTAGTTGGGCCGCTCACCCAGGCCGGGAAACAGCGGCACATTGCCCAGGCCGGCACCACCATGGTGACCCAACCAGCCGCGCCGCCAGCCAAAGGCCACTGGGGCAACCACAGGGCGCTCAACCCGCTCGATCAGTTGCACCAGGGCGACGAGTTCGGCAGATTGGTCGACCTGCCGCAAACCCCGCCTGGCCAGGGCTTGGGCCGTCATGGCTTCAAGCGGGTCATAGGCTGTGGCATCGGCCTGCTGCGAAGGCAGGCGCTCAAAACGATAGGTGGCGCCTGGGTGCACAGGCTTGGGCACAAAGCTGCTGACCTGGTTGTCGATCAGCCGCACGCTGACACAGCCCGACAGCAAACTTACTATCAATATAGTAGCATACAGCGCTTTATTCATAAAGGCTAGGGAACAATTATTGCTCAATCCACGCGTTGAACCAAGCCTATGCCGGGCAGCGTTGGCAACGGGAATTCTTCCTCGTCAAATACCTTGTCACCGTTTTCGTCGGCCAAACCAGTGATCTGGACGCTTTTGAAATCATGCTGGCGGGCGTCCATCAGGTGCGAGGGCACCAGGTTTTGCAGCGCGGTAAACATGGTTTCGGTGCGCCCGGGGTACTGGCGCTCCCACTGGTGCATCATGCGTTTGATCTCCTGGCGCTGCAGGTTCTTCTGGCTGCCGCACAAACTGCACGGGATGATCGGAAACTGGCGGTGCGTGGCCCAGGCAATCAGGTCTTTTTCGGCCACATGGGCCAGCGGGCGGATCACGATATGGCCACCGTCATCGCTGACCAGTTTGGGCGGCATGCCTTTGAGCTTGCCGGCGAAGAACATGTTCAAAAAGAACGTGTGCAGCATGTCGTCGCGGTGATGGCCCAGCGCGATCTTGGTGATTTTCAGCTCGTCGGCCACCCGGTACAGAATGCCCCGGCGCAGGCGGCTGCACAGGCTGCACATGGTTTTGCCCTCGGGCACCACTTTTTTGACAATGCTGTAGGTGTCCTGGGTTTCGATGTGGAACTCGATGCCGAGCTTGGCCAGGTAGGCGGGCAAGATGTGCGCCGGGAAACCGGGTTGCTTCTGGTCGAGGTTGACGGCCACAAGGTCGAAATGAACCGGTGCGCGCTTTTGTAGCTTGAGCAGAATGTCAAGCATGCCAAAGCTGTCCTTGCCACCGCTGATGCAGACCATCACGCGGTCGCCTTCCTCGATCATGTTGAAGTCGATGATGGCGGCACCCACCTGGCGGCACAGGCGTTTTTCGAGCTTGTGGGTTTCACGCTTGGCACGCAGCGCTGCGTCACGCTCAATGTCGAGTTTTTTGGCCACCGTATCCGCCACGATCCCAGCCTGGGGGTTTGGCGGGTTAGGGTGGGAGGCACCCAGGTCGGGCGCGGATTCTGTCCAGCGTGTATTCATAGATCTTTCGGCGTTACCACTGCCCGGTTTCCATACGAATCGCTACTTCGCAGTCGACAAAAATCTCCAGCTTGGCGATCTTGACGCGAACGCCCTTGACATTGGGCAACTGCATCAACCGGTTGGCCAGCTTGCCGATCAGGGTTTCGAGCAGGTTGACGTGTTCGGCAGTGCACTCGTCAATGATGATTTTGCGCACCTTGCGATAGTCCAGCACGTGGGTGATGTCGTCGTCGCGCGGCAACAGGGGTTGTGCGCCCAAGCTGAGCTCGGCATCGACCTGAATCGGCTGTGGCGCTGCTTTTTCGGTCGCCAGAATACCCAGACTGGCATCAAAACGCAGGCCGGTAAGGGCCAGCGTTTGCTGACCGTGGGTGTAACTGGCATTGGAGGATGACATGGATGATGCAATTCAATAGTGATTGATGAGCTTCTACAGCTCACATGAGCGAGAAATCACGTTCAAACTTCATCAGGTGTTGCCCGCCATCGACCAGCAGGGTGGTGCCGGTGATGGAGTTGTTGTTCAGGGCAAACGCCACCGTGGCCGCTACATCAGCCGCCGTGGAAGAGTGGCCAAGCGGCGACAATTTGTGCAGCATTTCGAACTTTTCCGGACGCAGGATGTGGCTGGTCAGCGTCAGCCCTGGGGCGACTCCCACCACCCGCACGCGTGGTGCCAGCGCAATCGCCAGCATGGTGTTGGCGGCTTCCAGAGCGGCTTTGGACAGGGTGTAGCTCAAAAAATCGGGGTTCTGGTTCCACAGCTTCTGGTCCAGCAGGTTGATCACCACGCCGGTGGCTTCAGCCCGATCTTTGAGGTGTTCCAGCAGCGCCTGGCTCAAAAGAATGGCAGCACCGGCGTTGCTGCGCATGTGTTTTTCCATGGCGGCAAAGCTGAAATCTTCAGGGGTGTCGTGCTCAAAGGTCGAGGCGCTGTTGACCACAGCATCGACATGGCCAAACTGTGCCACCACATTGGGCAACAGATTGCGGACCGCGGTTTCGTTGGCCAGATTGGCACGAAAAGAGGCGCTAACCCCCGCCAGTCTTTTGCAGTCTGCTACTGTTTTTGAAGCTTCTTCAACCGAGTCCCGAAAATGCACGGCGACCCGCCAGCCGTCTTTGGCAAGGTTCAGGGCAATTTCGCGGCCCAAGCGCTTGGCAGCGCCAGTGATCAGCACGGTGCGCTGTGGCGCGGGGGTGGGGGATTCGTTAGACATTCGGGGACAATCCAAAGGCTATGACAACACCACAGAGTTTAACGAGCGACCTCGCCGACCAGATTACGCAGGCCATTTTGGACACGGGCGGCTGGATGGGTTTTGACCGTTTCATGAGCCAGGCGTTGTACCAGCCGGGTCTGGGCTACTACGCCCACGACAGCGCCAAGTTTGGCATGCTGCCCTACAGCGTGCAGAACGGGGCCCGTGTCGCTGGCAGTGACTTTGTCACCGCGCCCGAACTGAGCCCGCTGTTTGGCTGGGCGCTGGCCAAACAGGTGGCGCAGGCCTTGCTGGTGACCGGCACGCGCGAAGTCTGGGAGTTTGGTGCCGGCTCGGGCGCGCTGGCCTTGCAGGTGTTACAGGCCTTGCAGGCGCTTGGCACACCGCTTGACAGGTACACCCTGGTGGACATTTCGGGCAGTCTGCGCGAGCGCCAGCGCGCCACGCTGGGCACGTTTGCCGACTGCGTGCGCTGGGTGGATGCATTGCCAGCAACGCTACAAGGCGTTATTCTGGGCAATGAGGTGCTCGATGCCATGCCGGTCAAGTTGCTGGCGCGGGTCAACAACATCTGGCATGAGCGCGGCGTGGCGCTGGCGACTGACGCTGATCCACAGACACAGCGTTTTGTCTGGCAAGACCGCATCACCGACTTGCGCCCGCCGATGGAGGTGGCCGGGGAGCACGATTACCTGACCGAGATTCACCCCCAGGGCGAGTCGTTTGTGCGCACGCTGGGCGACAAACTTGAGCGAGGTGCAGCGTTTTTGATCGACTATGGTTTTCCGCAGGCCGAGTACTACCACCCGCAGCGCCACATGGGCACCGTGATGTGCCACAAGGCGCACCAGGTGGACGACAACCCGCTGGCCGATGTGGGTCAAAAGGACATCACGGCCCACGTCAACTTTACCGGTGTGGCGGTGGCTGGCAACGACGCTGATCTGGGCGTGCTGGGCTACTGCAACCAGGCGCATTTTTTGATTAACTGTGGATTGCTCCAGCAAATGGCCGTGGCTGACCTGCCTGTACGTGTGAACACGCAAAAACTGATCATGGAGCACGAAATGGGCGAATTTTTCAAGGTGATCGGTTTTTACAAAGGTGAGCCCTGGCAGGCGCTGGGGTTTACGCATGGCGATAAAACCCATACGTTGTAAGCAGGCACCAACACCATGTTCCGCTGGCTGATTGTTGTCTTCTGGCCCTGATTCTGATCAACGGCTTCACGCCCTGGCTGCAAAAACTGGGCTTTGGCCGACTACCCGGTGACCTGCGCTTCAAACTGTTTGGTCGCGAGTTTTTTCTGCCCTTGACCACCACCATTCTGCTGAGCCTGGTAGCCGCAGGAATTTCAAAAGTTATTTAAGCAGCGAGGCAGGCGCTTGATATATTGACCAATGGCGCTATTTGCTGCGGTAGAAAGGTATTGCCATGACTGATCCGCTGCACATTGTTTGCCCCCACTGCCACACCACCAACCGCATCCATCGGGCCGATCTGGCCAAAGCACCCGACTGCGGAGGCTGCCACAAACCGCTGTTTGAAGCCCACTCTACCGCGCTGGACGAAGCCGCTTTTGACAAGCACATCAGCCGCAGCCAGATTCCGGTGCTGGTGGATTTCTGGGCGCCCTGGTGTGGTCCATGCCGGCAAATGGCACCCGCCTATGAGCAGGCCGCAGCCCAACTTGAGCCGCAGGTGCGCGTGGCCAAAGTGGACACCGAGGCTTGCCAGAACCTAGGGGCACGCTTCAATATTCGTAGCATTCCAACGCTGGTGCTGTTTGCGGGCGGCAAAGAAGTAGCCCGCCGCGCTGGTGCCCTGGGGGCCAACGACATCGTGCGCTGGACTCAATCCAACCTGCGTTGACCAAACAATTTCAGCATCGCGGGTTAACCCTTGGCCTCTTGGCCAGATTGAAAACCTACACTTTTCGGAGTTGATCCGACCCATTTGCGTCGGTCACCACCAGGAGACAAGTGATGGCCTTGCGCACAGACACCCGGCGGAAATACCCGCCCAAGCCAGCCGATGTGTATTTGTTTTCAACCTGCCTGATCGACCAGTTCACCCCGCAGGCCGGACTGGACAGCGTGCAACTGCTGGAACGCGAAGGCATTCGGGTTCATTTTTTGGAAGAACAGACCTGCTGCGGCCAGCCCGCGCACAGCAGCGGTTACCCAGATGAAGCCCGCGCGGTGGCCTTGCAGCAGCTTAATTTGTTTGTGGAGCCTTGGCCGGTGGTGATTCCGTCAGGGTCGTGTGGCGGCATGATCCGGGTGCATTACCCCCACCTGTTTGCCGATGACCCGGTGTTGCATGCCAAAGCGGTGGATCTGTCAGAGCGGGTTTACGAGCTGAGCGAATTTCTGGTGCATGTGGTCAATTTCAACCAGCCCGACCTGGGCAGCGCCTGCACCGTGGCGTTGCATACGTCGTGCCACGCTCGCCGCGAAATGGGTGCCCATGACACCAGCGCGGCCCTGCTCGACAGCCTGGCCCAGGTCAAGGTGGTGGAACAGTTGCGCATTGAAGAGTGCTGCGGTTTTGGGGGCACCTTTGCCATGCGTTACCCCGACATTTCCGAGGCCATCGTGAGTGACAAGGTGGCTGCCCTGCGCGACACTGGTGCGCAGTGCGTGGTCAGCGCAGACTGTGGTTGCCTGCTCAACATCACCGGGCGCGCCGCCAAGCAGGATGAACTGGCAGGCTGTGCCGCACCCACGCTACCCGGCGAGCATCTTGCCAGCTTTCTGTGGCGCCGAACCACTGAACCCGCCACCGGAGCCGCCGCATGAGCGCCCCTGTGAGCGCGCCCCCAAGCGCCCGTGACAGTATTTTGCAGCGCCTACGTGCCACCCCCATCAAAGAACTCCCCGCTTTGCCGGATGTCACCACCTGGTTTACCGACCACCGCCGCCAGGAAGACCTCGCTCAGCGGGTGGCCCGTTGGCGGGCAGCGCTGGAAGCCGTCAAGACCGAGGTGCACGACACCACCGATGCCGACTGGCCCGAACTGCTGCTGCGCCTGGCCGTCGCCAAAGGGCTACGTAATCTGCTGATTGGCACCGACACACCCCACGGCGCTCAATTGCAGGCTTGCCAACCCGAGCCACTCCAACTGGTTCAGTACACCGAGTCGATTGATGGCTGGCGCGATGTGCTGTTTGACGAGATTGATGCCTCTCTGACGCTGGCCAAAAGCGCCATTGCCGAGATTGGCAGCTTGATCGTCTGGCCCACTGCCTCCGAGCCACGGTTGATGTCCCTGGTGCCCTCGGTGCATTTTGTGCTGCTGGACGCCGTCACGATTCATGCCGACTTTCACTCGGCCATGGCCACCGAGGGCTGGGAAGACGGCTTGCCCACCAATGCGCTGCTGATCTGCGGCCCGTCCAAAACAGCGGACATTCAACAAACCCTGGCCTACGGGGCCCACGGACCGCGTGAACTGGTGGTGTTGCTGCGCCATCCATCCACCCCAGCACCAGGAGCAGGCGCATGAGCCAGGTCATCCACATTCACCCGATGGACGACTTCAAGGCGCGCAGCCGCGATGTTCTGAACAACCCCGGCCAACGCAAGAATTTTCGTGGTGCCATGGACTTTCTGCAGGCCAAGCGCCGGGCCCAGTTTCCGGACGCGCAAGAACTCGAAGGCTTGCGGGAACTCGGTGCGTCCATCCGGCGCTACAGTCTGGCCCACTTGCCACGCCTGCTGGAGCAGCTTGAAGCCCGGCTGACGGCCAATGGCATCCAGGTGCATTGGGCCCAAACGCCGGATGAGGCCAACGCCATCGCGCTGTGCATTGCGCAGCGCGTTCAGGCCAAACGCATCATCAAGGGCAAGTCGATGGTGAGTGAAGAAATTGGTTTCAACCATGCCATGGAAGCCGCCGGCATAGAAGCCTTTGAGTCGGACATGGGTGAGTACATCGTGCAACTGGCCGGCGAAGCACCGTCACACATCATCATGCCGGCCATCCACAAGACCAAGCAAGAGATTGCCCGACTGTTCGAGCAGGAGATTCCCGGTGTGGCCTACACCGAAGATGTGGACAGCCTGATCCGCATTGGTCGACGGGTGCTGCGGCGCAAGTTTGCCGATGCCGACATTGGCCTGTCAGGTGTGAATTTTGCCGTGGCCGAAACCGGCACCCTGTGCCTGGTGGAAAACGAGGGCAACGGCCGCATGTGCACCACCGTGCCACGCGTGCACATTGCCATCACCGGCATTGAAAAAGTGGTGGAAAAGCTCGAACACGTGCCGCCGCTCTACAGCCTGCTGTCGCGTTCGGCCACCGGCCAGGCGGTGACCACCTATTTCAACCTGATCAGCGGCCCGCGCCAACCCGGCGAAAAGGATGGGCCGCAAGAGGTGCACCTGATCCTGCTGGACAACGGGCGCACCCAGGCCTATGCCGACGAACAATTACGCGCCACGCTGCAATGCATTCGCTGCGGTGCCTGCATGAACCACTGCCCGGTGTACGCACGTATTGGTGGCCACGCCTATGGCACTACCTACCCGGGCCCGATTGGGGCCATTGTGTCGCCGCACATGCTGGGACTGGACACCACCTACCCGCTGGCCTTTGCCTCCACGCTGTGTGGTGCCTGCTCCGAGGTGTGCCCTGTAAAGATACCGATTCCCGACATTCTGGTGCGCCTGCGCAACGAGGCCATGGCCAAGCCCGACAGCGATGACGCCACCTTGCGCGGCAGCGGTGCAGCACGCACGGCGTCCAGCACAGCGGTCTGGAATGTGTGGGCGCAGATCTACGGAAAGCTGGGGTTTTACAAGCTGGCCTCATGGTTCATGAGCCGTGGCCGCGCCCTGTCGCCCACCGAGCAAGGCGCCTGGACGCGCAGCCGCACGCCGCTGGTGCCCGCACCCAAACGGCTGCGTGACCTGCTCAAAGAAAGAAAACCATGAGCGCCCTGATCGAATCACTTTCCGCGGTGCTGCCGGCCAAGCAGGTTATCACCGACAGCCTGCGCCGCCTGGCCTATGGCACCGATGCCAGCTTTTACCGCCTGACCCCTGAGGTGGTGGCCGTGGTGGAGTCTGAACAAGAGGTGCAGGCGCTGCTGCAAGCAGCAAACATGCATGGCCGTCCGGTGACTTTTCGCGCGGCCGGCACCAGCCTGTCTGGCCAGGCGGTCACCGACAGTGTGCTGGCGCTGATTGGCGAGGGGTTTGCCACCTGCGACATCAGCCCGGATGCCGCCACGGTGCGGGTTGGCCCTGGCATCATTGGCGGTGAGGTGAATTACCGGCTTGGCCCCCACGGGCGCAAGATCGGGCCTGACCCGGCCTCCATCAACGCCTGCAAAATCGGTGGCATTGCCGCCAACAATGCCTCGGGCATGTGCTGCGGCACCGCCCAAAACAGCTACCGCACGCTGGCCGGCCTGCGGGTGGTGCTGGCCGATGGGGCCGTGCTCGACACCGAAGACCCCGTGAGCGTGGCCGGTTTTCGGCAGAGCCACGCCACGCTGCTGTCCGAACTGGCCCTGATGGGCACACAGACCCGGCAGGACGAGGCGCTGGCGGCGCGTATCACCCGCAAGTACAAGATCAAGAACACCACCGGCTATAGCCTGAATGCGCTGATCGACTTTGAAGACCCGATCGACATCCTGGCCCATCTGATGATCGGGTCTGAGGGCACTTTGGGCTTTCTTTCCAGCATCACGCTGCAGACCGTGGCCGAAGACCCGTTCAAAGCCAGTGCGCTGGTGTTTTTCCCAAGCATTGCGCTGGCCTGCCAGGCCGTGACCTGCCTAAAAAGTGCACCGGTATCGGCTGTGGAGTTGCTTGACCGCGCTGCCCTGCGCTCGGTGCAGGACAAGCCTGGCCTGCCCAGCACCATGCGGACGCTGGGTGACGATGCAGCAGCCCTGCTGATCGAGGCCCGGGCACAGACCAGTGTGGCGCTGCAGCTTCGCATGGACGCTTGTCTAGCGGCGCTCAACGGCATTACCACGGTGGAGCCCCCCGTGTTTTCCACTGACCCGGCCACCTGCGAGATGTACTGGAAAGTCCGCAAGGGCACCTTCCCCTCGGTGGGGGCCATGCGCCGCGCGGGCACCACGGTGATCATTGAAGACGTGGCGTTTCCGGTCGAGTCACTGGCGGCGGCCGCGCTGGACCTGCAGGCGCTCATGCGCCAGCACGGTTATGCCGAAGGCATCATCTTTGGTCATGCGCTGGAAGGCAACCTGCACTTTGTGTTCACCCAGGACTTCTCGGTGCAGAGTGAAATTGACCGCTACGCACGTTTCATGGACGACGTCTGCGACCTGGTGGTGGACAAGTATGACGGCTCACTCAAGGCCGAGCACGGCACCGGGCGCAACATGGCACCGTTTGTCGAAAGGGAATGGGGCAAGCAGGCCACCAACCTGATGCGGCGCATCAAAAAACTGTTTGATCCGCACAATCTGCTCAACCCCGGCGTCATCCTGAATGACGACCCGCAAGCGCATCTGAAAAACCTCAAACCCATGCCGGCCGCGGAGGAAATGGTTGACCGCTGCATTGAGTGCGGCTTTTGCGAGCCGCTGTGCCCCTCACACCGGCTGACCCTGTCGCCACGCCAGCGCATTGTCAGCTGGCGTGAGTTGTCTCGCCGCACCGCCGCCAACGAGAGCGTGGCCGATCTGGAGGCAGACTTTGCTTATTTTGGTCTGGACACCTGCGCTGGCTGTGGCCTGTGCTCCACCGCCTGCCCGGTGGGCATCGATACCGGGGCGCTCACCCGTCTGCTGCGCGGCCGGGGCATGGGGGCGGCCTCGCAAAAGGTGGGGCAGTGGACAGCCGACAACTTTGGCAAGGTGGCCACCGTCTCGCGCATCGGCATTGGTTTGGGTCATGTGGCCTCCAGCGTGGTGGGCGAAAACCTGGTGGCGCGACTTACAGGCGGTGCCTGGAAACGCGGCATGCCGCAGGCTGGCAAAAAGACAACTGCGCTGACCGGCGATGGTGACCCGGTGGTGTATTTCCCCACCTGTGGCGGACGCATTTTTGGCGCCAACAGCCCCGACGAAGCCACGCTGCCCGAGGTGATCATGGCGCTGCTGGTGCGCGCAGGCTATGCCCCGATCCTGCCCGAAGGCTTTGACAAGCTGTGCTGCGGCCAGATGCTGGAGAGCAAAGGCATGGCCGAGGAGGCCAACGAGATGGCCGACGCGGTCACCCAGGCCTTGCTGAAAGCCGCCGACAACGGCCAGGGTGGCTATTACCCCGTCGTCATGGATGCCAGCACCTGCACGGCGCGCATGCAAAAGGTCATGGCGGGGCAGCTGACGGTGCTGGACTTTCATGAATTTGCTGTCAACGCGCTGCTGCCCCGGTTGCAGGTGCAGCGCCAGCCGGGCCCGATTGCCTTGCACATCAATTGCAGCGTGCGCCGCACCGCCACAGACGCCGCTCTGCGCCGCTTGCTGGACGCTTGTGTGTCCGAGGTGATCGAGCCCGCCGGTGTGACCTGTTGCGGGTTTGGCGGTGACCGCGGTTTTGTCGTGCCCGAGCTCAATGCCCACGCGCTGCGCAAGGTGCATGACGCCTTGCCTTCCAATTGCTGCCAGGGAGTGTCAACCAACCGCACCTGCGAAATCGGCCTGACCTCCGAGACCGGACGACCCTACCGTTCCGTGGCTTACTTGCTGGAGGAATGCAGCCGAAACGAGGTGACCGCAGGCTGCTAAGCGCTACGCCACTGTTCCACCAATTTTTGTACGTACCGGCAAGATGACGGCCAAGAACTTGCTGCTTGCTACCTGCACTGGTTATATCCCGCAGGCAAGCAAAACCCGGGCCGTAACCGCTGTGTAACCCGGGCATGGTTTGACCGTTAGCATTCTGCCCCAGGGTCGTCGCTTTCCCCTGGACCCTCCAACACAGAACTGGCCATGTTAATCACCACCCGCACCGACACCATTGAACGCACCCAACGTCCCTGGGGCTGGTATGAAACCGTGTCAGAGGTGCCCGGCAACAAGATCAAACGCATTGGTGTGTGGCCGGGCCAGCAGCTCAGCCTGCAAAAGCATCACCGGCGCTCCGAGCACTGGGTGGTGGTGCAGGGCACCGCGCACGTCACACTCGACGAGCGTGTGTTTGATTTGGTAGCAGGCCAGCATTGCGACATTGCCCTGGGGCAGGTGCACCGGCTGGCCAATTTGACAACTGGCCCGGTTGAAATCGTGGAAGTTCAGTTTGGCACGCATCTGAGCGAGGACGACATTGTTCGTTTGAGCGATGATTACGGTCGTGTGTAATGCCTGTCGCGTTACCGTTTCAAGAACAAACCCATGAACTTAAATGTATTGACTGACGGATTCAAGCTGGCTGCTGGTGCAGCGCCCGTTGCCTGTGTGGACATTGGTGGCACCAAGGTGGCGGTCAACATCGTCGACGAACACGGCATTCGCGGCAAGGTCATCGAGCCCACTGCCACTTCTGGCCCTAGCGATGCTTTGGGGCAGCAAATCATCCGGCTGGTCGGCCAGAGCTGTGCGGCAGCGGGTGTTCCTGTGCAAGCCGTCTCACGCGTAGGTGTTTCGTCGTGTGGGCCGTTCGTGCTCAACCAGGGTCTGGTCGAACTGGCTGCGCCGAATATTTGTGGTGGCCTGGCCGGACCGGCGCGTGGTTTGCCCAACGACTGGAAAGCGGCCGTGCTCGAAGCCCCGCTGCGCGCCGCCTTTGCCCATGTGCGGGTGGAAAACGATGGCATAGGTGCGCTGGAGGCTGAGCGGCGCTGGGGTGCCCTGCAAACCCATGGTGTGCCCATGGCTAATTGCGCCTATGTCACCTGGAGCACCGGCATCGGCACAGGCCTGTGTGTCGATGGCCATGTATTGCGTGGCAAAAACGGCAACGCCGGCCATGCTGGGCACATCTTTGTCAGTGATAACTCGGATGCGCTGTGTGGCTGTGGCAATGTCGGTGATGTCGAAGGCCTGATTGCCGGTAACGCATTGGCACGGCGTTTTGCACCTGCAGGATACGCCGACCCCGCTTCACTTTTTGGAGCAGCTTACGCAGGTGATATAAAGGCTTCAGCCATTATTGATGATGTATGCGAGGTGATGGGGCGGATGTTGTTCAGCCTGATTGCCACGCTCGACTTGTCGCGCATCAGCATTGGCGGCAGCGTGTATTGGCATCACCGTGATTACCTGCTGCCCCGTCTGCGCGCGGCAGTTCACGGCCATTTGCCACCGCTGACGCAGGGCTGCGAGCTGGTCAGCGCTGGGCTTGGTTTGCAGGTGGGTGACTTTGGGGCGCTGGCGCTGGTGGCTTGAGCCATCTTCCAAGGGCAAGGCGGTTTACTGGCTCTGTCTGTCTCAACCGCCAGATTTCAAAGATGCAACTTACAGCCCTGCGCCCGCGCGAACGCGATGCGCTTATTCAGTCCTTGCGTGCGGGTGGCACCTCGCTGCTGGGAGCCCGCCACATTCAGGTCTGGCGCGATGCCGAACTGGCGGCACTTGAAAAACGCCTCGACCACATGGCCGAAGGTGGCCCGGCCTTCAAGCTGGTGGTAGGTGAATACGGCTCGGGCAAAACCTTCTTTCTGAACCTGGTGACGGATACGGAAATTGGAGCATCTGGTGCAAGGGGTGCATGGGCTGCAAGCCGGTGCCACCAGTTGCGGCTCAGCACGCTAGCCGTGACACCCAGCCCACAAGCCAACCCCAAAGCGATCAGGGGACCTGACCCAGAGCGTGCCAATATGGCAAATACACCCCACGACGCGACCAGACCAACACGGCTGGCAGCGGCCAGGGCAATCGTATTTGGGTCATGCACTTAGGGACGCAGAAATCACAAATATCCCATTTCTGGCGTCACTGGCGGGCGCATTGCGTCGTTGCAGTCCGCTCGTTTAGCTGGCTAAACTTCGCGTCTTGCGCCTAACACTGCATCCCGTCAGCACTCGCCATAAACAGTACATTTGCAATTTCTGCATCCCGTACTCTGTCGATTGGCAGCGCCTGGCCGAACTCAGCTTCATTCTTTACACCCCGAGTTTTCCAATCGACCACCGGCAGCAAGTGCTGTCACGCCCCAAGTGGGTCGCAATGAGCAGTAGCCTCATGCCTGCCGACCTGCGCCGGTGACGGTCACATGCCCCAGACGCTGATTTGCCTGTCGCCCTGCTGATGCGCTTCGCGGTAAATCTTGTCTTCCCACCGCACCTTGGGGTTGCGGTCAAAGATCAGCAGGTGCGATTCAGCAGCGGCGCACTGGTCGGCGTAACGGGCAGTTTGTTCCAGACCCGCAGCCAGTGTGGCGACTTTGCCTTTGTGCAGGATTTTGAGTTCCAGCACCACTTGCTGCATCGGGCCGGTAAAGCCTCGCGCGGTGAGTGGCCACTGCAACAGCAGGTCGGTGCGGCCCCGGCCCAGGCCGTATTCACGGGCAATGCGCCCGCCGCCATTGACGATGCGCTGCAAAAAAGCTTGCAGCAGCAACTGCGGGCCGGCCTCGTGGTAAGCGTAGCGCTGCAGCCAGCTCTCGGAGTTTTCGCGAAAGAAGTGCTGAAAGGCGGCCAGCAGTTTGGGCATGTCGAGGCTGCTGTCAGCCAAAACAAACCAGGGCTGTTCAGCCAGGCCTTGCAGGCTGTCTTGCAAGATGCTGGTGAGCTGGCGTGGTAGCACTTCGCGGTAAATGCGATTGGCAATTTGCAACTGGCGCTCACGCCGTGCAATCAGCCCCAGGTCAATGCAGTACTGGCGATCGTCGTCTGGCACGTTGGGTGGCAGCTCAATGCCTTGCAGCATGGGCTCGATCACCCGGCGCACCCGGTCTTCCCTTGAGCTTGTCGCCCAATTGGTCCAAATGCGTGTCGCGGCGCAGAATCAGTGCCTCCTTGGCCTGGCGCATGTGCTCGACCGTCACCGTCTGGCTACGGTCGCGCAAAGCGGTGTCCCTGAAGCAGGCCTGGTACGCCAGCGCATTGACCAGCCAGGGCTGGCCCTGGGTGTCGAGCCAGATTTCTTCAAGCGCTGCGGGCTCAAACACCTGGCCAGTGGCTGCTGAGTGCTGTTGCAGCAGGGCCTGCACGTCCGCTTGCGTGAAGTCACCGAGCCGGATCGATTCGCTATTGATGTTGAAAGCGCTGCCGCCAGTGATGATTTCACCGTCCGGGCGGTGAATGCGGTAGTCACGCACATCGCGCACCCCGCACAGCACCATGCTAAGGGGAAAAGCTTCGGGGCGTTGGGCGTAGCCGGCGCGAATTTGGCGCAGCAGCGAGATCAACGTGTCACCCACCAGCGCATCGACTTCGTCCAGAAAGATGATCAGCGGTTTGTCACTGGTCAGGCTCCAGCGTTGTAGCACGCTGGTCAAGCTGTCTTTGCCTTGGGTGGCAGCCTGTTGCGCTTCTTGCCAGGCCAATTGGCTCCAACTGGGGTCTTTCCAATAAATGTCTGCCGCCCGGCCCATGGCTGAGACCACGGTGGCAATGCCGCTGGCCACATCATTGCGCGCAGCCTGTGCCCCTTCAATATTGACATAAAGCGCCCGGTACTTGCCCGCAGCGTTAATTTCGCGCATCAGGTGCAGCATCAAGCTGGTTTTGCCGGTCTGGCGTGGCGCGTGCAGGATGAAATACTTGCGCGCGTCAATCAGGCCCGACAACTCGGGCCAGTTGATGCGGTCACTGGGTGTCAGCGTGTAGTGAATATCGGGCTGGTTGGGTCCGGCGGTGTTGAACTGTTTTTCCATGGCGCGATGATAGGGTGTTTGGCTGCATGGTGATGACGAAGATTCGGCGCAAACAGGCTTTCATCTGGTGCAAAACGACGGTGCCAAAACCCACTTGTTTGGCCAGAAAGCGGTTGACACCGTAGCCGACTGGCTGCAACTCAAATCACTCTATTATTCATAGCTGCCAGCGCATTATTTACAAGGGCTAAAGGCCGATTTTGTATAAAGAAATGGCCTGAAAACATTCCACCGCCAGGCAGCGGCACCCGGTTGCAACTGGTCGGTGCGGTCCTCATTGAAGTCAACCGCTGAAAGCCCGAAAAGAATGTCTTGATTTGATCGACAATGGTCCGTCTTGCAATGGCGTTGCGGCTATAAAACGTGGAACATCAGCCTTTTTAAACAGGAGATTTTTTGATGAAAACATGTCTTATTTTGATCGATGCGCAAGAGTCGTTTCGTCAGCGCCCCTATTTCACCAACACTGATTTGCCGGCCTATATTGCCGCCCAAAACGCGCTGATAGACGGCTGCGTTGCCGCAGGTGTGCCGATCGTTCAGGTTTTTCATGTGGACGGCCCCGCAACCACCGACAACCCGTTCTCTCGCGAGTCTGGCCATGTCAAACCCCTGGCTGAACTGCGCACCTACCCACCGAGCGTCACTTTTTTCAAACACCGCCACAGTGCACTGGTCGGCACCGGACTTGATGTCTGGCTGACGCAAAACGGTCTGCAAAAGCTGATCATCAGCGGCATCCGCACCGAGCAATGCTGCGAAACCACCACCCGCCACGCCTCGGACCTGGGCTGGCAGGTGGACTATTGCCTGGAGGCGACCCTGACCTGGGACATGCGTCAGCCTGATGGCAGCCTCCTGAGTGCCGCCGATATCATGGCGCGCACTGCCACCGTGCTGCAGGACCGCTTTGCCCGCATTTGCAGCGTGGCCCAGGCATTGGACGCTGCCCATTGACCCCACCTGAAAATTCCATGGGAGCCACCCCCCGCTGGGACGTGCTGTTTTTGTTGTTGCAGGGCAGCCTGATCCTGGACTGGGCCGGACCAGCCGAGGCCCTGCGCATGGCCAATGTGGCGATGGTGGCGCAGGGCAAGCCAGCACCTTTTCACTTGCGATTTATCAGTCCGCAGCCGCAGGCTGTGAGCTCGGTCGGCGTCTCGGTATGCGGGCTTGAAGCACTGCCGTCCGCCTTGACCCGGCCGAGCTGGCTGGTGTTGCTGGGTCAGCCGGGCGAGCGCATGGTGCTGGACGACAGTGCCAGCCAGGCCGCCTTGCGCTGGCTAACGCAGATCACGCTAAAGACAGGGCAATTGGAGTTGCTGACCATTTGTGCCGGTGCCGTGCTGGCGGCCCATGCCGGGCTTTTGACTGGCCGGCAAGTAACCACCCACCACCAGCACCTGGAAGAACTGGCGGCGGCCGCGCCCGCCTGCCAGGTGGTGCGAAATCGGGTGTTTGTGGATGATGCGCCGTTGTTCAGCAGCGCGGGTGTAAGCACCGGCATCGACCTGATGCTTTACCGCATGGCCCAGGTTTGCGGGGCGGCGGTGGCAGCGCACGTGGCACAAACCCTGGTGGTGGCGATGCGCCGCGGCCCGCACGACCCCGAGTTGTCACCATTTTTAAGCCACCGCAATCACCTGCACCCAGCCCTGCACCGGGTACAAGATGCCGTCAGTCTGCAACCGACGCAAGACTGGCACCTGAGCAGCATGGCAAGTATTGCCTGCACCTCATCGCGCCACTTGACCCGGATTTTTATGACCCATGCAGGCATTGCGCCGCTGCAGTATCTGCGCCAGCTGCGTTTGCACCTGGCGCAAACCGCGCTGAAATCAGGGCGCAACGTGACCCAGGCGGCGGCTCTGGCGGGTTTCAGTTCAGATACACAGCTGCGCCGTGCCTGGCACCAGGCGGGTTTGCCAGGATCACCGTCACAGCCAGAATCATCCTGAAGGCCATCGGATGCTTTGAAAAGCCCAATCACTGGTGCGGCTCAAACCGCGCTCGTCCACCGTCCAATGGATGGTCGCCCAAAATTCGTGCCATATTTGGCCTCCTGCGGTTAAATTTCCTATCCGTCAACGAAAGTTACGAGCACATCAGTCGGGTACTCAAGCGTTTTGACTACCTTCAGCTACGTGGCCATGGCTTACCCTGACACGGACGCCGACCGTGCTCACGTCACGCCTTCTCGGGCGCACATCCCCCGGCAGAGCCGGGGGATGACCTGTTTAAATTAGCAGCCACCAAACGCATTCAGGCTCTTCGTTGTTGGTTTCTTTTTGCCAAGTGGAATGAACGGCTTCGGTTTCATATTAGGGTAAGCACCCATGTTAATTAATTAACAATTAATTAATAATCACAAAATTCGCACAACACGGTGTCTGTGCGATCCAACCTGCACCCCGATCCATGCGATTTTCGGGGACGCAACATCCAGGAGATCACACATGTTGAAACTTTCCCAATTGGCAAGCGCAGTGGCAATTGCCGTCGCAGGTTCTGCCGCGATGGCTGGCGAGGTCGAGGTGCTGCACTGGTGGACCTCCGGTGGCGAGGCCAAGTCGGTCGGTGAGCTCAAGAAAATCATGCAAAGCAAGGGCCACACCTGGAAAGATTTCGCAGTAGCCGGTGGTGGTGGCGACAACGCCATGACCGTACTCAAGAGCCGTGTCGTGGCTGGCAACCCCCCGGCGGCGGCCCAGATCAAAGGCCCGGCCATCCAAGAATGGGCAAGCGAGGGCGTGTTGGCCAACCTGGATGCCACCGCCAAAGCCGAAAAATGGGACGAGCTGCTGCCCAAGGGTGTTGCTGATGTCATGAAGTACAAAGGCAACTACGTGGCCGCACCGGTGAATGTGCACCGTGTCAACTGGATGTGGGCCAACAGCGCCGTGCTGAAAAAAGCCGGTGTGGCGGGCGCGCCCAAGACCTGGGACGAGTTTTTTGCCGCTGCCGAGAAGGTCAAAAAAGCCGGCCTGATTGCCGTGGCGCATGGTGGTCAAAACTGGCAGGACTTCACCACCTTTGAAGACGTTGTGCTGGGTGTGGGTGGTGCCAAGTTTTACAACGACGCACTGGTCAAGCTGGACCAGACCGCGCTGACCAGCCCCACCATGACCAAGGCCTTGGAAACTTTCCGCAAGGTCAAAAGTTATACCGACCCTGCCGCCCCAGGGCGTGACTGGAACCTGGCCACTGCCATGGTGATTCAGGAAAAAGCAGCTTTCCAGTTTATGGGTGACTGGGCCAAAGGTGAGTTCACTGCCGCTGGCAAAGTGCCGGGCAAAGACTACATTTGCGCCGCAGCGCCCGGCACGGCCAACGCCTACACCTTTAACGTGGACTCGTTTGCCATGTTCAAGCTGAAAGATGCCGCTGCCCAAAAAGCCCAGGCAGACCTGGCAGCCGCCATCATGGGTACCGAGTTTCAGGAAGTATTCAACCTGAACAAGGGCTCTATCCCGGTGCGTCTGAACATGAGCATGGCCAAGTTTGACGATTGCGCCAAGCTGTCAACCAAAGACTTTGTCGACACGTCCAAGTCTGGCGGTCTGCTGCCTTCCGTGGCCCACGGCATGGCCATCAAGCCAGCCGCTGAAGGCGCCATCAAGGACGCGGTCAGCCAGTTCTGGAATGACGACAAGATTTCGGTGGCTGACGGTGTGAAGAACATTGCCAAGGCTGCTGCGACCAAGTAATCTGGGTTGGTCGCAACCTGTCCCCGGATTCATGTGTGGGGCGGGTTGAAATCTGGATTCTGGTTCGGGGGCATGTGTGACGATTGTGGTGGTTACCCGCAGCAGGGCTGGGGTGTGACCCGCCGCTCATGTCCCCCGCCCTGCGGGCTCCTCCTTGACTTCGCTTTGGGTCACACCCCAACCCAACTGCTAGACGCTGTGTCCTTCAGCACTGAAACGATGCGCTGAGTCTAGACCTGGTGGGGTGGGTGTTTCACGAAGTGAGGTCAAGGAGGAGAAAGAAAGCTGAAGGCTTTTTTTCGGGGGACACGAACGCAGTGGAATACCCGCGCCGCCTGGTCGGGTCAACATGCAGGTATTTCTTCAACGAGTCACAACAACGGCTCGATGACTAACTCAAAGGCAAAAGGTCTATGAAATCCTTTGAAAACGTGTTACCCAAGCTGGTGATCGCCCCAGGTTTTGTCCTCGGCTTTGCGTTCATCTACGGCTTGATGATCTGGAACGGGGTGCTTTCCGTCACCAATTCACGCATGTTGCCCAACTACGACGAATTTGTCGGACTGGAGCAATATGTCCGCCTGTGGGAGATGGACCGCTGGTACATCGCGTTGAAAAACCTCGGGATTTTCAGCATCTTGTATGTCGGCGGCTCCATGCTGCTGGGCATGCTGCTGGCGATTTTTCTGGACCAGAAAATTCGCGGCGAAGGCTTTTTGCGCACGGTTTACCTCTACCCCATGGCCTTGTCGTTCATCGTCACAGGCACCGCCTGGAAATGGATTTTGAACCCCAGCCTGGGTCTTGAAAAACTCATGCATGACCTGGGTTGGGCCAGTTTCAGCTTTGACTGGCTGGTGCAAAGTGATACCGCCATCTATTGCGTGGTGATCGCCGGCGTGTGGCAGTCTGCCGGGTTTGCCATGGCGCTGTTTCTGGCGGGTTTGCGAGGCATTGACGACAGCATCATCAAGGCGGCGCAAATGGACGGGGCTTCTCTACCGCGTATTTACTGGCGCATCATCTTGCCGGTGCTGCGGCCGGTTGTGTTTTCAACCATTCTGGTGTTGTCGCACTTGTCGATCAAGGCGTTCGACCTGGTGATGGCACTCACCGCTGGTGGGCCGGGCTATGCGTCAGACGTGCCGGCCACCTTCATGTTCACCATGAGCTTTACCCGGGGCCAGATTGGTCTGGGGGCCGCGAGTGCCACCATGATGCTGGCGTTTGTGGCGTCTTTGGTGGTGCCCTATCTGTACAGCGAGTTGCGCGCCAAACCGCACGAGCGTTAAGCACAAGGAAACACATCCATGAGCGCCAAAACACTTTCCCGCGCAGCCGTCTACGGCGTGCTGCTGATTGCGGCCTTTTTCTTTCTGGCACCGCTGTATGTGATGCTGGCCACCAGTTTCAAGGACGCCGAGCAAATCCGCTCGGGCAACCTGCTGAGCCTGCCGACCTCGCTCAATTTTGAGTCATGGACGCTGGCCTGGTCCACCGCGTGCACCGGGGTGGACTGCCGGGGGCTCAAACCCTATTTCTGGAACTCGGTGATGATGGCCGTGCCCGCGGTGCTGATTTCGACCGCCTGGGGAGCCGTCAACGGTTACGTCTTGAGCATGTGGAAGTTCAAGGGCAGTGACCTGTTGTTTGGCTTTATCCTGTTTGGTGTTTTCATGCCGTTTCAGGTGGTGCTGCTGCCGATGAGCCAGGTGCTGGGTTTTCTGGGCTTGAGCAGTTCGATTGCCGGACTGGTGCTGGTGCACTGCCTGGCGGGGATGGCCGGCACCACGCTGTTTTTCAGAAACTACTACACCGCCATTCCACGCGAGTTGGTGAACGCAGCGCGCATGGATGGTGCTGGTTTCTGGCGCATTTTCTACCGCATTGTCATCCCGATGAGCACACCCATTCTGATGGTGACGCTGATCTGGCAGTTCACCAACATCTGGAACGACTTTCTGTTTGGCGTGGCCTTTAGCGGTGCCGACAGCAAGCCCATCACGGTGGGGCTGAACAACATGGCCAACACCACCAGCAGCGTGAAAAACTACAACGTCGACATGGCTGCAGCCATCATCGCCGGTCTGCCCACCATGCTGGTGTATGTGCTGGCGGGGCAGTATTTCGTCAAAGGTCTGACTGCCGGTGCGGTCAAAGGATAAAAAGGACACATCATGGCAGCATCCCTTCACATTGCAGGCATCCGCAAGGTTTTTGGCAAGGCCGACAAGGCGGTCGAAGTCCTGAAAAAAATCGACATCCTAGTCGCCCCGGGTGAATTTTTGATTCTGGTCGGCCCCTCGGGTTGTGGCAAATCGACTCTGCTCAACATCATTGCCGGCCTCGAAGACCCGACCGAGGGTGAACTCAAGATTGCCGGCAAAAACGTGATTGGCGTGGCGCCCGCGCAGCGTGACATTGCCATGGTGTTCCAGAGCTACGCGCTGTACCCGACCATGAGCGTGGCTGACAACATTGGCTTTGCGCTGGAAATGCGCAAGGTGCCACTGGAGGTACGCAACAAACGCATCCACGAAGTGGCGGCCATGCTGCAGATCGAGCACCTGCTGGACCGCCGCCCGGCGCAGTTGTCGGGCGGGCAGCGCCAGCGTGTCGCCATGGGGCGTGCCCTGGCGCGCGACCCGCAGCTGTTTTTGTTTGACGAACCGCTCAGCAACCTCGATGCAAAGTTGCGCGTGGAGATGCGCGCCGAGATCAAGCGCCTGCACCAGGTCAGTGGCATCACCAGCGTGTACGTCACGCACGACCAGATCGAGGCCATGACGCTGGGCAGCCGCATTGCGGTGATGAAAGACGGTATCCTGCAGCAAATTGGCACGCCCGACGAGATATACCGCCTGCCAGCCAACACCTATGTGGCCGGATTCATTGGCTCGCCAACTATGAACTTTATAGCTGGCAGCGCAAGCGGGACGGGGGCTGGAGGCCTATTTTCTTTTGACGATGGCAGTCTTACCCTGCCCTGCCCGGTGCAAGGCAAAGTCACGCTGGGCCAGCGCCCGGAACACATCCACCTGGCGGATGACGCCACCTGGCGCGGTGAAGTCACCTTGGTCGAACCCACCGGCGCTGACACCTATGTGGTGATCAAGACCGGTGTTGGTCTGATCACCGTGCGCACGCCACCAAGCACACAGGTGAAGGTGGGCGACAACGTGGGCCTGTCAGTAAGCAGCAACCACAACAACTGGTTTGACGAGCAGACCGGTTTGCGCTTGTCTTAAGCCACTGCGGTTCTGGCAAAGACGGTGCTAACGGCTGGCGGTCCAGGTGCCAGAGCGTTTGTCGTCCTGGTCCATGCTGACGGCAGTCCATCGCCCACTGACGTGGCTGCCCTGAATGGTGCCGGTCAACTGGCCGTTGAACGGGGTTTCGCTGTATTGCGACTGCGACGACAGTCGCCACTGCACCGTCCCCTTGACTTGCATGGTGATCTGCCCAGCCGCGCTGACGGTGCCCGACAAGGTGGCTGTCACCTTGTCGCCGTCAATGTTGCCGTTGACCTGACCTTGCACATTGGCGCCACGCACGGTAAAACGAATCGGGCCACCGCCATCGCCGCCAAATTGACCTACATAACTGCCATCAAAGTTGGCTGGTTTCTGACTTGGCGGCGGCGGTTGGGGTGTGGGCTGCACCGGCGATGCATGCGGTGATGTCGGCAGCACCGTGGCCACCCGACCACCACTCGTGGGTGAGGTCGGATAGCCGTCAAAGCGGGTGTGCCCCGCGCCGTCCGAACCGCTGTTTTGCGACCAGGTGGCGGGGTCGGAATCAGTCACGACATAGTCTCCTGCTGGCAGTCTGACGTTGGGCGTGGCTGTCCAGTAGGCATTGGGCACCCCCCCCTGGCCCGGGCGTCCGCTGGTTGGCCATGGGCCATAGCTGCGTCCGCTGGCATCGCGCAGGGCGATGCTCCCAGTGCGGGACGTGCCACGGCCGTCGTTCCAGTGGTAGTTGGTGATACTGGTCAGAACGATTTCTTGTGCCAGCCGGATCACGGTCGGGCGGGTTGGCATGTTGTAAACGCCTGAAACATTGCCGCTATCGACCAACGTACCTGGCTTGACCTGAGGCGTGGGCGCTGGCGCCGGCTCCATCGAGGTGTATGAGCGCCCGCCATGGTCAATGGGTGGCACCGCGGGCACGGGCGCTGGTGTCTGCAGTATCCGTTCCAGCGTCTGAATGTGCTGCTCCAGCGCACGATCGGGCACCAGGCTCAGGCTTTGGCGGTATTTGGCAATTGCCTCAGGAATGCGGTTTTGACGTTGCAACGCCTCGCCTTCAGCACGCAGCCTTTGCGCCTGCGCCATGTTTTGTTGCTGCTGTTGCGTTTGCTGCTCAAGGGTCTGAATATGCTGCTCCAGCGAGCGATCAGGTACCAGACTCAAGCTTTGGCGGTATTTGGCAATCGCTTCCGGAATGCGGTTTTGTCGTTGCAGTGCCTCGCCTTCAGCCCGCAGTTTTTGTGCCTGCGCCGTGTTTTGCTGTTGCTGTTGCGCTTGTTGTTCCAAGGTTTGAATATGTTGCTCCAGCTTGGCATCGGGAACCAGTTTCAGACTTTCACGGTACTTGGCAATTGCCTCTGGAATGCGGTTTTGGCGTTGCAATGCCTCACCCTCAGCCCGCAGCTTTTGCGCTTGGGCTGCAGTTTGCTGCTGTTGTTGCACCTGGTGCTCCAGGGTCTGAATGTGCTGCTCAAGTTTGGCGTCGGGCACGAGTTTGAGGCTTTCGCGGTACTTGGCAATGGCTTCTGGAATGTGGTTTTGGCGTTGCAGGGCCTCACCCTCAGCCCGCAGCTTCTGCGCCTGTGCAGCAGTTTGCTGCTGTTGCTGTACCTGGCGCTCCAGGGACTGAATGTGCTGTTCCAGCTTGGCATCAGGCACGAGCTTCAGACTTTCACGGTACTTGGCAATGGCTTCGGGAATGTGGTTTTGGCGTTGCAAGGCCTCGCCTTCAGCACGCAACTGTTGTGCATGGGCCGCCTTTTGCTGCGCTTCTTGTAGCTGGCGCTCCAGGGTCTGTATGTGCTGGGCCAGTGCTGGGTCTGGTAGCAGCTTGAGGCTTTCGCGGTATTTGGCCAGTGCCTCTGGCAGCTTGTTTTGCGCCTGCAGGGCGGCACCCTCGTCGCGCAGACGTTTGGCAGCGGCTTGCTGGGCTTGTTGCGCCTTGATGGCCTGCTCTAACTGCCCGACATAGGCTTGGCGTTCGGGTCGACCTGGTTCGCAGATCAGGTTTTCCTTGAATTTGGCCAGAGCTTCGGGCATTTTTTTCGCGTCATACAAGGCTTTGCCCTCGGTCCACTTGGCTTCACAGGCAGCGGCTTGTTGCTGTGCCTGCACCAGCTTTTGCTGCGCGCTGGCGGCTAGGGCGGCAAACGGTGGGCGGCGCGGGTCGGCCGGGGCAAAGGCAGCTTCACGCTTTTTCAGCTCGGCGATCAGTTCTGTCAGCCCTTTCACGTCGGCTGGCACACCGCGTGCCAGATTGGCCTTGGCAGCCTCAAGAAACTGCAGTGCCTGCGCTTGCAACTGCACCATCTGTTGGGCCTGCTGCAGTTTTTGTCGAATTTCGGCATCACCTGGCAGCAGTTTCACGGCTTGCTCCAGGCGCTTCACGGCCGTGGTGGGGTCCAGCGCCTGCAGGGCGTCGCTGCCCAGTTTCTTCAGGCCCTGTCCAAACTGATTGCTCACCGGAGCGGCCAATTGGGGCTCGGTGCTGGCCACGGTTGCCAACAGTGCCAGTGCCTCGTCAATCTTGCCCTGACTCCACAACGCTCGGGCTTGCTCCAGTTTTTTGGCGGCTTCGTCTTTTTGCTTGCCTTTTTTGATGTCGGATTGCGACACCGTGACGTTCAGGCTGCCCTCGCCGCTGCCGAGTTCGGCGCCTTCGCTGTTGCGCACGATGACCGTGAGCGCATAGCCGCCGGTCTTGGCGCAGGTGATGCCGGTTTCTTTGGATGATGGCGCACTCAGGCTACAGCCTTCGGGCTTCACGCTCCATTGGTAGCGCAGCTCCTGTTTCAATTCGGGCGACACGGTCACGGCAAACTCAACCCGCTGGTCTTCAACAACCTGCTGGCCCACGGACACCAGCCCGACACCCTCTTTCCAGATCATGGGCGCCGGTCCGGCAATCTTCGGCCCGGTGACGGTTATCGATGGCTTTTTGGCTTGTAAGGTGATTTTTTCAACGCCCAGTTCATCACCGCCGTCTTTGGCCTTGGCATGCACAGTGACAGTCACTGGTTTGTCAGACTTGGGTTTGAACGAATAAGCGCGGCTGTTGGGCACATTGGGGACTGGCCCTGGGTTGTTGGCCTCACCACTGATTTCCCACCAGAACGACAACAAATCGTCGCTCATCTTGGGTTCTTCTTGCACGGTGATCTTGATCTCCTGGCCAACCAGGGCGTCTTTCGGTTCGGCGCTGAGGGTGAGCTTGGGCTTGACGACTTCCATCATGATCTGCTCGGACTCGCCAATCGTCATCTTGCGGCCATCGACCTCTTTGAGCACCGAGACCCAGATCGGAATCGTGCCCAGCTTGCCAAAGCTGGCGGTGTTGCGTGACTGCGCACCGCCCTTGGTTTCATAAGCCGGGTTTTTGGGATCGCCAAAAACGGCGTCCGGATTGCGCTCCCAGATGTACGAGAAGCTGCCCGACGCCGCCTGCGTGCCTGACATCACCTCAGCCAGGAATTTGGCTGAGCTGCCCACTGGCAGCCGGCTCTCTTTGGGGCTTTCTTTGGTGAGCTTGACCTTGAGCGCGGTGCACTGGATCGTCAGGTTGTCAGACGCCGAATCACCATCAGAGTCGGTCACCGTGACCGAGGCCTGACAAGCCTGGCAACTGCGCGAGTTAAGCACCTTGGCCGTGTTGTCCTTGGCGTCCTGCGCACAGCCGCCCCAATTCCACTTGTAACCGCCACTGCCTTCGCTGGCCTGCGCCGTCAGGCTCACGATGTCGCCAAAGTCTGCCGGATTTTTGGAAGCGTTGATCTTCACCGTTGGCGGCTTCTTGTACTTCTTGTTCTCTTCTTTGGCCATTTTGTTGGCTTTTTCAGCGTCAAACGATCCCTTACCGTAAGCGCCTTCCCAGCAGCCTTTGGCACATTCGGTTGACGAGTTGAAAAAATGCCGGCTGGAGCAGCCAAAGGCGCCAATACCGCCAATACAGGGGCCGGAGCTCTTGCACTCCGGCACCGTCTTTTGCTCGGGGTCATACCAGACACCGATGTGTCCGGCCCAGCCACTGGAGCAACGACACAGGCAGTTGAGGTAGCTGTTTTTCTTGTCCTCTTCGCTCGGTGGCGGGGTGCAGCCTTGCTCCAGCACCGGCTTGGCTTTTTCCACGCAGCCCGCGGGCTGGGTAACGGTCACGCTGCGGGTTTGTTTCTTGGTGGCGCGGCTGCACTCGCCCCATTCAGAATAGGTGTAGCTACAGGACGGGGCTTCTTTGGGCTTGTCCGGTTCACCATCGCGTTTGCCCTTGTCCGGGTTGGCAGCACCGTCTTTGTCTTTGTCCATGCCGTCACGCACTTGCAAAGTAACAGGACGAGAACTGGCGATGACCCGCTTTTTGCCACGTTCCATCACGTAGGCGGTAGCGACCACGCTGTAGCTGCCCGTGCGTATCGGTGAAAAGCGGAAACTGCTGTCGCTGCCTGCGCCGGCGTCGCCATTGAGCCGCCATTCAATGTGGGCATTGGCCAGCATCGCCTGGGCCACACCCGGCTTGGCGTCGATGGAGGCGAAATAACTTACGCTACTGCCCAATTCGGTTTGGGTCGGCCCGCTGACAAACACCTTCACATCTGACGGCAGGCCAGGCTGAATATCGGCACTGATTTGGGCCAGAACCTTGCCATATTTGCTTGTGTTGGGGTTGTACCAGTCGCGCAAAAAAACCGTCAGCTTGCCGGGTCCATTCACGGTAAACACCAAGCTACCTGGTTCGGCCGTCTTTTTCACCAGCGCACCTTCGAGCTTCCAGTCCCAAACCACATCCGCGTGGGTTTCGCCCTTGACAAGGCGATAACTAGCAGTGACGTCGGTACCTGCTTCGGGTTGCGGGTTGGACAGCTGCAGGTCAATCTGCAACTGCGCCTGCAGGCAGTCTGCCAGGTCACGCCCAACTTTGCCACTGCGGCCCTTGGCGAGCTGGTAGTCCAGCCCCGCGCTGTACTGGCGCAACTCGTAGTCACGTGCGGCAGACTGGTACACGCCAACTTCAGTCGATGCCAGCGCGTAGGGCACAGCCACCACAAAGCTCATGAACGCATCGGTCATGGCTTTTTGCTCCATCAGCATCATGACATGCGGGTGGGACTGCAGATTGCTGCCGATGTTGCGCAGCACCTGCGCGCGCGACTCCTGATAACGTGCCTTGGCAGTCTCAAAAGCCGATGACCAGGTGGAACTACCTTCTGCCAACGCCTTGAAATACAGCGCCTGAAATTCAATGAAGGCATATTTGTAGCGCAAAGGCGCCAGCGCATCAAACGCCGCCTTGTGGCAAGCGTTGTTTTTGTCATAACGCGTGCTGCGAATGCCAAACTCTTTCAGAGTGTTTTCAATGTCCTCAATCACACCCTTGCGACCGTTTTCCATGCTGGCGCTGAGCTTGTCGACCCGGTCTCGGTCCAGTTCGGGGTAACCGGTCAGGTGCCAGCCCGGCGGCAGGAAGGGGTTGCTGGCTTCTTTCAGAATGTCCATCACCCGGCGCAGTTTGCCTTCAATCGTTCTGTAGGTATTGACGTAGTGCTCGTAAATCCGCAGCCTGGCCAACGGCAGGCTCTCTTGTTCCCACAAGTTGGCAACGATCTTGCTGTAGGCCTCGACTGAAGCATCGGCATTGCTGACCAGATTGCCGGTTTGCAGGGCACGCTCAAGTGTGCGGAGTTCGTCGCGCAGGCGCGCAGCTTCTGAGTCGTAATCCTTGAGCGCGCGCATCTCGTCTTCAGCCCATTGTTTGAGATGGTTGATGGTTTGCACCATCGCCTTGCCATGCAACTGGAAGTAAGAACGAAACAGGATCTTGCTACCCTTGCCTCCACGCGCATCAATCTTGAGACTCGCCGAGAATTCGTCACTCCACTCCTTGTCATTGAAATCGGGGTACACGCTGAGCAAGGCTTCGCGGATCGACTTGATGGCCGGATACTGCGGCGTCACATATTTTTCGGCGTAGTCACGAATCGACTGGTTGATACTGACGTCACCCAAGCGGGTAGATTTATAGGGAAGTTTGCCCTTGTCAGTCAGTAGTTCAGAGTATTTGATGTCCAGATAGATCTCGGGATCGCCCGAGGCTCGGTCATACAAACCCAGCAGCTTGCGAGGCTTGTCCTTGCTCCATTTGCCTGACTCGATCCAGGCCTGCACCAGATGCTGTGCCTGACGGGCATCGTAGGATCCAGCCACAATGGGTTTGGTCGCCAGCCCGATGCCAAGAATAACGGCCGGCAACTGCCCACCTGGTACACAGCCCATGGTGCCGATGGTGATCCACAGACCGGCCTCCAGTGCCTTGCCCTTGTCGCCCTCGTAAAAAGCCTGACCGCCGGTGATCAAGCCCTGAGCAAAGTCGCCCACGATCGGAATAGCCGTGACCCAGGCGTTTTCAAGCGCCTGCGCTTCGTCGGCAGGCGACAAGCGCTGGTTGTTGAGAATGTCATAAGTGGAGTACAAGCCGGCTGCGACCCCCACCACGGCATCAAACACTCCTACGGATGAGCTGGCATCGCCAAATTTTGTGTAGGCGGGGCTAAAGATCAATTCGCGCATTTTTTGCTGGAAGTTGCGCAGGCTTACCCCACCTTTGACCAGGCGAGGTTCGAGTTTTTGACCCAGCTTGCGCATGGCATCCTTGCGCATGCGGTCCAGCACACGCCGGTGGGCGGCAATCTCATCGTCGGCCCAACCAAGTTCTTTGAGCCTGGCCTCATCGACCGAGCCGCGCAATTCTTCCAGGGTTTTCTTCAGTTCGTCGCTGGGTGACTGCAGCAAGGCATCGGGCTTGGCTTTGCGCCAGTCCTCCATCAGTCGGTCCACATCCAATGCGTCGTCAAATTCCACCATGCCACCGGAACTGAGCGCAGCAATCTCCTGCCGTGCCCGTTTCATCTGCGCCTGGGCCGCGTCAGAAGCAGGTTCGCCGCGCAGCAAGGCGTCAGCATCTTGCGGCTGGATTTTCCCCATGTCTTTCAGGATGATGACCAAACGGCGCGTCAGCTCACCGCTGGAGTCGCCCAGCAGGCCCAGATTGCGCATGACAAAGTTGATGGCGGCAACGCCCGCTGGCGTGCTGCCAAACTTGGCTTTCAGCCGATCAATCAGGCGTGCCCGCACCTCCGGGGGTGCCACCTTGAGCTTATCCAGACCCGCCACCAGTTCATTCAGGTTCATGGTGGTTTTGGCCTGGCGCAGCAGTTTGTCGAGTTCGTCCACCGTTTTGGCTGAACTCGACCCCAGTTCAGTGACCAGCAGGTCCATGTCTTTGACCAACTGCGACTCGGTCCAGTTCAACAGAATGCGCGACATGTTCGCATTGAAGTCATCCACACTGAGCCCTATTTTGGCCAGTTCTTGCGACGCTTGCGATGGCTTCAAGTCAATCTTCTTGGCCGCTGCCAGCATCTTGACTTCAGCCGCACTCAAATCCTGAATGGCATTTAACCCCATGTCTTTCCAGACCCGCAGCACATATTTGGCGTTGTCAGAGGGACCACCATGCATGTGCGAGAAGAAGAGTGCGTAGTCCGACGCGATCTTGGAAAACTTGACGCCCGAGCCACCCATGGAGCCAAAACCAAGACGCTCAACGATGTCGGCAGGCACCGCCTGGATGCCGCCCGGCTTGAGCACCCAGTTGCCACTCTCGTTCTGCATGAAGGTGCGCATTTTGTCCGGTTTGTCTAGGTAAGTGTCTTGAAACCATTTCTGCCCGGTGGCTCCGGCGTAGTAGTCCGGGTTGGCCTGCGCTGCAAAATGGCCGTTCATGTTGTTGGCCATGGCTTGCTGGATGTCACGGCGCAGCGTGGCCATAATCTCGTCTTTTGATTCGCCGCGCGCGAGCGCCTGCTTGGCCTGGTTAAAGGCCTTGTTCAGGTCTTCATAGCCAAAGTTGGGAAGCTCGGTGGTACAGACGGCCAAGCTGTTGGCGGTGAGGCTGCGCGGGACATCACCGCTATAACTTTTCAGAATGGGGTCGATTTCGGCGCTGGCCAGAATATTGGCACTGCGGGCTTCATAGTTGCGGGCAATCGACTGGGCTGCTGCGTCGCCATTTTTGCCCATGTAAACAATGTCCATGTCACGCCCTGGCTTCCAGGAGCCAGTGGCAGCAAAAGCCGCCTCGGCTTCGCCGAGTTGGCGCGCCGAAGATTGGGCTACCTCGCCCGCCAAATTGATTCTCAGGTGTTGAATTTCATCTTGTATCGGGCCTGGCAGTTTGCCCTTTTCCTGTTCATACCATTTGAGGTTCTGCGTGAGCAGCAGCAGTGACGCATCCGTGTGCTTTTCATGACGCAGGATGCTGGCCAGAATATGCTCGCCCAGCGGGTATGGGAATTCCTGATTGGATGCGCCGAAGGCTGGCAACAGACCGGCTGCAACGACCAGCCAGAGGCTGACCAACGCTTGTGCAAGGGTGCGAAAGCCAAATAGTTTCATGGGGTGCCTCTTGTTTGCGCCAGTTGATAGCGAACGTCCAATGAACCTAGCCCTGTTGGCACGCCGTCATTGCGGCGCGAGCCTGCGCCTATTTGCCGCCCGTTGATCCTTGGCGCTGTCGATAGCGCTGATTGAGCGTGTCAGAAAACTCGGTGATGGTGCCGTTGTTGAAAGCCTGCCCGGCAAACGCCTGCTCCCAGCAACTGCGACTGCATTCGGTCGTCGCACTCAGATAGTGCCTGCTGGAGCAGCCAAACGCTCCAATGCCGCCAATACACGGGCCAGCACTTTCGCAAGTGGCGGCATGCTTGTGATCCGGGTCATAAAACACGCCAATATGGGCTGCCCAGCCGCTGGAGCAACGGCACAGGCAATCTGCGAACCGGCGCGTGGAAGTGGGGTCAGGCTGCTGTGCCCATAAGTCCGAACCTACACACGCGACCAGCACCATGACCAGGGAACGGACGAATTGGCGCATGACATCAAACTTTCAAGGTTGCTCCATCAACTTCCAAACGCGTTTTACTTGACGATAAACACCTTGTGTTTTTCAAGAATTTTTCGAAATTCTGGGTGTTTTCGCACATTATTCAGGTCCGGATCAAGGCGCAGCGCGTCATAGTCCGAAAAGCCTTTGGTCAAGGCGGCATCGACCTCATCCAGCGCCAGGTCGACGTTCCCTTTGAGCGAATGCAAGCTGGCGTAGTTGTAACGCACGGATGGACTGTCTGGTGACAACTCTTTGGCGCGCCGCAAATCATCGTCGGCCTTGTTGAATTTTTTCTGCTGCATGTAGGTGGCAGCCCGGTTGGAATAGGCTTCGGCGTAGTTGGGATCTTTTTGAATCGCAACCGTAAACTCTTTGAGCGCGTTATCAATGTTCTCTTCGCGGATTGAGCCTTGCGCATTTTTTGCCATACTGATGTAAGCAAATGCTTGCTTGATGTGGCTCTGTACTTCCAGACTGGGGCCAGCCGCGGGTGCAGGTGAGGTTGCAACTGTAGGAGGTGCTACGGCAATGGTTGCCGGGGCAGGGTCCGCAACAGGTGGCGGTGCAACCGGTGCTGCCACGGGTGCGGGTGCTTCTGCGGGTTTGCCCAATCCTGGAATTTTGTCGCAGCCTGACAGCAGAACAACAGCACTGGCCAAAGTGCTAAGCCATAGGGATGCGTTTTTCGTGGTGTGCATAAACAGTCCTCAGTGGGGAGTTAACGTGTGGCCGCTTGCGTCAAGCGCATGTCCCAGTTGGGCATGGTCGCCATGGCTTGCGGGTTCTGGTCAATGTCGTGACCTTTTTCTTCTTTGACGCGGCTGGCAACACGAGGTTTGGCATAGTTGAATGCTTGTTGCACCGAACCACTGTAGCGGTTGAGTCCATCGACAAAGTAGTAGGTGAAAATGCTGTTTCGCAGCTTTTCCGACTCCCACGACTGCTCGCCTGAGCCACTGGCGCCAATGAGCACTTTCCCATAGGGCTCGGTCGATCCAATATTGACTGATTTGGCAGTTGTGGCGCGGCGCGTGTCGTCTTCCAGCACCAGGTCCTTGGCACCACCGAGCATGCGTCGGCTGGACTCCTGGCTGATGCCGTAACCTTCGCTGTCACCCGCGCCAAGTGATTTGCCACCAGGCGGCAAAAAGCCCGGGACAGCCCGGTAGGCACCATTGCTGTAGCAAGTGTCGAGCACCATGACCAAGCGCTTGGCTTTGACACCTTCGACAAATTCTTTGAGCATATCTTCGGTCACCGAGGTGTACCAGATGCGCTCGCGGGGTTTGGTCTCGGTGTCATACGTCACCACATTGACCGCCCCTTTTTTGTCTGGCGGGCTGCCGTGACTGCTGATATACACCGTCACCAGATCATCTTCGCCTGCCAGTTGACGCAGCTTGTCAAGCGCAACGGCAACATTGGAGCGCGTGGCGTTTTCGTCGGTCAGGAAAACAACATTGTCGGGGCGGAACTGCCCCCGGCGCGGATCGGTCAGAAACTGATAAAAAGCCAGCGCATCTCGGGCAGCATATTCAAGCGGCTGAATGCCATACTTGAAGCGCCCTACCCCAACGACCACAGCATAACGGTTGCGGATTGGCCCGGGCATGCCGTCTCCACGCACCGATGGCTGCAACACATTGGCACGGGCAAAGAGGTTGCCAAGCTTCTTTTCCCAAGTTTTGACCTGGATGTTTTCTGGTGTGACTGGCGACACCCACTTGACGCCCACCACTACTTGCGCCAGCGAAAAAGCCCGGTCAACCTCTGGCTCGTCGACATAATCACCTTTGAGCTCGACCCTGCCGTAGGCATCAAACTCGACCCGCCCGTTGACCACCCCGTTGCGGGCAAAAGCCGAATTGATGATCTGCAAATGCTGCTGCGTCACTGGTGTTGGCGACGCTTGCTGCCCGAACACGGGCAACGCCAGCGCCAACAACAACGCAAATAACAGGAAAATCGGCTTGTTACGACGGCAGTTCATGGTTGGTCAAGACTTTTTGATCACGACTTCCTGCGAGGCTTGATCTTCGCGACCCAGCGCACTGACCTTGAACGTCACGCGGTAGCGCCCCTCGGCCACCTCGACCGGCATGCCGGTTTGTCCTTCGGACCGACGACTGCCAAGTGCCGCAGTGATGGGCGTTGTTTCTGAACCCAGTTCTTTCCATGAGTTGTCTTTGGGATCCTGGTAGTACACGGTGCGGGTTTCAATCACCTTGACCTGCTGCTGGCCATCAGGCGCCATCACATAGTAAGAACCATTGAGCTTGAGATTGCCCCCAGGTGCAATCTGGCTTGGAGTCACGACAAAACTCTGGATACGCACTTCGTTACCCCGACTGGCCGTGTAGCCCACTGCCGCAGCCGTCTGCTGGGCGTTGGCAACCGGGAAACTGTTGGTGTCAGAGTAATACGACAAGCACTTGCCCCAGGCATAACTGTGTGCCAGAGCGCCGCCGGCAATAGCACCGACCACCGCACCCTGCGTACGGTCTTTGCTGCTTGAGACCAGCATGCCCAGAAGTGCTCCGCCGATGGCACCCCCTACAACGTACTGATTCACGCAGGTTTTTTGGGCCTCAGCGCGCTCTTGGTCAGTCAAGCGGGTTCCTGGCGGCGGTAGCGCTGCACAGGCAGTCAAGAACACGGGCAGCATGACTTTGGCTACCGAGCGCGTATAAGGTCTTTTCATTTGTTGCATCTCCCGGGCCACAATAGCCCGTCAATATTAATTAACGTCTACGACATTGCAAAACAACGGCAGATAGCCGTTGTCGGTTAGCGATGTTTAAGTTTGATTTCTAGCGTCAGGATGCCGCCCCCAGAAACAGCGGCCACCGGCACCATGCCGTAATTGGTACCTTCTGTTGACTCCATGATCAAATCTTTGGCACCACCGCTGACGGCCTTGTAGCCTCCTTGTCTGGGAGACACGACCGTGTAGGAGTTTTCCATGCTGTCTTCCACCATCAGATCTTTGGACCCTTTGGCTTTGAGACTCTTGGCACCGTCGAGCGAGGCCACCAAACTGGCACTGGCCTGCTCAGGTGGCAGCGCTGGGTAGGCTGGCGCTGTTGCGGTATCGGTGCCCGGCATGGGCGGCGGCGGCACATAGGGTGCCGATACTGGTGCGGGGTAGGCCGGCGCTGGGGCCGGTGTTGATACCTGCGTCGGATAAGTAGGCGCAGGGGGTGCCGACACCACACTGTTGGAAGGCCCCGCGATCGGGTTGGGCTCGTTGGACAACATGATCAACACGTTTTCTGTACCAGGATTGCCATCAAAACGCAAATTGCTGTTTTGCGGAATCTGGGTCATCCTGTAGGCGTCCACATACTCGCTAAACAGCACGGTCATCCGGCCCGAGGTGCCAATGTTGGCCACTGTCAAGTAGCCTGGCCGATTGGTGCTGGCCAGAATTCTGACGCGCTCACCTGAACGAAAGGTGCGGTTTTTTGACACTGGCCGCATCTGGCCATCGTTTTCAATGGCCATGATCTGGTAAGAAATACCCACATACCTCTGGGACACTGGCTCGGCATTTGCGACCGGTGTGGCCGGGCGTGCAGCGTTGACCGACATACCAATCGTGCCGCCGCCGCCGCCGCTGTCAAAAATCGCTTTGGCACCCTTGGGTGCGGCCTGCGCAGACAACGAAGTAGCCAGCAGGCAACTGCCAAAGATCAGCGCGAGACTCCGGTGAACTTCGGTAATTTTCATAAAAATCTCCAGACGTAATAAGCATTCAAGCAAACGGATAGGTGCCATAACATTGTCAGCATCGAATCACATCAGACTTTGAGCAAAGTCAAATTCTGCTTATATTTTTTGACAGATTGAACCGCGCACGCTACTCGAATACAAAAGAGGCTACAAAAACCTCAAATTCAGCCGTTGGCAAAGGTCTTGAAAAAAAATAACCCTGGGCGAAATCACAGCCGGCAGTCAGGAGCAAGTCGCGTTGGGTTTTGGTTTCAACCCCCTCGGCAATCACCTTCATGCCCAGCGCATGCGCCATGGCAATAATGGCCTGACACAGTGCCAGATCTGTCGAGTCAGGAGCCAGGTGCCGCACGAACGACTGATCGATCTTGACAAAGTCAATGTCAAATTTCTGCAAATAAGACAGCGACGAATAGCCGGTGCCAAAGTCGTCCAGTGAAACGCCAATACCATCCTGGCTAAGCGCCAGCAGCTGACCAATCACATTGTCACTGGTGGACAGCAACAGGCCTTCGGTGATTTCCACCACCAGACAATCACCCTGCAAGCCCAGCGCCTTGAGCTGTTCTATCCACGGTACCTGCCCAGGCGCCGGGTTTTCAAACTGCACTGGTGACTTGTTGACACTGATCTGAAAGCTTGCGTGCAGGCTGCTCCGCCAGGCTTTGACCTGATGGGCCGCCTGCTGAAAGACCCATTCACCCAGCGCCACAATCAAACCGCTGCTTTCTGCCACCGGTATGAACTCTGCCGGGCTGATCAAGCCGCGGGTGGGGTGCTGCCAGCGAACCAACGCTTCAGCCTTGTGAACAACCCCGGTGGCCAGCGCCACAATGGGTTGATAGACCAGCCGAAACTGCTGCGCTTGCAGCGCAGCGCGCAGGTCTTGCGTCAGTTGTGCGCGCCACTGGGCCGCCTCTTGCAAGGCGGGTGTAAAAAAACTAAAGCGGTTGCGGCCCGCCCCCTTGGCCACATACAGCGCCTGGTCGGCGTTTTTCAACAGTTCTTCAATTTCCAGGGCATCTCCGGGATAAACCGTGACGCCAATGCTGGCCGAAATAAAAACCTGCGCCATCCCCAATGTGAAGGCCGTCCCCAGGGTTCTGAGCAGCTTTTGCAACACCACTTCCAGGTCAGCGATGTGTTGCAATTCAGTCACGATCACAGTGAACTCGTCACCCCCCATGCGTGCCACGATGTCGACCTCGCGCAGACAGTGGGCAATGCGCCGCGCCGCGTCAGCCAGCAGCTGGTCGCCCTGATCGTGCCCCAGCGTGTCATTGACTTCCTTGAATCGGTCCAGGTCAATGAACAGCAATGCCAGTTGCAGATTGTCGCGCCGGCATTTTTTGAGCTCTTGACCCAGGCGCTCACGCATCATGCGGCGGTTTGGCAAACCGGTCAGCGCGTCAAAGTTGGCCTGGCGCCAGATGGTGGCCTCGGACACCTTGCGCTCGGTGATGTCAGTGTGCGTGCCAATCATGCGCAAGGGTTTGCCATGGTCATCACGGCTGATCACCATGCCGCGTGTCAGCACCCATTTCCAGGAGCCATCCTTGCAACGCACCCGATGCTCATTGACATACGTGGGCGTCAGGCCGTCAAAATGGGCCTGGCGATGCTGGTTGAGCTGCGCAATGTCGTCCGGGTGGGTGCGCTGGTCGAGTTCTGAGGCGTTGTTCTTGATGTCACCCTCATCCAGGCCATACATCTGCAGCAGGCTGCTTGAAAAGTACTCCTCGCCCGACGGAATATGCCAGTCCCAGACACCATCGCCGGTGCTCTCAAGCGCCAGCTTCCAGCGCTCTTCATTTTCTTGCAGCGCCGCCTTGGCCTTGACGTAGTCGGTGATGTCGGCAAAAGTTCGGACCATTCCGCCGTCCGGCAACATCTGCGACTTGACCTCCAGGATGCGCCCCGCCGGGGTTTCGCGCAGGTAGTCCAGCGGTGGCTCACCAACCCCGTTGGTCAACACAAAAGAGCGGGCATTCTGGCTCACCAGCTTGCTGTCTGAACCGAAATCTCCGCGCTCATTCTGAAACCGGCTAACCATCGACAAATCGGGTCGCGACGCCAGAAGCTCGGCCGGCAACTCAAGCAATTCACACACACGCGGGTTAAAGCCGATGATGCGGCGCGCCTCATCAAACACCAAAATACCCTGGCTGATGTGGGTCAAGGTGGTTTGTAAAAGACTCGATTTTTCCTGCAACGCGGTGTTCAGCTCCCTAAGCGCCTGTTCACTTTTTTTGCGCTCGCCAATATCCGTGTGGATGCCAATCATGCGGGTGGGCCGGCCCTGGGCATCACGCGCCACGACCATGCCGGTCGACAAAATCCATTTCCAGCTGCCATCTTTGCAGCGCATGCGCAGCTCATAGGCATAGCTGCTGGCTCGGCCTTCCAGATAGGCGCGGATCGCGGTCTGTTGTCCGGCTGCGTCGTCCGGATGCAAGCGCTTTTCAAATTCTGAATAACCCTCGCCAAGTTCACCTGCGCCGTACCCGATCATTTCCTCCCAGCGAGGCGAATGGGTTTGCGCGCCGGTGACCAGATTCCAGTCCCAGATGCCTGCGGCCGAGCCTTCCAGCGCCAGCTTCCAGGGGTTTTCAGACTCTGCAGCCGGAGTAGCCGCGTCTACCCCGGGCGTGCGATTGCCCGTGGCCACAGCGTTGCTGCCAGCCAGGCTTAAAGAGGTCTCGAGATCGTTCACGGTTTAACGCAGTACAACAGGCCAGAACACAAGCACATTGGGTGCAATTCAGTATCTCACGACAACCGCTTTGTCGGCCCGGGTGCCGTCGTGCGTGCCGGGCGCTCAGTCATGGTTGGCGCGCGGCAGCAACAATTGCACCCGCAAACCCTGCGGCAGCACGGCAGTCACGCTGGCGCTGCCCCCATGCCGCTGGGCAATCTCGTTCACGATGGCCAGTCCCAGACCACAGCCACCAGGCACATGGCTGGCACGCCAGAAACGCTCAAACACATGGGGCAAGTCAGCCTCTGACAGGCCCACGCCGTTGTCCTGAACGGCGACCAACACCTGTGCCCCGCTGGCCTGCGCGCTCAGGGTGACTTCGCTGTTGGGTCCGGCGTAGGTCAACGCGTTGTCAATCAGATTGCTCAGCGCTTCGCGCAACAACAAGGCTTCACCCATCACCAACAGATGATCGGCCCCCTCAAAGCCCAGATCAATGCCGGCTTTGAGCGCGCGGGGAGTCCATTGCCGCGCCACATCGCGTGCCAGCTCGGCAATATCTAGCGGGGCAAGCCTGACCTCGACCTCGTTACGCGCCAGCGACAGCAACTGGTGCACCAGATGGGCGCTGCGTTGCGCGCCGGACAAGACCTTGTTCAAGCGCTCGCGCAAGGCATCGGGGTCGGTTTCGGTCAGCGCCAGCTCGGTCTGGCTGATCAGGCCAGCCAGCGGCGTGCGCAACTGGTGTGCTGCATCGTTCAAAAAGCGCTTTTCCTGCCCCAGGCTACGCCGCACCGCCGACAGCAGCTGGTTCACCGCCGCAGCCAGTGCGTGCACTTCTTGTGGCGCCTGGGTCAGCTCAATCGGCGACAGGGCCGACAGTGCAGGTTCGCTGCGGTCCCCCAGCTGGGCCTGCAACCTGGTCAGGGGCTGCAGGCCGCGCGAAATGCCGCCATACACCAGCATGCTCAAGACTGCACCCAGCAACAGCAAGGGCACCAGCATGTCGGCGATCAGCTCGGTGGTCAGGCGCTGCTGCACCGCCAGGCTTTTGGCCAGCTGCACCCGCATGCGCTGCGGCGACTGGCTGTCACCGTAGTCCACCTCCAGCAGCGCCACGCGCATGGCGCGCCCGTCAATCTGGGCGTTGTACAGCACCGTTTCGTTGGCCATGAACGGCGCCGGCTGCTCCGGCCCGGGAAGTTTGCCATTACCCAGCAAAAAGCTGCCGGGCGGCGACGACACCATGTAACTGACCCGGTCCTTGGGGTCCTGCTCAATGATGTCTTGCGCGGCGCGCGGAAAATCAATCAGCAAGCCGGAACCCACCGGCTTGACCTGACGCGACAGTGAGCGCACCGACTGGGTCAGCGACTGGTCAATGGCTTTTTCGGCATAACTCAGGGCCACTCGGTAGGCCAGCACCCCACCCACCAGTAACAGCACCAGTTGAGGCAGCAGCAGCCAGATCAGCAACTGGCGCTTGAGTGACAAGCCTTGCCGGAGCATTGCGGTGGACGGCGCAGGCGGGACCGCCTGACGGGCCAGCGGACTCATGCCGTGGTGGACTCCAGCATATAGCCCAAGCCGCGCACATTGCGAATGTTGAGCCCCGAGTCCACCAGTTTGCGGCGCAGGCGGTGGATATAGACCTCCAGCGCATTCGAGGCCACGCCCGGCCCGTCACCGGGCTCGGACTGCCAGGTTTCCAGCACGTCCTCACGGCTGACCACGCGCCCGGCATGGGTTACCAGCAGCGACAACAAGGCCCATTCACGCTGTGTGAGTTCCAGCGCCTCATCACCCAGCCAGGCTTGTGGCAGGGTGGCATCCACACGCAGCCGGCAGGTGGCAGCGCTGGCCACCTCCAGCGTGCCACCAAACGCCGGCAAGCGGGCGCGGCGCAGCATGGCACTCAGGCGCGCCTGCAGTTCGGCCATGTTGAATGGCTTGGTCAGGTAATCATCTGCGCCGGCATTGAGGCCCTGCACCCGGTCATCGATGCCATCGCGGGCGGTCAAAATCAGCACCGGCAAGGCTGGCAGGCGATTGCGCAACCACTTCAGCAGTTCCATGCCACTGATTTTTGGTAAGCCCAGGTCCAGCACAACCCCATCAAAACGGTGCGACTCCAGCAGCAGTTGCGCGGCTTCGCCATCGGCTGCGGCAGTGACGGCATGGCCCACCTGCGCCAACTGGGCACTGAGCCCGTCGCGCAGCAGTTCGTCGTCTTCAATAATGAGCAAACTTGACATGACTTGAGCATACCTTAGAGATACTGCTGCACCGCCAACACCCTGGCCTGGCATATCAATTCACCTACTTTTTGGCCTCTAGCCCCCGCTTTCATTGCGTCATCAGCTATTGTTTTTGTATCCACCTTTTGCAACACGGTCAGCAACTCAAGCAGCCGGGTGCGCTGCGGGTAAGCCTGCTCAGTAGCCCCGAGCCGGCCCCGCACATCACACTCACAGGCCAGCAGCACCGCTTGCATGCGCTGCGGTTTGCGAATGGCGTCGCAGCGCTCAAACAGGCGCACCAGTGCCGCCGCGCCAAGCCCGTCGCTGCGGTGAATATTGCCATGCTCACGCGCCACCACGTCGGCCAGTTCACGGCATTCATTGGGCACGCGCAGCCGGTCACACACGCCTTTGAGCAGTCGGGCGCTGCGCAGCTCGTGCCCAATGTGGCGCGGCAACACATCGGCAGGCGTGGTGCCTTTGCCCAGGTCATGAAACAGGCAGGCCACACGCACCGGCAGGCTGGCCTGCAGACGCGCACTCATGTCCAGCACCATCAGCAGGTGCACGCCGGTGTCCACCTCGGGGTGGTAGTCGGCGCGCTGCGGCACGCCCCACAGACGGTCGACTTCGGGCAACAGCCGCGCCAGCGCGCCGCAATCGCGCAGCACGGTCAACATGCGCGAGGGCGTGGCCTCCATCAGGCCTCGCGCCAGCTCCTGCCAGACACGCTCGGGCACCAGGTGGTCCACCTCGCCCGACTCAACCATATCGCGCATCATTGCCAGCGTGTCAGGCAGCACAGTGAAATCGCCAAACCGAGCCGCCAGGCGGGCCACGCGCAAAATGCGCACCGGGTCCTCCCGAAACGCCGGCCCCACATGCCGAAACACCCGCGCTGCCAGATCATTCACACCACCAAACGGGTCCACCAACAGGCCAAGCGCCTGCCAGCGGTCTGGTTTTTCCAGAACCTTTACATCTAACTGGCCTCCAGCCCTTACGACGTCTGCGCTAACAGCTATTGAATTGATAGTGATGTCGCGCCGTGCCAGGTCGTCCAGCAAACTCACCTCAGGCGCGGCGTGAATGACAAAACCGTGGTACCCCGGTGCAGTTTTGCGCTCGGTGCGTGCCAGTGCAAATTCCTCGTGGGTTTGGGGGTGCAAAAACACCGGAAAATCGCGCCCCACGGGCACCAAGCCCAGGTCGGTCAGGGCTTGGGGAGTGGACCCCACCACCACCCAGTCGCGGTCTTGAATGGGTAAACCCAGCAGGGCATCGCGCACGGCACCGCCAACCAGGTACACCTGCATGTCAGCGCTGCAAGCGGTAGGGCTCTTCAAACGCCAAAAAGTCTTTTTCTGCCAGCGCACCCGCCACCCAGGCCTTGACCCCGGGCAAGGCACAGACCCGGTCGATATAAGCCCGCACGTCGGCCGGCACTGGCAACGCGTAGGTGTTGATCCGCGTGACGACCGGCGCGTAGTAGGCATCGGCCACGCTGAAGTCACCAAACAGCAGCGGCCCACCGCTGTGCGCCAGCGCATCCTGCCACATCGCCACCAGCCGCGCCACGTCGGCACGCACGCCCGGCTGGTCGCGCCAGATCAGCGCACCAGTGTCGGGCAGGCTGGCTTCGATGTTCATCGGGCAGGCGCTGCGCAGCGCACCAAAGCCACTGTGCATTTCGGCGCACAGGCTGCGGGCGCGGGCACGCGCTCCTGAGTCCTGGGGCCACAGCTGCTTCAGGGGAAACTGCTCGGCCAGGTATTCGGCAATGGCCAGCGTGTCCCACACCACCACGTCACCGTCCACCAGCACCGGCACCTTGGCCACCGGGTTGATCTTGCCAATGGTGGCTTTGAATTGCGAGCCGGGCGTGAAGGCGTCAAAACGCACCATCACCTCGTCGAACGTGATGCCCGACTGGGTCAGCAAAACCCAGGGACGCATGGACCAGGATGAATAGTTCTTGTTGCCGATGTAGAGTTTGAGCATGGTGAGTCAAGCGTAAAAAAGTAAGGCTTGAAAACCTGAGCGCGACGCTGGCGCTCAAGGAAGGTTGCGGTTTTCAGCGGTTTTGCCGTCACGCGGGCCAATCAGACCCAGGCGATTTTTCAGCGACTGGGTTTGCCCGGTGATCATGGCGGCGTACATGGTGGTGTTGGCCAGCACCTTTTTTGACGTAGTCGCGAGTTTCGTTGAAAGGAATGTTTTCAGCCCAGATGGCGGCCTCGATGTGTGGCGCACCGCTTGGCCCGCGCCAGCTGCGTGGCCGGCCCGGGCCCGCGTTGTAGGCGGCGGCGGCCAGTGGCATGGAGCCGGCAAAGTCGTCCAGCACCAGTTTCAGGTAACCGGTACCGATGGCGATGTTGGTGTCGCGGTCGTTGATCTGGTGCGGTTTGAAATCAGCCAGGCCAATTTTTTTGGCAGTCCACTTGGCGGTGGCCGGCATCACCTGCATCAAGCCACTGGCCCCCACACCCGAGCGGGCATCGGTGATAAAGCGGCTTTCCTGGCGAATCAGGCCATACACATAGGCCGGATCAAGACCGATCTCGCGGCTGCGCGCCAGCACTTCTTTCTTGTGCGGCATCGGAAAACGCTGGGTCAGGTCAATCACCCCCCGGGTGCGGTCGCTGGTGTTGATGCAGCGGTCCCACACCTCGTGCTGGCAGGCCAGGTCGGCTGCAGCCAGCAGCTCGCGGTCGTTCATGCCACCATCGGTGTGCAGGTTGGTGGTGTAGTTCCATTCACGTACACCTTCTGGGCGCAGGCCCAGCGCAAACGCCGCCAGGGCGCGCTGCAAACCCGGGTTGTTGTGGGCACTGTCTTTCTCGGTGGCGCTTAGCGGCTCTGGCGTGGCGGGCGGGGTGATCGACAAGCCCAGCTCTTCCTGGGCCAGCATTTCATAAAACCCGCGCACGCCGGCCATGCCTTGCAGCAATTGCTTGGCTTGCAGGTGCTCCGTCGGGGTTCGGCCAGGCTGCAGCAAGGCACGGGCGCGCCAATAGACCCAGGTTGCCTCGCCAGCGGCATCGGCACTCATGGCCTGCACGGCATCCAAGGCTTCATGCCACTGGTTTTGCCGCAAGGCAGCGCGGGCCCACCAGGCCAGATGCTCGTCGCTCATGTCGGCTGGTTTGGCATGGCCAAAATAACCCAGCGCATCCGGCGACAGACTTTGCGCCGCCTGTTTGCCAATGGCACCCCAGGCCCAGGCTCGCTGGCCGGCGGTGAGATGCTGGCTCCAATTTTTTTCCAGACTGGCCGCTGCCTTTTCGGTGCTGCTGTCAGCCAGGCGGATCAGGGCCAGCACCGCCAGCTCCTGGGTTTGGCGGTTGCTGGAGGGCGCACGTCGGTCCAAAAACTTGTCCGGGCTGGCAATGAGCTCGGCCAACGCGGCGCCGGCATCAGGTGCCACAATGTCCACCGCCTGGCGGGTTGCCCGGGTTTGCCGTTGTTCCAGGGCCAGGCGCGCCTTGCGCCAGACATCGGCCTCGCTCAAACGCTTGGCAGCAAAGTGTTTTTCAGCAGCCAGGGCACAGGCTGCGCCACCCTCTTTTTGCCGGTACCACTGAGTTTTGACCTCTTCGGACAAATCCACCCCGGCCAGCGCGTGCTCCATGGCAAGGGTGTAGCAACGCACCTCGCGGTCGTCGTTCATGCGAAAGTCGGGCGCTGTCACGGCAAACCGGGTCCAGTCCTTGCGCTGGCCCAGCAGCAGCAGCCAGTCGTTGCGCAGCCGGTCTTCCTGGTAAGTGCCCTGGTAACGGGTCAAAAAACCCGCCACTTCCTCGGCGTTGGCGCTCTCCAGCCGGGCGCGCAGCTCCCAGTAGGCGGCCCACGGCTCCAGCACATGCCCTTTGGCGCGCGGCAGCAGTTCGGTCAGGCGCTTGCCCTGCCCTTTCTGGAAGGCGCTGTTCATTTCAAGCAGCACCGCGTCAGCCTGGGTGGCGGCCACACACACCGGCGACAGCAGCAGGCCTGCGCCAATCATGGAAATCAATGTCAAAATGGTTCTGAACTGCATGTGGGGATTATGAATAACTCTGACGAAAAAAAAGCACTGGAAAAAAAAGCCTTGCGCAAATCGCTGATCGCGCAGCGTCTGGCCCTGCCAGACCGGCTGCAGCGGGTCGACCTGCTACAGCGCGTGATGCGGATCTGGCTGGTGGGCCGGCCCGACACCGTGATCGGTGCCTACTGGCCGATCAAGGGCGAATTTGACCCGCTGCCTGCCCTGCACCGCTGGAAAGAAGACGGCGAACTGGTCGAACGCCCACAGCTGCGCAAGATTGGACTACCCGTGGTGGACAAAGTTCACAAAACCATGACCTTTCATGCCTGGCACCCGGGCTGCCCCATGGAAGACGATGCTTACGGGATTCCCAAACCCAAAGACACCGAAGTAATCGTTCCCACGCTGCTGTTTGTGGCCTGCGTGGGTTATGCCGCCGGCGGCTACCGGCTGGGTTATGGGGGCGGCTTTTATGACCGCATGCTGGCGGGTTTGTCACCGAGGCCGTTTACCGTCGGCCTGGGTTTTGGCACCGATTTTTTGCCTGACTTTGAGCCCGAACCCCACGACGTGCCGCTGGACGCCATCCTCAACGACCACGGCGTGGTCTGGCCGATTTAAGCGGCCCGCGCCAGCGCTTCCGCCAACTTGATGCCATCCACCCCGGCCGACAATATGCCACCGGCGTAGCCAGCACCCTCGCCGCCCGGGTACAGCCCTGCGGTGTTGATGCTTTGAAAGTTGTCACCCCGCGGCATGCGCAGCGGTGACGAGGTGCGGGTTTCCACACCGGTCAGCACCGCATCTGGTAAATCGAAGCCCTTGATTTTTTTACCAAAGGCCGGCAGCGCCTCACGCAGCGCGGCAATGGCGTAGTCTGGCAGGCTGGCGTGCAAGTCGCCGAGTTTGACGCCCGGCTGGTACGACGGTTGCACCGCGCCCAAACTGCCCGATGCCTTGCCCTGAATAAAGTCTTGCACCAGTTGCCCGGGTGCCTCGTAGTTGCTGCCCCCCAGCACAAAGGCCCGGGCTTCAAGCTGGCGCTGCAGGTTGATGCCCGCCAGCGGATGCACGGCGTTATGCTGAACTGCTCTTAATTGCATAGCTTCCTGAGCATACACAGAGCCGGCTACAGGCCCAAAAGCCTCTAAAAATGCAGTCGAATCCTGCGGATAGTCCACCGGCTCGATGCCAACCACCAGACCAGCATTGGCGTTGCGCTCGTTGCGTGAATACTGGCTCATGCCGTTGGTCACCACGCGGCCTGGCTCGCTGGTGGCCGCCACCACGGTGCCGCCCGGGCACATGCAAAAGCTGTACACGGCGCGGCCATTCTGCGCATGGTGCACCAGTTTGTAAGCCGCCGCACCCAGCAGCGGGTGGCGGGCATGGCGGCCCCACAACGCACGGTCAATCAGGCTTTGCGGATGCTCGACCCGAAAACCCACTGAAAACGGCTTGGCTTCCAACGCCACGCCGCGCTCGTGCAGCATGGCAAAGGTGTCGCGCGCGCTGTGGCCCAGCGCCAGAATGACCTGATCAGCGCGCAGGTCTTCGGTGTGGCCAGTGACCTGGTTCAGCACGGTCAGGCCGCGCACCTGCCGCGCCCCGGCAACGGTCTGCACCTCCATATCAACCACCCGCTGCTCAAAACGCACCTCGCCACCCAGCGCAATGATCTGCGCGCGCAGGTTTTCCACCACCCGCACCAGTTTGAAGGTGCCAATGTGCGGGTGCGCCTCCACCAGAATCTCGGGCGGCGCACCAGCGTTGACAAACTCCTGCATCACCTTGCGCCCCAGGTGGCGCGGGTCCTTGATCTGGCTCCACAACTTGCCGTCTGAAAACGTGCCGGCACCGCCTTCGCCAAACTGCACGTTGCTCTCAGGGTTGAGCACATGTTTGCGCCACAGACTCCAGGTGTCCTGGGTGCGCTGGCGCACCGGTTTGCCACGCTCCAGCACGATGGGTTTAAAACCCATCTGCGCCAGCACCAGCGCAGCAAAGATGCCGCAGGGGCCAAACCCCACCACCACCGGGCGCAGTGGCAAGTTGGCAGGCACCTGCGCCACCGGCCGGTACACCATATCGGGCGTGGCAAAAATGTGCGGGTGGTTGGGCAACCGCGCCAGTACCGCGGCCTCTTGGGCAGCATCGGTCAGGGTTACGTCGACGATGTACACCGCCAGCAGCTCGGCCTTGCGCGCGTCAAAACTGCGCTTAAACACCTTCAGTTGCAAGATATCCAACGGCTGAAGCCCAAGCGCGCTGGCGCAGCGTTGCGTCAGTGCCGCCACCGGGTGAGGGTCGGGCAGCCGGTCCGCATCAGATTCGGCCGGCGCATCGGCGGCGCGCCGTTGGACCACCGGCAGCGCGGACAACGGCAGCTTGAGTTCAGTCAGTCGGATCATGGCAGGCTCGTGGTGATCAAGCAGGCGACATCGTTCATGACGGCAAAAAGTTCTCCACCGAAAAATACCGCTCCCCAGTGTCGTAGTTAAAGCCCAGCACGGTGGCACCGGGTGCAATCTCGGGCAATTTCTGGGCAATGGCGGCCAAAGTGGCACCGCTGGAAATGCCCACCAGCAAGCCTTCTTCAGCCGCGCTGCGCCGGGCGTATTCAAATGCGGGCTCGCCTTCGACCTGAATGACACCGTCAAGCAGTTCTTTTTTCAGGTTATTAGGGATGAACCCGGCACCAATGCCCTGCAACGGGTGTGGCGCAGGGGTGCCGCCTGACAACACCGCAGACGCCGCGGGCTCCACCGCATAAACCTTCAGGCCTGGCCATTTGGCCTTGAGCACCTGGGCCACACCACTCAAATGGCCGCCGGTGCCCACGCCAGTGATCAACACGTCAATACCTTCAGGGAAATCTTCCAGGATTTCCTGGGCCGTTGTACGCGCATGCACCTCAATATTGGCCGGGTTGTCAAACTGTTGCGGCACCCACGAACCACGAACCGACAGCGACAAAGCATATGCCCGGGCAATGGCACCTTTCATGCCTTTTTCCCGGGGCGTCAAATCAAAGGTAGCGCCATAGGCCAGCATAAGCTTTCGCCGCTCGACGCTCATGTTGTCGGGCATCACCAGAATCAGCTTGTAACCCTTGACCGCCGCCACCAGGGCCAGACCCACGCCGGTGTTGCCCGAGGTCGGCTCAATGATGGTGCCGCCGGGCAGCAGCAGGCCGGCTTTTTCGGCGGCCTCGACCATCGCCAGCGCCGTGCGGTCTTTGATCGAGCCACCCGGATTGCTGCGCTCTGACTTCACGTACACGTGGTGGGTGGCGCCAAACAGCCGGTTGATGCGGATGTGTGGCGTGTTGCCAATGGTTTGCAGGACGTTGTCGGCTCTCATGAAACTCCTCGTATTATTTGTTTAGCCCCGATTTTCAACCATCGCGCGCACCGGCAACCCGCCCGCCGCGCCAGGATTCCCGTCTTTTCAGTGGCTTTTGGCATTGCCGTGATAATCCGTAGCGTGAAGCCTGCCAGACTGCCGCTGGTGCAATTCTGGAAACAGAGCACTGGAGGAACGTCCGGACTGCGCAGGGCAGCGTAGCAGCTAACGGCTGTCCACTGAAAGCCTGAGCCGCGAGGCCTGGGTATAAGGTGAGGATCAGAGCAACAGAGACGAGCCGCACCGGGGAAACCTGTTGCGGGTGAAACGGGCAATCTCTACGCGCAGCAATACCAAGTAGGCCAGCGTTGATGGGGCCCCCGGAGCTGGCGGGTAGGTAGCACCGAGCCACTGAGTGATCAGTGGCCCAGATTAATGGCAGTCACACAAAGGGCAACTTTTGTGCACAGAATCCGGCTTATCGGTGGGCTTCACACTTTTTATAGCACTGAACCCAAGCACAGCTTGGGCTACAGGGCAATTAGCTTCGAACCAGTAGCGACTGACCCAGCGCGAACACCGAGTTGGGCGCGCTGGTGCGCACCGTTTGCGTGGCTGGTTTTTTGAACACACCGCGGTTGGGCGCTGGTTTTTGCTCAATCTTGACACCTTTGGCCAGCTGCTCCAGCACCAGGCTGCGCAGGGTGACCGACTGCATGAAGTCCAGCACCTTGGCGTTCATGGCGTCCCAAAGGTCCTGCGCCATGTCTTGCGCCGGGCCGGCTTCTTTGGAGACAATTTTGGCAGGTGAATCTTCGACCGCGCAGATGATGTCGGCCACCGTGATGGCATCGGTGCGATGACCCAGGGTGTAGCCGCCGCCTGGGCCACGGGTGCTGCTGACCAAGCCAACGCTGCGCAGCTTGCTGAACATTTGCTCAAGGTAAGACAATGAAATTTGTTGCCTGGCAGCGATTTCAGACAGTGGCACAGGCCCGAGTCTTTCGCGCAGGGCAACATCAATCATCGCGGTCACGGCAAAACGACCTTTGGTACTTAAACGCATTTGGATAACTCCTGTGAGTGCCTGCAAATTGACACAGCGCCAACTATAAAGTTCAATTCACGTCGCGTAAATTCGAATTTGTAACAGTTTATCTTCGAAAAAACATGAACCGTCGACCGGTCACCTGAGGCCAAGCGCGCTAGTTTCAAGCCTTATTGCTCTTTTAGATCGCAGCGCGCGGCACAGGCCTGCGCGCTAACACCGGGGATAATCGCGGGCCATGCCGCTTAAAGAAGTATCCCATCCCGCCATCGACATCGATCTGCGTTACGCCACAAACGACAATCTGACCGGTCAAATCATCTACCAGCACGCCATCGCCTTTTTGCACAAAGACGCGCTTGCCGCGCTTGAATTGGCCGCCGAACTGGCGGGTGCACAGGGCTACAGGCTGCGTGTGCTGGACGCTTACCGCCCATCCGCCGCGCAATGGCGGTTGTGGGCCGCCCTGCCCAATCCGATGTTTGTAGCCGACCCGCGCCAGGGCTCCATGCACACCCGGGGTGTGGCGGTGGACCTGACGCTGTGCGACCAGCACGGTCAGGCGCTGGACATGGGCACTGAATTTGACGAGATGACCGAACAGTCGTTTCATGGCAGGACCGACATCGCACCAGCCGCCCAGCACAACCGCTGCTTGCTGTTGGGCCTGATGACGGCCGCCGGCTGGACGCACCACCCCTATGAATGGTGGCACTACAACCTGCCCGAACCCACCCGCTACCCCAAGCTAAGCGACGAGGTTGAGGGCGAGTTTTTGATGGATTGAGCGCGGACTTGATCCGACGGCAGTGGGCCTGTGCCCTTGTGCAGCAAAGAACGACATGTTTGCTCATCGTGCCATCCACGGTGCCTGACCATGCGTTGCTGGGTGCAAATCGAGCGATCGCCAGCGGTTCAAAGCCGGTTCCGAGGTGCGATACTTGATTCTGTGAATCAAATGCCGATCCGTTCAATCGCCGCTGCGGAGTTATTTCATTTCTAATTTATACGAGTCTGGGCCTTCTGCCGCATACCCAGCTCAGGGTGTCCCACTGCAACGATGCCTGCATTCGGAGAGAACGGACATTCACGGCACCATGGACGAATAAAAAGTGAAATCGCCTGAAACCAAGCCAGCCATAAAAGCCGGGCTGATTCCGCTGTTGCAGCGTCTGCAAGGCTGGCGTTTGTCGGTGATTGTTGCGCTTGGCACCGTGCTGGCGGTAGAGTTGATTGTGTCGGCCATGGGCCTGATCCTCAATGGCGAAGTTCCCCTTGACTATTTGCTGACCGGTTTTGTGGCCGCCGGCATCGTGGCACCCCTGAGTCTGATGCTGCTGAGCTTTTTGTTGCAGGAACTCGCACAGCAACAACAGCAAGTCTTGTCCAACAATGTGGAACGCGCTGAGCGCCGGTTGCGCGTGGCGCTGGACTCGACCGACGAAGGCATCCTGATGGTGGCTGATGACGGCCAGGTGCTGTCCACCAACAAGCGCTTTCTGGAACTCTGGCGAGTGCCGCAGGCGCTCGCCGAGGCCGGGCAGGATGCGCCGCTGTTGGCACACGTGCTCGACCAACTGGTCAACCCCGACAATTTCATGGACAAGGTGCAGCGCCTTTACCACAGCCACGAAGAAGCGCGCGATACCCTGGGCTTCAAAGATGGACGGGTGTTTGCCCGCTACACCCGGGCCTTGTCGTTTGGCAGCGAACATGGCCGCATCTGGTGCTTCAGGGACATCACCGAACAGGCGCAGGCCCAGGCAGCACTGGCCGAGCGTGAAGCAATTTACCGCACCATTCTCGATAACGTCGATGCCAGTATCTATCTGAAGGACACCAAGGGCTGTTATCTGTTTGCCAACCGCGCCGTGCGTGAGCTTTGGCAGGTCGACATGGACGGCATCGTCGGATTTGGTGATGAGAAGTTTTTCGACGCCGCCACCACCGACAACATCCGCAAAAATGATCGGCGTGTGCTGGCGGGCGGTGAAACCCTGAAGGCGGAAGAGGTCAACACCGTGCCCGCCACCGGCACCACCACCGTCTTTCAGTCCACCAAATTGCCCCTGCGTCATGCCGACGGCAGCATTTATGCCCTGTGCGGCATCTCGATGGACATAACCGCGCGCAGGCAGGCCGAACTGGCCTTGGCCGAGCGCGAGGCGCAATTGCGGACCCTGATCGAGGCGGTTCCCGACACGGTCCAGTTCAAGGACGGCGACGGTCGCTGGTTGGTGGCCAACAACGTCTGTTTGCGTCTTTTTGGCCTGGAGCGCCTGGCCTGGCAGAACCGGTCCGACAGCCAGATTGGCAGCCTGTACCCGCACCTGGCCACCGAGATGGCAGCTTGTCGGCGCAGCGATGAAGCGGCCTGGACATCGGGCGAGGCCATCTTGCGCTCCGAAGAATGTGTTGTGGACGGGCAGGGCAACCCCCTTTATTTCGACATGATCAAGGTACCGCTGTTCGATGCGCAACACCAGCGCCACGCACTGGTCATTGTGGGCCGGGACATCAGCGAACGAAAACGCGCCGAGCGCAACCTGAACATGGCCGTTGAAGTGGCTCAACTGGTGCTTTGGGAACTTGATTTCGTCAGCCAGCGGCTGCTGTATGAGCAAGCGTTGTTGTCCAGATTGGGCCTGGACGTAGAACAGGCACCAGGCAGTTTGCACGAATGGATCGAGCGTGTGCATCCCGACGACCTGGCGTCATTTCAGGCTCAGGTCGCACAAGCCCTAAAGCCTGACGGTTCGGTATTTGATATGGAATACCGAATGGCAGGCAAGGCAGGCGAATTCCAATGGATTCACAGCCGGGCCCGGATTGTCCAGCGTGGTCCCGATGGACAAGCCCTGCTCGCAGTCGGCACCTCGATGAACATCACGGCGCGCAAGGCAATTGAAGAAGCCGTGCGCATCAGCGAGGAGCAGTCGCGCAATCTGGCTTCCATGCTGCGCCTGATGTGCGACAACGTGCCGGACATGATTTGGGCGAAAGACCTCAATAAGCGCTATATCTTTGCCAACCGGGCGATCTGCGCCCAGCTGCTCAATGCCAGTGATACGGATGAACCGCTGGGCAAGACCGACCTGTTTTTTGCCCAGCGCGAACGTGCGGCTTGTCCTGATCGCCCCCAGTGGCATACATTTGGTGAGCTTTGCCAGGATTCGGACACGCTCACCCTGGAGCGCGGCGGGCCGTCGGTGTTCGAAGAGTTCGGCAACGTCAAAGGCAAATTACTTTACCTCGATGTGCACAAGGCCCCGTTCGTCGACAACAACGGCACCGTCATCGGCACGGTGGGCTCGGCGCGTGATATCACCCTGCGCAAGCAGGAGCAAGAGCAACTGCTGCTGTCGGCCAGCGTTTTCTCCCATGCCCGCGAGGGCATCATGATCACTGCGGCAGATGGCACGATCATTGAGGTCAATGCGGCGTTTAGCCACATCACCGGTTACGCGCGCGACGAAGTGCTCGGTCAGAACTCGCGCCTGCTGAAATCTGATCGGCAAGACAACGACTTCTACGCAGCCCTGTGGCGCAGCCTGCACGAAAAAGGCCATTGGTACGGTGAAATCTGGAACCGGCGCAAAAACGGCGATGTCTATCCCGAGATGCAGACCATCAGCGCCGTGCGTGATGCCAGTGGTGCGGTGCTGCAGTATGTGGCGCTGTTCTCTGATATCACCGCCCTCAAGGAACACGAGCGTCAGCTCGAACACATCGCCCACTATGACGTGCTGACCACCCTGCCCAACCGAGTGCTCTTTGCCGACCGGCTGCATCAGGCCATGGTGCAGGCCCAGCGGCGCGGACAACTGCTGGCGGTGGCCTATCTCGACCTCGATGGCTTTAAAGCGATCAACGATCGGCATGGTCACGATGCCGGCGACCAGTTGCTGGTCACCTTGTCTGCCCACATGAAGGAGTCGCTGCGCGAAGGCGACACGCTGGCACGCCTGGGAGGCGATGAGTTTGTTGCCGTGCTGATTGATCTGGCGGATGTGGCGGCCAGCACGCTGATGCTTGGCCGTCTGCTCGATGCCGCTGCCCTGCCCGTTCAGCGTGGCGACTACACACTGCAGGTTTCGGCCAGTATTGGTGTCACCTACTACCCACAGGCCACCGAGGTGGATGCCGATCAATTGCTACGCCAGTCTGATCAGGCGATGTACAAGGCCAAGCTGGCCGGCAAGAACCGTTATCACATCTTTGACGCCGAGCAAGACAACAACCTGCGCGGCCATCACGAAAGCCTGGAGCGCATCCGCCGCGCCCTGACCGAGCAGGAATTTGTGCTCCATTACCAACCCAAGGTCAACATGCGCACCGGGCAGGTGATTGGCACCGAGGCTTTGATCCGCTGGCAACACCCAGAAAAAGGCCTGTTGCCACCGGCCCAGTTTTTGCCGGTGATCGAAGACCATCCGCTGGCTGTTGATATCGGCGAATGGGTGATTGCCAGCGCTTTGAACCAGATGGCACAGTGGCGCAAGGCCGGGCTGAATATTCCGGTCAGCGTCAATGTGGGGGCTCGCCAGTTGCAGCAGGCCAACTTTGTTGAGCGCCTGCGTGCGCTGCTGGCGGCACATCCTGAGCAGCGGCCGGGCGATCTTGAGCTCGAGGTGCTGGAAACCAGCGCGCTTGAAGACCTGGCCCGTGTTTCCCGGATCATTGAGTTCTGCCGGGAACTGGGTATGAAGTTTGCCCTGGATGATTTTGGCACTGGTTATTCTTCACTGACCTACCTCAAGCGCCTGCCGGTGAGCCAGCTCAAGATCGATCAGAGTTTTGTGCGCGACATGCTTGATGACCCCGATGACCTGGCCATTCTTGAAGGGGTGATCGGTTTGTCCAGAGCTTTCGACCGCGAGGTCATCGCCGAAGGCGTCGAGACCGTGGAACATGGCGAAATGCTGCTGCAACTGGGCTGCGAACTGGCTCAGGGCTTTGGCATCGCACGGCCCATGCCAGGTACCGATGTGCCCGCCTGGGCAGCAACCTGGCATCCTGACCCGGTCTGGCTTGATCACGCCTGCGTCAACCGCGACGATCTACCACTGCTGTTTGCCGGCGTGGAGCATCGCGCCTGGATCGTGGCGTTTGAGGCCTTCATCCAAGGTGAGCGCGAAGCGGCACCGCCAGATGAGCAGCTTTGCCGCTTTGGTCGGTGGCTGAACGGCGAGTGCCAGGTGCGCCATGGTCAGCAGCCGACTTTCCAGGCCATCGAGCGGCTGCACCGACAGGTGCATTTGCTGGCAGACAAGATGCTGCAACTGCATGCCAGCGGCTGCAACCCGGCTGCCCTGGCGTGTCTGCCTGAATTGCATGCGTTGCGAGATTCCTTGGCGGTGCAGTTAAAAGCACTGTTGCATCACTGCCGGCAGCAGCGATAAAGGCCGTTGAATCAAGGCAAGGCCGAGATGGGGCTGGCTGTTGCACAGACCCAGGAAAACTACATAAAAGATAGCGGCTTGCGCTTTATGCATAAGGGCTACAGGCCATTTTAGCTATAAAAAACTGCGCCGCAGCATCGTCATTTGCGCGCCAGACAGCTGCACCTGAGGACTCACAGTTCTTGATCAGGACAAAACGGGCGGCAACCCTTACTGGTAATACGTCTGGCGCTATTTTTTTTGAGGGCAACATCGCGCACCAGCAGCAACAACAATCAGCTCACCTTGCCCAAGCCCTCGAAAAAAAAAGGACTGCAAGCGCAAGCTTGCAGTCCCTTCGATTTCAACAACAGACGGGCAATCGAACTGCCCACCTGTTTAACACAGCAGCTTAGTGGCCGCCGCCCGTCTCAGCACCGATACCGGTTTCAGAACGGATTTCTTGGGCCGGATAAGCAGCACGGTCGATCGCAGCGCGATCGCTCCTGTCCATCAGAGACACCAGCCAGATGGTGATGAATGCAGCAGGGATCGAGAAGATGGCCGCTGAGTCATACGGGAACCATTGCGAACCATCGGGGTATTTCATCACCGCCACCCAGACGCTCTTGGAGCCAATGGTCAAGGTCACAGCCATGATCAAGCCGACAAAACCACCAGCAACCGCGCCTTTGGTGGTGCAGTCTTTCCACAACACCGACATGAACAGCACCGGGAAGTTGGCAGAAGCGGCAATCACAAAGGCCAGCATCACCATGTAAGCGACGTTTTCTTTCTCGAACGCGATACCCAGCGTAACGGCAATCACACCCAAGGCAACGGTGGTGATCTTGGAAACACGCAACTCATCAGCCTGGTCCACACGGCCTTTGCGCCATACGGATGCATACAAGTCATGTGAAACAGCAGAGGCACCTGACAGCGTCAAGCCAGCCACCACCGCCAGAATGGTTGCAAAGGCCACGGCAGAGATAAAGCCCATGAACACATTGCCGCCCACTGCCTTGGACAGATGCACCGCAGCCATGTTGCCGCCGCCTTGCAAGCCCTTGGCAATTTCGCCACCGACAAAGTAATCAGCCGGGTTGGGAATCAGGTTGGTGATGGCGCCAAAACCGATGATGAAGGTCAGGATGTAGAAGTAGCCGATCCAGGTGGTGGCCCAGCCGACTGACGAGCGGGCTGCCTTGGCGCTTGGCACAGTAAAGAAACGCATCAGAATGTGCGGCAAACCGGCGGTACCAAACATCAGCGCCATCCCCACCGAGATCGCCGAGACCGGGTCCTTGATCAGCGCGCCCGGGCCCATGATGGCTTCTTTTTTTGGAGTGCACTTCAATCGCCTTGACAAACATGGCTTCAGGAGAGAAACCAAATTGCAGCAGCACCGAGAAGGCCATGAAGGTGGCACCGCCGAGCAACATACAAGCCTTGATGATCTGCACCCAGGTGGTGGCGGTCATGCCACCGAACAGCACATACATCATCATGATGGTACCCACCAGGATTTCGGCGTAGAGGTATTCCAGACCAAACAGCAGCTTGATGAGCTGACCGGCACCGACCATCTGGGCAATCATGTAAAACGCCACCACCACCAGCGAACCGCTGGCTGCAAACACGCGGATGGGGGTTTGAGCAAAACGGTAACCAGCCACGTCGGCAAAGGTAAACTTGCCCAGGTTACGCAGGCGTTCGGCCATCAGAAAGGTGATGATGGGCCAGCCGACCAGCCAGCCGATCGAGAAGATCAAGCCGTCAAAGCCGTTGGCAAACACCAGGCCCGAAATACCCAGAAACGACGCGGCTGACATGTAGTCGCCAGCAATCGCCAGGCCATTCTGGAAACCGGTGATGCCGCCGCCCGCGGTGTAGAAGTCAGCTGCACTTTTGGTCTTGGCGGCGGCCCACTTGGTGATCCACAGTGTGCCGGCCACGAAAGCCCCAAACATGGCGATCGCCACCCAATTGGTGGCCTGCTTTTGGGCTTGACCTAAATCGGCACCCGCGGCCAACGCGACGCCACAGGCGACCAACAGCGCGAATAACGCCAGAGCGCTCTTATATTTAGTGAGATGGGTCATTTCAGGGCTGCCTTTGTAACTTGTGCAGTCAGGTCGTCGAACTCGCTGTTGGCGCGACGGACATAAATGTTGGTGATGATGATGGTGAACACAATCACACCAATGCCCAGTGGCATGCCGAGTGTGATCACACCTGACCCAATCTTGCTGGCCAGCAGGGGTTTATTGAACGCCACCAGCAAGATGAAGCCGTAGTAGGCGAGCATCATCAGGATGGTCAGCATCCAGCCAAAGCTATGCCGCTTGGACTTTAGCTCCTGGTATTTGGGGTTACTGGTAACCCGGGTTATCAAATCGTCAGCCATGAAAGTGTCTCCTTGTAAATTGTGACGGGCGCGAGGTTAAGGGTCAGTACTTACCAACTACTTACCAGCGACTGACCCAAACCCTTGATTTTTGTTTGATCATTGGGCGGTTCAGGCGGGTTTCGCCACGGCAAACGCTCTAGTCGAAAGTATTCTGTAAGTGTTTACCCTTGATTCCCTTGCGCAGGCTCTACTTATCAGAAAACTGTAAGCCAGCAATTCAATAGTCCGCTCCGCAACAGCGGGGCCACAAGCCACGCAATGTAACGGGGCAACCCTTTGGCGTTGCCAAATTTTTTTTCAAAATTTCGAGGAGATTTCATGAAGGAAGACTTAGGCGGCGCCGCCTACTGGAAAGAAACCCTGAAACTGCTGAGGAACGTATTGATCCTCTGGTTTCTGGTGGCTTTCGGGGCGGGTATCTTGTTTGTTGAGTTTTTTAATCAGTTCCACCTTGGTGGCTACCCGCTCGGGTTCTGGTTTGCCCACCAGGGCGCCATGTACTTCTTTGTGGGCCAGATCTTTTATTACGCCTGGCGTATGAACAATCTCGACATCAAGTTTGATGTTCAAGAGAAATAAGGACTCGCAATCATGGATCTTCAAACCACAATTTACGTCACGGTGGGCTTGAGCTTTGCGCTCTACATCGGCATTGCCATCTGGACACGGGCCAGCACCACCGGCGAGTTTTATTCAGCAGGCGGCAACGTTCACCCGATCGCGAACGGCATGGCTACCGGTGCTGACTGGATGAGTGCTGCCTCCTTTATCTCGATGGCCGGCCTGATCGCCAACATGGGTTATGGCGGCGGCCTGTTCCTGATGGGCTGGACCGGCGGCTATGTGCTGCTGGCCATGTTGCTGGCACCCTACCTGCGCAAGTTTGGCAAATTTACCGTGCCGCAGTTTATTGGCGACCGCTTCTACTCCAAGGGGGCCAGCCTGATTGCCGTGGTCTGCCTGCTGACCGCTTCCATCACCTACATCATTGGCCAGATGACCGGTGTGGGTGTGGCGTTTGCGCGCTTTTTGGGTGTGTCAAGCGACGTGGGTATTTATGTTGGTATGGGCATTGTGTTTTTGTACGCCGTGTTTGGCGGCATGAAAGGCATTACCTACACCCAGGTGGCGCAGTACATCGTGCTGATTCTGGCCTACACCATTCCGGCGATCTTTATTTCGCTGCAGCTTACCGGCAACTTTCTGCCGCAGCTGGGCCTGGGCAGCAATTACAGCGGTACCGATATCACCCTGCTGGCCAAGCTCGATTCAGTGGTCACCGACCTGGGTTTTGGCAAATACACCACCACCACGGCCGGCAGCACGCTGAACATGTTTGTCTACACCATGTCGCTGATGATCGGAACTGCCGGCCTGCCGCACGTCATCATGCGATTCTTTACCGTGCCGACCGTCAAGGACGCACGCTCAAGCGCGGGCTGGGCGCTGGTGTTTATTGCCATTTTGTACACCACGGCTCCGGCTGTGGCAGCCATGGCCAAGCTCAATATCCACGCCACGGTGAATACTGCTGTGGCCAAGGGTGGCGATCTGTACGCCCCCGAGGCCAGCCTCAAGGCCGAAGACCGGCCGGACTGGATGAAGCGCTGGGAAAAGACCGGATTGCTGAAGTTCACCGACAAGAACGCTGACGGTCGTATTCAGTATTACAACGACAAGTCCAAGAACGAAGCGGCCGTGGCTAAAGCGACTGCTGCCGGCTGGAAGGGCAATGAGTTGGAGGTGAATGCCGACATCATTGTGCTGGCCAACCCGGAAATTGCCTTGCTGCCCAACTGGGTGATTGGCCTGGTGGCAGCCGGCGGTCTGGCCGCAGCCTTGTCCACGGCGGCGGGTTTGCTGATGGCGATTTCGGCGGCGGTCTCGCACGACCTGATCAAGACCATCTTTGTGCCGGACATTTCCGAAAAGGGCGAACTGCTGGCAGGCAAGATTGCCATGGCAGTCGCAATTGTGATATCGGGCTGGCTGGGCTTGAATCCGCCAGGGTTTGCTGCAGGTACGGTGGCGCTGGCCTTTGGTATTGCCGCCAGCTCGCTGTTTCCGGCCATCATGATGGGCATCTTCAGCAAAAAGATGAACAAGGAAGGCGCCATGGCCGGCATGCTGGCAGGCCTGTTTGTCACCCTGTTTTATGTGTTTGCACACAAGGGCATCTTCTTTATCAAGGGCACCGACTTCCTGCCGCTGATCGGCGGGGCCAATCCGTTCTTTGGCATCACGCCGGAAGCCTTTGGCGCAATTGGCGCGCTGGTGAACTTTGCCGTGGCCTTCGCTGTTGACAAAATGACCCCCGAGCCGCCTGCGCATATTCAGCACATGGTCGAGGCGGTGCGCACGCCACGCGGCTCCAAGCTGGTTGGCGGCGCCCATTGACAGCAGTGCCTTGACGACTCTTTGATGGCTCACCCTGGCTGCCCGTTTGGGCGGTGGTGACAATTCAGGCCCTGCCGGTCTTGCCGGCAGGGCTTTTTAGTTCAACTGGAGCTTTCATGGTTTTTGATATCAGCGTCGCGATGACGTGGATTTTGTTTCTGGCGCTGTTTCCCATTAGTTTTTTCTGGCTGCGCCGGGCCTGGCGGATTGTGGTCAACCGCGATTTTTCTGAAGTGGCGGTCAAGCGTGGCGAGGCCCCGCCCAACCCCGAGAAATTTGCGCCTTTCGAGATGGCCATCAACCTGGTGGCAGGGGTGGTGCTGGTCTGCGTGATTGTGGCCGTGGTCACCGGTTACTGGGACTACAGCACCTGGAGCGCGATTGCCGGCAGCACCATCTGGTGCAAGTTTTTTGCCAGTTTTGCGCTCAGCCGCCATGCCCACGCCAGTTGGCTCAAGGCCAAAGGCAAGGCCTGAGCCGGCCAGGCCACTCTTCTTATTAGCGGGTTGTGATGATGTTGCCGGAACTGACGCTGCAGCGCCTGGTCGCCCTGTTTGGCTGCGGCTGCCTGCTGCTGAATTTTCCGCTGTTGGGCCTGTGGGATGTCAACACCACGGTGTGGGGCGTGCCGCTGTTTCCGGCGGCCCTGTTTGCGCTGTGGGCGCTGCTGATTTTGGCCCTGGCCTGGCTGATGGAGCGGCCCGGCCTTGGTGCGCAGGACGACTGACATGCTGCAGCCTGCGCTGGTCATTGGGGCCTCGTTTGCCTACCTGCTGCTGCTGTTTGCGGTGGCCAGTTTTGGCGACTGGCGGGCGGCGCAGGGGCGCTCCATCATTGCCAACCCGTGGACTTATGCCTTGTCGCTGGCGGTGTATTGCACCGCCTGGACTTACTTTGGCAGCGTTGGTCGGGCGGCTTCGGGCGGGGTCTGGTTTTTGCCGATTTATCTGGGGCCGACGCTGGCCATGATGCTGGGCTGGCTGGTGATGCGCAAGATGATTCGCATTGCCAAGACCTACCGCATCACCTCGATTGCCGACTTCATTGGTAGCCGTTATGGCAAAAGTCCGCTGCTGGCCGGTCTGGTGACGCTGATTGCGGTGATCGGCATCGTGCCCTACATCGCCCTGCAGCTCAAGGCGGTATCGGCCGGTTATGCCTTGCTGACCACGGCGCCCGGCACGGGTGCTTCAGGGCCGGTGCACTGGAGCCAGGACAGCACCTTTTACATGGCGCTGGCGCTGGCCGGCTTTACCATGGTGTTTGGGGCCCGGCATCTGGACTCGACCGAACGGCATGAGGGCATGGTGGCGGCCATTGCCTTTGAGTCGGTGATCAAGCTGGTGGCCTTTCTGGCGGTCGGGCTGTTTGTGGTGTATGGCCTGTTTGATGGCCTGGCCGACCTGTTTGCCCGGGCGCTGGCAGTGCCCGCGCTGGCCGGTTTGTTGCGGCTGGACCAGGGCGGCGGCTTTGCCTGGACCAGTGGTTTGCCTTGACCCTGCTGTCGATGCTGTCGGTAATTTTGCCGCGCCAGTTTCAGGTGATGGTGGTGGA
>JADKAW010000017.1 GCA_016719055.1 Candidatus Rhodoferax mariagerensis | reverse complement strand
ATTTCACGGACCGCCTGAAAGATGCTAATGTCAACACCGTGACCTTGTTCAACTCCGCCAGCGCCGCCACCGGACAAGCCAACGCCAGTCTGTTCTATCTGGACTACGGCGGGTTTCGGATTCTTGCCAATGGTTTGCGCGACACCGCTTTTGTGGACGCCACGATTGATGTGCCAGGGAAAGATTGCGTGGCCGGCAGCAGTGGCAATACCGACAGCGACCCGGACGCGGCGCGTGAACTGTTTGGCTGTGTGCTGGCCAACCAAAACGCTTCGCCGCTGGTTGGGCGCTTTTACCCCAATGTATTTCTGTTAAACAGCAGTTCCATGGTTCCGGCTTGCAGCAACGTGACTTATGAAGGACAAGCATTTGGCATTAATGCGACGGTTAGTGCCATGAGTAGTGGGACGGTGGTCGCGGCCGTGGTTATGCCACGCTACACCGCGGGTGTCGTGGTGCTGGGCGCAGAAAACAACAACAGCGGCGTCAATCTGTCGACCCGCCTGGCTTTGAACCAGGCGCCAGCGCCAAGCTGGACCAACGGGGTCTATGCCATCACCGCTCCTGCGGCCACCTTTGGCCGGGCGGCTGCGCCGGACGGGGCCTTCGACTTGCTGGACATCGGCATCAGCGTGACCGACGCGACCGACGGTGTCACCCTTGGCACCCCACGTAACATGCGCCCGGCCGACGCAACCGCCTGCACCTCCTCAACCTGTACTCATCAGAAGTTGAATGGTGCTCCCATCAAAATGCGTTTTGGGCGAGTGCGCTTGCAAAACGCTTTTGGTTCGGAAAAGCTGGCGCTTTCAGTGCCGGTGCAGGCACAGTACTGGAACGGCAGTTATTTTGTGAGCAATAGCCTGGACAGCTGCACGGCGCTGAGTGTGCCGGCTGCCCAGACCCTGGCCAGCGGTGTCAGCCCGGCTGGCACAGCGGGCCTGTACTTCTATCCTGTCGACACAGCGGCCAATGGCAAAAACAAGCTGACAAGCACCGATACCGTGCCTACGCTGGCCAGTCCGTTGACGGCTGGCCAGTCAACGCTGCAGTTTCCGGCGCCGCAAAAGCCCGGCTGGCTGGACCTGATCCTGGATGTGCCTGACTACTTGAAATACAACTGGGGCAACTGCAGCGGTCAGGGAACAGACGCTTTGCCCAACGACTTCCCCTGCGCCCGCGCCACCTTCGGCATCTTCGGCACCAACTCCCCGATCCTTTATCGGCGAGAAAACTATTGAATCGGTCAATTGGTACTTTTTTTGCCTCTAGCCGTTATCCTATATGCCTAAGTAGCTACGTTATATATAGCACATTGACGATTCTTCGGGGCCATCACAGCCCCTCTATATCCATTTAGGGACGCAGAAATCACAAATATCCCATTTCTGGCGGCACTGGCGGGCGCATTGCGTCGTTGCAATCCGCTCGTTTAGCTGGCTAAACTTCGCGTCTTGCGCCTAACACTGCATCCCGTCAGCGCTCGACATAAACGGTACATTTGCAATTTCTGCATCCCTAAGCAAGATTGTTCCTGATTAGCAATGATCTTCAGCCAGTCGCCAATAGGCTCGGAGTAGGTCGGGTTAGCCATAGGCGTAACCCGATAATTCAATCGCCAAACTGTCGGGTTACGTGCTTTGCGCTAACCCGACCTACACAAGCTGAGGTTCCTATCCAATCAGGAGATTGTTTGACCTATGGCCGACAAAGACATCATCGCCAAGGAGATGCTGAAACGCATTGGGCCGACAACAGCCCTGATGCTGGCACGCCGGACGACGTTTTCAAGCTCAATTGAGCCGACGCTGTGCATTTTTGCGTTTCAGGCACAACCCCTCCAGGGTGAAAACCCATGAGCTATTAAACTCAGAGCATCGAAACAGTCTTGTCCCTATTTTTTTGATGTGTTCCCCGAATTTTTTTAGCCTTTACCTGCGGCGGGAGTCGCTCTGATGCGCTGGCCATGGCAACGCGGTCGCTCGGTCACCCAGTGGGTATGGTCCTGGTCAGGTCAAACCCTGGCCTTTGTCCACGCCAGCGACCAGGCCGATGGCACTTTCAAGGTGTTGTCCATCGGTGTGACGCAGCAGGGTGCCGACGATCATGATCAGTTTATCAAGCGCTTGCAGGGCTTGGGTCTCAAGGGCGCGCAGGCTACCGTCATGTTGCGTTCCGAACAATACCAGTTACTGCAAATTGCCACCCCCGCCGTGCCGCCGGAGGAGCTTCGTGCTGCGGCGCGTTACCAAGTGCGTGAAATGCTGCAAACCCATGTGGATGACGTGACGATTGACGTGATTCAGGTAGGCGACGGCCAACACAAGGGTGCGGGCCATTCGTTTGTGGTGGCCGCCACCAACCAGGTGGTCAAAGAGGTGCTGGACCTGGCCAAAGCGGTGGGTTGCGAGGTGTCGGTGATCGACATTCAGGAAAGTGCGCAACGTAACCTGCAAACCGCTCTGACGCAGCGCGAAGGAACATTGCAGCGAGCCAATGCCGCCCTGATTCTGGATGACGCGCATCAAGCAGTGCTGACGATCGCCGCCAACGAGGAACTGTTTTATACCCGCCGCTTTGATTTGCCAGAGGGCTTTTTGTCAGGTACCTGGGGTCAGAGCATTGAAGTTGTTGCGCCCGTAGATGGGTTTACCCCGGTCGAGGAATATGTGCCTACTTATGGCGGCACCGCAGCGCCTTATGGCCAAGGTTATTCTGATTCGGAGCAGCCGCGGTTTGCGACTGCCAGTGGTGCCAGCGCAGACGACGAGCAGTCGCAGCGGCTGGTGGTCGAAATCCAGCGCTCGCTGGATGTGTGGGACCGCACCTGGTCCAGCCTGCCGCTCAATGGTTTGCGGGTGTTTGCCGGAGACCGCAGCACTGAGCTGGCGCAATGGCTGACGCAGCAATTGGGTCAGTTGGTCACGGCGCTGGAAGTTGGCACCCTGTTTGCCGGTTTTGACACTGCTACGCCGGCTGATCAGGCCCTTTGTATGCCTTTGCTGGGTGTGTTGCTGCGAACCGATGGCGCAACATAGTGAGCAGCAAAGCCGGACATTTTTAACCATGGCACAACAAGTCAATCTGTGTCTTCCGGTATTGCGCAAGCGAACAAGCCGCTTTGCTGCGCAATCGTTGGCACAGGCATTGGCCACCCTGCTGGTGGTGGGTGGTGTGCTGAGTGCGGTCTGGGTTTCAAACCTGGGTCAGGCCAGCGCCAGTCTGAAGCTGATTCTGGACGCACAAACCAAGGAGCTCGACGGTTTGCGCGCGGCCATTGAGCGCAGCAAGCAGTCGTCAGCGCCTGTTGAGCAGACCCTGGCGCAAGAGATCAAAACTCGCCGCGCCAGCTTGCAACAGCGCGAAAAAGTGTTGGCGGCGTTGTCGCAAGGGCTTTTTCAGCCAGGTGATGGCCATGCTGCGCGCCTGCTCCTGGTGGCCCAAAGTATTCCAGATGTGGTTTGGGTGACCAGCGTTAAAGCCGATGACTACCGGCTCGAAGTTGGCGGTTTCACGCTGGAGCCTGCGGCCTTGAACCCATGGGTGAATCGGCTGGCGGGCAGTACATTGTTGCGTGGCCAGATATTGAGCACGGTCAAGGTGGAAAGTGTCAAACCCGAATCATTGTTGGCCGGCGGTGGCGCCCGGGCTGCAGCCAGGTCGGCCATTGCGAGCCCGGCGGCGTTGGCAGCGAGCGGGGCTGTGGCAACTACCGCTTTGCCGCCGGTTTGGTCGTTTAGCCTGGTCAGCAGCACAGCCCAGCCCGTCGCTGACAAAACCGCAGCAGGAGGCAAACCATGAAAGCCATCTGGCTGGCCCAGATGGCCCGAATTGATGGGCTGAGCTTGCGTGAGCGAATTTTTATGTTTCTGTCGGTGCTGGTGTGCTGCGGCGCGGTGGTTGACATCCTGTGGCTGTCGCCGGCACAGACCGCTTACAAGCAGTTGTCTGTGCGGGTTGAAAAACAGCGCGGTGAATTGCAGCGCATGCGTGACACCCTGAGGTTAAGCGCTGTTCCTGCCATTGCTGGCCAGAATTTGCGTGATGAATTGGTTCAAATTGCAGCCCAGACCGAGCAAGTTAACCAGACCGTGCGCCAGTTGCTGCCCGGCACAGCCGAGTCTGCACCGTTGGCACAGGCCTTGGTGCATCTGCTGCGCCGCCATGAGGGTCTGACACTGGTCAAGACCGCAGCATTGGCGCCCGAAGTGGCTGGTCCTGGAAATGCCAATGGTGCGGCTGGCGGCGTTGCAGCCTTGCCACCGGGTTTAACGCGCCAGGGCGTGGCCTTAACAGTCGCTGGGTCTTATGCCGACCTGACGCGCTATGTGAGCGCGCTTGAATCTGCCATGCCCTCGGTGCGTTGGGGTGAAATGAACCTGAAAAGTGACAAAGACCTGCCAGAATTGACCCTCAAGCTGTTTTTGCTCGGTGAGGTAACTCCGTGAGGTTTATTCAATGGGCTTGTGTGTTGTGCTGGGTGAGTGCCGTGGCGGCGCAAGATTTGCGCGACCCCACAGTTCCACCGCTTGCAGCTGGCCTTACGCCGCCCAGTGCTGCCACCGACCCAGGTGACGCTGATATCCGCACCGTGTCGGTGGTGATACGTGAAGGCGTACCCCGGCTGGTGGTTGGCACCCGGCTGTATGCCCAAGGGCAAAAATTTGGCAATACTCAGATTGAGCGGATCACTGATTCCGAGGTCTGGCTGCTTGAAAACGGCATTGTGCGCAAGGTGCCGATTTTCAGTGGTGTCGAGCGCCGTGCTACTGTGGCTGCAACGGCTTCGTCAACCCCATCCGCTGCGCAAATGCCCGCCGTTGTCAAACCGTGAAGTCTCACCCCATGAACCGAGAAGCGCGCACCATGAATGATGTTTCACCTGTTTTCTGCCTGGTGGCCGTGCTGCTGGGCGCGGCTGTGCTGAGTGGCTGTGGTGTTGACCGGCCGCTGCGTACACCCAGTGTGAGTGAGGCGATTCGTGAAGAGGTGCCCATGCCAGCGCCTGCCGAAGCTGAGGTGCAGGTGCCAGCGCGCATCACCGACGCGTTGGCCGAGCCGGCACAAGCGGCTGTGCCCATGCCGCCCGAGCCCAAAATTGACCTGCTGATCAACAACGCGCAAGCCCGCGAGGTATTCTTGGCGATCGTGTCCGACACGCGTTACAGCATGCTGATGCACCCGGCAGTCAGCGGCACGCTATCGGTAACTCTGCGCGGTGTCACCATCCCTGAGGCGCTGGATGCCATACGTGAGGTGTATGGCTACGACTTCAAAATTGACGGCCGCCGCATCACCGTTTATCCGCCAACCCTGCAAACCCGCATTTTTACCATCAACTACCCGCAATCCCAGCGCAGTGGCAACAGCGATTTAAGGGTATCTTCCGGCGGTGCCATGCAGGCATCCGGGGGCAGCACGGGCTCAGCAACCGCTGGTGCGGCCAGTGGTTCGGATCAGTCCAGTGGCAGCCGAGTCAGCACCAGTTCCAAAACCGATTACTGGACCGAAATCTCGGCTGCGATCAAAGGCATTGTCGGTGGCGGTGAGGGCCGTAGCGTCATCACCAGTCCGCAGGCGGGCATCATGGCCGTGCGTGCCATGCCCGAAGAACTGCGCCAGGTAGAGAGCTTTCTCAAGGCGGCCCAGCTTGCCATTGAGCGGCAGGTGGTGCTGGAAGCCAAGATTGTCCAGGTCGAGCTGCGGGATGGTTATCAGAGCGGCATCGACTGGTCAGCGTTGAAGAACACCAGCAACGCCACGGGTGCCATTGGCGTGCTGGGTGGCAATGCCGAAAGCAATGCGCTGATTCGTGGTGTGCACCCCAACTTGCCCGGATTTCCTGGCGCTGGCACCTCTTTGCTGGTCGATGCTGTGGCGCTGCCGGCAGCGGGCACGGGCCTGTTTGGACTGGCGCTGGCCACAGAAGGGTTTCAGGCCGTGCTGGGCTTTCTGGAAACCCGGGGTGATGTGCAGATATTGTCAAGCCCGCGCATTGCCACTTTGAATAATCAAAAGGCAGTGCTCAAAGTGGGCACCGATGATTTCTATGTCACTGGTGTCAGCGGGGGGAGCAGCGCCAGCGGGTCGACCACGTCGGGTTCCAACACGACCTTGCCAAGTATCACCCTGACACCATTTTTCTCAGGCATTTCGCTGGATGTCACACCACAAATTGACGAGGGCAACAACATTACCCTGCATGTCCATCCCTCGGTCACCACAGTGTCCGAAAAGACCAAACAGGTTGACCTGGGTGCAATTGGTAACTACCGATTTCCACTGGCTTCAAGCAACGTGAATGAAACCGACACGCTGGTGCGCATTCAGAACGGCAAGATTGTGGCGATTGGCGGGCTGATGCAGATTGAGTCTAACCGCACGTCGTCGGGCTTGCCAGGTTCCAGCGAGTCGGTTTTCTCCAATATTCTGGGCAATAAGGCCAACACGGGGCGCAAGAAGGAGGTGGTGGTGTTGATCAAACCCACCATCATCCGCAGCCAGCAAGACTGGGAAGCGCAAAACCGTCGCAGCCGCACCGCACTGGATGACATGGACGCGGCGCGGGCCCGCATCATCCGCATAGACGGCAAGGTCGTCCACCAGCCGGCTGATGGTCAATAAACATGTACTTGCGCCATTTTGGGTTGCGCGAGGCACCGTTTTCAATCACTCCGGACAGCGCTTTTTTCTATCCGCATGAAAGTGCGCAGGCGGCGCTCAACACCTTGCTGGTGGCGTTGCGTGGAGGTGAAGGTTTCCTGAAAATTGTGGGCGAGGTTGGCTGTGGCAAAACCGTGCTGTGCCGCCAACTGCTAAAAACCCTGCACGGCGAGTGCATCACGGCCTACATTCCCAATCCCGACATGGGCCCTGACGATCTGCTGATGGCCTTGCTTGACGAACTGGGGGTCGACCCGGCCCCTGCCCGGCGCCGCGATGCCTCGGGCCATTTACGCCTGAACCGGCACCAACTCATGACCCTGCTGGCCAATTGCCTCTTTCAACATGCCCAGGAGGGTCACAGGGTGGTGGTGTGTATTGACGAGGCACAGGCTATTCCGCTGCGCACAGTCGAGAGCCTGCGACTGTTGTCCAACCTGGAAACCGAAAAACAAAAGCTGCTGCAATTGGTGTTGTTGGGTCAACCCGAGCTGGATGCCAAACTGGCTGCACCAGAAATTCGGCAGTTGTTGCAGCGCATTACGTTCAGTGAGTATTTGGGCCCGATGAGTGCCACGCAAGTGCCTTTGTATCTGGCGCATCGCCTGGCCACTGCGGCGGTGAGTGAAAGCACAGACCTGCAGGTGTTTGACGGACCTGCGGCCAAAGCGTTGGCCAAATTGAGCGGCGGTGTCCCTCGTTTGGTGAACGTGCTGGCTCACAAGTGCCTAATGCTGGCCTTTGGCGAAAACACGCACCGTGTGACGCACAGCCACGTGCGTCTGGCGGGCCTTGATACGCCAGGGGTGCAGTCGGCGGCTTTGGGTTGGAAGGCCACGCGCGGACGATGGTTTGCACGTTGGCTGTTGCCACGAGGAAAAGCGGCATGAGTGTCATCAACAAAATGTTGCGTGATCTTGACAGTCGCCAACAGGCGCAGGCCACGGTTAAAACTGCAAAAACTTTTCGAAGTAGTGTCGATGACTTGACGGTTGGTACCCTCGCCGTTGGCAATGAGCGCTCGCTCGCGCCCGGTCGGCCAACAGGCGCGCCGTATTTGCGCGCGGCCTGGTTTGCAGTAGGGAGCATGTTTTTGGCCGTGGTGGCTTACACGACCTGGTGGTGGCAGCATCAACTGCCAGACAGCCCAGCCGTAGACGCGGCGGCTGTGGCTAAGGTGGCGGTGCCGCAGTCACAGCCGCAAGCACCGTCATCGGCGCCGGGTGTTGCAGCCAATGCCGATCCGGAGGTTTTTTTGCCCTCAGCGGCTTCGCAGCCAGTAGTTGGCAAGTCGGTGTCTGGTTCATCTGCAGCCATCCAGAAGCCGTTGGCCGCCAAAATGCCAGCGCCAGTGGCGCCTTTACCGGGTGACCCGGCAGATAACCTGGCGACAGGAAAACTGACGCTCAAACTATCATCTTCTGCGCCGTCCTCCCAGGCCACTGCCAGCGCGCCCGCTGCAGCTGTGTCCTCTGGGCTGGCTGAGTCGGCGGTAGCACCCGCCACCCCGGGTGTGCTGACGACCCTCAAGACGGCGCGGCCTACCACTCAGGAACTGGTGGTGCAGGCACAGGCCCTGTGGGGCGAGGGTTCGCGCGGCGCTGCCGCCGCGCTGCTCAAAGGTGCCGTGGCGCAGTTGGAGTCGACCGCCATTGATGCCGGGCCAGACATGGCCGCCACGGCGATGCTGGTGCGTGAATATGCGCGGGTCACTGTGGCCAATGGCCAGGCGTCAGAGGCCCTGGCAACGCTGGAGCGACTCGAACCCAGGTTGTCCGGTATGGCCGACATCTGGGCGATTCGCGGCAACGCTGCCCAGCGCCTGGGGCAGCACCCACAGGCTGTAGCCGCTTATCAGCGGGCGCTGGCTTTGCGCTCGGGCGAGCCACGCTGGATGTTGGGGGCAGCGGTTTCCATGGCGGCAATGGGGCAGACTGGCCCGGCCGCTGAGCTGGCCGAAAAAGCCCGCATCGCAAAAGCTCTGCCAGCGGATGTGGCAAACTACCTGCGTCAGCTTGGTGTGAGGGTTCGGTCAGACTAATCCCAATTAGACTTGACCCCATCGCAGCCACTCAAATTTTTCATGCACAAGCGCGTCAGTGTTCAACAATTGCAGTTAGGGATGCATCTCAAGGAGTTTTGTGGCTCCTGGATGGATCACCCTTTCTGGCGCACAGGTTTTGTACTGAAAGACCCTAAAGACATCGACCTTATTCTGGCCAGCAGCATCAAGGAAGTCTGGATTGATTGCAGTCTGGGCCTGGATGTACCAGCGGGGGAACCTGTGGTCTGTGAAGCTGAAGTGACCGCTGCCCCGTCGCCTTTGCCGATCAAATCTGTCAAAGATCAGCGTCAGACGGCACCTGTGCCAGCCGCGCAAGAGGTGGAGCGTGCCGCGCGCATTTGCCTGGAGGCCAAAGCCGCCGTGGTGTCCATGTTTGAAGAAGTTCGCATGGGCAAGGCAGTTGATGTGGGCGGGGCCCGGCAACTGGTGGAGGATATTTCTGACTCGATATCACGCAATCCTGGGGCGATCATCAGTCTGGCCAGGCTCAAAACGGCAGATGATTACACCTACATGCATTCTGTGGCGGTCTGTGCCATGATGGTGGCGCTGGCCAAACAGCTGGGTTTGGACGAGCGGCTAACACGGTCTTGCGGCATGGCGGGTTTGCTGCACGATCTGGGCAAGGTTGCCATGCCGATTGAGGTCTTGAACAAACCAGGCAAATTGACCGAGGCCGAATTTGGTATCATGAAAACTCACCCGACCGAAGGTTACAAGATGCTGATGGCCAGCAGCGGGGTCGATGCCATGTCTTTGGATGTAGTGCTGCATCACCATGAAAAAATGGACGGCAGTGGCTACCCCGAGCAGCTCAAGGGCGACCAAATCAGCCTGTATTCCAAAATGGGCACCGTGTGTGATGTTTACGATGCCATCACCTCAAACCGTCCCTATAAATCGGGATGGGACCCGGCCGAGTCGCTGCGTAAAATGGCAGAGTGGGCCAGCGGACATTTTGATCCCACGGTGTTTCAAGCCTTTGTCAAAAGTATGGGCATTTACCCGGTTGGGTCACTGGTGCGTTTGACTTCAGGGCGCATCGGCGTGGTGACCGAGCAGTCAAAACGGTCGCTGACGACACCGATCATCAAGGTGTTTTTCTCCACCAAATCCAACATGCGCATTGTTCCGGTTTTGGTCGACCTGTCGCATCCCGGCGCCATTGAGCGCATCGTGAATCGTGAAGACCCAGTGAAATGGAACTTTCCCGACCTCAATGACTTGTGGTCGGGTTTGAGTAACTAAAGCCTGGTTTCAGCAACCACGGGTGATGGGCATGTCGGGCACTTTAAGCTGTGGCGCGTATTTGCGAAGCTCCAGTTTGGCAATGGCGTTGCGATGCACCTCGTCGGGCCCGTCGGCAAAACGCAGGGTGCGGGCGCTGACATAGCCATAGGCCAACGGGAAATCGTCGCACATGCCGGCGCCACCAAACGCTTGCATGGCCCAGTCAATCACCTCGCAGGCCATGCTGGGCGCCACCACCTTGATCATGGCGATCTCATTCTTGGCAAATTTGTTGCCCGCCACATCCATCATCCAGGCCGCCTTGAGGGTCAGCAGGCGCGCCATGTCAATTTTGCAGCGTGCTTCTGCAATGCGCTCCTGGGTGACGGTTTGCGCCGCTATCGGCTTGCCAAACGCAATGCGCTGTATGGCACGCTTGCACATCAGCTCGAGCGCCCGCTCGGCCAGACCAATCAGGCGCATGCAGTGATGAATGCGCCCAGGCCCCAGGCGACCTTGGGCAATCTCAAACCCGCGGCCTTCGCCCAGCAAAATGCTGTCAGCCGGCACGCGCACGTTTTTGTACGAAATTTCCATGTGACCATGCGGCGCATCGTCATAACCCAACACATTGAGCGGCCGCAAAATAGTCACACCTGGGGTGTTGGCGGGCACCAGCACCATGCTTTGCTGAACGTGGTGCGCTGCTGCTGGGTCGGTTTTCCCCATCAGGATGTGAATGGCGCAGCGCGGGTCTCCGGCGCCGCTGATCCACCATTTGCGGCCGTTGATGACGTAGTCATTGCCGTCACGCTCTATGCGGGTTTCGATGTTGGTGGCATCGCTGGAGGCCACATCTGGCTCGGTCATGGAAAATGCGGACCTAATTTTCCCTTCCAGCAGTGGTTTGAGCCAGCGTGTTTTGTGTTCACTGGTGCCATAGCGGGCGATGGTTTCCATATTGCCTGTGTCGGGTGCCGAGCAGTTGAATACCTCGCTGGCCCATGCCACCCGGCCCATGATCTCGGCGAGTGGCGCGTACTCCTGATTGGTCAGCCCGGCCCCCTCAAATCCCGCGGCCTGGGCACTGTCGCCCGGCAAGAACAGGTTCCATAGGCCGCGAGCCTGCGCTTTGAGCTTCAGGTCTTCGATAATCTGCAGAGGCGTCCAACGTTGGCCTAAAGCGGTGTTGGCTTCAACTTCGGCGTGGTGGGTGCCTTCAGCGGGGTAAATGTAGTCGTCCATGAACTGCTTCAATTTGGCTTGCAGTTCTTTGGTCTTGGCTGAATATTCAAAATCCATAGCTAACTATCCTTATTGATATTGGGTTAGAACTGATTTTTACTGACAACACTGTCAAAAAGTCTGGCTCAGCTGCGATTGGCAAATTTCCAGGCCAATTGCGCCATGGGTCTGGCACCAGCTGCCGCGCTCACGGCTTGCGCGCTGGCAGCGGTACCGGACTCGATGCGTTTGCCAATGCCTTGCAAAATCGCTGCCATGCGAAACAGGTTGTAGGCCATGTAAAAGTTCCAGTCGACTGCCAGTTGTTCTGGCGTTGCCACGCCAGTGCGCGCGCAGTACTGGCGGATGTAAGCACTTTCAGACGGAATGCCCAGCGCGGCCAGGTCAAGCCCGCCAATGCCGCGAAACGTGCCCGGCCGGATATGCCAGCCCATGCAGTGGTAACTGAAGTCGGCCAGCGGATGGCCCAAGGTGGAGAGCTCCCAGTCCAGCACGGCAATCACGCGCGGCTCGGTGGGGTGAAACACCAGGTTATCCAGCCGAAAGTCACCATGCACGATGCTGACCATGGCCGGGTCACGGGCCATGGCGGGGATGTGGCTGGGCAACCAGGCCATCAATTGGTCCATCTCGTCAATCGCTTGAGTGATGGAGGCCACATATTGTTTGCTCCAGCGACCAATTTGGCGCTCAAAGTAGTTGCCTGGCTTGCCATATTCGCTCAGGCCGGCTTTTGCAACATCAACCGAATGCAAGGCGGCAATCACCTGGTTGGTGGCATCGTAAATTTCGGCGCGCATTGCTGGCGTCGTGCCAGGCAGCGACTGCTCCCAATAGATGCGGCCTTCAACGTAGCTCATGATGTAAAAAGCCCGCCCAATCACGGACTCGTCCTCACACAGGCACAGCATCTGAGGCACCGGCACTGCCGAACCTGCAAGACCGGTCATCACGGCGAATTCGCGTTCAATGGCATGGGCAGAGGGTAGCAGCTTGGCGACCGGACCGGGCTTGGCACGCATCACATAGGTGTCTGTGCTGGTGGTGAGTTTGTAGGTCGGGTTGGATTGGCCACCTTTGAACGACTCAACTTGCAGGGGACCAGTGAAGCCGTTCAGATGCTGGGCTAGCCAGTTAGCCAGTGCGTGTTCGTTAAACGCTTGTGTTGCGGGTACGGCGCGCGTTCCGTTGAAATCATCAATATTGCTCATGAGGGTCCTGGTAAAAATTGCAGCTTGTAAGAAATGCTGCCACAGGCACCCGCCTGAAGCAGCGCTAAGTGTCTGCGTCGATGATGCGCAGCAGGGCAGGGTGGTCGCGAATGACCACGCCTGCGGACTCTATGCGAATGGTGTCTTCTCGTTCCATGGTCTTGAGTTCCTGGTTGACACGCTGGCGTGACGCACCCAGTAGCTGGGCCAATTCTTCTTGCGCCAGATGCAGACCAATGCGCATCTCGGCACCATCGCCGGCCACAGGCACACCATAAGTGCGTACCAGGTGCACCAACTGCTTGGCCAGCCGGGCTCGCAGGGGCAATGTGTTCAGGTCTTCTACCAGACCGTACAACTGGCGAATTCGACGGGCATGCAGGCGCAACAAGGCTTCGTAGAGTTCGACATGCTGGCTCAGGATGTTCTTGAAGTCGCCGCGAGAGACACACAACAGGGTGGTGTCGCCATGCGCGTAAGCATCGTGGGTGCGCCGATCGCCATCGAAAATGGCGACATCGCCAAACCAGATGCCTGGCTCGACATAGGTCAGCGTCACCTGCTTTCCAGAAATCGACGTCGAGCTTACACGCACCGCACCCTTGGCACAGGCAATCCATTCCTGGGGTGGTTCGCCGCGGGCGGTGATCAGGTCGGAATCTTTGTAACGTCGAACGTACGCGCATCGCAGAATGTCGTGCCTGAGAGATGGGGATAGACTGGAAAACCAGCGCCCGGCGTTAATTGCCAAACGTTCATCAATGGTAAGGATGGGCTCGGTCATAACCTGTCATGTTGGCGACTGCAATCGGCCCGGTTGTCACCCACGCGACGCAAACGGATGCACAAACAAACGTTGGTGGCCAACTGCCTATCGGCGAACCTGAAGCGCAGCCGGATTGACGACATTGGTTGGGCGACCCTTGATGAAGTTCAACACATTGTCAAAGGCGGCACCAAAATACAGCTCATAACTGTCTTGTTCCACATATCCAATATGAGGAGTGCATATGCAGTTTTCCAGGCGCAGAAGCGCATGGCCTTGCAAGATGGGCTCAGACTCATAGACATCAATGGCTGCCATACCGGGGCGACCACGGTTCAGGGCGCTGAGCAAGGCGTCGGGTTCAATCAACTCGGCGCGTGAAATGTTGACCAGCAGGGCGGTGGGTTTCATTTTGGAGAGATCTTCCAGCCGAACGGTGCCAGTGGTTTCCTCAGCCAGTCGCAAATGCAGCGACAGCACATCAGACTGCTCGAATAGTTCCAGGCGATTGTTAGTGACGTCAAATCCGTCCAGCACGGCACGTTCGCGGGACGGCTCGCGACCCCAAACCAGCACACGCATGCCAAAGGCCTTGCCGTAACCAGCCACCAGTTGCCCGATCTTGCCGTAACCCCAGATGCCCAGCGTACGACCCTTGAGTGTGGTGCCAAGGCAAAAATTGGCAGGCATGCCGCTGGATTTGAGTCCTGACTGTTGCCAGGCACCATGTTTGAGGTTGCCAATGTACTGTGGCAAGCGTCGAGCTGCCGCCATGATCAGCGCCCAGGCCAGCTCGGACGGTGCCACAGGTGAGCCCGTGCCTTCAGCGACAACAATACCGCGCTCGGTGCAGGCCATGATATCAATGTGTGGGCCAATGCGCCCGGTCTGCACCACCAGTTTGAGTTTGGGCAGCTTTTCAATCAGCGCCCGCGGCATCAGCGTGCGCTCGCGGTTCAAGACAATGACATCAGCGTCTTTCAACCGCACGGCCAACTGACCCAGACCCTTGACGGTATTGGTATAGACCTTGGCTTGAAAGGGTTCGAGCTTGGCAGCGCAGGCCAACTTTCTGACAGCATCCTGATAGTCATCTAATATCACAATATTCATGCTGCCAATTGTGCCTTGGTGTTAACGATTTCCTATCATTGAATCATCAAATTTACCAAGGCTTACAAGATGAACCGAGGTGCCAGCATGATCAGCGATAGCTGGACTCCAAGGCGGCCAGGCGGTCAAGCTCGGCACAAACATCAGCCATGCATCCGGAAATGCGCAGTCGGCCAGTCTGTGCCGGTGCCAGACCAGCGTCCACGACACGCAACACGCGCAGGGGTTGGCGCGTGGCAGACCGACTGCCGACGGACGAGGGAGAGTTCAGCACCTGGGTGCGCAGGGTGCAGCTGTGACCCGGTTGCACTGGCAGGGCAGATTGAGCTTGGGCAACTGATTGGGGTCGGGCCATCAACCAGCGCCAAAGCGCGTGAAGGGGTGTCAGGATGGGCGACCTGCTAAATGGAGCGTTCATGTTGAAACCTGAGCTGGATGTGATTGGACAAGGGTGATGAAAGGCTGCTGTTACATCAGCATGGTGTTGCGGATTAAGCCGACGGCCAGGCCTTCGATCTCGAAAGGCTCGCCGGGCTCGACCACAATGGTCTGGTAGTCCGGGTTTTCAGGGTGCAATTCAATGAGGTTTTTGTTGCGCATGAAACGCTTGACGGTGACCTCGTCACCCAGGCGCGCCACCACGATCTGCCCGTTTTTGGCGTCGCGCGTAGTTTGCACCGCCAGCAGGTCACCATCCATGATGCCCGCGTCTCGCATGGACATGCCGCGCACTTTCAGCAAATAGTCGGGCTTGCGCTGAAACAGGCTGTTTTCGACGTAATAGGTACGGTCAACATGCTCTTGCGCCAAAATCGGTGAACCTGCAGCCACCCGGCCAATCAGGGGTAGTGCCAGTTGCGCCAGTGCCGCCAAAGGCGAAGCAAATTGCTGGTTGCGTGACTCATTGATGGAGCGAAGGGCGTCGCTGCGCAGGCGAATGCCACGTGAAGTGCCACTCACCAGTTCAATCGCACCCTTGCGCGCCAGCGCTTGCAGGTGTTCTTCAGCGGCGTTGGCTGATTTGAAACCCAGCTCAGTGGCGATTTCAGCACGAGTGGGTGGTGCGCCAGTGCGAGCGATGGCACTCTGGATAAGATCGAGAATCTGCTGCTGGCGGTCAGTCAATTTGGGTCTGGTAAGCATGGTGACTCCTGGTAACGACAAGGGGCGAACGGCACTGGAATCCTGACAACACTGTTTTCCTATCCAGTAACTGTATTTTTAACCAGTTTTTGAAAGTCTGCAAGTGGTCACTGAAAAAAATATTGGCAAGTTGGTGGTTTTGGGCACTGGGGGCACTATTGCCGGCATTGCGGCCAATGCCTCGGACAATATTGGCTACACAGCGGCCCAGGTGGGTGTGACCCAGCTTCTGGGTACTGTTGCCGGTTTGCCACGGGTGTTGTCAGGCCACACGCTGGAGGGCGAACAGGTCGCGCAACTCGATAGCAAAGACATGAGTTTTTCAGTGTGGATCAAGCTCGCCCAGCGTGTGGTTTATCACCTGTCGCAAGCCGACACCATAGGCGTGGTCATCACCCACGGTACCGATACGCTGGAAGAAACGGCCTTTTTTTTGCAGTCTGTGCTGCCGGCTGAGCTTGTCAATGCCAAACCCGTGGTGCTGACCTGTGCCATGCGTCCGGCCTCAGCCCAATCGCCTGACGGACCGCAGAACCTGCTGGATTCCGTTGCAGTGGCCCTGACTGAGGGCGCGCATGGGGTGGTGGTGGTTTGTGCCGGTGTGGTGCACGGGGCACTGGACGTTCAAAAATACCATACTTATCGGCTTGATGCCTTCACGTCGGGCGACGCTGGTGCTTTGGCCTATGTTGAGGAATCGGTTGTCCGCTTGGTAAAGAATTGGCCTCAAGCCCCCGTCAATGCTACGGAAATCACTATAGTAAACATAGCAAATTCGCCACAGTGGCCACGCGTCGAGATTGTCATGAATTACGCTGGGGTCACCGGCGCGTTGGTCGATGCATTATTGCTGCCTATGCCTGGTGTGGTCCCGATACGCGGGCTTGTGGTGGCCTCCACTGGCAACGGCACGATGCATAACGATCTGGCGGTGGCCCTGCGTCGGGCGCAGACACGAGGTGTCAGGGTGGTGCGCTCCACCCGCTGCGCGCTAGGGCGGGTGCTGGCTGCTACTGATCCAGAATTTCAGCACTCCAATGGTTTAACGCCCGTCAAGGCGCGTATTGCCTTGATGCTGCAACTTATGCAAGGCTGACCTGGCGGCCTGCCGATCTTGAAACATCAAGCTCCGGTTGGCTGTTAGCCAGCCAGCGCCGCAAAGGCCCGGGCAGTGATGTCATCCACGCTACCTGTTCCGCTGATGGCGCGGTATTTGGGGGCTGCAGCGGGCTCTGCCTTGGCCCAGTTGGAGTAATACTCGACCAGCGGGCGAGTCTGGGCGCTGTAAACATCCAGGCGCTTCTTGACGGTTTCTTCCTTGTCGTCATCCCGTTGTACCAGCGGCTCACCGGTCACGTCATCGATGCCAGCCACCTTGGGCGGGTTGAATTTGACGTGGTAGGTGCGTCCAGAGGGTGGGTGCGAGCGGCGGCCGCCCATGCGTTCGACGATGGCCTCAAAGGGCACGTCAATTTCCAGCACGTAATCAAGTTTGACACCAGCGGCTTTCATGGCATCGGCTTGGGGAATGGTGCGCGGAAAGCCATCGAACAAAAAGCCGTTGGCGCAATCGGCCTGGGTAATGCGCTCTTTAACCAGGTTGATGATGAGGTCGTCGCTGACCAGACCGCCGGCGTCCATGACCTGCTTGGCTTGCAGGCCCAGAGGTGTGCCGGCCTTGACAGCAGCGCGCAGCATGTCGCCGGTAGAAATCTGGGGAATGCCGTATTGTTGGCAGATAAACGTGGCCTGGGTGCCTTTACCGGCACCGGGTGCGCCCAACAAAATCAGTTTCATGTTCATCCTCGGGTAACGTTCTAAATATCGACGCAGGCAGGAGCCACTTGAAGCGCGGCTGTGAGACGGTCCGCACCCACCTGAGAATAGCATGCGCGGGCTTTGCGCTGCCTTACAAGAAACGCTTCACGTGCCAAACAGGCGGCGTACACGCGCCAGATCTTCTGGGGTATCGACCCCTGGGCCAGGTGCCTGCTTTGTGACATGAACCGCAATGCGGTAACCATGCCACATGGCGCGCAGCTGCTCCAGCATTTCGGTCTGCTCAAGAGGGGCTTGGGCCAGTTTTGGGAAAACCCGCAAAAACCCGACACGGTAGCCGTAGATACCAATGTGCCGCAAGGGCGCAGGCTGCGGCAACTGATCGGGGGTGCTGCGCGGATAGGCGATCGACGCACGGCTGAAGTACAGAGCCATGTCGCGCGCGTCGACAACCACTTTGACAATATTCGGGTTGTGAAAGTCCGCTACGGTTTCAATAGCGTGTGCAGCAGTGCTGATCTGCGCTAGGGGCCTTTTTTTCAACAATGCGGCAACAGCCAGTACCAGGCCCGTGTCAATCAGGGGCTCGTCGCCCTGCACATTGACCACGATATCTTCGTCATCAAGTTTGAGCAAATCACAGGCCTCTGCCAGACGATCACTGCCACAGGCGTGGTCAACACGGGTCAGCAGCACCTCAATGCCGTATGCCTGGCAAGCCGCCACAATTTGCTCACTGTCGGCGGCGACGATGACACGCGGCTTCAGGGTCTCGGTGTGCAGGGTCAGCACCCGCTGGGCGACGCGCACCACCATGGGAATCCCGGCAATGTCAGCCAGCGGTTTGTTGGGCAGGCGGGTGGAGGCCAACCTGGCCGGAATCAGCACGGTAAAGGTCACGGTATGGTTCCTCGCAAGAATGGAAGACGGCGGTCATAGCCCGAGTTCGTCGTCTGTTAGTGGCCTGGCTTCATTTTCGAGCAGGATGGGGATGCCATCGCGCACCGGATAAGCTAGGCGAGCGCTGCGCGAAATCAGTTCTTGCGCCTCGCGGTTGTAGTCCAGCGGTCCTTTGGTGACCGGGCAAACCAGCAGTTCGAGTAGTCGGGTGTCCATGGCGCGATGATAGCGTTTTGCCGTCAGGCACTAGGGCGAGTTTTGAGGCTGGGCAGTGTGTCAAGCCTGGCGTCCAGAGCTTGCCAAAAAGAATCGGGCACAACAAAACACAGCGGCACCGCCAGCGCTTCAGATTCAATTGGCCAGAGTTTGACCGCATCTTTTTCAGTGCAAATCAGGGTGCTGCCCTTGTATTCATTGGGCAACCAGCTACTAAAGTCGTAGTGATCAGGCAGTGCCAATGTGCTGGCCAATGTCAGGCCCATGGCGCGCAGCATGGCAAAAAAAACCTCAGGTTGGGCAATCCCGGCAAGCGCCACAACGGGTTTTTTCAGGTTGTTGGACAGTAAAACCTGTGATCCATCAGCGCGCAGCGCATGCCGGGCCAAGCACCGTTGCCCCTGAAAACCGTCAAAAGCTGGCGTGGAGCCGGTGTGCAGCACAAAGTCAAACGGCCGGGGCCAAGGCTCACGCAATGGGCCAGCAGGCAACAAAAAACCATTGCCCACGCCACGGTCATCAAAAACGCCGATTTCCAGGTCCCGCAGCAGGGGCAGATGCTGCAAACCGTCGTCGCTCAGGATGACCTGCGTTTGCGGGTACTTGGACAACAATGCGCTGGCCGCCTGCACGCGCGCGGTTGCCACAAAAACTGGTGCACCAGTGCGTTGCCGGATCAGGATCGGTTCGTCACCAGCATCTTGGGCGCGACTCGTTGGGGTGACTTCCTGGCAAGCCTGCGATGTGCGACCATAACCCCGCGAGATAACCCCCACCTGCAGCCCGCGCTGGCGCAAATGCGCCGCCAGCGCAATCACCACCGGTGTCTTGCCTGCCCCGCCCGCCACCAAGTTTCCAACAACAATCACCGGTACTGGCAAGCGCTGGGAATCCAGAACACCCAGGCGGTAGAGACCTTTGCGCATTGCCACCAGCAGCGCATAAATCAGTGAAATGGGCCAGAGCAGCCAGGCCACCAGTCCGCGCTCGGTCCAGGCCTGGGCCAGCAACGGCTGCCAACCGGGTGTTTTGGGCGAGGCGGCCGGTGCTTGAGGCTTGGCCATGTGCACTAGCGCGTGTCACCCGCGCTGGAGGATTGCGTGGCAAAGCTGATCTGGATCAGCCCAGCTTGACGGGCGGCTTCCATCACCGTGATGACCGCCTGATGCCGAGCGCTGGCATCCGCATGGATGATCACCACCGAATCCTTGCCGGCCTTGGCACCATCTTTCAGGGCCAGGCTGAGCGCTGCCACGCTGCGGCCCACCACGGCGAGCTTGTTGACACTGTAGTTGCCCTCACTGCTGACGGATACCAGCACCTCTTTGGGATAGTCGCGCAGGGCATCAACATCGGCCACTGGCAGCTTCAGCTGCAGTTCGGTGAACTTGCTGTAGGTGGTGGACAGCATCAAAAAAATCAGGATCACCAGCAGCACGTCGATGAACGGGATCAGATTGATCTCGGGCTCTTCCCTGGAATGCGGACGAAAATTCATGACGACTGGGCGACTTAGCGGCGCAGTGTGTTCAGATGCCGCGCCAAACGCTCGGCGGCCAGCTCCAGCGTGAGCAGGTAGCCGTCAACCCTGGCTCGAAAGTAGCGCCAAAAAATCAGCGACGGGATGGCCACAATCAGCCCGAATGCGGTGTTGTAAAGCGCCACCGAGATGCCGTGCGCCAGTTGTGCCGGGTTGCCGCCGGTACCCCCGGTCGGTGTTTGCGAGCCAAAAATTTCGATCATGCCGACCACGGTGCCAAACAGACCCATCAGCGGTGCCGCCGACGCAATGGTGGCCAGGGCACTCAAATAGCGTTCCAGACGGTGCGCAGCCAAGCGACCGGCGGCTTCCATGCTCGAGCGCAATTCGTCTTCGCTGCAGCGCGGATTGGCATTGAGGGCGCGCAGCCCGCTGGCCAGCACCTCGCCCAGCACCGAATTTTTCTCCAGCTGGTTGACCACGTCCGGCCCCGGCACGGTGTTGCGGGTGACAGTCAACACCTCATCGAGCAACTTGACCGGCGCGACTTTGGCGGTGTTGAGGCTGACGAAACGCTCGATGACCAGCGCCAGCGCCAGTATCGAGCAGGCGATCAGCGGCCAGATCGGCCAACCTGCGGCTTGTATGATGGAAAACAAATTGGAACTCCGCTCTTGAAAATGCTGCGCAATTATGGCGCAGCGCTACCCACAATTTCTGTGGATAACTTTGTGGAAAACAACCCCATGAATGGGCTGCAAGCCGCGTCAAACTTGGCTTGTGATAGATTGATGAAAATTTAGACAGCAATATATTAAATAAAATCAATGACTTACGACGATTACCCGCGAAACTTCGCTACGCATTTTGGGGGTCAGCTGCCTGGCGCAAACTGTGGAATAGTCAGCGGCTGCCAAACATTCCTGCGTCTTTTGTCAAGGGGGTTTTTACGTGCTTGACACACAATTTTTGCTGCCAGAACCCCGGGTTTGGCAGGTTGGTGCCTTGTGCCGTGCTGTGGCTGATGCCTTGCAAAGCCGCTTTAACCCGGTGGTGGTACGTGGCGAACTGTCGGGCTTTTCGCGCGCGGCCAGTGGCCATTGTTATTTCTCGCTGAAAGATGCCAGCGGGCAGTTGCGCTGCGCCATGTTCAAGCGCACGGCCTCTGACCTGGATTTTTCGCCGCGTGATGGCGAATTGGTCGAGGTCAATGCCAAGCTGGGTGTTTATGAGCCGCGCGGCGACTTGCAACTGATTGTGGAACGCATGAGCCGTGCCGGAGCGGGCAATTTATTCGAGCAGTTTTTGCTGCTCAAGGCCAAGCTTGACGCCGAAGGTCTGTTCGACGCGGCCCGCAAACGCCCACTACCCCTGATGCCGCGTGCTATTGGCCTGGTCACATCGTTGGGCGCGGCAGCGCTGCACGATGTGCTCACCACGTTGCAACGACGGGTGCCCCATTTGCCGGTAGTGTTGGCACCAGCTTCGGTGCAGGGTGCCGGCGCCCCTGCTGAATTGATCAGATCGCTATCAAACTTGTATCTGCTTGCGCAGGCAGATAAAGGGCTAGAAGGCAAAAATGATACACAAATCATTGACGTGATCCTGTTGGTTCGCGGCGGCGGTGCGATCGAAGACTTGTGGGCGTTTAACGATGAACAGCTGGCCCGCACCCTGGCACAAAGCCCGGTGCCGGTGGTGTGTGGCGTGGGGCACGAGACTGATTTCACCATCGCTGATTTTGTCGCCGACTTGCGGGCGCCCACTCCCACCGCAGCGGCCGAACTGGTGGCGCAGCCGCGCCAGGTCTGGCTGGGTGTATTGGATGAGGTACAGCGCCGCATGACGGACGCCTTGTTTCGCCAGCTCGACCGCCATCACCAGCGGCTTGATCAGGCGGCCAGCCGACTGGGGCGTCCTTTGGCACGACTGTCAGCCCAGAATCTGCGCCTGGCGCGGTGTGCCCAGGTACTGCAAATGAGCACCCGCCACGCGCTCCAGCGCCAGCACCAGCAGCTTGATCGTCTGGCGCAGCAGTTGCCGTTGGCGCTGCAGCGCGGGCTGCAAACCCATCAACAGAGGCTCGATCGCGCCGGGCTGCGCCTTGCGTTGCTTGACCCGCATCTGGTGCTTGATCGCGGGTATGCCTGGTTGAGCGACGCACAGGGCGCTGCGTTGACGAGCTGCCGGCAACTGCCACAGGGCCTGGCGGTGCGAGCCACCCTTTTTGACGGCACGGTTGATTTGACCGTGACCACCCCGAAGCCCTGAAACTTTCTACAATTCATTTTTTTCTAACTTACCCTTGAGGATTCCATGGAACATACCCTGCCCGCACTGCCTTTTGCCATTGACGCCCTGGCGCCCCACTATTCCAAAGAAACCCTGGAATTCCACCATGGCAAGCACCACAACGCCTATGTGGTGAACCTGAACAATCTGCAAAAAGGCACCGAATTTGAGAGCATGGCCCTGGAAGACATTGTTAAAAAATCCAGCGGCGGCATTTACAACAATTCCGCACAAATCTGGAACCACACTTTTTTCTGGAACTGCATGACCCCCAATGGTGGTGGTGAACCTACTGGCGCGCTGGCGGCAGCCATCAACGCCAAATGGGGCAGCTACGCCGCGTTCAAAGAAGCGTTTGTTAAGTCTGCCGTGGGCAACTTTGGCTCAGGCTGGACCTGGCTGGTTAAAAAAGCTGATGGTTCGGTTGACATTGTCAACATGGGGGCTGCCGGCACACCGCTGACCACGGCAGACAAGGCGCTGATGACAGTCGATGTCTGGGAGCACGCTTACTACATCGATTACCGCAACCTGCGCCAAAAATTTCTTGAGACTTTCCTGGACAAGCTCGTGAAATGGTCGTTCGCCGAAGGCAACTTTGCCTGATAGCTGATGGCGCAGTTTTCCTAAACTAGTTTTGTGACAATTGGATGACTTTATGGCGCAATAACGGCAAGTATTGCCATGCGTCAACATGTCGGCATTTTTTTGCTCCCCAGGCCCTTCTGGCTTGCTAACATCCATTGATCGTTAGTGCTTGAAAGGCAAGTGATGTCAAGATATCTGGACAATCTGGATCGGCTGTGCGGCAAATGGGGTGGACGTCTGGGGGCTGATGACGCCCTGTATTTGCAACTCAAGGATCAAGCCGACTCGTGCCGGGTGCACCGCCTGTCAAACTCGCTGCAGCACGATTGGTCAGAGACCTATGACACGTTTGTCAAGCGGCAACAGCAAGCTGCGGTGTCCCAGCAATTGCAATAAGCCGAGTTGATTGAGCTGTTTCCAATGCCAAGTCGAGCCCAAGGAATCGTCCCCGCTGAACCCACCCTCAATCATCGAGAGTCATGACCCTGGCCCTTGAAGCCGTTTCAGAACTGCTAAAAAAGCAAAAGCGCGTGGAGGGCATGGTTCACAGCCAGAATATGCCCAGGCAGGCTATTGTCGAGACGCTGGTGCAACGCCAGCATCTGGCAGAGTTGCAAAACCTGCTGGCCCAATGGCCTGCCAGCGAGATTGGTGGTGTACTGGACGCCTTGCCGGTTGACGATGCGCGGCTGCTGTGGGCGCAAATTCCCTCAGCCAGACAGAACGATGTGTTGTGGGAAATCTCTGATTTGCGCCGTGAATTGTTGGCGGCTGACCGAGAACCTGCGTTTGATGAGAGTCAGATGAACGCCTTTGTGCTGGCGGACGGACGCTTGCAGCAGGTGCCCATTGAGGGACGCAAAAATTTTGAAGGCATCAAGCCCATCTGGATTGACCTGCTTGGCGCCAGCAAAGCCGAGAGAACCTATGTGGGTTCGCACTTTGGGCTGGTCCTGCCCGACCCGGACGATGCCACTGACCTTGAGGTCAGTTCGCGATATTTGATCGAAGACACCGGCCAAATCCATCTGCACTCGAATTTTTTGCTGGACCGCGAGGGCAATTCACGCAGTGTGCCGGTAGCATTTGTCTTGCACCAGGGCATTTTGTTTACCCTGAGGAGCGAGGAGTTGCCGGTATTTCGCCTGCAGCGGCGCCGCGCCCGCACTCAGCCCGGCTATGTGACGGATTGCATCGATGTTTTGCTGGACCTGTACGGCGCTGATGTCGAGTACTCGGCAGACTCGCTGGAAGACATTTACACCACCCTGGGCAAAGTTGGCCGTCAGGTGTTGAGCGAAACTATCAGCGACAAAGAGGCTGCTACCATTTTGGGCGACATCGCCGAAGAGGAAGACCTCAATGGCCGCATACGGGGCAATATTCTCGACACCCAGCGGGCCATCAATTTTTTGATCCGCAGCAAAATCTTGTCAATGGCGCAACTTGATGATGCGCGGCAAATCCTGCGCAATATCGAATCCCTCAATAGCCACACCTCGTTCTTGTTCGACAAAATCAATTTTTTGATGGACGCCACCATCGGCTTTATCAATATCAACCAAAATCGGCGCATCAACCAACTCACCATCTTCAGTGTTGTGTTTACCCCGATCAATATTTTGGCGGGCATGGGTGGCATGTCAGAGTTTTCAATGATGACGCAAGGCCTTCCCTGGCCATTGGCTTATGGTGCCTTCCTGGTCGGGGCGGGGCTGATAGGCGCGACCACCTTTTGGGTGCTCAAGCGCTTTGAAGGCCGACACCTCAAGGCAAGAAATCCCAACTGAAAGGCCAACTGTTGTGCTGACCCTCTCAGCGCCGCTGTGGCAAACGTGAGCGCTGCAGCGATATGAGCTCAAGTAGGCCCCACATCAGACAAGCCGGTATGGCCAGCCATCGATAAAAGTTGACTTTTACGCGCATGTGAAGAACCCCGTTCAACATAGATTGATTTGGCGGGAGTTTAGCCGTCGATGATGTCGTTTTTATGTCATTGTCCTGACGGCTGGCCTGATGATTTTTGTCACAGAGCTGTCACGCGTGTGCCTTAGTCTATTGCGGTATGTCATCCGTCCCTATTTTGTTCATTTCGCCAGCGCGCCCTGATGACCACTGAACTCCCGGAACTGGAGGCGCTGGAGCGAATCATTGAGCTGGGCGCTGGCTGGCTCGGGCACCGGGTGGTTTGCGAGGTCAGTCTGCAAGGCGGCTGTTATCCGGTCTACCTGATCACGTTGGGCAACTCGGCACCGGACGTTCCAGCTGTGGGGTATTTTGGCGGTGTGCATGGTCTGGAGCGCATTGGTGCTGAGGTCGTTATTGCTTACCTGCACAGCCTGGTGATGCGCTTGCAGTGGGACAGCACACTGCACCGCCAGTTGGAGTCGGTTCGCCTGGTATTCATGCCCATCGTGAATCCAGGTGGCATGGTGCTGGGTACGCGAGCCAATCCAAACGGTGTGGACCTGATGCGAAATGCTCCCGTTGATGCGACTGAGCCTGTTCCGTTTTTGGTGGGCGGACAACGAATCAGCGCCCGTTTGCCTTGGTATCGCGGTGCGCAAGACGGTGTCATGGCATTAGAAAACCTGGCAGTGTGTGACGTGGTCCAGTCCGAACTGCTCGCGCGTGATTTCAGCGTGTCAGTCGATTGTCACAGTGGTTTTGGCGCTCGTGACCGCCTCTGGTTTCCGTTTGCCCACAAACGAGCACCGATTGCCCACTTGGCCGAGATGCAGGCACTCAAAGCCATTTTTGTGCAGTCCAATCACCATCACCGTTATGTCATCGAGCCGCAAAGTCTGCAGTATCTGGCGCACGGTGACTTGTGGGATTACCTGTACCTTCAAGCCTGTGAGAACGCGCAACGGATATTTTTGCCACTGACTTTGGAGATGGGGTCCTGGCTTTGGGTGAAGAAAAATCCACGCCAACTGTTTTCCCGGCATGGCATTTTTAACCCGCTGATCGAACACCGACAACAACGGGTGCTGCGCCAACACCAGCTGCTGCTGGTCTTTTTGTCGCGCGCCGCCTGTGGTCATCGGCTATGGTTGCCCACGGCAGAAACACGCGCGCAACATCATGCGCAGGCGCTGCAGGACTGGTACTGACTTGTTGTGGCAAGCTGGATTTTTTTGCGTGGACTCAATCGAGACAGCCGACATTGGGGACACTTTATGGCCGATTTTCAGCATGCCTTGCCGGACCACACTATCACCACCTTGGATCTGGCCGGCAACGGCGTGCTGCATCAGCAAACCAGCCGCACCCGCGTGCAAGAGATGGTGACCGACTGCCGGGCACAGTTGGCGTGCCAACCGGTCAATCCGCCGTACCACTTACTAGCCCTGTCATTGGGGGCGATGGTGGCCTTGGCCTGGGGGCAGGGGTACCCGCACGAAGTGTCTGGACAGGTGCTTATCAATACCAGCTTACGGCCTTTCAACCCATTTTTTCACCGACTTCGGCCAGCCAACTACCTGCGGTTGATGCACTTGTTGCTTGCCAATGCGGGCCCCTGTGAGTGGGAGCGGGCCATTTTGAACATGACCAGCAACCGTCAGGACGCGTCGGTGCTGCCACACTGGGTGGCATGGCGTCTAGCCAACCCGGTTTCCCGCTTGAACAGTTTGCGCCAACTGGCGGCTGCTGCGCGATTCAGGGCGCCACTTGATCCGCCTAACACACCCACTTTGCTGCTCGCCAGCGCACAGGATCGACTGGTTTCAGTCTGTTGCAGTCGCGAAATGGCCAGGCGGTGGTCATGCCCTTTGGTTGAGCACCCCAGTGCTGGCCACGACATTCCCCTGGACGATGGGCCCTGGGTTGCCGATCAGGTACAGGGATGGTTTTTGAAATTGCGAAATTCCGGTTAAGGTTCACCACTTATGAAGTCACATCCCCGTCCCCCTGAACCACAAGAAGTTGAGCTTAAATTGAGTTTGCCTGGGGCCAACACGGCCGAATTGGCAAAACGCCTGGGCAAGCTGCCATGGCTGGCCCGGCGCAAGGCCACCCGGCAGTCGCTGCACACGACTTACTTCGACACGGTTGATCAGCAATTGCGCCAGCGAAAGGCTGCATTGCGCTTGCGGCGCATCGGTAACGGTGTGAACCCGCAGTGGCTGCAAACCCTCAAAACCAGCGCTGCGGATGATTCAGCGCTGAGCCGTCGCGGTGAATGGGAGACCACTGTGCCCAGCGCTGCACTGTCACTGCCAGCGCTAAACAGTACACCCTGGATCCAGATGGATCCCCAAGGGCACCTGTTTGGCAGTCTGGCCCCCTGTTTTGTGACGGATTTTGAGCGAACCAGCTGGTTGTTGACTCGTCCCGATGGCAGTGTGGTCGAGCTTGCGCTGGATATCGGGCACATCGACGCCAACGGTCGGCAAGCGCCGATTTGCGAAATCGAGCTTGAACTGAAGTCGGGACAGGCCGCTGCACTGTTTGAAGTGGCACACCTGATTGCCAGCACAGTGGCTGTGCTGCCTGCGAATCAGAGCAAAGCTGAACGCGGCTTTTTGCTGGCGCAAGACAGCCTGGACCAGCCAACCAGGGCCAATCCTCGACCCTTCGGACAGGCTCTGAGCAAGATTGGGCTGGCCCAACAAGTGCTGCGTGAAATGTTTGCACAATTTACCAACAACCTCAACGCGCTGCGCAGCAGTGATGACCCGGAGCTTGTGCACCAGGCTCGCGTTGGCTGGCGGCGTTTCAAATCTGCTTTGAGGTTGCTCAAAAAGCTGCCTGAAATCGCCGGCGCACCCGCTTGGCCTGAACTCCAGGCGCTACTTTCATTTTTGGGCGAGTTGCGCAACCTGGAAGTGGCGTTGAACGAGACACTGCCAGCCCTTGCCAGTGGCTATTGCCAGTGTGACAAGCAGCGCGCTGAGTCATGGCTGGCAATGTTGTCATCTCTGACGCAAGCGGCTGTATTGCAACGCAAGGCAGTGCGCTACGCGATGCAGGAGCCCGGCGTCGGCGTGAATTTGCTGGTGATCACCGAGTGGCTTGAAAACCTGTCTGCGTCAGTAAATGATGTGCCGATCAACAGGCGCTTGTTGCGTCAATGGGCCAAGCGCAGAATATTACGCCTGAACAAGCGGCTGGCAACGGCTCAGCAAACGAGTGATACGCCGGCGCAACAGCACCGGGTCCGTATTCATGCCAAGCGCCTTCGTTATGGGGTTAACGCGTTGCGAGACCTTCTGCCTGAGCGGATCGCCGACTTTTGCAGCGAAAACGCAGCCATCCTTCAAACTAACATTGGTGCCAAGCGAGATCTATTGCAGGCCAGTGTGTTGGTCGCAACACTGGCATCTAACCCCGGGCTTGTCGACTATTTGCGGGGCGTTGTGGTTGGGGCTGGTTTGACGGATGCAAATGGTCTGCCAGCCTCAAAATAAGGAAAGAGATCAACGAATGACAAAAATTACCATTGTTGGCACGGGCTATGTGGGCATGTCCAACGCCGTGTTACTGGCCCAACACAACGAGGTGCTTGCCTTGGACATTGATCCGGTCAAGGTTACCAGGATCAACAGCCGGCAATCTACAGTCGAGGATGCAGATATCACAGACTATTTGCAGCACAAGCCCTTGAACTTGAGGGCCACGCTGTCTAAGACCGATGCCTATGCAGGGGCCGAGATAGTGGTCATTGCCACCCCTACGGATTACGACCCCCAAACCAACTACTTTGACACCAGCACGGTTGAATCAGTGATTCACGATGTCTTGGCAGTCAACTCAACGGCGCTGGTGGTCATCAAGTCGACAGTTCCGGTGGGCTTTACCGCCCGCATGCGTGAGCAGTTCACTTGCTCGAACCTCATTTTTTCGCCGGAATTCCTGCGGGAGGGTAGGGCGCTCTTCGACAACCTGAATCCAAGCCGGATTGTGGTGGGCGAGCAGTCTGAGCGGGCGGCGCATTTTGCCCAACTGCTGGTACAAGGCGCAATAAAGAAAGATGTGCCGGTATTGTTTGCTGAAAGCACCGAGGCGGAGGCGATCAAGCTGTTTGCCAATACTTATCTCGCTATGCGTGTGGCATTCTTCAATGAACTCGACAGCTACGCTGCCAGTCTCAACCTGAACACCCGCCAAATCATCGATGGTGTGTGCCTGGACCCGCGAATTGGCAAACACTACAACAATCCAAGCTTTGGTTACGGGGGTTATTGCCTGCCCAAAGACACCCGGCAACTGCTTGCCAATTATTCTGAAGTGCCGCAAAACCTGATTCGCGCAGTGGTCGACGCCAACAGCACCCGCAAGGACTTTGTTGCATTTGACATTCTCAAACGGCAACCCCGGGTGGTGGGAATCTATCGCTTGGTGATGAAAGCCGGCAGTGACAACTTTCGCGCCAGCAGCGTGCAAGGCATCATGAAACGGTTAAAGGCCAAGGGCGTCGAGGTTGTGGTGTTTGAACCCATGCTAAATGAAGAGCACTTTTTCAATTCGCGTGTGATACTTGACCTGACCGAATTCAAAGAGGTGGCTGATCTGATTGTTGCCAACCGCTTGACCCATGATCTGGACGATGTGCTGCCCAAGGTCTATACGCGCGATTTGTTTGGTGCGGATTCGTGAGCCAAGCCGGCACTGTCATAAAAATGTCGCAAATCAGGCTCAGGATACTCAGGGTTTTACCTTGCATTTTCTTCTGCCCTTGAGTAGGGGTGGACTATCAAGTTGACGAGATTGTCCATGTCACCCACAAGTTCATCGCATTTTGCGATATTGCCGCGACCGTTGTCCAGCCATATCGGGGTAGTGCTCGCACTGGTGTTGGGAGTCGCATTGTTGGGGTCAACCATCGGTTATAGATCCCTACACCGGGTATCGGGCAATCCTGGAACGATGGCCAATGAGGTGATGTTGACAGAGCGTTTGACGGGTGGCTTGCGCGTTGTTGCCAGACGGTTCATCGTGCCAGGCAGAGCGCTGACCCTGTGCAGAACTAGGGGTATCTCATTCACGACTACCTTTGCCTGTCTGACGATAGCTTGGCATGAAGCAGTTCGCGCAGTATGCGACGCTTGATGTCCTTGTTGCTTTTTCCAGCCGGCCACCACCAGCCATCTTGCTGCATGGCCTGTGCGGCGCGTACAAAGCGCTCCGCCACTTGGTCAAAGTCGTTTGGCGTGAAGTTCAAACTGAAGATGATGCGGCCGGTACCGACCCAACTCAAGGCCAGCCCCTCCAGGCGCAAATAGTGTTGAAACAACCAGTTGTAACAGGCCGGCTGGGTGTAGACCACTGTCCATATCGACGACAGATTGGCCACTTGAACCGGCACCTGGGCGTCTGTCAGGCGCTGGTTCAATCGGGTCGCTCGGGTGTCCCAGGTCGTGTCAAGGCCGGCATACAGGTGGTCAGCCTGGGCGCTGTCAAGGAAGTGCAAAAACACATTCATGGCACCCATCACATAGGGATGCGAGTTGAACGTGCCGCGGGCAAAGCAGATGTCTGCTGGTATCTCATCGCGAAAGCGCTTCATCCATGGCCGTCTGCCGCAGACCACACCCACCGGCAAACCGCCACCCAAGGTCTTGCCGTAAGTCACCAAATCCGCTTTGACGCCAAAGTATTCCTGTGCCCCACCAGGGGCCAACCGAAAGCCGACGAATACCTCATCAAAAATAAGCGCAATACCTTTGACGTCGCAGATTTGGCGCAGCGCTTGCAGCCAGGCGCTGTAGCTGGCTTTGTCAAATCCAGCCTGGCGCGAGCTGTCAAGCAAGGACGAGTCGCTGGCAGCGGCCGCATTGGGGTGAAGCGCTTGCAAGGGGTTGATCAGAATGCAGGCAACGTCGGTGCGCTTGCGCAGCACGCGCAAGGTGTCAGACCCCATCTCGGACAACGTGAAGGTGTCGGGCGCAGCCATGGGGTTGCCAATCCCTGGCTGCACATCGCCCCACCAGCCGTGGTAAGCACCGCAAAAGCGCACGACCTTTTTGCGCCCGGTGTGGTAGCGCGCCAGCCGCACCGCCTGCATTACTGCCTCAGTGCCAGACATATGAAAAGTCACCTCATCCATGCCCGAGATGCGTTTCAGCCGATGCATGTTGTCAACAACCACCGGATGGTAAGAGCCCAATACCGGCCCGAGCTCTCGAACTCGATTCGCACCTTCGTCAATGCAATGCTTGTAGAAGTCATTGCCAAACAAATTGACGCCATACGAGCCGGTCAGGTCATAGAGTTCATTGCCATCCAGATCGGTCAAGGTGACGCCATGGGTCGATTGAACAAAAGAGGCGATCTTCAGGCCCTTATTGACCAGATTCTGAAACTGAAAGGGCGTGCGATAGGCGCTGACAAACTGCAAATCGGACAGGCCTTCTGCTGCAGCGACGGTGCATGCCACACTTTTCGCGAATCTTTGTTGGTGGGTATCAACCATGCGCTCCAAGGCAGCACGCCGAAGCGCAACGATCTCGGTTGGCGCACCGTCAACCCTCAGCATTTGGTCTTCGGTGTAGGCATATCGTGGCAATAAAGCAGCCACACGCTTCGCTGTGCGCGGATGCCCCGCCAGCGACCGATGCTTGGCCAAAGACAGCTCAAGCCGCTGGCGCGCGCGCGCCAAAACCCTCCACAGCGCTACGGCGCCCCCGCCATAAAGCGCCAGCGTTGTCATATCCATCGTTTCATTCATAGGAGACACTTTCAATGCAAGTCAAATTTCAGGGTCAAGAGTCATGAGCCTTCGCACCCGAATTCAAAAAATGCTCGGTCACGAGGACCTGAACTTTCTGCTCACCAACCGATTGCCGCGCAACACCTTGACCCGGTTTTTGGGTTGGTTTAGCAAGATCGAGCAAGCTTGGGTGCGTGATGCGTCGATTGCCACGTGGCAGTTTTTCACCGATCTGGACCTGAGTGAGGCCAAAAAGTCGCGTTTCACCAGCATGCATGACTGCTTTACACGGGAACTCAAGCCGGGCGCCCGCCCGCTGGATGCATCGCCAGATGTCATGATCAGCCCGGTGGATGCGATCGTTGGGGCCCACGGCCCCATTGAAGGCACCCGTGTTTTTCAGGCCAAGGGTTTCCCGTATACCTTGCAAGACCTGATCGGGCCGTACGAGGGTGTGGACGACTGGCGTGATGGCACTTTTGTCACGCTGCGACTGACCTCCAGCATGTACCACCGCTTTCACGCGCCTTATGACTGTCTGGTTGAACGGGTGCGCTATTTTTCGGGCGACACCTGGAATGTCAATCCGATTGCCCTCAAGCGGGTTGAGAAGCTGTTTTGCAAGAACGAACGGGCGTTTATCCGCACGAGCTTGCAAGGCACAGGTGGCTGCGCGGGGCAGCGTGTGGCACTGGTACCGGTGGCCGCCATTTTGGTAGCCAGCATTCGGCTTCATTGGCTCGACGTGCTGTTGCATCTGCGATACCACGGACCCCATGAAGTCGCCTGCGATGCCCGCTTTGTCAAAGGACAAGAAATGGGCTGGTTTCAGCATGGCTCCACCGTCATTGTGCTGGCTCCCAAGGGATTTACCCTGATGGACGAACTGAATGAAGGTATGCACGTCCGAATGGGGCAAGCGCTTATGCACTGGCGCGGCTCATAACCGACGCGGGGCTGGTCTGACTACCGAAGTGGAAACCTACGCAAGCACTCTCGACTGCTCGCCGCAGATGCCCCTCAAAGCTGTCAAAAATGGCATCCCAGTTCAAGTGCGCGACGCTGGGCGCAGCAGCCAGACGCAGGGTTTCCAGTGCTCTGATATCGCTGGCGATTTCGACTGCGGTGGTAACGAACTCAGCTTCATCATTGACAGGCACCAAAATGCCGTTAACGCCGCTGGTGATGAGCTCCTGCGCCGCAGCACAGGCGTAGGACACCACAGCCAGTCCGCTGGCCAGCGCCTCTGGTACCACGTTGCCGTAGGTTTCGGTCAAGCTGGCAAACAAAAACAGGTCGCCTGAGGCGTAGTGAGAGGCAAGGTCTTCGCCTTTTTGCACACCCGCAAAGATCACTTGTGGGCAAATGGCCTGCAGCGTTTGGCGCATCGGACCGTCGCCCACAAATACCAGCTTGGCATTGGGTTTGACTTGCTGGATGGCGCGAAAAGCCGAGATCACCAAACCCACATTTTTTTCTTTGGCCAATCGTCCGACCAGCAGAACCACCAAGTCATCGTCTGTGACTCCCCAACGGCTGCGCAAGGACCGAGACCTTTTGCCAGGTGAAAACAGCTCAGCCGCCACTCCGCGCGACAGCAATTTCACGTTGTCGTAGCCACGATGTTGCAAGTCATCCATCAGCGCCCGGGTCGGCACCATGGTGGCCTGGGTTCGGTTGTGCAGCTTGCGCAGGTAGCTCTCTATCGGTGCCTTGAACAAACTCAGGCCGTAGTGCTGGGTGTAGCTCTGAAAATTGGTATGAAAGGAGCTTGTTATTGGTAGCTGCAGCTTGCGAGCGGCCGCCACCGCAGACCAGCCCAGCGGACCTTCGGTTACCACATGCACGATGTCTGGCCGCCTGGCACTCCATAGTTTGATCAGTCGCCGCTTGGATGGCAGACCAAAACGCAACTCGCCATAGGTTGGAACAGGGACACCCGGCGAGATAATCTCTTCGATGCCATTGAGTTTCGGCATGGGGTTTTCAAGCTTTTGGCGGGGTCTGATCAGCTGGACTGCGTGGCCGCGCCGTACCATCCCGGTCACAATGCGCCCCAGCGTCATCGCAACGCCATTCACTTCGGGTGGGAAGGTCTCGGTCACGATCGCGATGCGCAAACTGGCAGGTTGCGCGGCAAAGGACTCAATCAGCAGGTCGTCGGTTGGATTCATGATCAGCAGCTTAAAGGTCAAAAATAACGGTTTCGTGAACCTTTTTTGACAGTTTGAAGTCGTTGCGTTATGGTCAACTCATAAACCTTTCGCTACCCACCGAACAGTGACTTGACGCTTGCGTGAGAGATAAATCAGCGTCATACCCAATGCCACCAATCCGCCAAAAGCCAAGACCAATACCGTGAGCGACATGTTCAAAGCCGTTCCCATCGCGTAGATGGCAAGCATTACCAGCATGCCCCCGTTTTCATTGAAGCCCTGAACTGCGATCGACCGACCGGCAGTGAGCAGCTGGCAGCCGCGATGCTGCAACATGGCATTCATCGGTACCACAAAAAAGCCTGCCAGCGCTCCGACCACGACCAGCAGAATCATTGCCAGAACCATCGAATGAATCGTCAGCATGACCGGCATCAATAGACCGATCAGGATGCCAATAGGCAGTAACGAAGTGGCTTGATCCAACCTGACAAACCGGCTGGCAAGGACGGCTCCGGCAATCACGCCCACGGCAGTCACGCCTTGCAGGTAGGCCGCTTGCGCCAGGCTCAGGCCCAGCGCTTCGTTGGCCCACCGTAGCACGATCAGTTGCAGTGTTGCGCCAACGCCCCACAGCAGGGTCGTGACTGTCATGGACAAACCACCTGTCGGATCTCGCCACAGCACCAGGTTTTCACGGCAGAAGCGCACGAACAACGCTTTGGGGTGAATCGAGTGTTTTTCATACCGGGCGCCGCTGTCAGCCACCCCAATGCTCAGCACGGTTGCCAGGGCGTTCATGGCCACCAGCACCAACATACCTGCCACCAGGGCTGTACTGGTGTTGCCGGAACCAGAAAGCCAGGCTGGCAAGGTCCACACGGGCATCCAGGGGCTGATCAGCAAGCCGCCCAATACCGTGCCGAAAATCACGGCACTGACAGTAACGCTTTCAAAAAACCCGTTGGCCCTGACCAGGTCTCTGGCTGGTAGCAACTCGGTGATGAGTCCGTATTTGGCTGGCGCGTAAATGGCAGCGCCTAGTCCAGCCAAGGCAATGGCCCACGCGGGGTCGGCGCCCACCATCATCCAAACAATCGCACAGAGTTTCAAGAAATTGGCAGCCAGCATCACCCGCCCTTTGGGAAACGCATCAGCAATCGGCCCTGCCACAGGAGCAAGCACCACATAAAACACTGTAAAACTGATTTTGATGACTGGAATGATCCAGCCGGGGCTGCCCAGCTCCATTACCCTGGCAATCGACACAATCAACAAGGCGTTGTCGGCCAGCGTCGAGATGAACTGCACCGCCAGCACCAGAAAAAAAGAACGTGGCATAAGTGGTTGACCGAATCATGGTTGAAGAACGGCGTATTGCATGAGGCCACTGTGAAGCTGTGATGACAGGCCGACTATCGCTGCAACACCTGCATTGAGCACCAGCAAAACGTTTGTCGTATTCCAGTTGCACTGTCACCAAAGTGCCATTAACTCGCCATCAACATGTCACGTAGCTGAGCCAACATCTTGCCATCAACAAAAGGAGCGAGAAATGAGAGAGCTGCCCAATCCCACCTTTGCACTGTCCCCCTTGTCCCTGCCCAGGGGATTGCTTCACCGACCCGTTGAGTACTTTCAAAGCAACAGCCAAACCCAGCCGGCAACGATTGAGCGCGGTGCTCTGGTGGTTTCGTGGGCCAAGCACCAGGACGAAGTCCGCCAGGTTCAGCGCCTGAGGTACCGGGTGTTTGCTGAGGAAATGGGCGCCAGGCTCAGCAGCCCTGTGCCTGGCCACGACATCGACCTTTTTGACAACTACTGCGAACACCTGCTGGTACGTGACCAGGCCAGTGCAGAAGTGGTTGGCACTTACCGTCTTTTGACACCGGTGCAAGCCAGGCGGGTGGGCAGCACTTACAGCGACCTCGAATTTGACCTGACCCGGCTGCGTGGTCTGCGCGAACGCATGGTGGAGCTTGGGCGCAGCTGCGTACACCCGGACTATCGCACTGGCGGGGTCATCATGGCGCTTTGGGGTGCCTTGGCTGATTTCATGGTACGCAACAAACTCGACACCATGATTGGCTGCGCCAGCATCCCGATGCTGCACAACGGCATTGCCAGTGGTGATGTTGCCGCCAGTATCTGGCAGCAACTTAGAGCCACCCATTTGGCACCCATCGAGCATCAGGTGCGCCCGCGCTTGCCATTGCCGGTGGAACAGCTTGATTCGAGCCTGCTCGTTGAACCCCCCGCGCTGATCAAGGGCTATTTGCGCTTGGGCGCCAAAATCTTGGGTGCACCGGCGTGGGACCCGGACTTCAACACCGCCGATTTGCCCATGCTGATGCGTATCAATGATCTGCCGCAGCGTTACCGCAAACACTTTCTCGGAAATGATGCGGGCTGACTTCTCTGCCATGGGGCAGCTGATGGGCGGCCTGCACACGCCTGACGCCGACGATCACGACGGCACACCGCGCCAGCATTACCGCGCCATTTTTATTTCAGACCTGCACCTGGGCACGCCCGGATGCCAGGCCGGTGCACTGCTGGATTTCATCAAGAGCCACCCGAGCGACTACCTTTACCTAGTGGGGGACATTGTCGATGGCTGGCAACTGCGTCGGCGCTGGTTTTGGCCCGAACTGCACAACGATGTGGTGCAAAAGTTGTTGCGCCGGGCACGCAAGGGCTGCCGTATTGTCTACATCCCCGGCAATCATGATGAATTCGCCAGGCGCTATTTCGGGTTGCAGTTTGGCGACATCGAGGTGCACGACGATGCCGTTCACATCACAGCCGATGGCAAAAGCCTGTGGGTCACCCATGGCGACCGGTTTGATGGCGTGATCCAGTGTGCCAAATGGCTGGCTTACCTGGGCGACAACCTGTACGAACTGACGCTCAGGCTTAACCGCCATCTGAACCACTGGCGCTCCAGATTCGGCTTGTCGTATTGGTCGCTGTCAGCTTACCTCAAGCAAAAAGTCAAGAAAGCGGTGATGTACGTCACCGACTTTGAAGAGGCAGTAGCCAATGAGGCGCACCGGCGCGGCCACGATGGCGTGGTGTGTGGCCACATCCACCGCGCTGAAATGCGCACCATCAACGGCGTTTTATATTGCAACGATGGTGACTGGGTCGAGAGCTGCACCGCGCTGGTCGAGTCTGCCAGCGGTCAACTCGAATTGGTGCACTGGGAGGCGCACCCTCAAACACAGCATCGTGGTTTGGCGCTTGTGCCTGCGGTGTCCTGATCGCTTCTGCCTTGGTCATGACACTGTCACGACAACACGGTAAAACCAACTTTTTAAATCAACAGGTGTCTTCATGATTTCATCTTCCCGTCGCGATTTTGTCATTCGATTTGCTAGCGTAGCTGCCGTCTCAGGTGCTGGTGCCGTGTTGAGTGCCTGCGGCGGTAGCGACGACCCCGCGCCCCCGCGTTTTGACTACGGTGTGGCCAGTGGCGATCCACTGGCTGATCGGGTGATTTTGTGGACGCATGCGCAATTTGCCGGACTGACCGACGAGGTGCCTTTGACCTGGGAGGTCGCCAGCGACGCCGCATTCGGTTCGCTGGTTGCGTCTGGCAGTGCCCGTGCCACCGCCGCGAATGGCTACACCTTGAAGGTGGATGCCGCGGGCTTGAGTGCTGGCAAAGACTATTACTTTCGATTCCGCTGGAACCAGCACAGCTCACCGGTGGGAAAAACCCGCACCTTGCCAGCGGTCGGTGCATCCAGCTTGACGCTGGCAGTGCTGACCTGTTCCAACTATCCAGCAGGCTATTTTCATGCTTATGCTGAAGCTGCCAAGTCAGCAGCCAAATACGCCGTGCACCTGGGTGACTTTATTTATGAGTATGCAGCAGACGGCTATGCCAGCACCGATGCCGCTGAGTTGGGCCGGGTGTCACAACCCACCACCGAGTGCATCAAGCTTGACGACTATCGCAAGCGGTATGCCCAGTACCGATCTGACCCCGACAGCAAGGCCTTCCATGCCACCATGCCGGTCATCGCCGTCTGGGACGATCATGAAGTGGCCAACGACACTTTCAAAAACGGCGCTGAGAACCACACCGAGGGTGCCGAGGGTCGCTTTACCGAGCGGCGCGCCGCCGCTGTGCAAGCCTGGCACGAGTGGCTGCCGGTGCGTGCGCAGGATGCCAAAGATCTGCTCAAAATCTACCGCAGCTTTGACTTTGGCGGGCTGGCTGCCATGCACATGTTGGAAACCCGCCTGATCGGGCGTGACAAGCAAATTGGCTTTACCGAACTGCTCAACCCGGCCACCGCTGGCACAGCCATGGCAACGCTGGCTTCACCCACGCGCAGCATGATGGGTGCCACGCAACTCGCCTGGTTGCAAGGTCAAATGGCCGCATCCAAAGCTACCTGGCAAGTGCTGGGGCAGCAGGTGCTGATGGCGCGCATGGAGTTTCCGGTCAGCGTGCTGACGGCGCTCAATCCGGACAACACCGGTGCTGATGCGGTGTTAGCCGGCCAAAAGGCTATCAACGATTACCTGACCGCCAAGGCCACCGCCGCGCAAGCGCCGGGCATGCTGACTGATTCACAAAGGGCCTTGCTTAACCCGGCCGTCAACCCGCATCTGGGTTACAACCTGGATGCCTGGGACGGTTACCCGGTGGAGCGTGAAATTGTGCTTAGCACCGCCAAACAACTGGGCAAAAAACTGGTGGTATTGGCCGGTGACACCCACAACGCCTGGGCCAGCCAGCTCACGCTGTTGGATGGCACGGTGGTGGGGCATGAATTTGCCACCCCCAGCGTTAGCTCACCGGGTTTTGAAGAATACCTGCCGACGCTGACCCCGGACCAATCCAAAGCCATCTTCCTGGGCGTGGTGGATGACTTGAAATATGCCGACACCCATCGTCGTGGCTTCATGCTGATGCAATTTACGGCTACCGAGGCCAAGGGTACCTGGCATTTCGTCAGCACTGTGAAGTCGCGCAGTTACGCGGTGGATGCCAGCGCGACAATGAGTTTTATTACCTGATTAGTCAAAAATTTCGACTGAAGTTTCTTTCTGTGCCAGTTATTTTGGCTGAAGGCCAAAAATATCTTGCGAAAATGACGAACTGCCGGGTGCGCTCGTTGGATGCGAAGAAAGTGCGTATCGCCATCGCCCTTGCAAAATGCCAAAATTGCAGTGAGTGATGGCCGACCTCGCTGGTAGTAAACTGAGTGCAGCTTGCTCAAAGTTTCAGGAGTCGTTGTGGATCACAAAAACCCGGATGTCAATCCGCAGATATTTGCGCACATCAAACATGCAATTCACGATGAATGGCTGGCGTTCCTGTCCTTGCTGCGCTTTCAGTGGCCCATGGTTTTGCTTTTTGCATGTGGCGTTGCGGCAATGTTGTATGTGGTGCGACCCTTACCGCCGACTCAGTTGCGCATTGCTACAGGGCAGCCAAATTCGTCCTTGGAAGCGTTGGGCAAACAATACGCTGGCATCTTCGAGAAAAATGGCGTTCAGCTGGAACTGGTTCCCACGGCTGGGGCATTCGAGAATGTGGAGCTACTGAAGCAAGGCAAGGTTGATGCAGCGTTTTCCCTTGGCGGCATGGTGTCGCAAGCTGATGCACCAGATGTGGTTTCTTTGGGAAGCGTTGAGTACCAACCGTTTTGGATGTTTTACAGAGGTGCCCTTTACGATGGAACCAACCCCACGGCTTTTTTCAAGGGCAAGTCTCTGTCCATCAACATTCCTGGCAGTGGAACCCGTAGCCTGACTGAAAAAATTCTTGCACTTCATGGTATTCCCGTCACAGGCAACAACCGGTTGTTGTCTCTATCCTCTTCGGAAAGTGTTGAAGCCATGTTGTCCGAGCGCATTGATGGAGTGTTTCTGGTGGCAGGTATCGAATCAAATACCGTTCAGCGGCTGATGTCAGACCCCAACATCCACGTGTTTAGCTTTGGGAACGCGCAGGCCTACGCCAAGCATTTGGGATACCTGGAAACCCTGAGCTTGCCAAGGGGCGCCTTCAGCCTGGTGACCGATGCGCCGAACCAAGACACCCAACTGGTAGCGACGACCACAACCATCTTAGCTACTGACAAGTTGCACCCCGCCATCCAGCATTTGTTTTTGAGCTCCACTAAAAAGCTGGGCAACAAGGGGCAGGCGTTCTTTACGCGTAGTGGTGGATTCCCTGCTTACATTGCCCGCAGTGTTCCGGCCAGCCGAGTCGCAGAGCGTTATTACGCCAATGGTCCGCCGGTGCTTGAGGCTTATGCGCCGTTTTGGGTCGCCAGCTTTCTCGACCAAGTCTGGTTTCTCCTGGTGGCCGCCATTGCCATCGGCTACCCGCTATTGAAGGTGTTTCCCAACTATCGCCTGATCTACGCACAACTGTGCATGGCGGATTATTTTGCCGAGCTACGAAAAATCGACGAACATTGCAGTTTGGTTGAGTCGCGCGCCGAACTGCAGTCAAATCTAGACCAGTTTTATGCCCTTGAAAAGCAAATTAACCATTTGTGGATTCCTGCCGTTGCACGGGACTCTTACTACAATTTAAAAAATGCCGTGGAAATTACCCGCAATAAGATGGAGCGTACAAAAGGACATCTCGAATCCAAAAATTCCCAGTAGTCAAACACCAGATTGCAACCATGCACGCTTTTTCTTCAGACTCACCCCCTGTCACAACGCTGCCCAAGGTGCGCATGGTGATGTTTGGCAGTTTTTATCGTGGGTACTATGTTTTGCACGAGTTGCTACATGGTGCGCTTCGACATCAAATCGAGGTGGTGGGGGTAGCCACCGATGACGCCACGCAGTCGTATGTCAGCCCGGGAAAGCGCGTCTGGCAATACCCGCACGCGCCAGCTGATCGCTCCATGGTTCAGGTGTTGGCACAGTCCCACGGTATCGATGTGTATTCCGGCCGGGTTAAAACCCCTGAGTTTTATGATCGGATGAGGCGTGACTGGAGACCCGATCTATGTATCATGGCAACATTCGGTCAGAAAATCAGTCCAGATTTGTTTGAGCTTCCGACACTTGGCTTTTACAATCTTCATCCGTGTATCGATGACGGATGGCCGTCCCGGTATGTGGGCCCCAACCCGTTCCAGGCCCTGCTCGATGGTCACAAAACTTACACGGTAATTGCCATGCACCGGGTCGACTCAGATTTTGATACGGGCGAGTTAATCGCTTACTCCGAGCGCATTGCTATCCCCCCGCATGTTGGCGTTATCGACTTGCACAAAATTACCTCACCGGTTGCGGGTCGCTTTGCTGCAGCGCAAATCGGACACATCATTCACCTTGCCTGCGCCAGAACATCGACATGAGGTGGTTCAATCGCCTGTCTTCATTGGCTGTGGCCGCAGTATTGCTGGGATCTGCCTGTGACGCCTTTACGCAAGAGCCGCCTGCCAGCAAAACGCTTGACCTGATCCGCAAGCGGGGCACTGTGCAGGTGGGCGTCAAGACAGACTTTCCACCGTTTGGACAACTCAACAGGCAGGGACAGGCAGAAGGTTTCGAAATCGATTTGGCAGCGGACATTGCAAAGCAACTTGGGGTCAAGCTCACCACCATTTCCATCACCACGGAAAACCGGTTTCAAAAACTGGAGCAGGGTGATGTCGACATACTGATAGCCACCGTTGGCGACACCGCGGAGCGCCGACAGATCGCGACAGCCGTTGAACCCAACTATTACGCTGGCGGCGTTTCTGTCTTCCTGCGTCCCGGCCAGCGCGTCGCCGACTGGCAGGCCATGCGCGGGCAAAAAATATGTGCCACCCAAGGTGCCTACTTCAACCGCCCGATGAGCCAGCGCTACCTTCTCGACCTGGTGATGTACAAGGGGACACGCGACGCGCTGCTGGCCCTGAGGGATGGTCGATGTATCGGTTTTTTGTATTCGAGTGCGGCCGTGCAGGCCTACCTCAAAAAGCCAGAATGGGCTGGCTATACAGCTCCGCTGCCGTTGGCCATGGTTGCGCCATGGGCCATTAACGTGTCCCGAAAGGAGTCTGGAAGCGAGCTCGACCAAATGCTGGGTAACGTTGTTGCTCAATGGCATCGCAGCGGATTTTTGATTGAGACTGAGCAGAAGTGGGGCATTCAGCCGGTCAAGTTTCTCAAAGATGCCAAGTCCCTATGGACCCAACGAGACGACCAGGAGAACCTGATTTGCCATCGCGACGTGGCGGGCCACTGGCCAACCACCTGCCGTAATCCGGCTTTTGTGCGCTCAGACGAGGTCGGAGGGTTGTTGCGCCTGGGTCTGTGGCTGCAGGAAAGCACCGGGCTCAATTTAACTTTCGTCTATGACCCCTACGACCGCTCGGTAATCATTAAAGGGGCTGGGGTATTCAGTCGCCCTGATGGCTGGCTCGATTTTTTTAAGTCTTCTGATTGGTGCCACCTGGGCCGTATTGTCCGAGTCACGGGTGCGGTGGCTGGCACCGGTATTGCGCGTCATTGCGATCTATGGGCGCATGACACCACCACTTTTGCAGATGTACATGCTGTTTTTTGGTGTTGGTGCCTTGCTTTGGGGTGGATTTGGCATCAGCATTTCGGCCATGGCTGTGGCCATCTGGTGCATGAGTTATTACACCGGTGCGTCTGTCATGACAACCTTGCTGGACTCCGCCGACCACTTGCGAGTGCAGCGCGCCGATTTTCGTCTGACCTTTTACACATTGCCGATGGTCGTTGAATTGACCGCCGGTACCGTCAAATCGGCGCTGGTCAACGTGGTCAAGCAATCGGTCATGGCTTCAGCGATTGCCGTCCCTGAACTCATTTCAGCGACCACATCCATCATGTCGGACCAAGGCAACGTCAACGTCATGATGAACGTGTTTTTGTTCACCTTTATCGCCTTGATTTCCATTTGGATGCGGGTATTGGACTGGATCGAACAGCGCCTGCGCGCGCGGGCAAGGAAACTGCATGCCTAGCGCCGAGATCATCAGCCATCTGTTGACCTGGACCCCATTTCTGCTCGAAGGTTTTGGTTGGAACATTCTGATCGCTACCATCGCAGCCGTGATCGGCACAACTGTTGGGGCGTTGCTGGTCTGGATGCAGTGGAAAGGTTCTCAGTTTGCGCAGCGCGCCAGTGCTGTTTTGTCAAATGCTTTCTACAAGATCCCGACGCTTGCACTGATGTTTTATTGTGCAGTTCTGTTGCCCAACGACTTTCAACTTCCGTGGTCTGAACAAACTTATCTATTTCCCAACTGGGCCAAGGCTGCCTTGGCACTGTCGGCGGCACAGGTGGGATTTACGGCTCAAAATCTGGGGCCATCCCTGGAATATTGGCGACACGGCCAGCATGGTGCCGCATTGCTGTTCATTCCCAATTGGGGAAGCAACCTATTGATCACCATCATTGCATCCAGTTCAGCTTCGTTGGTCGGTGTCAGTGAAATTGTTAGCCGTTGCAACAAAGTGATTGCTGCCACGGACAACCCTGCTCTCATGGTTCCGATGTATCTGTACGCAAGTTTGTTTTTCTTGCTGTTTTGTTTTCCGCTGACGTTGGTCATGAAAAAGTTCAAGCATGTGCTGCTTCAACGTGCGAATAGCCATAAAGTCTTGCCAGGTGCGACCATCCAGACCATTGAGCAGGACTGATAAGGAAAATAAGACGGTGTCGGTGCCGGGCGGGATTGCGATCTGAAATGGCTCGCCTTATGGTAGACGACCCTAAGGAACTGCGACGTGAACGCTACACCAATTGTTGCGAATTGATTCAGAGTAGTTCTGGCGATTGAACCGTGACCAGCACACTCTGAGACAGTGTTTCGCGCTGGCGGTGGCGCAGCCACCAGACTGCCCCTTTTTTGACCGAACACTCGGGTGCCTTGAGTTCAATCAGCCGGGCTATGGTTTGTCCCAGTGTGGGTTGATGGCCCACCACCAGAACCGTGCCTTTGGCATCGGGCCATTGCACCAATTCAAGCAATTGGGCCATCTGCCCGTCAGGTGACAACTCCTGGCGGAACTTGTATTTGCGTCCCAGCGCGCTGGCAGTTTGCTCACAACGACGTGCAGGACTGACAAAAATGCGGGTGTTGGCCGGCAATTGGCGGTCCAACCAGACTGCCATGCGCGATGCCTGTTTTTCACCTCGGCTCGTCAGGCACCGTGCCATGTCGTCACAGCCCGGCATCCAATCTTGGGCCTCAGCATGCCGCCACAAAACCAAATCCATATTGCTGACCTTTTTGGGTTTGAGGTGGGTTCGTTGGTGTTGTGAAGTGATTGGCGTTGGTGGCGCCACGTCATGCTCACTGGCGCGCTTTTTACCAGGGATGATCGCCCTGACACCAACAAGGCTCTACTGTAAATGAAAAACATGTCGATTTGAAGACAGATTGCACGCTGAATGCCACAAGTGACGCATGGCTCATTGCACGACAGTCTTGGGTTTGCAGTCAACACAGAAAAACAGCAGCGCGGTGGGGTATCGTTTGAAAAGCCCGCTGCTACGCAGTCTGTGGTGTCCGCATTTGATGCAACTCATGGTGTGGCCCGAGCCGCCCACACTTTGGTAGGGTGAACCACCTTGCTTGGAGGTATAGCGCAGGCCGGATAAAGAAATTTGAGTGGTTTCGTCTTGGTACATCTGGAATGGGTTGGCTAAATTGTAAAAAAATTGGCTTCTAGCCCTTATCAAATAAGCGTAGCTAGCTATGGATATTGAATCGATTCAGACCGGATGTTGACGAAAAATGCCGGCCGACGGTTCGAAAGGGGCTTGGGTTGCAGCATTGCTTTTCTTGCGTATGAGCCAGTAGGTTAGTGGCACCATATGACTGCAACATGTCAGCTTGGGTCTTGCTCGCGTTATCACGACGTCATATGCAAAGCATACAAACAGGCTTCTTCAAGGGACCTATTCATGATCTTTGGGCAAGAACCTGGCACCGGTACCAGAGCCATGACCGGCCGACGATTTGTCAGCCAGATCACCCGCAATACCTTTGCCTTGATCCTGGAAGGTGAGCGTGCCAGCAGCGTGCATGATCTGACCGACTGGCGCTCCAAACCTGCATTGGCCTTTGTTAGCTAGTTCCGCATCATTGATTTTGCGCTGTCCAACTGTGAACTCTAGGGTGCGCAGGGTCAGCGTGGCAGCACAATACTGGGCGCAAAGCCTGATCCAGCATGCGCAACTGGGTTGGCGCTTTCTGGACGGGCGCCTGGGGGAAGTTCATTGAGATCATGCCGGCGCGGCAACAGGTCCACGAGTCGCGGTGGTACAGCGGCAGCGCAGGTGCCGCTTTTCGGAACCTGCGCGAAATCCGTCGAGCCCAACCAGACTATGTGCTAGGGCTCTCGGGGGACCACATCTTTGAAAGAATTGCTGGGTGGCTGGCAGTATCGCAACGCGAGGGTGAGTAGTTGTCACAAATTCGTCACAAAGCCTGGGTAGCATTGACGACAGGCAGTAAACCTGCACCGCCTATCTAAATAAGAAAGATACTCCATGGCCATCACTTTTGAAGATGTCAGCGACAGCTTTCGGCGCATCAAACTTTCCGGACGCCTGGACATGCCTGGTACCGAAGCCATCTCACTCAAGTTCACCAATTTGGCAGCGTCGTCTGCACGACGTGTTGTTGTCGACCTGACCGAAGTCAGCTTTCTGGCATCTATTGGCATCCGTGAATTCATCACCAACGCCAAGGCGCAGCAATTGCGCGGTGGGCGCATGGTGCTGTTTGTGGGTGACAACGCAGCGGTGGCCAAGACCTTGCAGGTCACCGGAATTGATGCGCTGATTCCCATGTTTGCTGACCTGTCAGAGGCCGACAAGGCCGCCCTGGCCTGAGCAGTCCGATGACCACCAGCACCCTGCGCCGGATTGCCGACCTGAGCATAGACGCGGATGGGTCGAGCACCCGACTGGCATCACAGTGGTTGGCCAAGTCGGCGTCTGATTTTGAAGTGCCTGTTTCTGAGCTTGACCGCCTGGACCTGTGCCTCAACGAGGTGTTGGCCAACATCATTAGCCACGGGTTGGGTTCGGAGGCCAAGCCATTGGTTCACGTCGTGTTGCAGGTTGAACACGACGACGACGGCACCAGCGTGGCCACGGTCACGGTCTCTGATGCCGGACCCGCGTTTGACATCACACTTGCTGGCGACCATTGCCGGCCAGCATCCTTGGCTGATGCCCAGCCGGGTGGCCTGGGTTTGTTGATGATCCGCAGCTTTTCGGATGACCTCAGGTACAGGTACAGCGGCGGGCAGAACCACTTGAGTTTTGCGGTGCGCTGGATCAACTCGGATGAATGAGGGTCAAACAGAACGCCTGCCGTGCGCGCCAACCGATCAGTTTGAACGCGATGTTGCAGCTATTGCGCTTTTTCGAAACACAGAGACAGCGCTGATTCTGGAGGCCTTGAAGGGTTGTTTGGTGTTGCAATTGGCAGCCGACACGCCCCTGCTGCGCCCGGGTGAAATTAATCACAGCGTCTTTATTCCCTTGCCCGGTACCATCGTGGTGTATCTTGACACTCATTCGACGGCACAGACGACCATTCCCATTGCTGTGGGTGAATGTGTCGGCGAGCTCTCAGCCATCGATGGTAAGCCGGTCTCTGGCCTGGTGGTGGCATTGACCGAGGCAAGGGTGCTCAAAGTGCCGCAGGATATTTTCTGGAACCGTCTGATGACGCTGCCCGGCGTGGCGTCGAGTTTTATGGTGCTGCTCAGCGAACGGCTGCGAAGGTCTACCGCGCAGGCGCTCAAATCTCAAAGTGAGCAGATGGAACTGATGCAGTTGCGCAAGGACCTTAACGTGGCGCGCCAACTGCAGGCGAGCATGTTACCGCTGCAGCGCCCCTTGTTTCCGGGGCGAGATGACATCGAAGTATGCGGGATCATGGAACCGGCATCCAGCGTTGGTGGTGATCTTTTTGACGCATTTTTTGTGCGTGACCGGCTGTTGTTCTTCTGTATCGGTGATGTTTCCGGGCACGGCATCGCATCGGCGCTGTTCATGGCCCGAGCCATTGGACTGCTGCGGATTTTGGCCATGACCACGTTCCAACCCGACAAACTGCTGACAAAACTCAACCAGCGCCTGTGTCTAAACAACGATACCAACTTGTTCCTGACCATCTTTTGCGCGTTTCTCGATGTGGATACCGGGCGGATGACCTATTCCAACGGGGGACACTGCCCGCCCATTCTTTGTGCTGCCGGGGAACTGCGCGACCTGGCGATTCCTAAAGGCCCATTGGTGGGTGCCTTGCCTGGAGCGCGTTACACGGCCAAGATGCAAATACTCAACTGGGAGGACGTTTTATATTGTTATACCGATGGTGTAACTGAGGCGCAGAACACAACCGGGGAGGAGTTTTCCGAAGACCGGTGCAAAATTTGGATCGGGCAGGCCCAATCACAACCCTTGCAGCATGTGCTCGATGGCATGCGACGCCACGTGGCCACTTTTACGGGCACCGAGGTCCTGGAAGACGACTTCACCATGCTGGCGCTCAGGCGCAAGTTGTAACTCTGCGCCTTGACCTGTCATGGCAGGCCAAGGCGGATTCAGGTCATGACACTACTGTCAGGGCAGCGTCACACCGGCGGCGGTGACGACACTCTGGTGTGAGTAATCGCCAGCGGCAGGGCGGGCCAAAGTGCCTTTGGTCAACACGTAGTCCACAAAGCTCTGGGTGTAAAGCAGGTAAGTGTTGACATAACGCCCGGCGCTGTAGGCCACTCCCAGGGTGGTGTAGCCATCTTTGCCCGCAGCAATGAAGTCATTGGTGACCAGCACATAGGTCTTGGCGGTGTCAATGGCGCTCCAGGCCCCGGTGGTTTTGTTGCGCACCTGCACGTTGGTAAAACGCTGGCCTTTGGCCTTGCTCATGTCCAGGTTCCAGCGCAGGCCTGCAGCATAGGGGTGTGAGCCGTTGCCCGATGGGGTCACGATGTGGTTGTTGACCGCATCTTCCAGGGTCGCCACAACTTCAGCGCCGCTGAGGTCCATTTCTACCAACACGTTGGTGAAAGGCAGCAGGGTAAAGGCCGTGTTCATGCTCAGGCCGCCAGCGGCTACCGGCACCCGCACGCCGCCGGCGTTCTGCAGGGCAAAGTCGGCGCGTTTGGCGGCAAACAAGAAGGCTTCGGCCACGACCTGGGCGGCATCGCTGCCACGCGCCAAGGTGTTGGCGGTCTCGCAACCCGCTGTGCTGCTGCTGCGGTTGGTGCTCTCCCCGGGTACGCGCACCAGACACAGTGACTCGGTTGCGGTACCAATCGCTTTGGTTTTTTCCAGCGCCACCTGGTCCGCATAGGTCTTGAGCGTGGCAGCAGCGCCCGCGTCGGGTGCCAACACCTTGACCTGGGGTTGGTTTGCTGCCAGATTAGCCACCAACGAGGTGCGAACGGTGTCGCTCACGGTTTGCCATGCACCCGCCGCATCCTTGCGTTTGAAGCTGTCACCAATCAGCAGGGTGGCCTTGCCGCCGCAGCTTTTGACCGCACCGTATTCGTTGAACTGCAGGTTCATCAGGCCAAAAGCCTTGCTGTATTCCCAGGCCTGTCCAATACAAACCATCTCGCCATTTTTGTTGGTGGCAACGGTGGGGTAGCTGCCAGATGAGGTGGCAATGCCAAGCGCCTTGAAGTCACCCAACAGGCTGTGCGAATCGCCGCCAATGATCACGTCGACATCAGTCAACTTGGCGGCCATGGCCTTGTCAGCGTCATAGCCCTGATGGGTCAGCGCAATGATGTGGCGCACGCCTTGGCTTTTCAACGCATCAATGGATTTCTGGGCCGAGCTGACTTCGTCGTTGAACTGCGTGCTGCCCAAGGGGCGTGACGAGTTCATGGTTTTGCCCGCCACCGTCAGGCCGATGATGCCGACCTTGACGCCGTCAATGTCCTTGATCACCCAGGGCTTGAGATAAGCCGAAGCCGCGCTGGGCGCCAGCGCAGTGCCCACCGCGGGCACCACGTTGCTGGAAATTGTGGGTGTCTGGCAAGTGCTTTTACCCAGTTCGTCCAGAAAGCCTTTGAGTACTGCATCGCCATCATCAAACTCGTGGTTGCCAGGGGTGAACGCATCAAAGCAGATAGTGTTCATCATCTGGGCATCCACCGCTCCTTTGAAAAACGTGTAATAAAGCGATCCCGTCAACGCGTCTCCCGCGTGGAGCTTGATCAGGTTTTTGGTGCCAGCGACCGACTTGAACATGGCCGCCTGGCGGGCAAAGCCACCCAATTCCACTTGTGTGGCCACACCGTCCAGCGTTAGTTCGGTGGCGGCAAATGCGTCCAATTGTGAGTGGTGGTCATTGATGTGGGCAATATTGAGCTCAATGGGCTTGTAACTGGGGGCGTCACTGCCGCCGCCGCAGGCGCTTAGCGCCAAACCGATCGTGACCAGAATGCCAGCGCCCGCCAGGGCGCGCGCGAGAGGGTTGAATTGCATGAGTACCTTTGATGAAGTGAAGAACAAAACCCACAGGCTAGCCACAGCATGTGACACCGATGTGTCAGCTCCTGGACGCACGCCTGTCACGCGTTTGTCACGCGTGGCGTGTAAAAACTGGCGCAGATATTGCTCACCCTGACGCTAGTACAAGACAGTTTCAACTTTTATTTGTAAATGCGGCTCAGGCCACCCAAAACCGGACAAGACCATGCTTCAAAAGATCGCCCATCAACTTGCCAACACACAGCCCCCAAAACGGGCTCCCTGATTTGACCACCATGCAGTCAGGAGATTCCTCTACAGCCGTGTTAGAGCGCTATTTCACGGTGTGGGTACTTCTGTGCGTCGTCATTGGCGTTACGCTGGGGCAGGTGTTGCCCAACGTCTTTCCAGCGGCTTAAGGAACGCCTCAATCCATCGAGCTCAGTGATTGGGTAACGACATGGCTTGCGTGTCAGATAGCCTGGATCGGCATGGTGCGGGAACCCAATCCACTGCGCTGACTTTGTCATGTCAGTTAACGGACTGGTGTTCGCCGCTTTTGGTGCATTGCTGGGCGTGGGTACCTGGTTTGCTGCGCAAAATGCAGACTTGCGAGCCGCCGTCCAAAAGCACTAAATCAGGGTTTGACGGACCTTTGCAGAGATCATGTCAATCACGGTGACCGTCACGACGATGATGATCATCACGGCGCAGGTTTCGGCGTACTGAAAGCTGCGCATGATGTCCCACAAAATCACGCCAATGCCACCCGCACCGACCATACCCACCACCGAGGCCGAGCGCACGTTGGACTCAAAACGGTACAGCGAAAATGAAATCCACAGCGGCAACACCTGCGGAATGATGCCGTAGACGATTTCTTCCAGCGCATTGGCCCCGGTGGCGCGGATACCTTCCACCGGCTGCGTGTCGATGGATTCAACCGCCTCGGAAAACAGCTTGGCCAAAATGCCGGTGGTGTGCACAAACAGCGCCAGCACACCGGCAAACGGCCCCAAACCGACGGCCACGATAAACAGCATGGCAAACACCATCTCGTTGATGGCACGCGCCGCGTCCATCAGGCGGCGAACCGGCTGATACACCCACCACGGCGCAATATTGGACGATGACAGCAGCCCCAGCGGCACGGCAAACACCACCGCCAACGCGGTACCCCACAGCGCAATCTGAACGGTGACGATCATCTCTACAAGGTATAGCCGCCAGTCGCCAAAATTGGGCGGGAAGAAATCTGTCACGTAAGTCGCCATGTTGGCCGAATCGCGCACCAGATCGAACGGGCGCATGTCCGCCCCTTTCCAGGAAGCCGCCAGCAGCGCCAGCAGCACACCCCAGCCCAGCAGGCGTAGCAGGCTGGTGCGCGGCGGCATGGGCGCTGTGCCTGGCTGTGGCAGCGGCGGCGCTACACCAGGCACACGCATGCCAGCACCCCAAACCTGGTCCGCAGCAGATGTGATGCAGATGCCATCACTTGGCGCTGGCCAATGCGGTCAACTGCCGGTCGATGTCAGCCAGCTTGGCCTCTTTGTCGGCGCTGGCCATATTGGCATCAGACTCCACCTTGTTGCGGCTCTTGAACAGTTCCAGTTGGCGAATCGGAATCAGCTGGCTGTTGGTCGAAGGAATAAAGCCAGACAGCTTGGAGAGCTTCATCAAAGCGTCTTTTTCTGGCTGGCCGCCCTGACCGTAGGTAAAGAAAAAATCGCGCACCTTCGCCTTGCTGGCTTCAGGCAGGTCCTTGCGCATCACCAGTGGATCTGAAGGAATCAGCGGCGAAGTCCAGATGACACGGATCTCATTGAACTTGGCAGGTGCGTGCTCCCTGACTTTCTCCAGGTTTTCGCTGTTGTTGGTGGCCACGTCAACCTGCTTGTTGGCCACAGCCATCGCGTTGGCCTCATGGTTGGCGGTGCGCGTGAGCTTGAACAAGGTCTTGGGGTCGGCCTTGTTCAGCGAAAACACGTAGTAGCTCGGCACCAGAAAACCAGAGGTGGAATTGGGGTCGCCGTTGCCAAACGACAGGTCTTTGCCCTGCTTGAGCACATCGTCGAGCGACTTGAGCGGGCTGTCCTTGTGCACGATCAGGTGCGAGTAATAACCCTTGGTGCCATCGGCGTTGGCCATCTGGGCAAACACTTCGCCGCTGGCGCGGTCCACCGCTTCCATCGCGGACTTGTTGCCAAACCAGGCCACTTGCACCTTGTTGAAGCGCATGCCTTCAATGATGCCGGCGTAATCCGAGGCAAAGAACGCGTTGACCTTCATGCCGGTCTTTTTGCTCATGGCTTCCAGGATAGGCTGCCAGTCGGATTTCAGGTTGGTCGACGATTCGGTCGAGATGATGCCGAAGTTGATTTCCTTCAGTTCCTGGGCTGCTACTGGGTTGATAGCTATCAGCGCAGTACCAGCGAGGGCTACAAACATTTTCTTCATCATAAAGTTTCCTTAGGTTAGAGAGCAGACAAAAACACAAAATCGGCTTCAGGCAGCACGTGCCAAGGTTTGCAGTTCGGCCAGTGGTGCTGGCCAGACCAGATGCGGATGGGGATGGGGATGAGGCTTGGGTTTGTCTTCCAGGCTGGAGATGTGGTCGCCCAGCGACAAGATGTCATCTGCCTCGGCACCGTACAAATCGCGCAGCACCGCTGGCGTCAACCCGACCGATGCGCCGTCGTAAACCACCCGTCCCTGGTGCATTGCCACCGTGCGCGCGCAGTACTTGATGGCCACGTTGACCTGGTGCAGCGACACCACCACAGTGCATTTGTCCTCGCGGTTCAACTGCGCCAGGATGTCCATCACCTTGCGGGAAGACTCCGGGTCCAGCGAGGCAATCGGTTCGTCGGCCAGGATCACCTGGGCACCTTGCACCATGGCGCGGGCAATGGCGGCACGCTGTTGCTGTCCTCCCGACAAGGTTGATGCCCGTTGATAACAACACTCTGCAATGCCAACACGGCGCAGCGCCTCCACGCCACGGGTGCGCTCGGCCGGCGTGAACCAGCGCAGCAAGCTGCGCCACAGCGGAACCCGGTGCAGGATGCCCGCCAGCACATTGATGATCACTGGCAAGCGGTCCACCAGATTGAATTGCTGGAACACAAATCCGATGCTGGCGCGCGTGCGGCGGATGTCGGGCGCAATTTTTCCGTTTTGTTGCACCGTCTTGCCGTGCACCTGAACCAGGCCACGACCTGCATCGTCGCCGCTCATCAGGCCTGCCATGTGGCGCAGCAGGGTTGATTTGCCGGAACCGGAGGCACCAATCAGCGCCACCATTTCACCTGGATGAATGGTCAAATGAATGTCTTGCAGCGCCTTGCAGCCGCCGCGAAATGTCTTGTTCAATGCATTGATATGGATGGCCGTGCTCATACTGACTCCTGGTTGATGTGACTGAAGTTAACGGCGCAACATGTCAAAACAATGTCAAGTCGCCTGGCAATGTGTCGGGGCGCGGTGGACGTGTTCCTGCCCCACAGCGGCACCTTCGTTGCCATCAGACGCCACATCGGTTGTATGGCTGGCGCCGGCACACCGGCGGCGCCAGCCTCAAGGCGCGTATTTCGCCAAAAAGCCCCGCAAATTCTTGAACTCCGGCAAGCGCTCGGTCAGTGTGTCGTGGTCCCAGTCCCACCAGGCGGTGGCCTCCAGGGCTTGCGAAATCGCTCTGGGAAAACGTTGGCGAATGACTTTGGCCGCCACACCACCAACGATGGTGTAAGGTGGCACATCCTTGGTGACCACCGAATTGCTGCCCACTACCGCGCCGTTTCCAATGTGCACGCCCGGCATGATGACGGCCCCGTGGCCAATCCAGGTGTCGTGTCCAATAACGACCCGCTGCCGCTTGCGCCATTCAAAAAACGCCGCATCGTCCTGCTCTGCCATGTCGTATTTTGTGGGACGGTAGGTGAAATGGTGCAGGGTGGGGTAGTCCATCGGGTGAAAACCCGGGTTGATGCGCACCATCGACGCGATGTTGGCAAATTTGCCGATGTCGGTTGACATCAGGTCGCAATAGGGCTGGACATAGGAATAGTCATCCAGCAGGCATTGGGTCATCTGCACCAGGTCGCCGACCTCGGTGTAACGGCCAAAACGGCAGTTGCGCACGCTGGCGGTCGGCGCAAGGGTCGGGGCCAACCCCAGACGGGGTGCGGGCGCCAGGTTGTGGGCGGCAATGTCGGTGTAAGGCAAGGCGGGGCTCCTCAAGCGGATGGACGGTCGACCACGGCAATGGCTCAGAAGGCACGTGTGCCGCCGAACCAGGTTTCGGTCACCATGGGCATACCGGCGCGGTTCATGCGCACGCGCAGCAGATCAGCGCGCAGCCCTGGGGCAATTTCGCCGCGGTCTTGCAAGCCAATGGCGCGCGCCGGGTTGCCGGTGACGGTGCGCACCGCCTTGGGCAGGGTCCAGCCGTCCAGCGCGCTGAGCATGAAGGTAGCCAGCAACAGGCTGCTGGGCACATAGTCTGACGAAAAGATGTCCAGCAAATCCAGTTCAGCCAACTCCGCCGCCGACACATTGCCCGAGTGCGAGCCGCCCTTGACCATGTTGGGGCCACCCATGATGATCGCCATACCCGCCGCGCGCGCAGCCTGTGCCGCCTCAATTGTGGTGGGAAACTCGGACATCACCACCCCCTCTTCGACGGCTTGGGCAATGTCGCTGAGCAAGGTGTCGTCGTGGCTGGCCATGGGCAAATGCCGTGCCTGGCATTCACGCACTATGTCCACCCGGTGCGGCAGCGAGTAGGCCTGCTGGTCAGCCTTGCGCTGGGCAATCATGGCATCAAATTCGGCTTCGTTGTGGTGGCCATTGCGCCCGATGTAGCGGCGATAGCTGGTGATATCACGCCACTGGCGCTGGCCAGGCGTATGGTCCATGATGCTCACCAGGGTCAGCAGCGCGTCGCTGGCATATTGGTGAAACACCTCCAGCAGGTCGGGTGCGGAGAGTTCGCAGCGCAGGTGCAACAGATGCGCCACGCGCATCAGGCCCTCTTCATGGCACTGGTGCAGGGCGGCAATCGAGGTGTGCTGGGTCTGGCAACGTGGCCCGCCTTGGTCCAGATCACCGATCACCACCGAGTCCAGCACGGTGGTGATGCCGGCGGCGGCGCATTGCGCGTCATGCACCAGCATGGCAGAGTGGGCGTTCCACAACACGCCGGGGCGGGGTGACAGGTGTTTTTCCAGGTTGTCGGTATGCACCTCCACCAGGCCGGGCAGCAGCCAGTCGCCGGCCCAGTCCTGGGCCTCGGGTACAGCGGTGTCACCGCTGTCAACGCGGCAAATGATGCCGTCTTCAATCACCACGTTGCCGGTGAATTCCTCGTTGGCCGCAACGATGCGTGCGTTGCGAAAGATTCGTTGCTTCATCAATAGACTCCTCAAATATCAAGCGGGCCGGCGGTGCTGCTCAAGGTCAAAACAACGCGTGGCCACGGACTCGCGCACCTCGTCGTCATGAAAAATGCCAACGATGGCACTGCCCTGGGCACGCGCAGCATGAATCAGTTCCACCACCACGCGCCGGTTGTCGCCGTCCAGTGAGGCGGTGGGCTCGTCGAGCAGCAGCACCGGCGGGGCGGTGATCATGCCGTGGGCGATGTTGACGCGCTGCTGCTCGCCGCCCGAAAAGGTGGCCGGTGGCAGGTGCCACAACGGCTCTTGCAGGTTCAGGCGCCTGAGCCACTGCGCTGCCTGGGCGCGGGCTTGCACAGCACCCACACCCAGGCGGCGCAGCGGGTCTGCCACGATGTCAAGTGTGGATACGCGCGGAATCACCCGCAGGAACTGCGAGACATAACCCAGCGTATGCCTGCGCACCTCAAAGACATCGCGCGGCGCCGCCGTGGACAGGCTGACCCATTCGCCGCAGTGGCGAATACGCACCTCGCCGCTACTGGCACCGTAGTTGCCATACAGGCAGCGCAATAGCGAACTTTTGCCGCTACCAGAGTGCCCGGTCAGTGCCAGGCATTCACCCGCCTGCACGCTTAAATCAACGCCGGCAAACACCGGCAGTTGCAGGCCGCCGCGCCCGTGCAGCGTGAAGGTCTTGGCCAGGGCATTGGTTTCAATCAGCGCAGTCATGGGGTTTGGTTCGGGGTGGGCGGTCATGGTGTCAGCACCGAAGACACCAGCAGTTGGGTATAAGGGTGCTGCGGGTCGTCCAGCACCCGGTCGGTCAGGCCTTGCTCGACCACCAGGCCGTCCTTCATGACCAGCATGCGTTGCGCCAGCAGGCGCGCCACGGCCAGGTCGTGGGTCACCACCACAGCGGCCAATTGCAGTTCATCAACCAGTTCACGTAGCAAGTCCAGCAGGCGGGCCTGCACCGACACATCCAGCCCGGTGGTGGGCTCGTCCATGAACACCAGGCGCGGTTGCGTCACCAGGTTACGGGCAATTTGCAGACGCTGTTGCATGCCGCCAGAGTAGGTGGCGGGCAGATCGTCAATGCGGCTGGTGTCAAGCTCGACCCGCTGCATCCATGAAACCGCTTCGCTGCGCAGCTTTCCGTAGTGGCGCGCGCCCAGGGCCATCAGGCGTTCACCCACATTGGCACCCCCCGAGACGTTCATGCGCAGGCCGTCGCGCGCGTGCTGCTCGACAAAACCCCAGTCGGTGCGGGCCAGCCAGCGCAGGCGCGCCTCAGACAAGGCCGTCAGGTCGATCAGGCCGGTTGCAGCATCAGCCGAGGGGTTGCGCGACTCAGCCCGCACGTCGTAATGCACCGAGCCTTCGTCGCAGGCCAGGCGTGCCGCCAGCAGGCGCAACAGCGTGCTTTTGCCCGAGCCGGATTCGCCCACCACCGCCAGCACCTCGCCGGGGTAAAGGTCAAAACTCACGGCGCGGCAAGCCCAGCGTGTCAGGCCCTGGTGCACAAAGGCTTTGCCCGCCTGACGGGCCGACAGCAACACCGGTGACTTCATGTGGCCTCCCGTTCATTGGGCGCCAAGCGCAGATATTGCCAAGCATCACGCAGCGTGACCGCTTGCTGTGTGCCGACATGGCCTGCGGCACGTCGGTCGGAGCAATAGTCGCTGTCGGAGCACACGAACAAGCGGCTGCCGGCATCGTCCACGATCATTTCGTCGAGGTAACTCTCGGTGGCACCGCACAGCGCGCAGGCGTGCTCCCAGTGCTGCACCTCAAACGGATGGTCCTCAAAGTCCAGGCTGCGCACCGGGGTATAAGGCGGAATGGCGTAGAGGCGCTTTTCACGCCCGGCACCAAAGAGTTGCAGCGCCGGGTTCATGTGCATTTTTGGGTTGTCGAACTTCGGGATCGGAGAGGGCGACATCAGGTAACGCTCGTTCACCATCACCGGGTAGTCATAGGCGTGAGAAATGGCACCCAGTTGGGCAATGTCTTCGTACAAACGCACATGCATCAGGCCATATTCGCTTAACGCATGCATCTTGATGGTCTCCTGCCTGCGCGGTTCCAGGCGGGACAGTGGCTCGGGCATCGGCACCTGATAGACCAGCGTTTGCGACTCGATCAGGGCGGTCTCCGGAATTCGGTGGCGCGTCTGGATCAGCGTGGCATCACGCGTTTTTTCGGTCGTCGCCACACCCGTGGTGCGGGCAAAGAAGCGCCGGATATTGACCGCATTGGTGGTGTCGTCCGCGCCCTGGTCAATGACCTTGAGCACATCGTTCAAGCCAATGATGCTGGCGGTGATCTGCACCCCCCCGGTGCCCCAGCCGTAGGCAAAAGGCATTTCGCGTGAGCCAAACGGCACCTGGTAACCGGGTATCGCCACCGCCTTGAGCAGGGCGCGGCGGATGCGTTTTTTGGTGCGCTCGTCCAGAAAGGCAAAGTTGTAATGGGGATCCATCATGTGGCCCCTTGCTGTGTGGCATTCAAAGGTGGGTCGCTGCCAGGTGCAGCGTTGGCTGCCTCGGCGTGGCTGGCACGCAGTCTGCGCACCAGCTCCAGTTCCGCCTGAAAGTCGACATAGTGCGGCAGCTTCAGGTGCTGCACAAAGCCCGAAGCCTCCACGTTGTCGGCGTGCGACAGCACAAACTCGGGGTCTTGCGCCGGGGCCACACGGGGTTCACCCAACTCGTCGGCACGCAGCGCACGGTCCACCAGGGCCATCGCCATGGTTTTTCGCTCGGCCCCGCCAAAGGCCAGCCCGTAGCCTTGGGTGAACTGCGGCGGCACCTCGCGGCTGCCACTGAACTGGTTGATCATCTGGCATTCGGTGACTTCCAGGTCGCCAATGTCGATGGCAAAACCCAGTTCGTCGGGCACCAGTTCCACGCTGACGCTGCCACGCCGGATTTCGCCTGCAAAAGGGTGCGAACCGGCGTAGCCGCGCTGGGTCGAATAACCCATGGCCAGCAGCCAGCCTTCGTCGCCACGCGCCAGTGCTTGCAGGCGCAGGGCACGGTCAGCAGGAAACATCAGTGGGTCACGGGTCAGGTCACCTGGTGGCGTTGCGTCATGTGGCTGCGGCGTTTCCAGCAAGCCCTCTCGCGCCAGCAGATCGTTGATGCGCGGCACGGTCGGCGCGGGGGCCACAACGCGGGTGGTAGGCATTGCATCCTGGCCTTTTGGTAGAACATCGGGGGCAGCAGGCGGCTGAGTCGTGGGCTGGCCATCTGCCAGCAAGGCAAAGTCCAGCAGGCGCTGGGTGTAGTCGTAAGTCGGCCCCAGCAACTGGCCACCCGGCACTTCCTTGAAGGTGGCTGAAATGCGCCGCACCAGCGCCATGCGCGCGGTGTCCAGCGGCAGACTGTAGCCCAGACGGGGCAGGGTGGTGCGGTAGGCGCGCAGCAAGAAGATCGCCTCCATCAAATCACCGCTGGCCTGCTTGATGGCCAGTGCCGCCAGCTCTGGGTCATACAGCGAGCCCTCGCTCATGACCCGGTCCACCGCCAGTGAGAGTTGCGAGCGGATCTGCGCCACCGACAGCTCAGGCACAGCGGTGTCGCCCCGGCGCTGGGCTTCCAGCAACTGCCAGGAGCTCTCGATTGCGGCAGCACCGCCTTTGACAGCCACATACATGTCAGACTCCTTCCCAACGATGCACCGCTGTGGTGCGGGGCAAACCCAATGCGTTGTCGCCGCAGGTAAAGATGATGTCCACGCCCTGCGGAAATGCCGCATGGTTGGCTTGCCACTGCGTCCAGAAATCAGCCGGCAAGCCCTGCAGGCCGACGCGCTGCACCCCGTCGAATACCAGGACCCTGCCAGGCCAGCAGCGGGCCATCCGTCAGGCTGGGCAGTTCGATCAGCAGGGTGGCTGAAAACTCGGGCGATGCGGCAGTTCCGCAGGCGAAATCTGTCAAGTGAAACTCTTGCCCCGGATCGACCAACACCGCAAAACTGGCGCCAACTGGCGCATCGGCAACCGGCGCACCCACATGAAAACGCAGCCAGTGCGCCAGGCCCACGCCCGCACTCTGCCACCACACCGGGGTTTCGTCATCACACAGACTCAGGAGCAAACGTGCCATGGCGCCACCCAGCGCCACACCCGGCAGTGCCTGGCCGATGACACGAACTTGCCCAGGCCGGGCCAGCGCGTCTAGCACGGCGCGAAACGCCCGCTGCGCGTCATGAACACCGTCGGGCAGACCCGCCGCCAAGGCCTGTGTGGCATTCATGCCTCACCCCGCACAAAGGTGAAGAATTCGACCTTGGAAGCAGCTACATCCTGTTGCTTTTTCGCGCGAACATTGGCCTGGGCGCGGGCCAGCGGTGCCACTACCTGGCTTTGCAAGCGATCATGGTGCTCTGGGTCTTGCAGCATGGCATCCAGCAGCGCCGCCAGTTCCGCCCGGCGTTTGTCGCGACCCAGCGCATATGACACGCCCAGCGGGCCATCGCCAAGCCGCAAGGCACAGCGCACCACACTGGCCTCGCCCAGGTTAAACGGGTTGCCGGTGCCGCCAACCCGGCCACGCAGCATCACCATGCCGATTTCTGGCGGGCGTACCAGTTTCAGTTCAGTCAACTCGTTGGCCGCTGGTGCCATGCCTTCAAGTTCGGCCAGCGTGGCGCGCGCCAGCACCGCCAGCCAGGCGGCTCGCGTCGGGTATTCGCTTGTCGGGTTGTTGTGGGTCATACAGGTGTTCAATTCCGTCAGTCAAGTCATTCAAACCGGGCGCATCCCATTCAAACATGAAGTGCATGCCGGGTAGTTGACGTTGCCAACATGAAGGACTTATGACAGTCAAACCAGGCGCACCGCTTCACTTGCCGGATCGTCGCGCAGCTCCCTGGTGCGGCAGTCACCCGCTCCGCAGACTGCAAAAAGCTATTATTTGTATAGCTGTAAGCGCATTTAAAACGTGGGTTGCAGCCTGTTTTATTATATATTTGTTAGGCAAGCTGGCATTTGTCATACAGATGTCTAAATCAGTTGCTAAGCTTAACAGGACAACCTCCTAGCGCAGCCGATCAATATGCCATGCCCACAGTCCACTTTTACAACAGATCTAACCTATGACCTTCGGACAACGCATCACCAGCGCTCCCGGTCGGCGCAGCGGCGTGACCGTCTGGCGGCAAATTGCCGACACGCTGAGCACCGAAATTCGTGACCGCACCTATGCCGGCACAGGCCGCCTGCCTGGCGAAGTCGAACTGTCGGCACGCTTTGGCGTGAATCGCCACACCTTGCGCCAGGCCGTGGCCGCGCTGCAAAGCGATGGACTGGTGCGCATTGAGCCGGGACGGGGCATGTTTGTGCAACACGAGTTGCTGGACTACGCGCTCTCCAGGCGCACCCGTTTCACCGAGAACCTGCTGCGCCAGGGTTTGCTGCCCAGCAAGCAACTGCTGACCGCGCGCGAAATGCCCGCGCCAGAGCGGGCGGCCAAAGAGCTCAGGCTGGCCAAGGCAGACCCTGTGCTGATGGTAGAAATGCTTGATGAAGCCAATGAACAGCCGATTGGGCTGGCCACCGCCTATTTCCCGGCGCAGCGCTTTGCTGGCCTGCTGGAGATGCTCAACGAGGGCACCTGCATCACCGACATCCTGAAGCATTTTGGCGTGCAGGACTACCTGCGCGATCGCAGCCACATCACCACCCAAATGCCCAGCGATGAAACCGCCCGTTTGCTCAGGCAGCCCAGCACGCGCCCACTGCTGTGTGTTGAAAGCGTTGATGTGGACATGGCCGGTGTGCCCATCAAATACGGTGAAACTTTTTTTTGTGGTGATCGGGTGCAACTGGTGATTGACCAGGGAGAGCAAGCATGAGCGCCCGTTATGCAATTTATTTTGCGCCACCCCAAGAGTCCCCCTGGTGGCTGTTTGCGGCCCATTGGCTGGGCCGCAACGAGTTTGACGACACGCCGCTTTCGACGCCGCAAACGCTGCAAATGGGTCCTGACCAACTGCGGGCCATCACCGCGGAGCCACGCCGCTATGGCTTTCATGCCACATTGAAGGCACCGTTTCGGTTGACAGGCAAAAACAACCAGCACGACCTGATCAAGCGCATCCAGGCCCTGGCGACCAGGCATGCACCAATGGCGCTGGGGCCACTGCAAGCCCTGAGCTTGGGCAAGTTTGTGGCGCTGCTGCCGGAAAAAACACCGGATGGACTGCAGGCGCTGGCGGCGGCTGTGTGGTCGATCTTGACGATTTGCGCGCGCCCTTGTCCGAGCTGGACTTGGCCCGGCGCCAGCGCGGGCTGCTGGATGCCCGTGGACTGGCGTTGTTGCAGCGTTACGGCTATCCCCATGTGCTGGAGCGCTTTCGCTTTCACCTCACCCTGACCGGCCCGGTCGATCAACCCACCCGTCAACGGGTGGTGCAAACGGTGCAGGCGCAGGTGGCTCACCTGAATACCGTGGCCCCGCTGGTGCTCGATCGGCTCTGCCTTTTTGTCGAGCCGACGCCGGGCGCTTCGTTCAGAAGAATTGCTGATGTGCCCTTGTCAGCTTGAGCGCGCTGTGGGTGACGCATGGCGGCATTGCCTGGCGCTACAGCGCCCCATGCCGGCACGAACCTGGATTTTTCTTGGCAGCCTGCCGCAGGCCAGCCATCCGGCGCTCGCCCAGTGATCGTAAAGCTATGTTATAAATAGCTTACAGCGCAATGTCAGCAAGGGCTAGAAGGCTAAAACACTATTCAATAACCGTGTAGGCCTGGGTTGCCGCAACATTTCCATTGGACAATTTAGTGTCCATAAAAACCAGAAATTTCTCATAGGGTATCGGTTTGGAGTACAAATAGCCTTGCCCGATATCACAGCCAAGCTTGTTGAGAATTGCCAAGTGGGCCGGACGTTCGATTCCTTCGACAACGGTCCTGATTCCAAGACTTTTGGCCATTGCCAAAATAGTGCGGACAATTGTTTGGCTATCCTGATCAACATCGATATCGGCAATAAACGACTTGTCAATCTTCAGGTACAGCACCGGCAACCGGTGCAAATGGCTCAAAGAGGAATAGCCCGTGCCGAAATCATCTATCGCCGCGTCGATGCCATGCTCCTTGAGTGTTTTCAGTACCTGGATCGCATACTCCAAGTTCCCCAAAACCATGCTTTCGGTGATCTCGACGACCAATGCCTGCCCCGGCAATTGCTGTGCCCGCAGCCGATTGACCACCATATTGGCGAAATCGGGAGAAGCTATTTGCCGGCTCGACACATTCACGGCAACGCGCAGTTCTGTCCAGCCCAAATCGCGAAGCCGGCGAACCATGCGCAGTGCTTCGCACAGCACAAACTCGCCCAGTTCGACAATCAAGCCGGAGTCTTCCGCTGCCGGAATAAAGTCGGCTGGCCCGACCAGCCCACGGCTGGGATGCTGCCAACGCACCAGGGCCTCCATGGTGATGACCTCGCCGGTCAACAAATCGATTTCCGGTTGCAGGTAAACCAGAAACTCGCCGCGCTGCAGACCCTGGGCAATCTGTGCCCTCAAATTGAGTTGGGTGGCGACCTTTTCACCCAGCGACCTGGAAAAAAAGCAACTTCGGTTGTGACCGCTGGTCTTGGCGACATACATGGCTGTATCGGCGCTTTTTGTCAATGCGTCGGCATTCTCGCCATCAAGGGGATGGCGAGCAATACCGATGCTGGCACCAATATTGATCAGATTGTTCTGAATTAAAAAGGGGGCCTTCAAGGTCTCGATGATCTTCTCGCACAACTCCAGGGCGTTCAGATCATCAGGACAGCCGTTCACAATGACGGTAAATTCGTCACCTCCCAATCGATAGACCGTATCGGATTTACGTATGCTGGTTTCCAGTCTGCGCGCCGCTTCACAAAGCAGGAGATCGCCGACATCGTGTCCCAGGCTGTCGTTGATGACCTTGAAATCGTCGAGATCAATGAACAACAGCAACAACGACTCGCCCTCTCGCGATGCTTTGACAATGGCCTGTTGCAGGCGATCCTTGAACATTGTCCGGTTTGGCAAATTGGTCAAGTTGTCGAAGTAGGCCAGCCGTTGCCATTGTTCCTCGGCGAATTTGAGACGGCTGATGTCGGAAAAATTGACCACATAGTGGCCAACTTCACCGGTATCGTCGGGTATCACACTGATCGACAGCCACTTTGGGAACAAGCTGCCATTTTTTCGCATGCCCATGCACTCGCCTTGCCAAAGCCCCCGCTCTGCCACCGCCTGAAGAATGGATTCGTTGAATTGGGTCATCTCGCATTCCGGCTCGCCGAGTACCAGCGTCTTGTGGATCGCCTCATTTTTGCTGAAACCCGTGATGGCTGTAAATGCCGAGTTGACATCAATAACACTGCGGTTCCGGTCACTGATGATGACCGCCTCCCCCGAGAAATGCAGCACCCGTTGAGCCAGGTGCAAATCTTTGCTCATGGTTGAACTCATGCGCCGCATCTCGGCGTGTTTTCGTGCCAACTCCCGTTCGGCATTGACCAAGCGATTGTTCAGCGTCATCAGGTCCGAAATCAGCTCCAGCTTGACCTGATCCGGGATCGGCAGGTCTTTGTTTTTGCCGTCTGGTTCAGCATGGTTCTGTTTGTTCAGCGCCCGGATGTTGGTGACCTGTTTGTTAATGACCTGACTTAGCCCGTCATAGATTTTGTTGTCACCCTGGCCGGAAACTGAAGCCAGCATCACAACGCGGTCCCCAAGCGAGACAGCAGAAAAGCTGAATGCAGTAGGAAGTTCATTCAAACTGACATCGATTTCCCAATTGAAGGCAGCGCCATACTCTTTCACTTCCAGAAAAAGGGCCAAACCTTTTTTGACCGATGCAACATCAAATAGGCAGACGAAATGCGCCGCTCCCAGCAGTTGCTCCTTGATACCAAAGTCATCCCAGACAACTTCTGTCGCCTTGCCCTCAAAATCGCATGCGAAAGCCAAACCCAATCCAAACAAAGGTTCTTTGATCATTCCTGTTGACTCCAACTATTGGCCAGGGCGATGGCCACCTGTGCGTCTTTGGCCCACCCATCTGCGCCAAGTCTTTGCCAAAGTGAACCATCGACGTTAAAGGCCGCACCACCCACCAGGATTTTGACTTTGACGCACTCGGGCCTGGCCCGCACCGCAGCAATCAACCGGGAAACCGCACCCAGATTGGCGCACAGCGTCAACGAAATCGCCACAACATTGGCGTTGTGCTGGATCACGACATCGACCACTGAATCGACCGGAACATCCGCACCCAGAAAAACGGTATCCCATCCGTGCAGCTCAAACAAATCGGAAACCATGCGCGCGCCAATTTCATGCAGTTCGCCCGCGACACAGGCTGAAACCAGGCGTTTCTTCTTGACGCTGCCATCGAACAACAGCGGAAACAACTGCGACATCACCATTTGCGCCACCGCAGTGCAATAGTGCTCAAGTCCAATGGTTATTTGGTTGAGATGCCACAGGCGTCCGAGTTCGTGCATCACCGGGGTGATGACATGAAAATAGATTTCCTTGACCGAGGTTCCGCCAGCGATGGCGTTTTGAATGCTTTCGAGAGCCTGGCCGCGCCGCAGGTTCAGGCAATCGTTCAAAAATGTGTTGGCCAACATCAGGTGGGGGTTGTCACTGGTGAGGTAAGACTGCGAAACAGGTTGCGCGATATCAAGTTGTCGCAAGCCCTCAGCCAGGCAATGGCGGGCCACCACGACCCAGGCACCCCTGCCAGATTCTTCGAGTTGGGCATCCATTGCCAACAGGCAGGCCCTGAAATCCAGCGAGTTGCCGCCACAGCTCAGCAACAACTGGTTGGTCCAGATGGCATATTCGACAAAGATTCTGGAGACATCACAACGGATGGCTTCGCCCAAAAAGGCCAGGTGCATTTCCAGATCGAAAACCATCCTCAGCCGCTCGTTGGCTTCGAAGGCAAAAAGCCCCGGATCCAGCCGGTCCTGAACCAGGATGGCAAACTCGCGTCTATGTTCCAGCAATGCTATTTCTGAATTGATCACCATGTGCGTCGCCATTTTTTCATCCAACGTTGAGGTCGACTTCCATATCGACGCAGTTTTGGGTCTTACGCCAGCAGATTGGACACCCACCGGCTGAAGCCGATGGGTTGGAATTATGGACTGGAAGTCTGGATCGGCGGTGGCTGAACGACGGGTTTTGGCATGGTCTGGTCTGGCAACTGACCAAGTTGAACATCCGGCTGTCGTACAGCTATGTAATTTATAGCATGTAGCGCAACGCCAGCAAGGGCTAGACGGCTAAATGACTAATGAATAACGGTGCCGGCTCTGTTACCCCAACATCGCCAATAGCTGGGCGAGCAAACAGTCGCGCAAGCCGTAGAACTCTTCCATTTGCGCCTGCAGCGCCACGGTCTGGCCCAGTTGTTTGAAGCGGATCATCGCCGCCGCCAGGGCATGGATGTCGACATGCAAAGCTTCAATAGCCGCGATCGCTGCGGGATGGTCGGCATGCTGCTCGCGGGCGTGGCCAAGCCATTGCCCAACACGGCAGGCTTTGGTATCCAAGGGTGGCGCGTCGCTGCGCTCGCCTTGCAAATAACCCAGGACATGCGCGATCCAGGCACGGTGTTCCACCCAGGCGTACAAAATGGGCATGTCTTCGCGACGGATCGGGGTACGGCCAAGCCAGGCAACATCCGGATGCCAGGATGCCAGCCAGCTTGGCAGGGCGGCGGCCGGCATCGGGCGGGCGATGGCATAGCCCTGCGCGAGTTGACAACCGAGTTGCAGCAGCACCTCTCCGTGGGCCAGGGTTTCCACCCCTTCGGCGATCGCCTGGCGGCGAAAAGCACTGGCCAGGCCGAGCACGCCGTCCAGAATCGCCAGATCGTCAGGATCTTCCAGCATGTCGCGCACAAAGCTCTGGTCAATTTTCAACATGCCAGCGGGCAGGCGCTTCAGATAGGTCAGCGACGAATAGCCGGTGCCAAAGTCATCCAGCGCGAACCCAACCCCCATTTCATGGCACGCCAGGATCACGCTGGAGACATGGGCGATGTCTTGCAGTGCGCTGGTTTCCAGCACTTCGAGTTCCAGGTCGCCAGCCATGACCCCGGGGTGCCTGGAAAGTTGTTGGCGCAAGCGATCGACAAAATCAGTTTGTTCCAAGTGGATGGCATCAATGTTCACGCTGACCGGCAGCGCCAAGCCGCCAGCCTTCCAGGCCTCGATCTGCGTCAAGGCGCTATCGAGCACCCATTCGCCAATTGCAATCGCCATTGGATGGTCGGCAATCAGCGGCAGAAAGGCGCCCGGCGGCAGCAATCCCTGCTGCGGGTGCTGCCAGCGGATCAAGGCCTCGGCGCCGATGACCACACCCGTGCGGATGTTCACCTTGGGCTGGTAATAAAGTACGAATTCGCGCTCATCCAGCGCCTGCTTGATGCGCTCCAGGCTTTCATGATGACCACGCACACTGCGATCGTGCTCGGTATCGAAGACGTGGTAGCGATTTTTGCCCGCCTGCTTGGCCTGATACATCGCCTGATCGGCCTGGCGCAGCAGTTGCTCGGCATCGATGGCCTCCGCCTGCGGGTAAAAAGTGACCCCCAGGCTGGCGGAAACCCGCAGGGCGTTGCCATCTTCATATACCACTTCTGCCGCCGCTGCGATCAGACGCGAAAGCAAAGGTGCAGAGGATTCGACATCCGACAGATCGAGAAGAATCGCGACGAATTCATCACCCCCCAGACGCGCCAGCGTATCGCCCTCGCGCAATGATTTTTTCATGTGACCGGCCAGGGCGGTGAGCAAGCGGTCGCCCACAGCGTGCCCAAACTGGTCATTGATCGCCTTGAATCCATCCAGATCAATGTAGGCAACCGCCAGCACCTTGCCGTGGCGCTGCGCCTGCGCCAGCGCTTGCTGCAGGCGGTCAGCAAGCAGGACACGATTGGGCAGCCCGGTCAGCGTGTCGAAATGGGCAATGTGTTCGAGTTGCTTCTGGTGTGCCTCGCGCTCAGTGATGTCATGGCCAATCCCTAGAACACCCACCAATCGACCGTCAGGCGTGCGCATCGGTATTTTGGTGGTCTCCAGCAGAACGCGGTGGCCGTCGCTGGCGTAGGTAATCCATTCCTCGCTGCGGGTTGCCTCGCCGCGAGCGATGGCGGCGCGGTCATGCGCGCGAAAAGAGTCGGCCACCTCTTTGGGCACGAAGTCGTAGTCGGTTTTGCCGACGATGTCGCTTTCTGCCGCGCCAAAAGACCGCTCAAACTCTGGATTGCAGGCGAGGTAGGTGCCGTCACCCGCTTTGAGCCAGATCAGATCTGGGATGGTGTTCACCAGGGTTTGCAGGTGCGTGCGCTGGATCTCCAGCGCCTGCCGTGTGCGGCGCTGCTCACTGATATCGCGGCCAACACCCAGCAGAAAAACCTGATCGCCGATGGTGCTGCGTTGCCCTATGAAGTGGTAGGGCAGTTTGCGGCCATCCTTGGTCTGGAAATCCGCCTCGACATCCGCCTGCCCTTGGGTGAACACCTGCTGCATGGTTTCGCTCACCAGCCGCTGGTCTTCCCCGGTAAAAAAATCAGTACCTCGCATGCTGGCCAGTTCGGCATCGGTGTAGCCGGTTACCTTGTTGAACTGATGGTTCCAGCGCACAAAGCGGCCGGTGGTGTCGAACATGTAGAACACGCCCGGCAGGGCATTCAGGACATCTTCAGAAAACTGCTTTTCGTGGTGCAGTGCGATTTCGGCCTGTTTGCGCTCAGTGATGTCGTCGTAAAGCCCGAGCACGCCAATCACGACGCCATCCGCGTCGCGCAGCGGCACCTTGGAGGTGCGCAGCCAGATGACCTTGCCGTCCGGGGTGGTCTGGGGTTCTTCAAAGTCGAGTCGTGGCTGGCCCGATGCCATCACTTGTCGGTCATCGGCGCGGTAGAGGTCGGCCTGCTCGGCCCAGCCCATGGCGTAGTCGTCCAGTCCAATCAGGTCGGCCGGTGCGGTCTTGCCGGCATCCCGGGCGAAGGGCGGGTTACAGCCCAGGTAGCGACAGTCGCGGTCTTTCCAGAAGACGCGTATTGGCGCGGTATCGACGACCTGCTGCAGCACGTCGCGCGATATGGCGAGAGCTTTCGACAATTCCGCCAGGGCCTGCGGCAGCACGGCGCTCGGTAATGTCGCGCGCAAATCCGACGCTGCCCACCACGCTGCCCGTATCGTTGAAAACCGGTGCCTTGTAGGTCTCAAACCATTTTCTCGTCCCGTCGACATCAATGATCTGCTCTTCGACACTTTTCTTTCGCGCAGAAGTGAGCACAGCCCGATCGTCGGCCCGATAGCCTTCGGCCAAATCGGCGGGCGCAATGTCGAAGTCAGTCTTGCCAACCAGTTCAATGGCGTTTTGCTGGCCAAACAACTGTGCAAACCCCTGGTTGACGGCCAGAAAACGGCTCTCGGTGTCTTTGAGCCAGACGGCAAAGGGGAAGTTGTCGAGCAAGGCCCGCTGGTACTGCTCGCGTTGCTGCAGTTCCGCCTCCTTCTGCTTCAGCTCGGTCAGCTCAACATCGACACAGTACATTTCTGACTCGCCGCTTGTGTTCGTCAGTAACGCATGGCTGGAATAAACACTGACGTCAGAACTGTCCTTGCGCCGCAACACGAGTTCGCCCGCAGGAATGGCCGGCCCGCCTTTTGTCCAAGCCGTCACGGCGTCAATCAATCCTTGCCGCATGAAGTCAGGAATGATCAGGTCTTCCAGTTGCCGGCCCATCGCCTCGTCCGCACGATAGCCGTAAAGCGCTTCGCTGGCTGCATTCCAGTAGATCACCTTGCGTCCGGCATCGTAGCCCTGCACCGCGATATTCGGCACCTGTTCAAACAGGGAACGAAAACGCTGCTCGCTCGCTTTCAGCAGGTTTTCCTGCCGCAATTGTTCGGTCACGTCCAGACTGAGGCCGACCAGCGCCTCCGGTTCACCCGCCTCATTTCGCTTGACGGCCTTGAAAACGCGCAAGTCATGGACCTGACCATCAACGAATGGCAGGCGTTGGTGCATGACGCTGGCACCTGCGCTGGCCAAAGCCTTGGCATCAGAGGCCAGACATTGCGACCGGAACTCGTCCGGAATCAGCTCGGTGTAATGGGCAGCCGACAGAAACTGCGCCTCAGGAATTCCCCTGGCCTGGCAAAACGCCTTATTGACAAAGGCAATCTTGCCATTGCGATCCTGAAGCCAGATGCCGATGGGTGCGTAGTCCAGAATCAGCTGCAGCGTTTCACGTTCCTGGCGCAATGCCTGCTCGGCCTTGAATTGCTCGGTGATCACACGGGCAATGCAAAACAGGCCGGTGATCTCGCCCTGCGCATTGCGGATCGGGTATTTGCGGTTGTCAACCCAGCCTTTCACGCCATCATTGGTCTGGTACTCCTGGATCTCATGCGCCACCGTTTTTCCCGCAAACACCAGTTTCTCAAGGCGGTAGTAGATGTCGGCATATTCCTCGGGGAATACGTCGTAATCTGTTTTTCCAATCAGGTCGGTCCAGTGCGTCGACGGCCGGGTAACGCTGACCAGGGTTTGGCTGGCACTGGTAAACACGTGATGTTGATCCTTGAAAAAAATGAAATCGTTGGTGCTTTCCATCATCGAGCGAAAACCCGGGTCAGCAGCCAGTGCATTCACCGGATCAAACAGGCTTTTGACATCGCGCAGACGCAGCTTGAGGACCGCACCAACAGCTGCCGATTCGTGCTCGTACTGCGCAACCAGACAACGGATGCGGCCATTGGCCTGACGCAGGCGCAGGTTGCAGGCATGGGTTTGTGGCTGGGCGGCAGACCGCGGCTGAATGCGCAACATGGCATCGAGCACATCCTGATCGTCGGGGTGGACAAGCGCCAGTATCGACACCGCACCTTGCAGAAAACTGCTGGCGCTGTACCCGAGCATCAATTCGGCATCGCCCGCCACCGAAAAAACAGTGTGCGGCGCAACCGGCAGAAGCTGCAATAAAACTTCCGGATGAATTTGGGTAGGCATGAGACTGGGTTTTTTGCAGGTGCTCGGCAGGTTTTAGCCCATTCTATTGCTCACGGCCCGGTCCCAATTGCACCGTTCCACCTTCCCGGTACGCACGTAGCCTGCTTTCAACGAACGCAGCCGTTGCTGCTCAAGTTTGACAAGCGCTTGGTGCGCGACATGCTCATTGAGCTGTCGATCTTGCGCGGTGTCATCAGGCTGGCCCAGCCACTGCTGGGCAATGTGGTGAATCGGTTGGCCGGTTGCTCTTGAGTTTATAGCTGCTTGCGCAAGTGCTGCTTGGGCTAGAGGCCAATTTGGCACTTAACGATTGGCCAAGTCCGCTTGTGGCCAAAGCGCACCTTGCCTTGCGGCGAGTCTGACTTGAGCAGCCCGCGCCTGACCAGGGCGCCCAGGGCATCGGTGGCGCAGTGCAACGATCACTTCGCGCACCTGATGCCCGGCAGCTGATCGCAGCCCGGGCCTTTTTTGCTTTCAGAAAAATCATCGGGTCACACAGTCCGCAATACCGGTCAACACCGGCCTCGGGCTCTCGGTGGTGGCCGAGACTGACCTCGGCCGGGCAAAGTATTCGCTGGCAAAATCAGCGCCTGTCTGGACTTCATTCCGCAGATCTGCCAGAAAAGACCAGCGACCCGCCATATGACAAACACCATCCGCTCCAACTTTGACATGCTGCGCGCCTATGAGGTGCAGCTTTGGCGTTTGGGTGCCTTGGCCGAGCGCTACTTTGCCGAAGACCCCAACACCAGCCTGCTCAAACTTCGCCAGTTGTCTGAGCTGCTGGCCCAGTCATTGGCGGCACGCACCGGCCTCTACGCCAACCCGGACGAATCGCAATACGAGCTGATCCGCCGGCTCTTGGGTGAAGGCGTGCTGCCCAAGGAGGTCAAACAAATCCTGGATCAAATCCGTGTTGCTGGTAATGCGGCCAACCACGCCTTGCAGGGCGACCACGCCGCAGCGCTGTCCACGCTCAAGCTGTGCTGGCAGCTGTGCCTGTGGTTTCACCGTACTTTCAAGGACGCGGCCTATCGGTCTGGCCCCTTTGTGCCGCCCCAGGCACCGGTGGACGAAAGCGCCGAGCTGCGCTCTGAGCTGGCCCAATTACGCCAAGCCGTTGCCAGCTTTCAGTCGCAGCAAGCGCAGGTCAGCCAAGAGCTGTTGTCCACCAAAACCCAGTTGTCGTCCCTCAGCGAAGAGCGCGGCATCTGGGAGCAGCTGGCCACCGAGTCCGACCAAAGCCAAGGCACTGCTGGCCGAACAACTGGCGGCATTGCAAGCCGCCGCCGCTGTAGCGCCCACCGCGCAGTTCAAAACCTTCTTGCAGTCCGCCGCCACTGCCGCCAGCCAAGTGCAGCTGGACGAAGCCGAGACCCGCCGCATCATCGACGCGCAACTGCGCCAAGCGGGCTGGGAGGTAGACACGCCTACCCTGCGCTACAGCAAAGGCACCCGCCCTCAGCGCGGCCGCAACATCGCCATTGCCGAGTGGCCTTGCGACGGTTACGCAGCTGACTACGTTCTGTTTCACGGCCTCACCCCCATGGCCGTGGTCGAGGCCAAGCGCAAAAACGTCGATGTGTCCGGCGCCTTGCAGCAAGCCAAGCGCTATAGCCGCACCTTCAGCGCCAGCGCAGAAACCCAGCTCCATGAGTGCAACTGGGGCGACCAGTCTGAGCACCGCATTCCCTTTGTGTTCTCAGCCAACGGCAGGCCCTATTTGCGCCAACTCGCCACCAAAAGCGGCATCTGGTTTTGCGACCTGCGCCAAACCGAAAACCGCAGCCAGGCGTTGGACGGCTGGTACAGCCCCGATGGCCTCAAAAGCCTGCTGGCAACCGATACCGACCGCGCGCACACCCAGCTGGACAACACCGCGTTCAACTTTGGCTTTGCGCTGCGGCCGTACCAGCAAACCGCCATTCGCGAGGCTGAAAAATGCATTGGCCAGGGCCAACGCGAAATTTTGCTGGCCATGGCCACCGGCACCGGCAAGACCAAAACCTGCATCGCGCTGATTTACCGCCTGCTCAAGGCCCAGCGCTTTCGCCGCATCTTGTTCTTGGTGGACCGCTCTGCACTGGGCGAACAAGCCGCCAATTCGTTCAAAGACACCCGCATGGAGCGCCTGCAAACCTTTGCCGACATCTTTGGCATCAAAGAGCTGCAAGCCCAGTCGCCAGACGACGACACCGCTGTGCACATCGCCACCGTACAGGGCATGATGCGCCGCGTGCTGTTCCCCGCAGACGGCGTGGCCCCGCCCACCGTGGACCAATACGACTGCGTGGTGATTGACGAATGCCACCGTGGCTACACGCTGGACCGCGAAATGTCTGACACCGAACTCAGCTTTCGCGGCTTTGACGACTACGTCTCCAAATACCGCCGCGTGCTGGACTACTTTGACGCCGTCAAAATTGGCCTGACCGCCACCCCCGCCCTGCACACCACCGAAATTTTTGGCCCGCCGGTCTATACCTACAGCTACCGCGAAGCCGTGGTCGATGGCTACCTGGTGGACTACGAGCCCCCCATCCAGATTTACACCGAGTTATCGCAAAACGGCATGCACTGGAAGTTGGGCGAAGAGCTCAAGGTGTATGACACCGGGCGCAACCAGATTGAGCTGTTCAAAGCGCCAGACGACATCAACCTGAATGTGGAAGACTTCAACCGCAAAGTCATCACCCGCCCCTTTAACCAAGCGGTGTGCAACTACCTGGCGCAAGAACTTGACCCCACCGGCCAGCGCAAAACTCTGATCTTTTGCGTCAACACCGACCATGCCGACCTGGTGGTGGACGTGCTCAAAACAGCCTTTGAAGCCCAATACGGCAGCGTGGAAGACGATGCCGTCATCAAAATCACCGGCAATGCCGACAAGCCGCTGGAGCTGATTCGCCGCTTCAAAAACGAGCGCCTGCCCAATGTGGCCGTCACCGTGGACTTGCTCACCACCGGCATTGACGTGCCCGAAATCTGCAACCTGGTGTTTCTGCGCCAGGTCAACAGCCGCATCTTGTTTGACCAAATGCTGGGCCGTGCCACCCGCCTGTGCGACTTTGATGGCGACGCCAAAGACAGCTTTCGCGTGTTTGACGCGGTGCGCATCTTTGAAGCCATTGGCAACCTGACCGCCATGAAGCCGGTGGTGGTCAACCCCAACATCAGCTTTGCCCAGCTGGAGCAAGAAATGGTGAGCGTGCAAGACCCGGCTGCGCGCGAACTGGTGCGCGAGCAGTTCCTGGCCAAACTGCAAGTCAAAAAACGCCACCTGGACGACCAAGCCAAGCAAGACTTTGAAACCAAAGCCGGCATGAGCCCGGATGCCTTCATTCAAAAGCTGCGCACCCTGTCGGTGGACGAGATTGCCAATTGGTTCACCCAAAACCCCAACCTGGGCGAAGTGCTGGACCGCAAGCGCCAAGGCACCGGCCAGCCCGTCTTTATCTCCGACCACCCGGACGCACTGCACCACATCGACCGTGGCTACGGCAACGCCAGCAAGCCCGAAGACTATTTGAAAGAATTCAAAGACTTCATCGCCAGCCACGGCAACGAGCTGCCCGCCCTCATCACCGTGCTGACCCGCCCGCGCGACCTGACCCGCAAGCAGCTCAAAGAACTGGTGCTGGCGCTGGACCAAGCAGGCTTTACCGAAATGCGACTGGCCACTGCCTGGCGCGAACTCAGCAACCAGGACATTGCCGCCCGCATCATTGGCTACATCCGCCAGGCCGCCATGGGCGATGCGCTGCTGCCTTATGCCGAGCGGGTCGATCATGCCCTGCAAAAGCTGCTGGCCAAACCGCTGGCAGGCAAGCCCTGGACGCAGCCGCAGCGCGACTGGCTCAAGCGCATAGCCGCCCAAACCAAAGTCAACCTGCTGGTGGATCGCGACGCGCTGGACGACCCCGACCTGATCTTCAAACGCGACGGCGGCGGTTTTACCCGCCTGGACAAACTTTTCAACGGCCAGCTCCAGCCGGTGCTGGCAGCCTTTAACGACGCCCTGTGGGCCGACCAGCCCAAAGCCGCATGATGAAATGTGCCCGTCATTCCCGCGCAGGCGGGAATCCAGCCCAAGAAAACATGAATCAAATCAACCCCGCAGCATCCGACATCGTTGCCAGGCTCTGGAACCTGTGCAACCTGCTGCGCGACGACGGTGTCACCTACCACCAGTACGTCAGCGAACTCACCTACCTGCTGTTTTTGCGCATGATGCAAGAGACCGGGCAGGAAGACCGCCTGGTCATTCACAAGGCACCCAGAAAAGGCGAGCCCGGTCAGGATGGACGGCACCCGGTGGGCCGACCTGATGGCCGCCTCGGCCCCCGAGCGGCTTGATCTGTACAAGGAACTGCTGCTGGACTACGGCCTGCATGGCCGGGGCAGCGTGCAGCAAATTTATGCCAACGCCAGCACCTTCATCACCAAGCCCGCCACCCTGTCGAAACTGGTGGTTGAGATTGACAAGCTCGATTGGTACAGCGTGCAGCGCGACGACCTGGGCGACCTGTATGAAGGCCTGCTGGAGCGCAACGCCAACGAGAAAAAGAGCGGTGCCGGCCAGTATTTCACCCCGCGCGATTTGATCGACAGCATCGTCACCGTGCTGCAGCCCACGCTCGACGACATCATTCAAGACCCTGCCGCGGGCACCGGCGGCTTCTTGATTGCCGCCAACAACCATGTACGCGCCCGGTTCAAGCCCGAAGACCGCAGCGAGGCCCAGCAGCGCAAATACCGCAGCGGCACTTTTTACGGCATGGAGCTGGTGCAAGACACGCACCGCCTGGCGCTGATGAACATGCTGCTGCACGGCATTGAAGGCGGCATCCAGTTTGGCGACACCCTGGGCGAGGAGGGCACGCACCTGCCTGCCGCCACGCTTATCCTGACCAATCCGCCGTTTGGCACCAAGAAAGGCGGCGGCCTGCCGACCCGCACCGACTTTACCTACCCCACCACCAACAAGCAGTTCTGCTTTTTGCAGCACATCTACCGCAACCTCAAACCCGGTGGCCGCGCCGCCGTGGTGCTGCCCGACAACGTGCTGTTTGAAAGCAATGTGGGTGCCGACATCCGCCGCGACCTGATGGACAAGTGCAATCTGCACACGGTGTTGCGGCTGCCCACCGGCATCTTTTACGCCCAGGGCGTCAAGACCAACGTGCTGTTTTTCACGCGTGGCAAGACCGACAAGGGCAACACCCGCCAGGTGTGGGTGTATGACATGCGCGCCAATATGCCGCAGTTTGGCAAACGCACGCCGTTTACCCGCGACTACTTTCGCACCGCAGCGGGTGCCGCGCCCGATGTGCCGCGCGACAAGTTTGAAGACGTGTTTGGCGCCGACCCCTGCGGTGGCCCCGCCGCCCTGGCCCAGCGCGTGGACACCGGCGAGGCTGGCCGCTGGCGCTGTTTTTCACGCGAGCAGATCAAGGCGCGTGGCGACAACCTGGACATCAGTTGGCTCAAAGACGACAACGCCGAGTCGGCAGAAGCCCAGCGTGATGAACCCGCGCTGGTGGCCCGCCTGGTGATGCGCGAACTGACCGGCGCCATGGCCGACCTGCGCAGCCTGCTGGAAGAACTGGGCGAAGACCCTGATGCGGCACTGGAGGATTTGTTGGCCGAGGAGGATGCGCTTGATTCAGCGGATGCCGTGGCGGTGAGGGGGCAAATATGAGCAAAACACCCGCCACAACGAAGCCTGAAAAACTCTCAACAGCGTTGAGATTTTCTCCTGATCAGTTGCCTATTTAGTGTCTGAACGAAAACCCTATTTATTCATATAGAACAATGAGTTATATCTGTTTTTCAAAACGAAGATTTTGGCTGAAAAATTGCCGTAGCTATAGAGATTCTTTGAAATTCACTTAAAACGCTTGTTTTGTGGAAATCTTCGTTTGAAATTACATCGCTAACTGTATGATTATTATTGATAAAGTTACTTTTCGGTCAGTCACTATTTATGACGAGCTGCGCACTCTGATTGCGAGTAGCCGCCAGCGCCTGGCTGGCGCGGTAAATGCGGAGCTGACCCGCCTCTACTGGAGCGTGGGCGAACGACTGCGCACCGAAGTGCTTGGCGGATCGGATCGGGCCAAGTATGGTGACCAGCTTATCAAGCGCGTGGGGGAACAACTGGCGCAGGAATTTGGCCGTGGATTTGAGGCCAAAAATCTGCGTCGCATGGTGCAGTTTGCCCAGGCCTTCCCGCAGATCGAGATTGTCGCGACACTGTCGCGACAATTGAGCTGGAGCCACTTTGTGAACCTGCTGCCGCTCAAAACCGAGCAGGCACGCCAGTTTTATGCCAGCCAAGCCGCCACCAACACATGGAGCGTGCGCGAGCTACGCCACCAGATCGAACGCAAAGCCTTTGAGCGCACAGAAATTGCCTCATTGCAAGTCCTTACCTCCGTTCGGGCTGAGCCTGTCGAAGCCCCCCACACCAACCCCGCACACGTCTTCAAAGACCCGTACTTCCTCGACTTTCTGGGCCTGCGCCAGGGCCATGACGAAGCCGACCTGGAAAATGCCATCCTGCGCCAGCTCGAAACCTTCATCCTGGAGCTGGGCCGTGGCTTTGCCTTCGTGGAGCGCCAAAAGCGCATGATCATTGACGGTGAAGACTTCTACCTGGATTTGTTGTTCTACCACCGCCGCCTGCGCCGCCTGGTGGCCATCGAACTCAAGCTGGGCCGCTTCAAAGCCGCTCACAAAGGCCAGATGGAGCTGTATCTGAAATGGCTGGACAAGCACGAGCGCCAGCCAGGCGAAGAGGCCCCTATCGGCCTCATCCTGTGCGCCGAATCCAGCCGCGAACAAGTGGAACTGCTGCAAATGCACAAAGACGGCATCACCGTGGCCGAATATTGGACCGAGTTGCCGCCCAAGGCGGAGCTGGAGCAACACCTGCACCAGGCTTTGCTGGAGGCTCGTGAACGGCTGGCGCGGCGGGGCGTTTTATTGGAGGAACCGGATGATGAGTGAGTTGCCTCCAAACTGGGCGCAAGTTCCGCTTTCTGCCATCACAGTTGATGCCTCGCAGCGGGTGCCTCTTGCCGACGAGGCCATCCGTTACATCGACATCGGTTCGGTGAATCGCAACACCAAGTCGATTGAGTCTCCGCAGGAACTGCTGGGCAAAGACGCACCGAGTCGAGCCAGGAAACAGGTGGCCGCTGGCGATACTTTGGTGTCCATGACGCGCCCCAATTTGAATGCGGTCACGTTGGTGCCCAAAGAACTTGATGGACAAATTGCATCGACTGGATTCGACGTTTTGAGACCAGTCGCAGGCATTGACCCACGCTGGGTCGGCTACTTGGTGAGAACGGAGGCTTTTGTTGAGGCCATGTCGGATTTGGTGCAGGGCGCTTTATATCCAGCAGTTCGCTCAAAGGACATTCGTGCCCATGTTGTGCCACTTGCTCCACAGGCGGAACAAACCCGCATCGCCAACCAACTCGACACCCTGCTCGCCCGCGTCCAAGCCTGCAACGATCGCTTCGATGCCATCCCCGCCTTGCTCAAGCGGTTTCGGCAGACGGTGTTGGATGCAGCGGTATCTGGCTCGCTGACACATTCATGGAGAGTAGAACGCAACGCAGCAGATTGGTCAGCGACAACTGTCTCGGCAATATGCCAACAGCGCCGAGTCATAACCTATGGTGTCGTGAAGCTTGGAGACGAAGTGCCAAATGGCACCTCTGCTCCTGAACAAGTAATGTTCGCTGGCTTCGCTTTGAAGTGGACGGCATGAAACGCATTGCCCCGAGTTTGTCGGCGGAGTATTCCAGAACGATCCTGCGTGGCGGTGAAGTCCTCGTGAATGTGCGTGGCACGCTTGGAGGTGTTGCTGTAGCAGGAAACGAAATGGTGGGATGGAACATCTCAAGAGAGGTCGCTGTTCTCCCTGTAGACCAAAGCCTTGTCGATCCGCATTTCGCCGCGTATTGGGTCGCCTCCGATGCAACTCAGAAATGGCTTGCAGGCATGGAAAAAGGGATCGCGTATGTTGGCATCAATATTGAAGACTTAAGAAATCTGCCTATTCGACTTCCGTCGTTGCCAGAGCAAGCAGAAATCGTCCGCCGTGTAGAAACCCTGTTCGCCCACGCCGACCGCATCGAAGCCCGCTACACCGCCGCCCGAGCCCAGGCACAGCGCCTGACCCCGCTGGTACTTGCCAAAGCCTTTCGCGGCGAACTGGTTCCCCAAGACCCAAACGACGCACCCGCCAGCGCGCTGCTGGCCCCCATCGCGTCGTCAAACACCGCTGTGGCTCGAAAAAATATGCAAAAAGTGCCTGCAGCCCAGAAGAGACGTGCGCAAGCAGCTATTTAGTTATGAGCAACATAAAGGTTTTTCACCTCAGTGCCGACCAAGCCAACGAGTTGCAAAGTAAAGCCTCCCATCGAGAAATTCCACTGCAATCGCAAAAGACTAAACAATGAACGCAATAAGTACCTCCCTTCGTTCTGCTGCCGACAAACTTGCCATCGCTGCCAATAAAGCGGGGTTAACACCGGAAGCTTTGAGAGCAGTTCGTGCGTGGTTGGCAGACCAGCTGGTCGCGCAACAGTTCGCCAAACTTGGCCAGGGCGGCCACACACAAACCGACGTACCATTGCGCGGAGTGTTCGTTGACTTGCCTATCGTCGGAAACCCCAGTGCGATTTCGCAGCATGAACCGCGTGCACTTTTTCTCAACTTACTCCTATCCTCTCATCCATTGGATTTAAAAAAATCCTTTGCCAAAAAAGTCAGTAGTGATCTTGCCTCATCAAGAGCCGACACCAGCGATGAGGAAGATGAGGAAGAATCGATTGACACAATTGAACTGAATCCAATGCTTCGCCGTCGCCGCCTTCCCAATCTGGCGGCATCATTGCTGATTGGGGGTCCGGGTCAGGGAAAGTCCACTCTTGGTCAACTTGCATGTCAGCTCCATCGTGCAGCTCTACTAAAACCCGTAGCGGGTGAACTAAGCTTGGCTCAGCGCGAGCTATTGAACTCCTTTGAATCCGATACATCAAATTTAAAAGGGCAACAGCAATTGCCGCCAAACCTTCCCCATAATCCACTATTACCGTTACAGGTTGCCCTTCCGGACTTGTCAGCTTGGCTAATCAGGCAACCAACCGGCGTGGCTGCTGGCCAACTGCCCGCAATTCTCCGCTTTATCGCAGACCTACCAAGCGCCAGGGAACATGAGTTGAGTGCCGAAACTCTCCTAGCTCTCAGCAACCATCTTCCCTCATTGCTCGTTCTAGATGGCTTTGATGAAGTGGGCGCAACACTCGATCGGGAGCGCATCGTTGCAGCGGCTCGTGAGCTACTCACTGCCCTAGCCCACAATGGCGCTTTATCTCAAGTGCTGGCGACGACCCGCCCCCAAGGCTATGCGGATGAGCTCTCCCAAATAGGTATCCAATTTCAGAAACTTTATCTTGCGCTGTTACAAAAGGATGAAGCGCTGGGATATGCCGTGAAATTGATGGATGCAAAAATCCCTGGCGCTGATGCACGGCAACGAGCGCTTGCCCAACTTCACGCAGCAGCCGAAGAACCCGCCACCGAGAGACTCCTCACAACCCCTCTCCAAGTTACTATTCTCGCTGCATTGGTGCAACAACTTGGTCGGGCACCACGGGAGAGATGGAATTTATTTTTACGCTACTTTGACTATACATATGCTAGAGAGGTTGAACGCAATACTTACGCATCAGCATTGCTTTCAGAGCATCGGGCACACATAGAGCGGATTCATGCACGGGTCGCTTTGCTGCTTCAAGTTGAAGCCGAACGTCATGGGGGCGCGGCGGCACGGATGACGAGAGAGCGACTCGAAGAAGTTATTGAAGCTGTTCTAGCCGAAGATGAAGTTGCGGAAATTGAGCGTAAGGATTTGATAAGTGACATCGCGACTGCGGCTGAACAACGGCTTGTATTTTTGGTAGAACAAGAACCTGGGAAATTTGGATTTGATATCAGATCACTCCAGGAATTCATGGCGGCACGTGCGCTTACATCAGGACGCGACACAGAAATTGAATCGCGCTTTCAGCAAATTGCGAAGGCGCCAATGTTCAGGAATGTCGCACTGTTTGTCGGAAGTCGTCTATTCAGCGAAGGATCGGCACTACGTGATGTTGTTGCCGACCGCATTTGTGGCAGCCTTGACAATGATCCAACCGACGAATTGACCAGTCTCACACGAGCTGGTGCACTGCTTGCATTGGAGACCTTGGAAGAAGGGTCGGCAATCTCACAACCAAAACGCGCACGAGCTCTTATGGTGCGCGCGACGGGTTTACTGGCGCTGCCACCCGGGAGCGAACACGTCCGGCTGGCGCGGTCAGCAAACAATGACACGGTCATCGTTTTACGTGAAGCGATTGAAAGATGCTTGGGCGCTTTGCAAACGGGAGAGCAGCGCAACGAACTAGCAGCCTGGGTATGTATTCTGGATGCCCTGTATCGTGAAGAGAGTTGGGCGTTTGAAGTAGGGAATGGCTACTGGAATTCCTTGACCAGAATTCCCGAGGTATTGAGTGCTTGTGGTAGTTTGCATATCCCTATCGGCAATTGGTTGGCGGCCAAAATTACATCGCAGTCAGCAACAATTTCCCCCGAGAGTTTCATCGATTTGAATGCGCTACCGCACCAAGTGGAAATGGGCGACAGCTGGGTTTGGTGGTTAATCTCTGTTCATGGTATGCACGGTATGTGGCGGAGAAGAAGAGATGGTGTGGTCGCTCCTTTGGCCCGTGAACGTGATCGCCAGCAAACATCGGTTGCACCAACTAGTCCCATACCTCAGCCTTGGTGCGCATGGATAACTGCCGCATCTTATGAAGTCGACCCGACGGCCGATAACCTTGCTACCGTGCTCGACGCAATTGCAGACACCTTGCCGATATCCCAGTGGAAGGTATTGGAACGTCGTTCGTCTTGGCCGCTGGGTGCCTGTTTAGCTACCGCCAATTCGACTGCAGATTTACGAAGCTATTCGGAATTTCTTCGTGCAAAAAAACTTGGCGACACGGCGGATTGGCGTAGTGCAGAGAGGGCTTGGAAAAGCAAAATTGACCTTTTAGCGCTGCTTGACAACACAAGTGATGAAATGCCTTGGACGAGCGAATCAATTAAAAAAGCTCCCCCATTTCTTGGTGTGCCCGTTTGGCGGTTGATAGACCGTGTTTCCAAGAACATGCGAAACCCCACATCATCAGTTCTGCTACAAAAAGCGAATCATGCCTTCGAAACAAGTCAATCGAACAAGCTTAGAAAGCGACTTGCTGAGTTATGTCTTTTTGTCATGTCTAGCCTTTCCTCCAAGTCGCTAAAGAGCAACTTGAATGCAATGGCGTGGATAAACGCGACACCCAACAGCGCTGGCTATTTGGTACCGCGCCCAAAAGCGTTACCTATTGCAAAATGGATCGAACTTCTTGATGCATGCAATAGTCAGCCTGAGTTTCCATGGTATTTACGTTTTGCTGAAAGCTTTTTCGCGTTGGATGAAGCGCGGGCACACCCTGTGCTGCTGCGCCTAGTGATTTTGTCGATTGAGGTTTACGCAGAGCATGCTTTTTCATTTGATCTGGTCACCCCCGCGCACATTGATAGCGCAACGCGAGCAGTCGCCAACCGAACTGCACAGACACCGGCTGCGCGCGCAGATCTTGCAATTTTGCAGCTATTTCTTGGCAAAGTTTCAGCAGCACAAGACGAAACCTTGTTCCAAGAGATAGTTGCTGCAGCAGCAACTTCGCCCGCACTGTGGTCAGCGCTTTTAAGTTCGCTCAGCGTCAGTCGCCTTCCTCAGCCTCGCGTCAACGCGCTACTTGCAAAGGCCTTTTTGACGATGGGATCAACTCATCCGCACGCGTCCACAGCGATAAAGCTGCTGCGGGACGCGCTTCAAAAACAGACCTCTGACCTTGATAGCCATTCGACCTGGAATCGCCTTGCCCTGCCACTGCCATATCCCAATCAACCTTTTCAGCCTCGGTTGGCGGGAGGCATTCCGGCGACACCAGTACGCATTCATTCAGTCGAATTGAGAAACATTAGAGGTCTGCAAAATCTGAGTATTACGTTCAATGCGCCTAAGTCTGAACAAGGCCAGTGGGTGGTTATTCTTGGACCGAATGGCAGTGGCAAAACAACATTGTTGCGTAGCCTTACGTTAGCTTTGCGAAGTCTGAAACATCCTGCGATTTGGCCAAATGGCGTGTTTGCGAATCCCTGGCAAAGCGTGCCTACCACGGTCGAGTCACGTATTGGTGATTCCACTGTCACGGTGACGCTTGGTGACGGAATTGAACACAGAACTCTCATTCGCCCCGGTGGAGCAATCAACATGACTCAATCCCCGGAGCAGGACAATCCGCGCTTGTTCCCCCTCTTTGCCTATGGTTGCCGTCGCGGCTCAGCCCTTGGTGGTACAGCGCAAAAAGTAAATCTGAATGAAGATGGTGGTCCTGAAATTGCCACTCTTTTCGATGAAGGGGCTGACCTAATTCAAGCCGAGACCTGGCTGGTGGCGCTTGAAGGCGATACTAACAAAAATCCTCGGAGCAAAGCAATTTACGACATCGTTATTGGAGCCATGTCTGATCTCCTCGACCTCGTTTCAGTTGAGGTCGCAGATCAAAAAGTATGGGTCACTGAGCGAGGTCACCCCAAGCTGCCTTTTCAATCTCTTAGCGATGGCTATCTCACGAGCGCGGGGTGGTTTCTCGATTTGGTAGCTCGTTGGGTAGCGTTGACGGAGTCCGCCAGTCAACCAATTCAAGCAGGATTTTTGTCCCAAATGCGTGGCTTAGTCTTGATTGACGAAATCGATCTACATCTTCACCCGAAGTGGCAAATTGAAATTATTGCTCGCACTCGCCGTTTGCTGCCCCAAATGTCTTTCATTGTCACGACACACAACCCACTGACGTTAGTCGGCGCAGAGGCCGACGAAATTTGGATTCTGTCGACGGAAGATGGGCGCGTTAAGGCCACATGTGGCGTTGAGACACCAATGCTTTTGACAGGTGGACAAATTTACCGTCGCTACTTTGACATTGACGATATCTACCCAGACGGCCTGGGTCGATCTTTGCAGCGCTACAGCTTTCTTTCTGGCTACGCACTGCGCAACGATACCGAGCAAGCTGAACTTGAGACGCTGCAGATCCAGTTACGTGAAGTCGGACTTGATCCGGGATGGGAAGTTGTGAAACGTACCACGGATCAAGCCAAACCCACTGAAGTGACCGACGAAAATTCACCGACTCGTCGGAAAGCAGGTCCTCTATGATTCGCATCATTCGTGGTAGTGAGCCAGCCAAGTTAGTCCCACTTCGGATTGCAAAACTAGCTGTTCTTGGATCACTGGGTAGAGAACCGACTTCAGATGAAGTCGTTGGATATAAAGAAGTTGCAACAGAATTGTGGGATGCACAGCATCACAAATGCTGTTATTGCGAACAAAGAATACCAAAGGGTTTCAATGACGTTGAACACTATAGGCCCAAATGCCGAGCTGATCGCCGCCCAGGCTGCGCACATACTCATGGCTATTGGTGGTTGGCCTTTTCGTGGGACAACCTTCTATTTGCCTGCCCGGCCTGCAACCGCTCTGGAAAAAATGACCTGTTCCCGTTGATCCACGGCAGCATATCCCTTCTAAATCCACTGCTACCACCAGGAAATGAACTTCCACTGCTATTAGACCCTGGCTCAGCTATTAACCCTGTTGAACATATCGAGTACACCGAGAGTGCCATTGGCAGAAATGGAGGGCCTACTCACTGGTGGGCGCGCCCCCGCAATGCAAGTATTTACGGGGTCAAAACAATTGAAGTTTGTGAGTTAAATCGTCTGGAGCTTCGCGAACTCCGAAATGATCACTTTCGCTCTACACTTGCGCCTCAAGTTGAAGCCTTGAACAACTCCTTTCGTGCGCACCGACTTGAAAATACAAAGTGAATTCAAGCGAGCACTTGGGTTGCTTAAACCCTGTAACCCTTACGTTGGGTTCACATACGATGCGCTGCGTGCGTCTATACCTGACTCCAAATTACAGCACTTCGTGGGATCAAGTTGGCCGTTGCCGAGTCAAGTTGGTTAAATTCCAAATTGATGCGGCAAGGCTCGAATAGCTCATTAGTTTGATAGCGTTTTGCGTTTCCCGTGCAAGGGTTAGAGCAAAATTTCTACAGTGAATGCAGAGACCCAAGTCTTGCAATCCGACATAACTGTACAAACGCTGTGTGCCGCTTGCAAGAAAACAGGTCACCCTATCAAACCTTGAACATTTGACTCCCCTATGCACCCCACCCTTTTCACCCTCGGCTACGAAGGCCTGACCATTGAGACCTTCATCGCCCGCCTGCAAGCCGCGCAGGTGAAAACCGTGGTGGATGTGCGTGAGCTGCCCCTGTCGCGCAAAAAGGGGTTTTCAAAATCAGCTTTCTGCGCCGCCTTGTCAGCCCATGGCATTGCCTATCTGCACGCCCCCGTCCTGGGTTGCCCCAAGCCCATCCGCAACCAATACAAGTTGGACGGCAACTGGCAAACCTATACCCGTCAATTTTTAAAGCACATCCAGACGCAAGATGCATCCTTGCGCGAGCTGGTCAAGATCGCGCAGGCCACCCCGGCCTGTCTGGTGTGTTTGAGGCGGACTATTCCACTTGCCATCGCACTTATGTGGCCCGCGCGGCGCGCCAGTTGGGCGGGCCAACGGTGACGCACCTGACCGCTAAAACAGCCCTGCCTGATTTGGGTTATCAGCAGGCAGCTTAGGCGGGTAGATCAGGCTGATCAGCAGCCACTGGTGGGGAAAGCGGTGAATTTCCTTGTCAATACTATCGAATAAATAGCTGCCTGCGCACGTTGTTACTGGGCTAGAGGCAAATTTGACATTAAACCGGCGCACATTGCGGCGGCGACTGAACGTTTCGCGCTGGGCTCGGCTGGCGCTTACACATGAGCCGACACCGCCCGATAGGCTTGCTGCGGGTCGCTCGGCTCATGCGGATGGGACATCGTCAGGCAGCCTTCGGCATCAATGGGTTTAGGTATTGATACGTTTTTGATAGCTGCTTATGCATGTTATACATGGGTTAGAGGCCTGTTTACGCAAAATCCTGGGGCATGGAAGCCTGCTTGCTTCTGAACTACGATGTAATTACACTTGCCACATGAGCACACTTCGTTTCGAGTGGGATGAGCGCAAAGCCACTGCCAATGCCAAAAAGCACGGCGTGAGTTTTGAGGAAGCCAAATCTGTCTTCCTGGATGATCACGCCAAACTGATTGACGACCCGGATCACTCTGACGATGAAGATCGCTTTGTTCTCCTGGGCCTCAGCCGTACGCTGCGGTTTTTGGTGGTGTGTCACTGCTACCGCAGCGAAGGCAACATCATTCGCATCATCTCGGCTCGCAAGGCCAGTGCCCATGAGGCGAAGTCTTACCCTTGAAAGTTTTATATGCGCAAAGAATACGATTTTTCCACCGCCCGCAAGAACCCCTACGCAGCCCAGCTCAAAAAGCAAATCACCATCCGGCTTGATGAGGAGTCGGTGAACTACTTCAAGTCGATTTCAGAAGAGCTTGGCATGCCGTATCAGAGCCTCATCAACTTGTATCTGCGCGACTGCGCGGCGACCCAGCGCAAGCTGGATTTGAGCTGGAAGTAGCGACCCCATGCCCTCCACCCTTTTCACCCTCGACTACGAAGGCCTGACCATTGATGCCTTCATTGCCCGCCTGCAAGCCGCGCAGGTGAAAACCGTGGTGGATGTCCGTGAACTGCCGCTGTCGCGCAAGAAGGGGTTTTCAAAAACGGCTTTCTGCGCCGCCTTGTCAACGCACGACATTGCCTATCTGCACGCCCCCGCCTTGGGTTGCCCCAAGCTCATCCGCAACCAATACAAGGCTGATGGCAACTGGCAAACCTACACCCGTGAATTTTTGAAGTACATCCAGACGCAAGATATGTCCTTGCGCGAGCTGGTCAAGATCGCGCACGCCACCCCGGCCTGTCTGGTATGTTTTGAGGCGGACTTTTCCACTTGCCACCGCACGTATGTGGCCCGCGCGGCGCGCCAGTTGGGCGGGCCGACGGTGACGCACCTGACCGCTAAAACAGCCCTGCCTGATTTGGGTTATCAGCAGGCAGCTTAGGCGGGTAGATCAGGCTGATCAGCAGCCATTGGTGAGGAAAGCGGTGAATCGTCCCAAGCAAAAACATCAGGTCTTTTGACGGCAAATCCTGCTCCAGTTTCGCGCGGAATGCGGCCTCCCAGTTATCACCATGCTTGCGTTGAACGTTTCTGAACAGCGCGCCAATTTCCCAGTCCACCAGTTTGTGCCGGTACGCAACAGTCTGCCCGTCAACCTCGCATTCATAGCGGTAATGAAAGTCATACGGCAGTTTTTCCAGCAGCCTGATTTGTTTGCCTTCTTCCACCTCGTCAAACAGTTCGGATTGCTGTTGCAGGCGCAGCAGTTTTTCTTTTTCTTCGTCCGTCCAGGTGGAGTTTGCGACCTTTTTGATGTCAAGTCCGATGATTCTGGCGGGCCGCAGCAAGGCCAGCGTGGCCCCGCCCGCTGCCCTGAGTCTTTCTATTTCAGCAAAGTCCGAAAACACCGGCAGCTTCGCCAGCAACTCGGCGCGGTGCGGCCAGCCCTGTTTGCCCGCCGGCAGCGGATCAGGGTCACACGCGATGGTGTCCACAAAAACGCGGTGGCTTTCAGGCCGGTGGTCGTCACGCGCCTTTTCAAACCGGGCCGTGATCCACTGCCATTTTTTGAACTGCTGGTCGTCAGACACCAGCCGGAATGGAACGGGGTAGAGCCGAATCAGCCTGCCGTTTTCAGTCATGCCCGCCACGCAGGATGTTTCAGCGTATTTGGCGCTGGGTGAGGGGTAGGTTTTGCAGAGGATGAGTACCCGCGCGGTGAACGATGCCATCGTTGCTCCCTTGGAATCACGTTGATTTGCTGCGCAAAAACGTCTGGCGCGTTCTTTGTTTTTGGTTCCAACGGTGAAATTTTATGTCTGCCCGGCGGGCAACCGGGTTGCGGCGCTAACAGGGATGGTTATGGCCAACATTGCTACATTGTTAGTAGCTGCTTGCGCACCTTCGACAAGGGTTACAGCCCTATTTGGCACTCAACTCATACCCCGTGCTGCGCCCGCCACCCCCCAGCTTGCGCAGCACGCCGCGCGCCAGCAAGTCGTTGATGTCGCGCAGGGCTGTGTCTGCAGAGCACTTGCCCAAGGTCGCCCATTTGGCATTGGTGAGCTTGCCTTCAAAGCCGTCCAGCACGCGGTTCAGTATGGTGGTTTGCCGCGCGTTCATGGGCGTGCCGGCCCAGCGTTGCCAGAACTGGGCCTTGTCCAGCACGCCAGTCAAGGTGGCATCTGCACCCTGCACGGCGCGCAGCAAGCAGCCCAAAAACCAGGTGAGCCAGGGTGTCACATCCTTCGGGCCTTTTTGGGTAGCTTCCAGTTGGTCGTAATAGTCTTTGCGTTCGCGCTGTATCTGTGCGCTGAAGCTGTAGAACCGTTGACTGGTGCCTTCCGCACGGGCCAGCGCCATGTCGCCCACGGCTCGGCTGATGCGGCCATTGCCATCGTCAAACGGGTGCAGCGTCACCAGCCGCAGGTGGGCCAGTCCAGCTTTGATGAGAGCGTCGCCCACGGGGGCAGCTTCGAACCATTGGAAGAACGCATCGGTTTGCGTGGGTAGGCTGCTGGCGGGCGGGGCGGTGAAGTGCACTTTCTCCCGGCCCACTGCACCAGACACGACTTCCATGGGGCCACTGGCATCTGTGCGCCATGCCGCCACGGTAATGCGCACCCGACCGCTGTAGCCGGTGGGGAACAAGGCCGCGTGCCATCCAAACAGGCGCTCTGGGCTTAGCGGCTGCTCAAAATTGCGCGTGGCATCTAGCACCACATCCACCACGCCGTCCACATGGCGGTCGCTGGGGGCCAGGGCACCAATGTCCAGCCCCAACCTGCGAGCGATGGACGAGCGCACAACATCCAGGCTGAGGCGTTCGCCTTCTATCTGGCTGGTGGTGATGACTTCTTGCGTCAGCACTTGCAAGGTGGCTTGATCACGCTGGGCCATGCCTAGCTCAGCCATGCGTCCCATGAGTTGGCCCTGTGCCCGATGCACTTCGGCCAGGGAGGCTGCCAGCGCAGTGGCGTCATAGCTGAGAGATGGCCAGTCGGGCAGTTGCCAGATGTAGCGGGCGATACGGGCGGGGCGGTGAGGGCGCATGCGGCGATTATGGGCTTTATTCGCCGCACATTGCGCGGTGAATGTCGCAGCAATACGATTTGCCAAGTTCTTTAACTGCTTTTTATTGCTGTTGCGAGGTCCCCTGGGGCTGGCATCCCACCACCAAACCAGCCCTGGGCTGCGCGTACCTGCGGCAGTGGCACAACCGGTGTCTAAGCTCAAGCTCAGCCGGGGCGGGCAATTGACGCGGGCAGCGCTGCTGTTGTTTGGCAAAGACGAGTCGGCGCAGTTTCTGCCACTGCCGTAACAGGTGTCGTGGGCCGCGCCACGCGCGCTCCAAGGCGCACGCGGGCAGCAGCACCGTGATGCATTCGAAGCCAACTGCTTGCAGCAGGTCTTGCTATCAAATATAGCTATACCGATGTGAATTGCCTCTGTCCCCATGCATCCCGCGCTTTTCACTCTCGGCTACGGGCGCTAGTGCCCAAGTTGACCTGTCAAATCAGCGTGGCGGCCTCACGCAGCCAATCCGCCGTCATCGGCAAGCCCCGTTTCTCAAACGCCGCAATGAGTTCTTGCGCTGGCCGTACAGGGTTTGTCCAGCGGGCACGCATTTTCTTGATGGCTCTGAGCGCTGGTATTTCCTGCAACTGCAATTGGTTCACCAGGAACTCATCGGGGTGCTGAACTTCAATGCCGTAGGGTGCCAACACAGCCATCGGAAAGTCCCTGGTGTTGAAGGTCACGATAGCGTCGGCATGACCCACAATGGCGGCGGCCACGACGTGGCGGTCGTCGGGGTCAGGCAACTCAATGCTGTTGGCCAGTTTTTCATAATTTGTCACCAGGCAGTCGGGCACGCTGGCGTTCATGCGTTCGACGACCAAGGGTAGCTTGTCGGCAAGCTCTGGCCGGTCTTTGGCCAGGTTGCGCGTCCATTCCGCATGAATCGTGGCGCTCCAGCGCGCATGGTACAGGCGCTTAACGGCCAATGCTCAGCAGGGTGTCGCGGATCAATTGGGGATACAGGCCATTGGCATCCAAAATTGCCGTGAAACGCGCAGAGCCCGCCACTTAAAACTCCAGCCCCAACTCTTCAGACAGTTGGGTCAGGTTTTGCAGCGCCTGTTCAGATTGCTGTTGCTGCGCGGCCTGGTAGCGGCGCAGTTCTTCAAATTCAATGCGACGGTGTCGGTTGACCTTGCGGCATTTGAGGCGGTTGGCCTCGATTTCCTTGATGACAAAGGGGCGCGACACGTTCAAAAAATTGGCCGCTTCTTGCGTGGAGAGTTCGTGCTTTTGCGGCACCAGCAACATGGGCTCTTGTTTGGCCATTTGCCGCAACACGTCAGCAAAGAAGCGCAAGGCGCGGGGTGGTAGCTTCAGTACAAGTGTTTCGTGTTTTTCGTCGCCATCCGTGCCCACATCCAGAATGATGTTGATGTGGTCTGCGTTGGAATGGTCCAGCGCTGTCACCAGGCATTGGTGGGCCACGGCTGCCATTTCGGCTTCGGCGGCATTGGCGGGGTCTAGTACTTCTTGGGCTGTCATGGGGTGCTCCTTCACGCGGCGGCCTTGGGGTTTGGTCAGTAGCAATAGGTTGGAGCGTAGCATCATTCGAAGTAAACGAAGTGTTCGCAGTAAGCGAACTTGCTTCTCTGGCACGTGAGCTGGTGCCTCCAAAATAGGATGATTCGGTTCGATTGCCTTTGCAAAAAGCCCGAACTTGAGCCGCATTTCTTCAAATACACCTCACATTTTGAGCCGTATTGCTTAAAATACGCCTCATGCCCACCCCAAACCCGCCCGCATCCCCACGCTACATCTGGCAGCACAGCGCCTGGCCGCAGCTGACGTTTGACGCTGCTGCACTGGCCCCCGCGCTGGACCAAGCCCGGCTGGAGCAGGGTCGCTTGTTGGGGCTGCTGGGCGCCATCGGGCTGGAGCAGGCCAACGCGGTGCAGCGCGATCTGTGGGTGCAAGAGGCGCTGGCTACCGCGGCCATAGAGGGCGAGCAGCTCAATCTGGAGTCCTTGCGCTCGTCGGTGGCGCACCGGTTGGCACTGGTCGGCGCGCCGGGTGCTGACCGGTCTGTGGATGGCTTGGTGCAGGTGATGCAAGACGCGCTGGCCAACCACAGCGCCGCGCTCGATCTGGACCGGCTGTGCCGCTGGCAGTCGGCGCTGTTTCCGGGGGGCACGTCGGGCATCACGCGCATTGCCGTGGGGCGCGTGCGCGACCATGCCGACGCCATGCAAATCGTCAGCGGTGCGCTGGGGCGAGAGGTGGTGCACTACGAGGCACCGTCATCGGCACAGGTGACTGCGGAGATGGAAAATTTTCTGGCATGGTTTGAAAGCAGCCGCCCGGCTGGCGGGGCCTGTGCCGTTTCCAAAGTGAATGGCATTGCCCGGGCAGCGCTGGTGCATCTGCGGTTTGAGTCCATCCACCCATTTGAAGACGGCAACGGTCGCCTGGGTCGCGCCCTGGCCGACTTGGCGCTGGCGCAGGACATGCACGCACAAGACCCGCAGGTCAACCCAACGCTGGTGCGGGTGTACGGTTTGGCCCACCAAATGCTGAAAACCCGTGCCACCTATTACGACGCGCTTAACCATGCGCAGTGCCTGCGCGGCATTGAGCCTGAGGCGAAAGCGATTGATGCAACTCCCTGGGTGCAATGGTTTGTGCAGGCTTTCACCCGCGCTTGTGTGGCCAGTCAGGCCGTGGTGATGGATGCCTCAGAGAAAGCGCAGTTCCGGCTGCGGGCGGCGCAATGCCATGTCAACCCACGCCAAAGCAAGGTGTTGGAGCGTTTGCTGGAAGCCGGGCATGTGGGCTCAGGCGGCGGCTTTTTGGGTGGCATGACCAACGAGAAATACGCCAAGATCACCAGCACGTCCAAAGCCACCGCCACGCGCGACCTGGCCGACCTGGCTGCCAATGGCTTGCTGCGCGTGGAAGGCGTGGGCAAGGCCACACGCTACGCAGTGAATGTGCCCGGCTGGGAGCAGCCTGCTCTTAAACCCTGAGCGAACGCCCGACCACCAATATAGCCCTGTCTGATCTGGGTTTTCAGCTGACGGCTCAGAGGGGGTAGATCAGGCTGATCAGCAGCCACTGGCGGGGAACGCGGTGAATCGCCCGCGGTACTATTGAATAGATAGCTGTTTGCGCTTGTTCTTAAAGGGCTAGAGGCAAATTTGGTATCAAACCTGCGGCAAATACGTGTCCAGCAGTTCCTGCACCGCATCCGCCTGCAACACATCCCGGCGGCGCTTGAGTGCTTCCCGGTCAGGCTGAGCGGCCATCCAGCGTTTGAACGCGACAAAGGTGGCCGGGTGCACCGTGTTCATGCGCGCCATGGTGCCGTTGGTGGCCACGATCACCGCCGAAAAACCGGGCGAATCCAACAGCACATTGGCGCGGCGCGCCTGCACCACCCAAAAATCGTCGTCGTCGTCGCTGAGTTTGATGGGGTGCGGGTCGTCGCCCGTGCGCTCGCGGCGGATGATGTCCACCTCAAAGCCGTCTTTATTGACAGCGGTGTACTTTTGACTTTTGCGGATGCGGAAGCTGTTGTCCACCTTCTTCAGCACGCCCAGCATGGAGCTGTCCACCTTGGCAAGCTGGGTAGAAAAGAGAATGCGTTTGCGGGTGTCCCACAGCAGGTCCATGTCGCGGGTGGCCAGCGCGTCTGAGTCCAGCCGCACCCCCGCAGTGGCCTCATAAGCGTAGAGCGCGTGGGTACCGACCACCCGAAAGTGCGGGCTCAGTTGGGTGCTCGCCAGGCGGCTCAGCAGTGCCACCACCAATGGGTCCACCCGGCCCACGCGCAGGGCGCGGTTCAAGCGCTGGTGCTGTTCCAAAGCAGCCTTTAAGCCGGACACGCGCTCTGCGCTTTGGCGCTTGCGCTGGGTGAAACGCTCAAAAATGGCTTCGGTCTCGGGTGTGCGGGCTCCAAGGCTGGTTTCGGCCCCGGCAGGTGTGGTGCGCACCAGGTATTTGGCATCGGGTGACGATGGTGAGCCCGCGTGCCAGTACATGCCGCCGCGCACTTGGGCGGCTTCCTCTTGGGATTCTTCCAAGGCCTCAAAGGTGGCAACGGCATCGATGTATTGGCGGGCGATGTTGGCGCTGTTTTCTAGCATCTCGGTATGTTAGTACATTTATTAGCTTAACACCGTAAATCATTTAAATTCAATAAGTTAGACGTCAAATTTTGCCTGCTTGGCAGGCCATACGCTGCCTTCTCAGCACCTCCGCCGAGCCGCATTTCCACAAATACGCCTCATGCCCTTCCCAACACCGTCCAGCACCGTCGACAAATACGACTGCGTTGTTATCGGTGAATACCATCGCGGCTGCACCCTTGACCGCGAGATGTCAGACAGCCCTGCCTGATTTGGGTTTTCAGCTGGCGGCTTAGGCGGGTCCGATCAGTTTGAACTGCAGCTACTGGTGGAGAAAACGGTGAATCGGTCTACCAGTCAATCTTAAATAGATAGCTGCTTGCGCACGTCCCACATCGGCTAGAGGCCAATTTGGCACTTAACGATTGGCCAAATCCGCCTCTGCCTCAGGCCACAGCTGCGGGAACAAAAAGCGCAGCGCATGTTGCGGCAAACCAAAGCGCACCTTGCCTTGCGGCGAGTCCGACTTGAGCAGCCCGCGCTTGACCAGCGCGCCCAGGGCATCGGTGGCACCGCGGTCGCTCATGCCCAGCATGGTTTTGAAGTCGCCGCGCGCCATGTCTTCGCCGCTTAAAAACAGGTAGTGCAGTCCGCGCAAGGCCTCCTGGCGCACGCCGTTTTTCAGCACGGTGGCCTCAAACACCAGGCAGGCTTCGATGCGCGCCTTCATCGTCTCAAAATCCAGCAGGGCCGCCATAAAGCGGACTTGGTCCAGGCAGGTGTCCAGCACGAAATCGGCCCAGGCGATCAGCGCCTGTTCGCTCAAGTTGCCGCGCCCGTCCAGATCGCCCCGGCGCAGGCTGTCGGCATCGGCCAGGAGCGCGTAGTAGCGCTCGTTGTTGCGGGCAAAGCCGTGCATTGGCGACCACAGCCCACCGGTGTAGCCTTGGGCGGTAAGCCAGGTGTGCGTGTGCAGTCGCATGACGCGCCCGTTGCCATCCACAAACGGGTGGATCCAGCCCAGGCGCTGGTGCGCACAAGCCAGCGCCACCAGCGCCGCCTCGCCACGGCGCACCCCACCATAAAAATCGCACCAGCGCGCCAAAAACAGCGGGACGCTGGCATGCGCCGGTGCCACATGCTGGCCCACTTGCACGTCCTGCTTGCGCAGTGCGCCGGGCACGATGGCCTCCTTTTCGGGGGTCAGCAGATCGTCAACTGGAAGGTGATCAAACAATTCGCGGTGGATGTCCTGCACCGCATCCGCCGAGTACAGCGTCTTTGCTCCTTCAGACCCGATGTAGCGCTGCTCCAGTGCCTGCTCAGCCGCGATGTGGGCCACAGCCAGGCGCTGCTTGGCGGCCAGCGCCGCGTCGTTGGAGAAGTTTTTGCGCAGGGCCAGGTCGATCTCATGCGGGCGGGTGTGCTGGCCTTCAATTCGGTTGGTGTAGTACGAATTCATGTTGCGCAGCAGGCTGCGCAATTCTGGCGGCACCCGCGTGCCAGCCAATGTAGTGGCCAGGCGGGACAGGTCGTGTGCCCGGGCCAGCAGGGGCTCCATGCGGTTATCAGCAGGTTGCAGGGGTTCGAACTGGTGGATTTCGTTGTACATCAGTCTATTTTGCCAACTTACGGGTGCGAGTTAAAGTGATGTGGCAGGGGGAAAACCAAAGTTTCACAACAATCAAGCAAGCTGGCTCCAACCCGATCCGGTGATGGGGCCATGTGCATGCGGGTCACATGACCCAATCACCGGGCCTGACACCGTCACCCAATCAACCCATTCCAGAACACACCTGCCAGCTTTTCAACAGCTCACACAATCAGTCGGGTGATACGCTTTGCGTAGGTCAAGGAGGAGAGCGCGTAGCGGTCGGGGGACACGAAGCAAGGCGTATCGCCCGGCTGATTGCCACCACCCGTGCGCTGCCTGCCCGGGCTCCCTGATCGCCTGCGTGCCGGGTGGGTGTCATTCGTGAGAAGTCCACCTCACTTTGAATCGCACCCCCAACTTGCAAGGTTATGTAAATATATGTTTTATATCGGTATATTTCAATGTTTGCCAATAATATTGCCAAGTTTTTCGCCAACCTCTTGCCAACCACCCGGAAGTGGGGGCTAAGCGCAGTGCTGGCCAGGCGACCCAACAGGGCCACCACCAGCGTTGGCATCGTTGCAGTTCGCACGCCAAAAACCGGCCATCAGATCCGGGGCACGTGTCCCGGCGCAAGGCACCGGCCAATTCATCATGAAAACAAGCTCTAGCCCTTATGCCGCAAGCGCTTAAAGCTATTGTTTTAATACTGTCCCAACAAGCCTACACTGTGGCTCGGCTCAATGCTCGCGAGCCTTTTGCCCTCGCGCTGGATGGCGCTTTATTTGCACAGGAGACAGACATGGCCAAAAATTCATCGGCCAAAGCCAACGATTGCGCAGCGCCCAGCCCAGACCCGGTGGCCGCTCACTTTCCGGTGGTTGGCATTGGTGCCTCGGCGGGTGGCCTGGCGGCGTTTGAGTCGTTTTTTGCCGGTATGCCCAAAGACACCGAACCCGGCATGGCCTTTGTGCTGGTGCAGCACCTGGCCACTGACCACAAGAGTTTGCTCACCGAGCTGATTCGCCGCTACACCACCCTGCCGGTGTTTGAGGTGGAAGACGGCATGCGCGTGGCCATCAACCATATCTACATCATTCCACCCAACCACGACCTGGCGCTGCAAGACGGCACCCTGCAGCTGCTGGAGCCCACCGCGCCGCGTGGTCAGCGCCTGGCCATTGACTTCTTTTTCCGTTCGCTGGCACAGGACCAGCAAGCGCGCGCCATCGGCATTGTGCTCTCAGGCACCGGCAGCGACGGCACCCTGGGTGTGCGGGCCATCAAGGATGCGGGCGGCCTGGTGATCGTGCAAACGCCCGACAGCGCCGAGTTTGATGGCATGCCACGCAGCGCCATCGCCACCGGACTGGTGGACTACCAGCTCACCCCCGAGCAAATGCCGGCGCAGCTCATGAGTTATGTGAAATACGCCTTTGGCAACGCGTTCACCCGCCCCGACCAGCCGGTGCAGATCAGCGACAGCGCGCTCAAGCGCATTTTTGTTTTGCTGCGCAACCACACCCGCCACGACTTTTCGCAATACAAGCCCAGCACCGTGCACCGGCGCATCGAGCGGCGCATGTCGGTGCACCAGATCACCCTGATCGACGACTACGTGCAATTGCTGCAGCAGGTCCCCGACGAGGTCGAAGCGTTGTTTCGCGACCTGCTGATTGGTGTCACCAACTTTTTCCGTGACCCGGAGGCCTTTGCGGTGCTTGAAGACCAGGTGATTGGCCAGCTATTTGCCCGCAAGTCCAGCAACGACGGTCTGGTGCGCATCTGGGTGGCGGGCTGCTCCACCGGCGAAGAGGCGTATTCGCTGGCGATATTGTTGCAAGAGCGCATGGAGGCGCTCAAGCAAAGCTACACCGTGCAGGTGTTTGCCACCGACATTGACAGCCGCGCCATTGCGGTGGCGCGCGCCGGGGTGTACCCACTGGGTATTGCCGCCGACCTGACGCCGCAGCGGCTGGCGCGCTTTTTTACCCCCGAGCCCGATGGCCAAGGTTACCGGGTGCAAAAAGGCATTCGCGACATGCTGGTGTTCTCCGAGCAAGACCTGGCGCGCGACCCACCGTTTTCCCGCCTTGACCTGATCACCTGCCGGAACCTGCTGATCTACCTCGGCACCGACCTGCAAAAGCGGCTGATGCCGCTGTTTCACTACGCGCTCAACCCGCAGGGCTTTTTGTTTTTGGGCACCTCTGAGGGGATTGGTGATTTTTTGAGTCTGTTTTCCAGCGTCGACCGCAAGTCCAAGCTGTATCAGCGCAAAAATGCCGAGCCCGGCTTGCTGCGTTCACCCAGCCGGTTTCTGCCGCCCTTGTCGGCGATCGAGGCCGCGCTGCCGCGCAGGGCGGGCAAAGACGCTTTTGCAGTCAAGCTGCCGCTGCGCGAACTCACCGAGCAGGCCCTGCTGGCCCAGGCGCCATCGGCCGCTGCGCTGGTGAACGCGGCGGGCGACATTTTGTACCTGCATGGGCGCACCGGCCAGTTTCTGGAGCCCGCACCCGGCGAGGTCGAGGCACCCAACATCCTCAAGATGTCGCGCGAGGGCCTGCGCCCGGCGCTCGCCAACGCCTTGCACCGCGCTGCAGCCCAACAGCAGTGGGTGCAGACACCGGGCCTGCTGGTCAAAACCAATGGCCACTACACCCGCGTCAACCTCAGCGTGGGGCCAGTGCAAACCACTTCACCCGCGCCTGACTCAGGGGCAGGTACAGACGGGCCGGCACCCGCCAGGGTACCTGATGGCGACCTGTTCCTGGTGGTGCTGGACCCAACCGACGACCCGGTGGTTGACCCCACCCAGACAGCCAATCCGCCGCAGGACCTGCCACTCGACCCCATGGCCAAGGGCGACGCGCAGGCGCAAATTACCGCGCTACGTCACGAGTTGCGCGCCAAAGACGAATACCTGCAAAGCACCCACGAGGAGCTGGAAAGCGCCAACGAAGAGCTGAAGTCGAGCAACGAAGAGATGCAGTCGGTCAACGAAGAGCTGCAAAGCACCAACGAAGAGCTTGAAACCTCCAAGGAAGAGCTGCAGTCGGTCAATGAAGAGCTGTCGACCGTCAACGACGAGCTCAACGCCAAGGTTGACGACCTGTTGCGCCTCAACAACGACATGAACAACCTGCTGGCCGGTACCGGCATTGCCACGCTGTTTGTGGACCACCAGCTGCGCATTCTGCGTTTCACGCCGACCGCCTCGCAGTTGATCAACCTGATTGCCAGCGACGTGGGGCGACCGGTGGGGCACATTGTGTCGAACCTGGTGGGTTACAGCAGCCTGGTGGCCGATGTGCAGGCGGTGCTCGACACCCTGGTGTGCAAAGAGGTGCAGGTGCAAACCGCGGCTGGCGCCTGGTTTACCCTGCGCATTCGCCCCTACCGCACGCTCGACAACGTGATTGAAGGCGCGGTGATCACCTTTAGCGACATCAGCGAACTTAAACGTGTCGAGGCGGCGCTGGAGCGCGCCAACAGCCTGGCGCGACTGGCCGTGGTGGTGCGCGACGCGTTTGACGCCATTGTGATGAGCGACCTCGACGGGCGTGTACTGGCCTGGAACCCGGCGGCCGAGCGCATCTATGGCTGGACCGAGGCGCAGGCGCTGCAGTTGGGCCTGCGTGAGCGGGTGCCACCTGAGTTGATCGAGGAAGCCTTGAGTCGCGTCCGCCAGCTCAGCCGCGCAGGTGCTGGCTCCCTATCAGACCCGGCGCCTGACCCAAAGTGGTGCAGTGGTGCGGGTGTCACTGGTGGCCACCGCGCTGCTGGATGCCAGGGCAGGTGTATGCCATTTCAACCACCGAGCGCGCCTGCTGATGGCCCCTGAGGCGCGCTTGGGCGAGGGGCTGGGGGTGTCACAATGCTCTGACAAAGCCTAAAGGCGTCCTATGCTCAATGCCCCCCCCCCGGCGGCCCCAGCGTGAGTGCTGCAGCCACCCCCAGCGTTGAGGCCATCCTGGCCGCGCAAGCGCTGCGCCGGCGTGCCGAGCGGGCGCTGAATCAGCGTGGCGAGACCCGCCCGAACGACCCTGACGCGCCGTTATTTGCCATGCAAAGCCAGTTGCATGAGCTGCAGGTGCACCAGGTCGAGCTGGAAATGCAAAACGAAGAGTTGCGCTCGGCCCGCACAGTGATCGCACAGGCGCATGAGCAATTGGCTGACCTGTACGAGCGTGCGCCAGTGGGCTACCTCAGCATCGACGAACACGGCTTGATCACCGAGGCCAACCAGACGGCGGCCACCCTGCTGGGAACGACCACCAGCCAGCTCAAGGTGTGGCCACTGAGCCACTTTATTTGCCGCGACGACCAAGATGTTTATTACTGGTTGCGCAAGCAGACGCTGACCACCCGCACGGCTCAAACAGGCGAATTGCGTCTGCAGCGGCCAAACGATGAGGTGTTTTGGGCGGAGCTGATTGCCACCGACGCGCGCAGCGCAGGGGCTGGACAAGGCTTGCGGGTCACGCTGAGCGATTTCACCGAGCGCCACACCGCGCGCGAAAAGATCGAGCTGGCGGCCAGCGTATTTGCCAACGCCCGCGAAGCCATCATGATCACCGACGCCCAGGCCCAGATCGTCCAGGTCAACGCGGCATTTACCCGTATCACCGGCTACAGCCATGCGGAGGTGACTGGGCAAAATCCGCGAATGCTGCGATCGGGCATGCACCCCCGGCGTTTTATGTGGCGCTGTGGCGCGACCTGCTCGATAAGGGCCATTGGTATGGCGAAATTTGGAACCGGCGTAAAAACGGCGAGGTATATGCCGAGCTGCTCACCATCACCTCGGTGCGTAATGTGCAGGGCAGTACCAACCATTACGTGGCGCTGTTTACTGACATCACCGCCTTCAAGGCGCAACAGACGCAACTTGAGCACATCGCCCATTACGACCTGTTGACCAACCTGCCCAACCGTGCCCTGCTGGCTGACCGGCTGCGCCAGAGCATGGCGCAAACGCTGCGCCGGGGTGATTGGCTGGGTGTGGCGTATCTGGATCTGGATGGTTTTAAGGCCGTCAACGACCAGCACGGCCACGCGGTGGGTGACCAGTTGCTGGTGCTGCTGGCCGCGCGCATGAAAGATGCGCTGCGCGAAGGCGACACGCTGGCGCGCATTGGCGGTGATGAGTTCGTGGCGGTGCTGGGTGATCTGGCCGATGTCACGGCCAGCCAGCCATTGCTGCAACGCCTGCTGGAGGCGGCCAGCCAGGCGTTTCAGGTGGGTGATTTGAGTTTGCAGGTATCGGCCAGCGTCGGCGTGAGTTTTTACCCGCAGGCCGAACCCACCGAGCCCGACCAGTTGTTGCGCCAGGCCGACCAGGCCATGTACCAGGCCAAACAGTCCGGCAAAAACTGTTTTCATTTGTTTGACGCGGCGCACGACCGCAGCGTGCGTGGCCTGCATCAGGGAGTGCAGCGCGTGCGTCTGGCGCTGACCCAGCACGAGCTGGTGTTGTTTTACCAGCCCAAGGTCAACATGCGCAGCGGCATGGTGATGGGTGCCGAGGCGCTGATCCGCTGGCAGCACCCCGAGCGCGGTTTGCTGGCACCGGCCGAGTTTTTGCCGCTGATTGAAGACCATGCACTGGCCCTTGAGGTGGGCGAGTGGGTGTTGCACACCGCGCTGGGGCAAATTGCGCGCTGGCAGCAAAGCGGGCTGGCGCTGCCGGTGAGCATCAATGTGGGGGCGCTGCAGTTGCAGCAAAGCGATTTTGTGCAACGCCTGCGCGCCGCGCTGGGCAAGTTTTCCGCAGGTGCGGCCTGCCAGCCTGCAAATTGAAGTGCTGGAAACCAGTGCCCTGAAAGACATCGGCTTTGTGGCGCAGGTGATCGAGGACTGCCAGCAACTTGGGGTGGCGTTTGCGCTGGACGACTTTGGCACCGGGTATTCGTCGCTCACCTACCTGAAACGCCTGCGCGTGGCGCTGCTCAAGATTGACCAGAGCTTTGTGCGCGACATGCTCATCGACCCCGATGACCTGTCGATCTTGCGCGGCGTGATCGGGCTGGCGGCGGCTTTTGGCCGCCAGGTGATTGCCGAAGGTGTTGAAACCGTCGCCCAGGGCACGGCGCTGCTGCAGCTGGGCTGCGAGTTGGCCCAGGGCTACGGCATCGCCCGCCCAATGCCCGCCGCCGACATGCCGGCCTGGGTCGCGAGCTGGCAGCCGGATGCGGCCTGGCGCAGCGGGCCTGACTAGGCGGCAAGCTCGAACCCTTACCCCTGCCTTCTCCCAAAGGGAGAGGGAGAACATCAATACGTCACATCACTTTGCATCGCGCCAGGCACCGACAGTCATGGGTGGGCAAAGCCGTGAATCGGCTCGCTGGTCACTCTAAAGTTAATAGCTGCTTGCCCAAGTAATGAAAGGGCTAGAGGCTAGTTTGACACTAAAAAATTAGCCAAGTCCGGCTTGGCCGTGGGCTCTGCCAGACGGCCCGCCCGGGACGCGCCCCCCAAACCCGCCCTTGTCCCTACACGACATCTGGCAGCACAGCGCATGGCCGCAGCTGACGATTGACGCTGCCGCACTGGCTACAGCCCTGGATCAGGCCTGAAATTTGCAGTCGAGTTTTTGCGAACCCGGGCCACTGTCACGCTGGATGGGACGGCTGGCTTGTTGGCACCTTTGCGGGACAACTCCTCCCCTGTCTTGAAAAACGAAATGCTCTGCTGCAACTGCTCGGCCTGGCCTGATAGCTCTTCGCTGGTGGCCGCCAGTTCTTCGGAGGCCGAGGCATTTTGCTGGGTGGCACGTCCGAGTTGTCCCATGGCACTGCTGATCTGCAGCACTGACTCGCTTTGCTGCGAGCTGGAGGCTGATATTTCCTGCACCAGTTCGCTGGTTTTTTGAATGCTGGGGACAATTTCATCGAGCAGCTTGCCTGCGCGTTCGGCCGTCGACACGCTCTTGCCAGCCAGTTCGCTGATCTCCCGGGCGGCAAGTTGGCTGCGCTCGGCCAGCTTGCGAACCTCGGCCGCCACCACGGCAAAGCCCTTGCCGTGTTCACCGGCACGAGCTGCCTCGATCGCTGCATTGAGCGCCAGCAGATTGGTCTGGTAGGCGATGTCGTCAACAATGCCAATTTTTGCCGCAATCTGCTTCATGGCTTGAACCGTGGCGTTGACGGCTTTGCCACCATCGACGGCTTCTTTGCTGGTCTTTTTGGCCATGCCGTCGGTCACCCTGGCGTTGTCGCTGTTGTGGGTGATGGACGCCGACATGGTGTCCATGGTGGCGCTGGTTTCTTCCACGCTGGCGGCTTGCTCGCTGGCCGCCTGTGACAGCGACTGCGCTGTGGCGCTGACCTGATTGGCCGCGCCGGTCAGGGCGGCGGCGGCGGCGTTCACCTCGCCCAAAACGCGGGTCAGATTCTCGGCGGTGGTGTTGGCGCTGTCTTTGACTTTGCCAAAAAGTCCGCCAAAATTGCCGTCCATGCGCTGGGTCAGGTCACCCTCGGCAAAGGCCAGCAGCACATGGGCCACGTCACTGAGGCCTTTTTCGCTGGCGTCCATCAGCTGGTTGATGTGGCCGGACAGGTTTTCAAAAAACCCGCTCTTGCCTTCAAGCAGCAAGCGCTTGCTGAAATCGCCATGGGCGGCGCCCTGTACAACCGAGGCAATCTCACCTTCCACACCAACCTCGGCGGTGCGGTCGAGCCACTCAACCACTGTGCCAACCCGCTTGCCGGCGGCGTCAACAATTGGGTTGGCGATGAAGCCAAAACACAGGGTGCCCACCCTGATCTGGGCCCGGTGGGTGGACTGCAGGGCGTCCAGTGTCAAGCGCTGTCGCGTCGGATCTTTGTGAAAGATGTCAATATTTGTGCCCAGCAATTTCGACGCGTCAAAGTGCGGCAGGCTACTGCGCAACGCTGCCTCATTGCGCTGCATCATGAGCTGTGCCGTCTCGTTCATGTAGACAATGTCATGGCTGGCGTTGGCGATCATCACATTGGTGGTGCATTTGTCCAGTGCGTGTTTGATGCGTGTGTTGGCGCGTGCCTCGGCATCGGCCGCAATTTCATCGTTGCGGTCACGCCACTCGACAATCGAGCCCAGCCGGTGACCGTTGTCGTCCAACACCGGCGTGGCCACCAGGCCAAACACCCGGCTACCCAGGGTGATGTCGGTCTTGTAGTTGCTGCCCAGGTTGGGCTGCGCATCATGCGGCTGGCGGCTGGCATGAAAACGGTCTATGTTGGTGCCCAGAACCTCACCCGCGCGAAACTGCGGCAGCTGTTGTCTGATGTCGTCCTCGGCGCTTTGGAGCAGGTCGGTCATGGAGGTGTTGAGGTAAATGATCTTGCCCTGGGTGTCGGCGATCATCACGCAGGTTGATGCGTTGTCCAGCGCTTTTTTGATGCGCATGGTCTCATCGGCCAGCTGGTTCACGTGCACACTCAAATCTTTGGCAAAACCGAGCTTGTCGTTTAGCTCGATGCGCCTGGAAAGGTCGCCATGGGCAGCGGCGGTTACCACCGACTGCATTTCATCCACCACCTTGCGCAGACCGCCTTGCATGATCTTCACATTGGCCAGCAGGCTGCGAGAGTCGTTGCTGCGCGTGTGAATGTCGCTGGACAGATTGCCCCGGGTGATTTGCTCCAGAATCTGAATCACGTAGTTGGGTTCGCCACCGAGCTTGCGGATGAGGCCCCGAACGATCAGGCCGATGACAAAAAACAAAACGATTTGAATGGCCAGTTGTCCGATCCACATGAGCCGGTTGAACTGCTGAATTTTGGCAATGTCGCTGTTGATATCGACCGTGATGCTGGTCATGCCCAGCACGGTGTTTTCAGGTACCGCGTGGCAAGACAGGCAATCGGTGGAGCGGAAGTTCTTTTTGGCAATCAAAGGAAGTGCCGCCCGCAGCGACACATCACCATTGGCAGCATGAACCGTCTGGAACTCCATCATCCCGGTGCTCATAACACGGCGGTCCATGTTGTCAACAGCTTGCTCTTGCGGCAGTCCCACCCCATACTGATCAATCAGGCTCTTGCTGCGAACAACCCGGACCTCTTTGATAGTGTCTGAAGCGCCCATTTTTTTGATAAACAGGGCACGGGCCTCCGGATCCAGAATGGTCATCTTGGCCACCATCATGGTGTTGAGTCCATTGATGACGCCATCACCGACCGCCATGGTGCGCTCGCGCGCTGCATTAAGCAGCTGTTCCTCAATGTAGCGCGACACCCAGTGCTGGGCAGAAACCAGAATAATGATCAGAAAGCCCTGAATCAGCAGCTGCAGCTTCAGCTTTAGGCCGATTTTGTTCCACAGTGTCATTGGCATCATGATGGCAAATCCAGGAAATGAAGGTGGTCAGCGCTCGGTTCGTGATGGGTGTCATCAGGTCGCCCAGAGACAACTCCGGGTTTCGAGCGCAGGAATTTCGCGGCGTCCAGAACAGTATATAGCTTGCGGGCCGGTGAAATCGATCGGCCGGTGACGATCAAGTGCGCCGCTTGCGGTCGGCCGTGTTTGGCTTTCTGGCATCGCTATAGCCATCTTGAACGGATGAACCAGGGTCGGGCACGATGCCGGCAGGCGCAGTCTGCCTGTCTGTGTTGGAATATATAACAAATGGGCCTGCAGCCCTTATGCATTATGCGCAAGAAGCTACATTTACTGTAGCAATGCAGCAGTCTACACGTAGAGCGAGGCCATGTGCCGCCAATACTGGCCGCGGTGCGCGCGCCCGTCCCACACGTGCAACTGGTTGCGCACCCCCTTGGCGCGCAGGATGTCGCTGAGCTGGCGGTTGTTGGGCAAAAACGGGTCTTCGCCGCCAACCGCCATGACGATGTCCATGCGCCGCAAGTGCGCCAGGCGCCAATCGCAGTTCAGATTTGGCAAAAAATGACTGGGTGTATGAAAGTAGACGTTTTCGTCGTAATGGCCGCCGAGCAGGTCGTGAAAGGACTCGACGCGCAGGGTCAGGTCATAACGACCTGAAAACGCCGCCAGTTTCTGGAAATGCTGCGGATGCCGAAACGCCATGTTGGCCGCCATAAAGGCGCCCAGGCTGCAACCGTAGGCGATGGTGCAGGGGTGCGGGTTGTGGCGCTGCATCAGCGGCATCACCTCGTTGAGCACATATTCCTCGTACTGGGCGTGGCGCTGCACCCGGTCGGCCGGGTGGCGCCAGGTGCAATAGAAGGTCTCTGGGGCCAGGTTGTCCAGGCACCACAATTGCAACTGACCAGCGTTGATCTTGTCTGCCATGCTGTGCACGATGCGCAGGTCTTCGTACTCGTGAAAGCTGCCGTCGCGGGTCGGGAAAGCCAGCACCTTGGCTCCTGCGTGGCCAAACACCAGCAGTTCCATGTCGCGGTGCAAACGCTGGCTGTACCAGCGGTGATACTCTCGGTGCATACGGGTGCGCTTTCATACGGTGTCACGGTTCCATGAAAAAGCTGGCGACCTCCTGGTGCATGTCCTGCAACTGATGCGCCTGGCCGGCCTCATCAAAATGGCCGGCCTGCAGCACAAACAAACGTTTGAGCGGCTCGGCAATGGCGTTGAAAACAGCAAACTGCCCGGGTGGCGGCACCACTGGGTCAAACAGTGCTGCCGCCACCAGAACCGGTATGTGAAGGTATCGCGCAGCGGTTGCGGCATCGTAATAGGCCAATGTGTCCATTACATGAAAACCGGGCGGTGGCTGAAAGTTTCGTACCGACTCACCACTGCCAACGCAGGGCAGGGTCAGGCGCAAGGCCTGGTGGCCAAAAGTGGGTACCTGCAGGTGCATCCGTTGAATGCGGGAGTCCCAGGGCACAGCCAGCGCGCCAATGCCGCCGCCAAAGCTGATGCCCGAATAGGACACCTGACCGGCCACTTGCGGAAAAAGCGCCAGCAAACTCGACACCGCCAGCCACAGGTCTTCCACACAGCCGCCGAGGATGTAGCGGTGGCGGTCCTGGATGTTGTGCAACACGTGGAAGTTGGGGTCTGGCGAAACGCCTGCCATCCGGCTACAGCCAATGCCTCGGAAACACGGAAAAAGCATTGCCGCTTCGTCAACGGCCAAAATTTCCTCAGGCAACTCGCAGCCCCCATAGCCGTGTCCAAAGACAATGCCGCGCCGTACCCGACCATCTTTGGGAGCCAGCAGCCAGCCACCAATTTCCACCGCATGGGTCGAAACAAACTGCAATTCGTACACCCGGTGCTTTGGGCGCTGCAAGGCAGTGAGCTTGGTGCGCGGCCTGGGTGACAGGCTGAGCGCTTGTGCATGGCGCTGCCGCCAGAACTCGGCAAAATCAGCCGGAGGTTGCGGCGCTTCGATGGCCAGAAGCTGCGCCAGATCCATGTTGTAAGCGGGATCAAACGCATAGTTGTGGGGAAAACGGGGAGTGTGCATGGGGCAGACCGAGGGCATTGGCAAGGGGTCAGAGTGTCGTCAATTCTGGCGCAAAGGGTCAGCTGGCGCATGACCCGCGCGCAGCAGGGGTTATCGACCCGTCATCAATTGTTCACGTCGCCGCCTCACACTCGGTTGTTGGCAAGCCGCCAATAGCCACCAACTTACTCAAAAGGCCACCATGATGCAAACCGCCCAAACCAGCTTTGAAGCCGATATTGCCGTCGCCGAAGACGACCTCGACGACGACTTTGAATCCGTGGGTGATCACCACCGCGCAGCCGCCGAGCATTTTGCTGCGGCAGCACGACACCACCTGGCAGCTGCTGACGCCGAAGATGCCGGCGACGTTGACGCCGCCGACCGCCACGCCTACCTGGCCTACCGCCAGCGCCTCAATGGCGCGCAGTACGCAGAAATTGCGGTGATGGACAGCGAGCGCGTGCAAGACGTGATCGAGTCCCAGGCCTGAGGTCCAAGCGGCGTCTTTGGCGGCGGGTGACGCTGCCGCCAGACGCCCACGCCATGCCTGCGCTGCGCGCCAGGGCCTTTGTGCCACGCTTGTTTACCCGGGTTTTTCTGAGCGCTGGGGTCTTGGTGTGTGGGCTGTTGGCGGCGATTTACCTCACCGCTGTTCCCCTGGTGGAGTCGGCCATGCGTGCGGCCGAAGAGCGCGCTGGCCTGACCATCATGGACAACGTGCACAACCTGCTGGAGATGGCCGAGGAAGACCTCAAGCAGTACCGGGTGGCCATGACCGAGGAGCGCAAGCACAAGCTCAAAGACATTGTGGTATTGGCAGAAGCCAACTTGCGTTTTCAGTACCTGGATGCCTTGGCCCACGGTAGCAACAAGGGCGAGGCCCTCAAGCGCGCTTTGGGCAGCCTACGGGTGGCGCGCTACGGCTATGACGACTATGTGTGGGCCTTTGACAACCAGTCGGTACTGATCTCGCACCCCGATCCGGTGCTGGACCAGCGCGATTTCTCTGCGGTCAAGGATGCCAGTGGCAAACTGATCATCGCGCCCATGGTTCAAATAGGCCTTAAACAGGGCGAAGGCTACTTTTCATACCGCTGGAACCGTCTGGGCAAAAACGCCAATGCCGAAAAGCTGGCCTACACCCGGCATCTGAGCGATCTGAACCTGCACCTGGCCAGTGGCATCTACATCGACGACATCGAAGAGCTGGTGGCCGTGCGCAAGCTGAAACTGATGCGGCAACTGGCCACACGCATTGCGGGCATTCGCATCGCCCGCGAGGGGTATGTCTATGTCTTTGACAGCCGTTACAACATGCTGTTTCATCCAAGTCTGGCGGGCAAAAACTTGGGACAAACCAAAAATCCGGTCACCGACAAACTTATTCTGGACGAGTTGATGGGTGTCACCGGCAGCACCACGGGTTGGCGCTACCTGTGGGACAAACCGGGCGATGAGCAAAATTTTGTGCATCGCAAAATTTCCTGGGTGCGGCATTTTCCCAGCTATGACTGGTACATCGTGGCCTCGGTGTACCTCGACGATTTGTACGAAAGTGCCGACACGCTCAGGCAGCGGCTGATTGCGATGGGTCTGCTGGGGCTGGCGCTGGCCTTGGCGCTGGCTTTTGTGTTTGTGCGGCGCTTCACCGGACCGATCGTGCAACTGGCGGACGTGGCGCGCCGGGTCGAGGCGGGCGACCTCAACGCCACCAGCAGCATCCGCCGGGGTGACGAACTGGGCTCGCTGGCCGGGGCCTTTAACCGCATGGTGGCCCAGCTGCGGGAGCACATTCAAAATCTGGACGAAAAAATTCGAGCGCGCACCGAGCAACTGGCCGACAGCCACGCCCAGATTGCGGCACAAAACGCCGGACTGGAGCAGCGTGTGCAAGAGCGCACCCAGGAAGCCGAGCTGGCCCGCCACACAGCCGTTGCCGCCAGCCTGGCCAAGAGTGAGTTTCTGGCCAATATGAGCCACGAGATCCGCACGCCGATGAACGCCATTCTGGGCATGGCCTACCTGGCGCTCAAGACCGAACTCAACACCCGCCAGCGCGACTACATCAGCAAGATTCATGCGGCCGGGTCGGCACTGCTGGGCATCGTCAACGACATCCTTGATTTTTCCAAGATCGAGGCAGGCAAACTCGATATCGAGAATATCGATTTCAAATTCTTTGACACCATTGACCACGTCACCAGCCTGATGGCATTGCGGGTGCAGGACAAGGATCTGGAACTTTTGATGGATATCGACCGGGCCGTGCCAACCAACCTGCGTGGCGACCCGCTGCGGCTTGGGCAGGTGTTTACCAACCTGATCGGCAACGCCGTCAAGTTCACCCCGCAGGGCAGCATCCGGCTGCGCGCCGAGGTGCTTGAGCGAACTCCCGACCGGGTTCACCTGCGCTTTGCCGTGCAGGACACCGGCATCGGCATGACACCCGAGCAGATCGACCTGTTGTTTCATGCGTTTTCGCAGGCCGATAGCTCCACCACGCGCAAATATGGCGGCACCGGTCTGGGACTGGTGATCAGCAAACGCCTGGTTACCATGATGGGCGGCGAAATGCAGGTTGAGAGCACGGTCGGGGAGGGCAGCACGTTTACCTTCTCAGTGTGGCTGGGCACCGGTCGTGAACACCTGCGTAACCTGCCCGAGAGCGTGCGGGGCCTGCATGTGCTGGCAGTCGACGACAGCCAGTCCTCGCTCGAAGTGATGCAGACCTACCTGGCTGACCTTGGCCTGCGGGTCGACCTGGCCATCAGCGGCGCCGAGGGACTGCGAAAAGTCCGGCAGATGGACCCTAGTGACCCCTATGAAGTGGTTTTTCTTGATTGGAAGATGCCCGAACTTGATGGTTTTGATGTAGCCCGGCGGGTGCGCGCCGACCCGCATGTGCAGCACCAACCCAAGCTGGTGCTGGTGACCGCCTATGGCCGTGAGGGTCTTGAGGGCGAATTTGCCCGGTCGATGATGGACGCCATACTGGCCAAGCCGGTCACCCCCTCGACGCTGCACGACACCCTGCTGGAGCTTCAAACCGGCCACAACACGCGTCAGCATCGCCTGACCCCACCACCGCTGCCTTCACTGCAGGGCTGTCGCTTGCTGCTGGTGGAAGACAACGACATCAACCAGCAGATCGCCGTCGAAATCCTGGAGTCGGCAGGTGCTGAGGTGGCAATCGCCCGCACTGGCCTTGAAGCTGTGAATCAGGTTCTGCACCAGCACAAGTCGTTTGATCTGGTGCTGATGGACTTGCAAATGCCCGAGATGGACGGTCACCAGGCCACGGCCCAGATTCGCGCCCACACGGCGTTTGACGCCTTGCCCATCATCGCCATGACCGCCCACGCGATGGAAGAAGAGCGCCAGCGTTGCATGGCCAGCGGCATGAACGACCATGTGTCCAAGCCGATTGACCCGCAAGCCCTGTTCGCCACCTTGCTGCGCTGGTTGCCCACCGTGCCATCCCGGGGACCGGCCCCGATTGACCCAGAGCGGCAAGAACACCAGGGCAGCACCGACCTGACAGACACCGGCCTTCCGCCCATTGCCGGCATTGATATGGCTGACGGTTTGCTGCGCCTGCTGGGCAACCGCGCGCTGTACCACCGCTTGCTGTGCCAGTTTGCCCAGACGCGCCAAGGTATGGGTGATGAAATGGCCAAAGACCTGGCCCAGGACCGACGCGAAGCGGCCGCCAATGTGGCGCACAGCCTCAAGGGTCTGGCCGCTAATCTGGGTGCGGGTCGACTGGCAGCCCAGGCGGCCGCGGTCGAGGCCGCACTCAAGGCTGGGCAAGGTGTTGCACAGATCGAGCCATTGGTGAGCGCACTGCGGCAAGACTTGATCGACACCACGCAGGCCATTCAAACCACGCTGCAATGCCCCCGGAGCACGAAAGCCCAAGCAGATCACCCGAACACCGGCAACCCGTTGGTGGCACAGGAGATGCTCGCCGAGTTGGCGGAGCTTGTCGCCGATGCCGATAGCAGTGCCCAGGAGTTGCTGCAAAACCGCAGACACGAACTTGCTGGCGTGTTGAGTGAACTGGAGCTGGCCGATCTGCAGCAATCGGTGGACCGATTCGATTTTGTGCATGCCAAAGCAGTATTGGGCACAATCATGGGTCGGTTGGTCTTCACCAAGGAACATGTGCATGGACAACGTTGGCAAGAAAAAGACCGTGCTGGTGGTTGACGATGTGCCTGAGAACATTGCCATTGCCAACAGTGTGCTGAAAGACAGCTACAAGGTTCAAACCGCTCTTGACGGTGCCACCGCGCTCGACCTGGTGCTGGGCGCGCGGCGGCGGCCCGATTTGATTTTGCTGGACATCCAGATGCCTGGCATGGACGGTTATGAGGTCTGCCGTCGTCTCAAGAATGACCCGAAAAGTCGCAGCATTCCGGTTATCTTTTTGACCGCGCTGGCCGACCAGATGGACGAAGCGCGCGGCTTTGTTGCAGGTGCCGTTGATTACATCCACAAGCCCTTCAGCCCGGCCATCGTCAGGGCGCGGGTCGCCACCCATCTGAGCCTGAAAGAGGCCCACGACCAACTGGAAAATCAGAACCAGATGCTGGAGGAAAAGGTCAAGGACCGCACTGCCGAGATCGCATTGGTGCAGGGGGTGACCATCGGTGCCATGGCAGCGCTGGCTGAGGCTCGCGACAACGAAACCGGCAACCACATCAACCGCACCCAACGCTACGTCGAACGGCTGGCCTGGAGCTTGCGAAGCCACACCCGTTTTGCCAAGCTGTTGACGCCGCAGGTGATCGAATCACTGTACCGCTCGGCCCCGCTGCACGATATCGGCAAAGTCGGCGTGCCCGACCGCATTTTGCTCAAGCCCGGCAGCCTGGACGCCCAGGAGTTTGAAATCATGAAAAGCCATGCCTCGATTGGTGCGGTGGCGATCGCCCGGGCCGAACGAGATTTGGGGTCCAGCGGCAACAGTTTTTTGCGCTATGCACACCAGATCGCCTTGCACCATCATGAAAAGTGGGACGGCAGCGGTTACCCGCATGGCCTGAGCGGTGATGCGATTCCGCTGTCGGCTCGACTGATGGCGCTGGCCGATGTGTACGACGCGCTGATTTCCAAACGGGTGTACAAGCCGGCTTTTTCGCACGAAAAGGCTGTCACCATCATCACGACGGGGCGCGGCCAACATTTTGATCCCGACATTGTTGACCGGTTTGTGGCCATCCAGGACGAGTTTCAGAAGATTGCACACAGTTTTCAGGACGAAGATGATGTCCGGCCCGGGCCCATGGCCGGTTGAATCCGCAGCCCTGGCACAGGCCGACCAAACCTTCTAAAGAAGCCGGCTCCGAATCAAAACTCTCAAGCTGATCTGCAAGGCATTTGCGGGCCGCAAGCGGCAGCAGCAGGTCTTGTTTTGGCAACTGTTTTGTCATAAATCTTTCACGTGATTGCCCCACACTCGTGCAATCGCCGCTGCCGATTGCCTTTTGCATTTGCTATTTACTCATGAGACACCTATGACCCAAGACGCTGAAAACCCATGGGGAACTGCCAACACGGCCGTGGCACCCGTGATCGAGGGCGGGTTCTGAAAGTCGTGTTGCGTCTAGTTTTATGGGCGCTATGGGTGGCGCTGGCGGCTTGTTCGCCGCGGCAGCTTGTGTTACAGGAAGTTGCCGGCGCGCTGGCAACTCAGGGCAGCGCACCCGAGGATGACCTGGTGCTGGCGCGCGAGGCCAGCGCCTTTTACCTGAAACTCTCAGAGGCAGTGCTGCTGGATACTCCAGGCCATCTGCCGCTGGCCGCTGCGGTGGCAGCCGGTTTTACCCAATATGCCTATGCCTTTGTGCAGTTTGACGCTGATCGCGTCGAAGCCCGCGATGCGCTAGTCGGCGCAAAAACTGCGCGAACGTGCCGCCCGCCTGTACCAGCGCGCGCAGCGCCACGCCATGAGGGCACTCGAACTTCACCGCCCCGGGTTTGCTGAGGCACTGGCGAATAGGACCCAGGCCGATGGCTTGCGCCTGGCACCTGAAGAAGTTGAGGTGGCGTATTGGGCGGCGGCGGCCTGGGGTGGGCAAATCGCGCTGTCCAAAGACCAGCCCAACCGGGTGGCCGACCTGCCGCTGGCAGTACGCCTGGCGAGCTTGGCTTACCAGGCTGCGCCTGAACACGGTCACGGTGCGCTGGCCAGCCTGATGGGCAGTTTTGAAGCGGCGCGGCCCGGAGGCTCGCGCCAGCAGGCAACTCGCTATTTTGATCAGGCCATCACCCTGGGTGCTGGCAAGAATGCTGGCGCGCTGCTGGCCAAAGCTGAAAACATCGCCTTGCCGGCGGGGGACCGGGCGGCGTTTGATGCCTTGCTGCAGCAGGCATTGGCAGCCAGCGCTTCTGCCGCTGACTTGCAAAGTGCCGTGGTGCGCGAACGTGCGCTCTGGCTGGTGGCCACGGCGGATGACCTTTTTTGAGTTTGACCATGACCTATTTTTCGACATTGCGAAGACAAATTTTGGGCACTTGCCTGGCTGCCATCGTGGTCGTTCTGGCGGCAGCCAATGCCACAGCGGTTCACGCGGTCACGCCGCAATTGCGTATCAGTACCCTGGCACCCAAAAATTCGCTCTACCACCGGCAACTGCAAGCGGTGGGTGAAGCATGGCGCAGTGCCCAGGGGGGTGAGGCCAAATACCTGATTTATCCCGACGGCAGCCAGGGTGGCGAGGCCGAACTGGCGCGGCGCATGCGTATTGGCCAACTGCAGGGCGCGCTGATTTCGGTGGTGGGCCTGCGTGAGATCGAGCCCTCGATTGCTGCATTGCAAAGCATGCCGCTGTTGTTCAGGAGTTGGGAGGAGGTGGACTATGTGCGCGAGAAGATGCGCGCCGCCATGGAGAAAAAGTTCTTTGACAAGGGTTTTGTGGTGCTGGCCTGGGGTGACTCGGGCTGGGTGCGGTTTTTCTCGAAAGAGCCGGCCTTCAGGCCTGCCGACTACCTGAAGATGAAATTTTTTGCCTGGGGTGCCGAGTCCGAGCAGCAAGAGATCATGAAAAGCCTGGGTTACACCCCTGTGCCACTGGAAACCAGCGACATCCTGCCCGCGATTCAGACCGGCATGATCTCGGTGGTGCCGTCGACCCCTTACTTTGCGCTGGCCAGTCAGATTTACAACACTGCCCCCAACATGCTAGAAATCAATTGGGCACCGATTGTGGGCGCGCTGGTGATCACCAAAAAAGCCTGGGACGACATGAACCCCGCTGCGCAGCAAGCAGTGCGCAACGCCGGCGAAAAGGCCGGGCTGGCGATGCGTACCCAGGCCCGCCTGGAGGTCGATGAAGCGGTGGGCGCCATGAAACAACGCGGTCTGGTGGTCAACAAACCCAGTTCAGAACAAATGAAGGAGTGGCAGGCGCTGGCTGACAAGCTGTACCCGCGCATTCGCGGCCAGATGGTGCCCGCCGAGACGTTTGACGAGGTGTTTTTGCACCTCAAAGCCTTTCGGGCCACGCCGGGCCGGTAACCTTGTTTACCCCCAGCCTGGTTCGCTGCAAAGGCCTTTTGCGCTTTGATGAAGCCCTGGCCTCGCTGGCCTTGGTGCTGATGACACTGATCCCGCTGGCCGAGATTGTCTTGCGCCCGGTGTTGGGGCGCGGTGTGGAAAACGCCTCAGCGCTGGTGCAGCACCTGGGTTTGGTGCTGGCCATGCTGGGTGCACTGGCGGCCGAGCGCCATGGCCACTTGAGTAGCCTGGGCAATGGCCTGGCCCGTTGGGGCGGCGCCCGCTTTCAGGACGGCGTCAAGGTTTTTGCCCAGGGCAGCGCGGCGCTGGTGTGCGGCGCGCTGGCGCTGGCGAGCTGGCGGTTGGTAGAAACCGAAATCGACGCCGCGCAACACCTGGCCTATGGCATGCCCACCTGGTGGGTGCAAGCGCTGATGCCGCTCGGTTTTGGCCTGCTGGGGCTGCGTTTGGGCGCGCGCTGCATCAATGTGGGTTGGCTCAAGTGGCTGCTGGCGCTGGGCTTGCCAAGTTTGGGTTATTGGCTGGCACAGGGGTACGACGGCAATGCGCTGCCATTGTGGCCAGCGATGCTGTGGCTGTTGGCGGCGCTGGCGGGCGGCGCGCCGATTTTTGCGGTGCTGGGTGGTCTGGCCTTGGCACTGTTTTGGCATCAAGGCCAACCGCTGGCCTCGGTGGCGTTGTCGCATTACCAGATTACCGTGAATGCCTCGCTGCCGGCCTTGCCCTTGTTCACGCTGGCCGGGCTGGTGTTTGCCCGTACCGGCGCGGCAGCAAGGCTGGGTGCGGTGTTCATGGCAGCGTTTGGTGGCGGCATGACCGGCACCGTGGTGGCTGCTGCGCTGTTGTGCTCGTTTTTTACCGCTTTCACCGGTGGCAGTGGTGTAACTATTCTGGCGCTGGGCGGCTTGCTGCTGCCGCTGCTGCGCAACGCCGGTTTGCCCGAGCAGCGTGGTATCAGTCTGGTGACCAGTGCCAGCGCCCTGGGTGTGTTGCTGGCGCCCGCGGTGCCGCTGATCATGGTTGCGATCATCGCCCGGGTGCCAATCAACACCATGTTTCTGGCCGGGGTGATTCCTGCATTTGTGATGGTGGCGTTTTTGCTGCTGTTCGGGGGTTACCTGCGACGTGCTGCGCTGGCACCGATGGCGGCACCCGCTGGGCTCACCGCTGTCGTCAGTCCGACTGGCCCGACCATTGGCCCAGCGCTATGGGCAGCCAAGTGGGAAATTCTGGCCCCGGTGATGGCAATCGGCTCTCTGGTCAGTGGCCTGGCCACGCCCACCGAGAGTGCCGCCTTCACGGCCGCTTATGCTGTTGCCACCCAGGCCATCGCACACCGGGAACTCGGTTTGCGGGTGCTGGGCAGGGCGCTGAGCGACTGCACACAAATCATTGGCGGCGTGATGCTGATCCTGGGCATGGCGTTGGGACTGACCAACTACCTGGTGGACAGTGGTCTGCCCAATGACGCCATCGACTGGGTGCAAGGCATCATCCCTGACAAGTACCTGTTTTTGCTGGCGCTGAATGTGTTTTTGTTGGCAGCGGGTGCCTTGATGGAAATTTATGCCGCCATTGTGTTTTTGCTGCCACTGCTGTTGCCGGTGGCCTTGAGTTACGGCATTGACCCGGTGCACTTTGGCATCATTTTTCTGGCCAATATGGAGATGGGTTTTTTGGCCCCACCGGCTGGAATGAACCTGTATTTTGCGTCGGCCATGTTCGGCAAACCGATTCCGTATGTGGCGCGCTCGGTGCTGCCGGCGGTGCTGGCTATGTTTTTGGGCACCTTGGCGATATCATGGATTCCTGTGTTGTCCACTGGCTTACCGCGGCTGCTGGGTGGCCCATGAAAGCGATACGGTGTGCCGCATGAAATGCTATTTTTAGTATAGCTACAAGCGTATTATCAATAAGGGCTAGAGGCTTAAATCGCATATAAACTTTAGCAGTCAAGAGTTCACTGCTATATTTAAAACGGAGTCAACAGTTATGGAAGTCAGACGAGTATTGGGGCCGGCTCTTGCCGCAATTTTGGCCATTGGCATTGGTGTGGCCGTGTATGTCTCGTACGGTCGCCAATCAACGCAGCAGGCCGCGCAGGACGCGGCGGCAGCCATGATCGATGTCAAAGGCATGATTGGTTCTGAAAAAGAATCCTTCTTTGCCGACCCGAAGGTGATCGCCCAACTGGCCACCAAGGGGCTTCGCGTCAGTGTTGAAAAAGTGGGTTCGCGCGAAATTGCATCACGTGATTTCAAGGGTTATGACTTTGGCTTTCCGGCTGGGGCACCGGCGGCCATCAGCCTGCAAAACAAGGCCAAAGCGAAACAGGTTTTTCCGACCTTTTTTACCCCGATGGCCATCGCCTCGTGGCAACTGTTGGTACCGGTGATGGAAAACGAGGGCATCGTCAAAAAGACCGACAACACCTACTACATCATCGACATGAAGCGCCTGCTGGAGCTGGGCGAAAAAGGCGTGCGCTGGCGCGACCTCAAGGGCAACACCGCGTTTGCCACAAGCAAGAGCATTCTGATCAGTTCCACCGACGTGCGCAAATCCAACTCAGGGGCCATGTATCTGGCGCTGGCCAGCTATGTGGTCAACGACAACAATGTGGTTGAGACCCAAGCGCAGGCTGACAGGGTGTTGCCGTTTGTCACCTCGCTGTTTTTGCGCCAGGGTTTGCAGGAGTCCAGTTCGGCCGGGCCATTTGAAGACTACACCACCATGGGGGTTGGCAAGGCCCCGCTGGTGATGATTTACGAAAGCCAGTTTCTTGAATACCAGTCCAAACGTGCCCAGCCCAACCCGGACATGGTGCTGCTTTACCCGCAACCCACGCTCTACACCAAACACATTCTGGTGCCGTTTACCGACAACGGCCGCAGGCTTGGCGAGCTGTTGGCCAATGATGCCGAGCTGCAAAAAATGGCTGCCAACTATGGCTACCGCACTGCCTCGGCGACGCACTTTGCCGAGTTCCTCAAGGCCAAAAGCCTGTCGGCCCCGGTGACGCTGGTCGATGTGATCGACCCGCCGAGTTTTGAGATCCTGGAGCGCATGATCCAGGCGATTGAAAAGAAATTCCAATAGACCACCTTGCCTGCCGGAGTTGTGTCTTGGCTGGGGGCGGGTTTCCGGGCCGTTTCGTTTGGGCTGGAAGTGAAAACAAACCCCATTTATTTAAGCCGTTCCCATGAGTCAGACCCAGACCCTCGAAGCCCCGGTGACCCTGACGCCGCCGGAAGTCATCACCCCGGTCGCGCAAGCCAAGGCACCCGACATGGTGCCGCTCAAGCCTGAGGTGCAAAGCAAGATCGACACCCAGGTGGCGGGCTTTGTTGCAAGCATGCTGGCCGAGGACATTCACAGCGAGGCGTTCAAAACCCGGCTCGATGCCAGCTTTCGGCTGGGTCGCGAAGAAATCGCCAGCGCCGCCAGCCTGGTCACCGGGCGTTTTATGGAACGTAATTTTGTCGGCATCGAAGACTCCAACGCCTTCAAGTCGATTCAGTCGATGCGCGGCATGTTGGACGAACTGAACCCCGGCAAGCAGGGCGACCTGTTGTCGACACAAAAAATCCTGGGGTTTATTCCCTTTGGCAATAAGCTGCAGTCTTACTTTCGCAAATTCGAGAGCGCAGGCAGCCAGATTCAGTCGATCATGGCGCAGATTTATGCCGCGCGCGACGACATGCAACGTGATGCCGCCGAGATCGAGCAAACCAAAACCAAGCTCTGGGACGCGATGCAAAAGCTCAAAGGGGCCATTTATTTTGCCGAGCAACTCGACAGCCAGATCGCCAGTCGGGTCGACGCCCTGAAGGCCAGCGACCCGATGCGTGCCAAGGCGCTGGAGCAGGAGGTGCTGTTTTACGCCCGGCAAAACCTGCAGGACATGCAAACCCAGATGGCTGTCAATGTCAACGGCTACCTGTCGCTTGATGTGCTGAAAAAAACCTCGCGCGAAATGGTCAACGGCTGCAATCGGGTCGCCACCACCGGCATGTCGGCGCTGGCCATTGCGCAAACCGTGGCGCGAGCGACGGGCAACCAGATTCAGGTGATGGAGATGCTCACCGGCGTCAGCAACACGATTGGCGACCTGGTCACCGAGACTTCTCGCCAGTTGGGCCAGCATGTCGATAAAACCGCCGAATTCGCCAGCAACCCACTGATTGGCGTGCAGAAAATCCAGGAAATGTTTGACAACACCTTCAAGGCGATGGATGCAATGGACACCTTTCGCACCAAGGCGATTGACACCATGGGCAAAAACAACCAGATGCTCAAGGAGCAGGTGGCGCGCTCCGAGCAATACCTGGACCGCACCCGCGCCGACCACGCCCGGGCGGCGCTGGGTACCGACACGCTGCCGGATGGCCCGGTGAAACTCTAAGGAGTCTATTGATGAAAACACTGATCACCCTATTTGGCCTGTGCGCGCTGCTGCTGACGGGCTGTGACAAACAGGACAGCGCGGCACCGGCCAGCGACCCGGCCAACACCCTGAGCGTGCTGGCGGGCTCCGAGCTCAAGGACATCGAGCCGCTGTTGCCGGCGCTCACTCAAGCCACTGGCATCACGCTGCAGATGCGTTATGTGGGCACGCTGGAAGCCGTTGAAAAGTTGCAAGCCGGCGAGGAGGTTGATGCCGCCTGGCTGGCCAGCAACCGCTACGCCATGTTGGTGCCGGCCGCCAAGGCGCGTATTGCCGCCTCCGAGCGCACCATGCTGACGCCGGTGGTGCTGGGGCTCAAAGACAGCAAAGCCACTGCACTTGGCTGGAAGAACAACCCCAACGTCACCTGGAAAGACATTGCTCAGGCCGCAAGCCAAGGCAAGTTCACCTTTGGCATGACCAGCCCGGCATCGTCGAACACCGGTTTTTCGGCACTGCTGGGTCTGGCGGCCGCCTTGTCCGGCAAGGGCGACGCGCTGGAAGAAAAAGACATTGACGCCAAGCGCTTGGCGGCCTTCTTCAAGGCGCAGCGCCTCACTGCCGGCAGCTCAGGCTGGCTGGCCGAGGCTTATCTGAAAGAGCCCGGCAAGGTCGATGGCATCATCAACTACGCCTCAACCTTGCTGTCGCTCAACCGCAACCCGGCGTTGGCTGAAAAACTGGTGCTGATTTACCCGCAAGACGGCATTGCCACGGCCGACTACCCGCTGATGCTGGTGCAGCCAGCCAAGCGCGCAGCCTACGACAAGGTGGTGGCCTACCTGCGGGGTGCCGACTTTCAGAAAAGCATGACGGCCCAGACGCTGCGCCGCCCGGTCAACCCGGATGTGCCCGCGCCCGATGCCGGCCCGCAAGCGCTGGTGGAGTTGCCGTTTCCGGCGAAACTGGCGGTGGTTGATGCCATTCTGGCGGCGTTTGACAACCAGTTGCGCCTGCCCACCGACAGCACGTTTGTGCTGGACCAAAGTGGCTCGATGGAGAACGAGCGTATTGCCTCGCTCAAAACCGCGCTGTTGGGCCTGGCGGGGGCCGATGCCAGCATCAGCGGCCGACTGAGCCGCTTTCGCAACCGCGAGCGCATCTTTTTGCTGCCGTTCAGCGATGTTTTTGGCGCGGTGGAGCGTTTTGACATGGGTGATAACGCGGCTGCCAACCAAGCCGCCATGACCAGCCTGTCCGAACGGGTCAATGCACTGCAGGCGAATGGCGGCACCGCCATCTTTTCAGCCACGCGCCAGGCCTATGAGGAGACCGCACAACGCCGGCGCAATGACCCGCAGCGTTTTTATTCCATCGTCATCATGACAGACGGTGTCAACAACAAAGGCATCAGTGTGGATGAGTTTGCCCAATGGTATGGCCAACTGCCTGTGCCAGACCAAGGCATCAAGCTGTTTCCGGTGTTGTTTGGTGAGGCCAATCCGGTCGAGCTACAGCGCTTGGCCGAGCTGACCGGTGGTCGCACTTTTGATAGCCGCAAGAGCAGCTTGCCGGCCATTTTCAAAGAAATCCGCGGGTACCAGTGATGCATGACATATCAGCGTGGACACGGGTGCTGCTGTTTCTCTACAGCACGCGCAATCTTGTTGGCAGTGGTTTGGCCATCGGTGGCCTGGCGCTGTTTTTTGCCGGTGTGATTTCGGACTGGTGGTTTCCGATTGTGGCGGGGCTGTACGCCCTGGGCTGGTTGGCGGTGCCGGGTAACAAAGAGCTCGAACTCCAGGTTCGCAATGAAGCCACGCAGACCAACCTGGTGGACAGCCTTGATGAATTGATCAATGCGACAAAGTCCCGTTTACCGGCCGAAGCGGCGGAACGTTTGAAACGGATTCACACGGTGGTGACAGAACTGGCACCCAAGCTGTTTGGTGGTGGTGTGGCCATGGAGCATGTGGTGACGCTGGTGAATGCGGTCACGCGGGATTTGCCCGGCACGGTTAAAAACTACATGCGCCTGCCAGCGGCGTTTGCCAGCATGCACGTGGTCGAGAACGGCAAGACCGCCAAACAACTGCTGCTGGAACAACTCGATATTCTGGACGGGCAACTCGCCAAGATTGCCACCAACATCTACAAGGACGATGCTGAAGCCCTGGTGACCAACGGCTGGTTTCTCAAGGAAAAATTTCACACAGTGTCGTTTACCAACTAGCAGCCTGTCGGACTATAAACGCGGGGCCGGCGGGGGCGGGGGGCCCCCCCCCCGGGGCCCCGCCCCCGCCCGCGGGCCCCCCCGCCCCGTGTGGCCCGTGCTACCCGCGGCGGGGGGCAGTGGGAGAGTGGCCACCACCGGTTGTGAGGCTGGTGAAAACAACGCAGCGGTGGCCAGCTGGCGGCCCCCAGACCCCTGGAGAAGCCCCGGAGGGGGGGGAGGACGCTGGAAGGGACCGGGGCACCGCGTGTGAGGCGGCAGTCTCCTGCGGGAGAAGCACTGGTGAATGGAATCTGGTTGCCGGCCTGGAAGCAAGCGCTGGCAGTCGCCAAAATGGAAAGGGGAGAAGCTTGAGAAGGCTCAAAATCCAAACCTACCAAACGCCTAATGAGCAGATTGGAAATTTCAAATTTTGAATCGCTAGTCCGACAGGCTGCTAGGGCTTGCTGGCAGGATGGCAGCCCTAACTGAGCAGTAACTCAATCTGCTCAACCGGCGTATGCCTGACATCGGCACCTTGCACCACATAGACCACCAACTCGGCAATGTGTTTGGTGTGGTCCAAAATGAGTTCCAGCGACTTGGCCAGGGAAATCAACTCGACATCAATCGAAATCATGTTTGGTTTGTCGATCATGGCAACGATCAGGCTATGAACAAGGGCTTCGAGCTCCTGGTAAACCGGGTCGTCTTCCTTCAGTACTTTCATCGCCGCTGCCAAATCCCGTCGGGCAAAAGCATCCAGCGCCGCGCGCAGCAGCCCCGCCACCAATAAGGTCGCTTGGTCCAAGCCTTGTGGGGGCGCAACGCGTTTTGCAGCAGCGCTGACCAATTTGAGAACCCTGTGGGCCATCTTGTCTGCTTCATTGCCGACCCGCTCAAGACTGCCGGAAGCCTTGGAAATCGCCATCAACAAGCGCAAATCACGCGCAGCAGGCTGTCGTCTGGCAATGATGGTGGTGATTTCATGGTCGATATCGGCTTCCAGGCGATTGACCTGCACCTCTTCCGCTAGCACCTGTTGAGCACCCCTGGCATCGAAATGTGACAGGGCCTCCATGGTTTGGCAGATTTGGGCGTCTACCAGGCGTCCGAGTTCGATCAATTGAACAGAAACAACATGAAGCTCATCTTCAAACTGGCTGGAGAGGTGTTTGTCGGTCATTTGGGTGTGCTGAGCGAGTCAGTGCAATTTGAAAGCCGCAATTTTTTCATACTTTTGTGCCAGGGTCGACTGAATTTGCCTCCAAGCAGGATTCGGCAAGAGGGGCTTGAGCCTCGATCGTCGAAACAACCGAAAAGTTGCTTGCCACCACTGTTGCTGGGATTTGCCTCAAACCGGGCATGGCTGCGGGTGTCATCGGTTGGTCACATCGGCTTGCGATGATCGCGGCAAATCAAATGGCGATTGGCCCCATTGATCGGAGTGTTGGAAGTCGTCAATTTTGGTCGCTCGTCGAAAGCCGCTTTATGAATATTCGTCAACTGATTCTTTTGCTCGTGGTTTTGGCCGTGGGTGCCTTGGGTGGCGGGGGCGGGGTTGCCGCTTTCATGTCGCGTGGCAGCGCTTCAGAAGTGAAAGCCGTGACCGAAGGCGTTGTGCCCAGTGCACTGGCGTCGATGGAATTGATGAGCCAGCTCAAGGACGTGCAGATCGCAACGCTGGCGATGGTGTCCGCACCTGACGCTGACGCAGTGGCCAAGACCCAACAAGACCTGTCTGACCGAAAAGTGCTGCTGCAAAAGGCCTTGCGCCAACAGCATGCACAGGCCGACAGCAACGCCCAGCGCGGACTGATCACGCAGGCCCAAGAGAGTTTGGTCAACTATTTCGCATCGATTGATGACACCGCCAAATTCAAGATTGCCGGGCAAAAAGACATGGCCGAGGCGCTTTTGGGTGCCACGGTCGATCAGTATTTGCGCGAGCAAATGTCCATCATTGAAACCATACAGATCGAAAAGCGACGCAGCAAGGACGAAGCCATTGGTCGGATGAATGACAATTTGCGCAACACCGCAACGACACTCTTGGCCATTACGCTGGTGGCGATGGCGCTGATGGGCGCGGTCGGCTTGCTGCTGTACCGCCGCATCATCCATCCGATCAACGACATGCAGTCGAAGATGACAGATATCGCTACCAGCCAGGACTTCAGCCACCGGGTGCCGGTCAAGCGGTCCGATGAGATCGGGCTTTCAATCATGGCTTTCAACACCATGATCAAGAAAATTCAGGAAAGCTCCGAGTTGATCAAACAAAAAACAGCCGATATTCACGCCATGTTGCACTACATCCCGCAGGGCATTCTGACCGTGATGCCGGGCAACAAGGTCCACCCTGAGTACTCGTCTTACCTCGAACAAATTCTGGAAACACGGGAGATTGGTGGCCAGGATGTCATGGCACTTGTTTTCTCGAATACCACCTGTGGTGTCGATTTACTGTCCCAGGTGGAAGCGGCCAGCGCCGCTTGTATCGGTGAAGACATGATGAATTTTGAGTTCAATGCCCACTTGCTGGTCAAGGAGATTCAAAAAACCATGCCCGATGGTCGTGTCAAGATCATTGATTTGACGTGGTCACCCATCACCGATGAATCGGGCACAACCCTGCGTTTGATGTTGAGCCTGCGTGATGTGACCGAGCTGCGCGCCCTGGCGGCAGAGGCCAATGAACAAAAGCGCGAACTGGCGATCATTGGCGAAATACTGGTTGTCAACCAGGAGAAGTTCCACGCCTTTGTGGACAGCGCCAGAAATCTGATGACTGAGAATCGTGCCTTGATTGGACAAAACATTGAACACGACAACAGTCTGAGCGACCCGACATTGGTCAATTTGCTGTTTCGCAACATGCACACCGTCAAAGGCAACGCGCGCACTTATGGCTTGCTGCGCCTGACCAATGTGTTCCATGAGGCGGAGCAGTCTTACGACGCGCTGCGCAAAGACCCGGATGCGCCCGTGGGGCGGTCACAGTTGCTCGCCGAACTTGATGCGGCATGCGCTTCCTTGGAAGAGTACGCGCATGTCAACGAAGTCAAACTGGGCCGAAAGGGGCCGGGGCGCCGTGGCAGTGTCGACAAGTTCTTGATGGTTCAAAAAGACCATATTCAACGGGACCTGGAACTGCTGAAGCAGGTTGACGAAACCAGCCTTTTTGCCATGCGGAACGTGGTTGCGCACCTGCGACACAGCCTGCAACTGATCGGCACCGAAAATATTCAGGATGTTCTGGCCGGCGTGCTGGACTCTGTGCCGTCCTTGGCCAAGGAACTCGGCAAGGAAGTTCCGCGGCTTGTGGTGAATGACCATGGCATCGTGGTGAAAACACAGGTGGCTGATCTGCTTAAAAATGTGTTTATGCACCTGTATCGCAACTCGATGGACCATGGGATCGAGTCCGCTGAAAAGCGGCTGGCTCAGGGAAAGTCGCCCGCTGGCTGCATAACACTTGATCTTTCGTTGGATGACGAAGTGTTCACGCTCTGCCTGCGCGACGATGGCCTTGGCCTGGCATTGGGCGTCATTCAGGCCAAGGCCATCGCCAGCAAATTGATTGATGCCGATCAGCCGATCAGTGCATATGCCGTTGCACAACTTATTTTCAAGGCCGGTTTGTCAACCGCTCAAAGCGTGACAGCCGTGTCGGGACGAGGTGTTGGTATGGACGCGGTCAAGGGTTTTGTCGAGGGCCAGGGTGGCACCATTTCACTTAACTTGCTGCCCGGCGAAATTGATGGTGACCATCGCCTGTTCGAGACCCTCATTTGTTTGCCTGGCGAATTTGCGGTCAAAAGCATGATGCGCACCGACGTCAACCTCGTTTCATGATTGAATTTGCGGCTGCTCTGTTGCTGGGTGCTGGGTTGGGCAGTGCTGTCATGGCCTGGTGGGGCCGGCGCCGGCAGGCCCCGCTTGACAGTGTGTCTGGCCAGGATTTCCGAGCTTTGCAAGATCAGTTGCAAGAAGCCTTGGCGCAGCTGCAGGCCCAAGACGATCAGCATCAGTGGCGCGAACAAGAAATCTTGGACGACGCGACCGAGTTGTCGCGAAAGCTTGAAGAACACAAGCAATTGCTGTCAGAAATCCAGGCCAATTTTTCAGAGATCAACGGGCAGGCCCTGGTTGAATGTGAGGCTTTTGGCAGCGGTGTCGGCAGTTTGTTGGGCCTGGTGAAAACGTTCGAGCGCTGGCATGCCGATATGCACAACCTGATCATTCACAACCGCGAAATGCATGGCAAAAATGAGGATTTCAACGCCATCGTGCGGCAAATGGTGATCGTGACGCTCAATGCATCGATCGAAGCAGCCCGTGCAGGCGAGCAGGGTCGCGGTTTTTCCGTGGTGGCCGATGAAATGCGGATGCTGGCCGGGCGCGCCGAGAAGCTGTCAGCAGACTACCGCAAGAACCTGTACCAAAACGACTTGATCACGGTGAACACGTTTCAGGATTTGCAGGCCGGCGGCAAGATGATCATTGGCTCACTGGTCGGCCTCGAATTGACCTTCAAGAAAATCAGGGAGCGGCTCAGCGCATGATCAGTTCCAGCGCATCTGACGGTTTTGACCACTTGCTGGTGCAAGGCATCAAGAACCACCTTGTGAACCAGGACAGCGACATTTGTGAAATTGTTGTGCAGAATGATTTGACGAACGCACACCAGCCGTATCTGGCAGTGCTGACCATCTCGTCGTACCTGTTTCGACTGATGGTGTTCATTCATTTCTCAACCGATGACGCAACCCGAGAGCATCTGGCCATACTGAGCAAAACAAGCGTCAACGACATGAATGAACAGGTCTTTATGGATGCAATTTGCGAGCGTGCCAATATGTTCTGCGGCTCATTGAGCCATGATCTTTCTCGCTCCTTCCCGCATATTGGCATGTCAACGCCCAATATTGTCGACCGGCGATGTGCCTCACACCTAGATTTGCTCAACCTGGCTCATATTCGGCACTTCAAGGTGGACGTCAACGACACCGTTTTTTTCCATGTCACCTTGTGTGTCAGTGACTTTGAGAAGCTGGATTTCGTGGTTGACAGGTCCGCTGAAGATGTCAGTGGCGGCGAACTGGAATTGTTTTGATGAACCCCAAGGGTCAGGACTCACCGATGAATCAAGAAATTAAAGTGGTCAGCAGGTTTCTGGTGCTCGACGACGACCCGCGCTGCCGTGACCGAATCCGGGCTTTTTGCGATGAAAACAGTTTGATTCCATTAAAGGTTCAGGCCGACAATGTGATGGGCGTGTTGAAGTCCAAGGTCGATTTGGGCGGCATTTTGTTGGCAGAGAATTTCGGCGCTGACCTTGGTGCCGGCATCAGGCTGGCTCATGTCATTCACGTGCTACGCCCGGAACTGCCGCTGTTTTTGCGGCGAGACGACTGCGCAGACCTCGACAATCTGGCACCTCCGGATCAGCGCTTGTTTGCTTCTGCCTTTACGGTCGAAAGCACCAATTTGATTTGGGGAGCCTTCAAAAACCGGTACTCTGGTGCTGCCGGCACTGCCAGGAATTTGTCGCAAGTTCCCATCGTCATCAATCATCTGCACCGCTACATTTCTTTTGGTTCTGACAACCCACAGCTGTGTTTTCGCTACACATTGACTGACAAGGCACAGGGTGACGCACGTTCATTGGTGATCAATCAGAAGTTTGTGTTCAATCTGAACTGGAATCCAGAGGACTTTTCAGAAAATGACGTCTCGGTGGAAGACTTGGTGAGTTCGGGTGAACTTGATTTGTTTTGATTTTGGAGTAAAACATGGCGCAAATTCTGGTGGTCGATGATTCAAGTACGGTTCGCAACGAAGTCGGTGACTTTTTGACGAAAAATGGTCTGAGTGTGACATTTGCCGTTGACGGACGCGACGGCCTGGCAAAACTCAAGTCTGATCCATCCATCAAACTTGTCGTCTGTGATGTCAACATGCCCAATATGGATGGACTGACCATGGCAGAGAAGGTGCGCAGTGAACTGGGTAACCAGAGCGTCAACATGATCATGTTGACGACCGAGAGTTCGCCAGCCATGAAAGAGCGCGGCAAGTCGGCTGGTGTCAAGGGCTGGATTGTCAAACCTTTCAAGGGTGATGCCGTCTTGCCAACTTTCAAGAAGCTGGTTGGGGCCTAGCAGTGGTCAGCGTTCGCGCCGATCAATAAAGTAGCTGCTGCCTGCGGTGAGTTTGGCCATCTTCTTGGCTTCGACCAGCCGCTGGGATATCTCTGAGTGAGAACCGTATTCGCCCGGTTTAACCTTGAGCAGTCCCGCAGACAAACTGACCAGCGGATGGAAAATCGCCTGACCCTGGCGGTTCAAGGCCACAATGCCACCGGCTGCCAGATGCTCTGCCAAAAAATGACCTTTGACGGCTTCGTCAAATGCCCTGAGTATTTTGTGAACCCGTAATTCCCAGTTACTGGAGAGGAAGACCACAACATAGTCGTCACCCCCCACATGGCCGACAAAGTCCAGCGCGGGATCGGTCGCATCAACCATAATTTTGGCTGCCAACTGGATCATGGCGTCGCCGGCGCGGTAGCCGTACACATCGTTGAAGGCTTTGAAGTTGTCGAGATCAAAGTAACCCACCACAAATGGCAGCCGGGCGGTCAGGCAATTCAGAATGGTTTCATCAATCGGCACATTGCCGGGCAGCAACGTCAGTGGGTTGGCATATCGTGCCAGGGCAATCTGCTGCTCTGAGACCGCCCGAATCAGGTCTGTCATGTAACCAGCGCCGATGTACCGGTCAGCGCCTGTGACAAAAAAGCCGTCAACCAGTTGCCGATCATTCAGCGCCGCGACAGCCTTTGACATTTGGTGCAAGGACCATGATCGGTCGAACAACAACGGTGCCTGGTCCATGATGGTGGTGCACGACCGGCGTCCGAAGATCTCGTCGAAGTAGTTCTCGGTGCCGTGCCGCAGAATATCGAGAACCCGCAACACCCCGACCACCCGCCAGTGCTTGTCCAGCACCGGTAGGCTGTTCAGGTCTTGCGCATCATGAAACTGCTTGATCACCTGGCTGCAAGATGATTCAGCTGTCACAAACTGCGTGTGCCGAATCAAGTCACCGGCGTTGACCGGCTGCCGCTTTTCTGAATTCGTTTCATTCATCACTGAACTTTATCTGAGGCGCGAAAACCACTCATGTCGACCTTCATTTAAATCATTGGCCACACCGCTGGCAGTCAGCCCATCATCCCATCTCAAGCAACAGCGGCTGGTGGTCAGAGGCCTGGGTGGTCAGGTTGACGGTCAGCGCCTTGACCCGATCCGCCAACGATTCGCTCACAAACACGTAGTCGCAGGTGATGGGTTCGGGGCCGTAGCTGTTGTCAAACAAGCGAAAGGTGGGCGCATGGGGTGTCTGGCCATGCACCAGCGGCCAGCCATCACGCCAGTGATTTGCTTTGCTATTGATAGCTGTCAGCGTATTACCGTATTGGGCTAGAGCCCTAAATGGCTCTTGAATAGTGGTGTATTCAACGGCGCTTGGTTGCAGATTGAAGTCGCCACACAACACCGCATGCCGGGTGTGCCGCTTACTCTGAAATGGCGAGCCACTGTCGTCCCCCAACGGCGGTGCATCGGCCTGCGCGCAAGCCTGCTGGTGCAAATCGCGCAAGGCCAGCGCTTGTGCCATGCGCTGGCGCTCGGAGTAAAACTCAAGGTGTGTGGTCATCACCCGCACCGCGCCAAGCGACGGGTCCAGCACGGTGACCACACTGCACATGCGCGGCATGCTGCGCACACCCAGATCGGCTGGCCAGGGCAAGGGGTGGTGCTGTACGCTGGCTACCGGCAGCCGGGTGGCGATCAGGTTGCCAAAGCGCTGGCGCTGGCCCCGGGCATCAAACTCATCAACCGCCGCACCAAAAAACACCTGGAACTCGGGCAGCAATGCCTGCAAGCGCGCCGGCTGATTGCCGGGCTGGCCGGGCATGGCGGCAAAGCCGCTGGCGATCTCTTGCAGGCACAACACATCAAAATCGGCCATGGCGCGCGCCTCGGCCACGATGCGCTCGGGGCTGACGATGCCGTCGAGGCCGCAGCACCATTGGGTGTTCCAGGTGATCAGTTTCATTTGATGCCAGCTCGCATAAAGCTTTGGACAAATTGACGTTGAAAAAGCAAAAAGGCAATCAGCAGTGGCGCTGAACTCAACAGCGTCGCTGCCGTGATGATGGACCAGTCTATGCCCTGATCGACCGACGAAAATATCTGCAGCCCCACGGTGAGCGGGCGCGCGTTGACGCTGTTGGTCACGATCAGCGGCCACAGAAAGTTGTTCCAGTGAAAGCTGACCGACACCAGCGCAAACGCCACATACACCGGTTTGGCCAGCGGCACATACACCCGCCACAGGATTTGCAGGGCGCTGGCCCCTTCCACCCGCGCCGCATCGTCAAGCTCCTGCGGAATGCCCATGAAGGTCTGGCGCAACAAAAAAATAGCGAAGGCCGAGGCGAAGTAGGGCAGTCCGATGGCCAGCAGCGAGTCAATCAGTCCCAGTTGCGCCATGGTTTTGTAGTTTTCGACCACCAATATGTCGGGCATCACCATCAACTGCACCAGTACCAGGGCAAAGGCCAGCTGACGGCCCCGAAACCGGTAGCGGGCAAAAGCAAACCCGGCTAAGGTGGCCAGCACCAGTTGCACACTCAGGATCATGCCCACCAGCAGGCTGGTGTTGAGAAAGTAGCGGGCAAAGGGTGCGGCCTCCCAGGCACGGCCAAAGTTGGCCAGCGTCAGTGGCGCTGTCAGTTCAAAGCGGGTGGCATATTCGGCAGGGTGGAATGCCGTCCACACCGCGTACAGCAGCGGTAGCACCCACAGCAGCGCCAGCAACCAGGCTGCCAGCGTATCCAGCCAGCCCGGCTCGTTGAACGCCAGACGCTGTGTGGCGCTGTGGCTCATGCCAAATGCCTCATTGGTAATGCACCTTGCGGTCCAGCACAAAAAACTGCAGCAGTGCCACGCCCGCCAAAATGGCCACCAGCACCACGGTGATGGCCGAGGCATACGCCGTGTCCCAAAAGCCAAAACCCACCTGGTACAGGTAAAAAAGCAGCAGCGTCGAGGCATTGTCAGGCCCGCCGTGGGTCAGCACAAACAGGTGGTCCACCATGCGAAAGCCGTTGATGAACGCATTGACCAGCACAAACAGCGTGGTGGGCATCAGCAACGGCCACTGCACCCGCCAGAAAAACGTCCAGCGCGAAGCGCCCTCAATGGCCGCGGCCTCGCGCAGGCTGGGGTTCAGGCTTTGCAGCGCAGCCAGGTAAAAAATCATGAAGAAACCGGCTTCCTTCCAGACTGCAACTGCGGTGACAGCTCCCAAAGCCGTAGCAGGGCTGCCCAGCCAGTTGTGCGACGGCAAGCCCAAGGCGCCGCTGATTTGCTCCAGCAAGCCGTATTGCGGGGTGTAGAAAAACAGCCAGATGTTGGCCACCGCAATCATCGGCAGCACGGTGGGCGTGAAGTAGGCCATGCGCAGCCAGTTGCGCCCGGCGATGCGCTCGTTGACCCACAGCGCCATTACCAGCGCCAGACCGATGGACGCAGGAATGGTGATGCCGGCAAACCACAGGTTGTTTGATAAGGCCTTCCAGAACACCGGGTCGGCCCGCATGACCTGGTAGTTTTCCAACCCCACCCAGACACTGGCACGCGCGCCCTTGGGGGTCGAGTAAAAGCTGTCCATCAGCGTGGCTGCCACCGGCCAGTGGGTAAAGGCCAGCAGCAGCAACAGTGCCGGCAGCAGCATCAGCCAGATAGAGCCCGTGCGCATGGCTTACGCCTGCAGGCCGTCGTTGAGCGCCTTGGTCACCCGCTGGTTGTCATGGGTGGAGAGTTCGGCCACTGCCACCGGCAACTGGTCACGCGCCACCAGTGCTGCCGGGAAGCCGCTGCCGTATTGCTTGAGGATAGGGGTGTCGTAGGCGGCTTGGGAAACCGCCACATAGCCGGTGTCCATGCTCCACTGCGCGGCGCGCTCGGGCTGGGTGATCCACTTGACAAACTCAAACGCCGCCTGCTGCTGCGCCGGGCTGGATTTTTTGAAAATGTAGAAGTTGCCGCCACCGGTGGGTGAGCCTTTGCGCACGTTACCCGGAATCATGCCGACGCCAAAGTCAAATTTGGCGTTGGCTTTGATGTTGGTCAGGTTGCCGGTGGTGGTGAAGATGATGGCGGCTTTTTTCTCAAAAAAGTCTTTCGGTGTGGTGCCCCACTCGACCACGCCGGGCGGGTGAATGCCGGCCTTGCCCAGGTCCACCCAATACTGCAGGGCTTCAACCACCTTGGGGTCGTCAAACTTGACGGCAGTGCCGGCCTCGTTGGCCAAAATGGCCCCGTTGGTGGTGCTGAGCGTCTGGAACAGCCAGTACGGGAAGCCGCTGGATGGAATCTGCACGCCCCAGGTGCTGACCTTGCCGCTGGCGTCTTTTTGCGTCAGCTTGGCGGCGGCGTCTTTGAGTTCAGCCCAATTGGCGGGGGCCTTGTTGGGGTCCAGGCCGGCTTGTTTGAACAAGTCCTTGTTCCAGTACATCACCACGGTAGAGCGCTGGAACGGAATGCCCCAGGTTTTGCCGCCGGTCTGGCTGTTTTGCATGAAAGCCGGGTAAAAGCCGGCCAGCCAGGCTTTGTCTTGCGCGGTTTTGACAAAGTTGTCAAATGGGACCACCGCGTCTTCGTCAATCAGGGTGAACATGTCGGTCGACAGCAGCACCGAGGTGACCGGCGGCGTGCCGGATTTGTGGGCGGTCAGCGCCTTGACGATGCTATCCTGGTAACTGCCGGCGTAAATGGGTGTGACCTTGACGGTGGGGTTGTCTTTCATGAAACCCGCAGCAAAGCCGTCAATCGTCTTGGCAATCGGGCCGCCCACGGCCACCGGGTAGAAAAACTGCACGTCCACTGGCGTTTGTGCATGTAATTGGCCTGCAGCCCCCATGTAGATTGCGCTGACAGCTATAAATTTTGCAGTATGCTGGAGAAAGTTCTTTCGGTTCATGGTGAATTTCCTTGGGTGGGTTTGAAACTAGTGAATGCGCTGACCGGGTGATCAAGCCGCCGTGTGGCGTCCCAGCGCCACCCCCCGTCCGTTCCCGCAAGGGTTGGCTGGACCTGGCCCCACGTAGCGGCCCAGTGCTTTCAAGTAGTCGTTGCGCGCAGCCACTGCGGTGTCGGAAAAGTCAGAGAACAGGCCATCAATGCCGGCACGGTAGAACAACAGGTACTCAGCCTTGGGGTCACCCTTGAGATCAAAGGTCAGCCGTTTGGGTTCGTTGCGGAAAGTCCAGGTATGCACGGTCAGGCCCAGCTTGTGCGCGTCGGCAATCAGCGTGGTGGGTGCTGCAGAGCTGGCATCCATGTAATTGATCGCGCCGTCCTTGTTCACGTCCACCATCTTGCCGTCGGTGCCATAAGTGCCTTTGACCGGGATGATGTAGGGCTTCCAGGGGCCAACGCCGTCGGCGTATTTGGCAATGTCGGCCAGGCCGGCGGGTGTCACCATGGAGCCAAACAGCTCGGTCTTGCCAGCGCGCGTCCAGTCATAGGGACGGTCAAAAGGGGCGGCAAAGGTCACTGCGCCGGTTTTGAAGTCATAGTCATCGCCATCGACCAATTGCGCCAGACGCACGTCGGTCTTGGTGTTGAGGTATTTGAGGTTGGCTGTCTCAAACGACTGGATGATGACCGGAGAGTCCTTTTTGGTGTAGCCGTATTCGGCCAGGATGGCCAGCAAGCGGTCTTCGAGCTTCAGGTTCGCATCTTCATGGTAAGTGGGGTGTTTGGTTTCGGGGTACACGCCAATCGTCCTGCCACGTTTGGTGCCTTCGGTTTTGGCCAGGTTGAGCACTTCGCGAAAGGTGGGAATCTGGTACAGGCCGTTGTAAGCGGTGCTGCGGTCGCTCAGGGGCTGGATGGCACGCAGGGTCTTGATCTCGGCCAGCGTGAAGTCGGTGGCAAACCAGCCGGTTTCATCCACACCATCGACCTTGCGGGTGGTCTTGCGGCTGGCAAACTCGGGGCGGCTGGCGACATCGGTGGTGCCGGTGATGTTGGGCTCGTGGCGGGCAATCAGCTCACCATCTTTGGTGGCCACCAAGTCGGGTTCAATGAAGTCCGCCCCCATGTCAATGGCCTTGAGGTAGCCTTCCAGCGTGTGGTCGGGCAGGGTGCCGGCAGCACCCCGGTGACCAATGACCAGCGGTGCCTGGCCATTCAGGGTTTGGAATGGCATCGGGTCAGCATTGCCGCCACAAGCGCTCAGGGTCAGGGTGGTGGCGAGCGCCACGGCACCCAAGGAAAACAGACGGACAGACATGGGAAATGACTCCAGTTGATAGGAAGTTACAGAGTTTGGGGCGCGCTTGTGTCAAACGCATGACGTACCGGTGATGTCATCGCTGCACAGGCTTGCTCAGTCAGCGAATGCGCTGCTCCACATGGCCCTTGTTGAGCAGCACCACCTGGTCGGCCATGCTCATGGCCTCGGCCTGGTCGTGGGTCACATACACCAGGGTCAGGCCCAGCTGGCGCTGGATGTCACGCAGCTCGCGGCGCATGTCCTGGCGCAGTTGGGCATCCAGGTTGGACAAGGGTTCATCCATCAGGCAGACTTTGGCTTGTGCCACCAACGCGCGTGCCAGCGCCACCCGCTGCTGTTGGCCACCCGACAGTTGACTTGGGCGGCGGGTCAGCAGGGACTCGAGTCCCAGCAGAGCGGCGGTTTCTTTCAGGCGTTTGGCGGCTTCGAGGGCCGGCGTCTTGCGCACTGACAGACCAAAGGTGATGTTGTCGGCGACCGTCAGGTGCGGAAACAGCGCATAGTTCTGAAACACCATGGCGATGCCGCGTTGCGCTGGTGACGCCTGTGTGACATCACGACCGTCGATAAAGACCTGGCCGGAAGTGGCCGTCTCCAGGCCCGCAATGATGCGCAAGGTGGTCGATTTGCCGCAGCCTGATGGCCCCAGCAGCACGCAAAACGTGCCCGCCTCGATGTGCAGGCTGATAGACGCCAGCGCCAAACTGGTTCCCCACGATTTTCCGATTTCAAAAAGTTCAATAGCAGACATTGGCCCAGCTTAGGGGGCCAAGGTGACAAATTGATTAAAACCACCTTCGTTCAGGGAAACGCACACCGCATCGATGGATGGGTGGCAGCGATGGCAGAGGGATGTCAGTCTTTCAACGGTCGACCGGTCTTGATTGTCGGGACTGCCTTGATCGCTGCCAGAAAGCTGGCATCCGGCATTTCTGCCAGGGCTTTGATGCCAGCGCGGATCAGTTCGCTTTTTTTGGCCATGGTGCCAAGGGTGCCGCTACGCTGCTTGAGCTGGTCAAGGATCAGGTATTCAAGTTTGGGAATGGTGAAGCTGTCTCGCACCAGTTTTGGCTTTTTGTCCTTGAGCAATTTTTCAGCTTTGGGCTTGGTAGCGGGCACTTTGCTTGCTTTTGTGCGGGCTTTGGGAGCAGGCTGGGTAGCTGTCCTGGAGGCAGCGGGTGCACTTGCTTTGGCCGTTGGTGTGCTTGCTGCTTTGGGTGCTGCCACTTTTTTTGCGGGAGTTCTGGCGGGCTTGGGTGTCAAGGCTTTCGTGGCTGTCGCTGGGGTCTGCACGGCGTTAGACAAAATCGATGCGTCAGCCATGGCGGGTGCGCTGGTTTGGGTGGAGGACATGATGAGATTTCCTTGAAAAAACAGGATATACAGTTTATATCGTTTAATGAAACATAGTCAAGTCCTGCCAAAGCCAAAAATCCAACATCCGCCCGGTGTCACACAACCTTCATTGAACATTTCTAAACTTCAGTTCCGAATTCTTTGAGTCGGGCATTCAATGAACAAATGTGTGCAGTCCCCGTCTACCCCGGCCACTACCATCAAATTGCTGTCAGACGATCAGGGTCATCGGCTTGGCAAAGATGTCAAGTCGGTGGCATCTGCCCTGGCTTCTGAAGCTGTCAAAAAAGGGCGTGGTCCGCTAGCTGCATTGCTACGGCGGCAAAATCTCTATCCGGTATTCCAGCCCATCGTGGCGTTGGGGGATGGTGCAATTTTTTCACACGAAGCCTTGATCAGGGGCCCGGTGAATACCTCTTTTCATACGCCCGATACATTGTTGCTGGCGGCCGCGCACGAAAATCTCAATAGCGAATTTGAAAACCACTGCGTATCGGTGGCACTTGATTTGTGGGGCAGCCTGAACCAGCCTGGTCGCTTGTTTGTCAACATCAGCGCCGATGCCCTGCTCAAGCTGATCCGGCAATGTGGCTGCGACAGTTTGCTGGCCCTGTTGGGTGCCATGGGCGTGTCGCCGCGCATGCTGGTGCTGGAAATTACCGAGTATGAGCGGGTGTTGGACATGGATTACCTGGCCGCGATGGTGCAACAGGTTCGCGCCGCCGGGGTGGCGCTGGCGTTGGACGACTTTGGCGATGGGCGTTCAAGCCTGCGCTTGTGGTCGCAGATCAAGCCCGAATTTGTCAAGATAGACAAATACTTCACCAAGTCGATCAGCCAGCATGCTGACAAGCTCAAAACCATTCAGGCGTTGCAGCAAATTGCCGTGGTCTTTGACACGGCATTGATTGCCGAGGGCATTGAAACCGAGGACGATTTACGCGTTTTGCGTGGCCTGGGCATCAAGTATGGCCAGGGGTTCTTTTTAGGCCGACCGGCGCGGCTGCCGCATGAGCAGATTGATGCGCCAGCGATGGTGGTCGTCCGCGACCAAACGGTGGCCGTCTTTCCTGAGCCGCAGCGTGCGCCATGTGCCGGAACGCTGAGCCGTCTTGCCGTTTTATCGGCGCCAACGGTCAGTTTGGACACCACCAATGACCAATTGGCGCGGCTTCTTTTTACGCATCCCAAGCTTCATGCCATTGCGGTGCTGGATCAGGCCCGACCGGTCGCCATCATCAATCGCAGTGCCTTCATGAACGAGTACAGCAAGCTGTACTACCGCGAGATATGGGGTCACAAATCGTGCATGGCCCACGCCAACCTGGAGCCGCGTTTGATCGAGCGCAGCCACAACATTGATGAGCTGGTCGGTATTCTGACCTCTGACGACCAACGTTACCTGGCCGATGGTTTTATCGTCACTGAAAACGGCCGTTACCTGGGTCTGGGCACCGGCGAGCAACTGGTGCGCTCGGTCACCGAAACGCGTATAGAAGCTGCGCGCCATGCCAACCCGCTGACATTTTTGCCCGGCAACATTCCTATTACCCAACACATTGAGCGCCTGCTGGCCAGTGGAATTGGGTTTGTTGCCTGTTATGCCGACCTGAACAACTTCAAGCCGTTCAACGACCAATATGGTTATTGGCGCGGCGACGAAATGATCCGCCTGCTGGCCAGGTTGGTACAGGCGCACTGCGACTCTCGGCGTGATTTTGTCGGACACGTTGGCGGTGACGACTTCATTTTGCTGTACCAAAGTGACGACTGGCAAACACAATGCCTGCAAATCATTGATGAATTTGCACAACAGGCGGTGGCCTTGTTTGATGAGCCAGCCCGTGCGGCCGGCGGCATTCAGGCCGAAGACCGGTTTGGCGTGTCGAGGTTTTTTCCCTTAACAACGTTGTCGATCGGTGCCGTCAGAGTGGCTGCGCATCAATTTGCCAATGCTGAACAGGTCGCCTCGGTGGCGGCATTGGCCAAGCACCGTGCCAAAACGGATGGCAAAGGCCTGGTCATCAGGAATGGGTCCGACCGGTAAATCGCCACCGAATGCGAAAGCTGTTCAGCCGAGCAGCCTGGCCAGAATTTCTGGCACCTCAAACACGGCACGGTTCTGCACCTTTTGGACCCTGGTTTGCCATTGTGGCAACCCGCCCACAATGGCATCCACCGCCGTGCGCACCTCGGTAAAGCTGCGCACCACCACACCGAGTTCTTGCGCCACCACCCACTGTGTGTTCCAGCGCTCTTGGGGCATGGTCCAGGCGTTGCGCGTGGTGATCACGGGCAGGCCCATGTGGACGGCTTCGCTGAGACTGGCTGGGCCGGGTTTGCCAATGAAGAAATCTGCCAAACGCAGCCAATAGGCCACATCGTCGGTAAATTCAACCACGACCCTTGCGGCTCTGGCTGGTTGTCGGCGCAGCGATTGGGCCAGCTTGGCGTTTTTGCCACATAGCAAAATCAAAGGCGTATCGGGCAGCTTTTTTGCGATGCGTTTCATGGTGTCAGAGCCGTAGCCACCAAACATCACCACGCCAACCGCCTGCTGTGTATCCAGGCCATGTTTTTGCCGTTCTGCGGCGCGATCCATCACACGCGGCGCGTAAAAATGCGGCGAAAGGATCATGCCCGAGGTCTGGTGAACACGCATGGGGGAGCAGCCTGCTGCCAGGGCTTGGGCTACTGCGTGGTCGGTACCGCAAACCACATGCTGTGGTTGATCGGGTTCAATCCAGAAATTGGGCGGGTAATCGGCCATGTCGGTCAGCACCGTCACATAGGGCGTGCCGGGCCGTGCCAAAGACAGGCTTTGGCACAGGGCGCGGTTGAAATTGGGGATCAGCGACACCACCATGTCGGGCTGGGTTGACAGCCAGTGCGCTTGCATCTTTTTGACCATCGCCAGGTGCCCAAGCCTGATGAACCATTGCAGCAGTTTCAACTCTTGCCGCATGCCCAAGGTCAGGCCGTTGGCCAGACGCTTGTTGTAAAAGTCTTCGGGCTGTAATCCCAGGTTGTCGTAAAACTGACCCTTGGGGTCAAGTATTTCAACCAGACTGACCTGTCGCACCTGCCAGGGCAGGTGCTGCATGGCTTGAGCCAGAGCCTTTGCAGCTGCCCGGTGGCCGCCACCTGCGTTGAAGTAGATCAGGTCAACGCAGGTCATGCCAGAAAGTTACCGGCCATTTCGTTCAGGGGCGACGGTTGCAGGGTCAGTTGGGTTGCTTGACGGTGATGGGTTCAACCTGAAACACGCTGGCGCTGGCCGGATCCACCGTCACTTTGACCCAATGCAGGCTGGGGCTGCCAAAGGTTTGCAGACGGGTGAAGTTGGTCAGCATGTTGCCCGGGTTGAACAATGGCTTGTCAAGCTTGAAGAAGTGTGTGTCACCATGTACAAACAGCACTTCACCCTTGAAGGTTTGTGTCTGCTCGGCGAGCTTGCTCATGAAATGGCGATAACCGCTCACGCCAGGCAATGTGCTGTCGTCAAATTCTTCGGTTTCGGGCCAATCAAAACCCGGGTCGGCTTGTACCACCAGCACCAGTCCGCGGGCGTTTTTGGCCTTGGCCTGGGCAAACGATTCACTCAACCAGACGACATTGGCCGCATCTCGCTCCAGATACTCCGCGTTGGCTGCATCACATTGGGCGGTTTTGCGGGCACTCTTGTTGCTGCATTCCTTGGCATTCATGACCATGTTGTTGTTGCTGCCCGGCATGTTAATGCCAACAAACGTGATGTCGCCATGGCTGAAGCGAGTGTTTTCCACAAATTTCTCACCCAGTTTCCCTTGGTGTTCGAGCGCCAAAGTGGTTTGACCCAATGAGTTGAGCGTGGGGTACAGCACTTTGCGAAGATGGCTCAAGCGCTCCAGGCTGTCCATGCCACCATTGTTGAGGCGGTGGCAGTCGGTCCACTCGTTGTCACCCGGCACGTAAACCACCGGCTTTTTCATGCTGCCAAACATCTTCAAGGCATCGGTATAAACGTCATCGGTGCATTTGGAACTGCCGTCCTTGATGTCTCCGTCGTACAGCGAAAACGCAATGTCAGAGGCGTTGATGCTTTGCAGCACCGCTGGCAGCTTGGCGTCGTCGCCAGCTTTTTTGTAGGGCATGTCGCCCCACAGGCCAAAGCTGTATTTGCCCATGCTGGAGGTTGAGCTTGCCTTGTCGACACCGCCACTAGAGGAAGCGCAGCCGGCAATTCCAAAGCAGAACACTGCAGCCAGGGTGCTGCGCAAAAATTGGTTTGTAATCATGAAACACCTGCTTGACTGTTGAAAACGGTCAATGTAAGGCGTCAATGTGTCAGTGGTGTGACAGCCAGATTGAAGTACAGTTTATAGAGAAAATTGGCCTTTGGCCCTTGATATGTAAGCGCTATATGCTATTTAAAATGAAGCAAAGCAGCCTTGCTTTTGTGACAACAAGGTGCGGCATCATTGCCGCGCGAAGTGGCAAGGCTTAATAAACTTCAGGCACCAGAATCTCGTTGGGCACTGGTTGACGCACATAGTCGTCGTTGCGTTGGCGTGGTGGCAGCACGATGGGAGTGAACTCGACCTCTTCATACGGAATCTGGCTCAGCAAATGATGAATGCAGTTAAGCCGGGCTTTTTTCTTGTCCACCGAGTTGACCACCCACCACGGTGCTTCTGGAATGTGCGTGCGCTCCAGCATGACTTCTTTGGCCTTGGTGTATTCCTCCCAGCGCTTGCGCGACTCCATGTCCATGGGGCTGAGCTTCCACTGCTTGAGCGGGTCGTGGATGCGGCCCAAAAAGCGCAGTTGCTGCTCTTCGTCCGTGACCGAAAACCAGTATTTGATGAGCTTGATGCCCGAGCGCACCAACATTTTTTCAAACTCAGGCACCGATCGGAAAAATTCTTCGTATTGCTCGTCGGTGCAAAACCCCATGACGCGCTCGACGCCCGCGCGGTTGTACCAGCTGCGGTCAAACAGCACCATTTCGCCCGCACCCGGCAGGTGTGCCACATAGCGTTGAAAGTACCACTGGGTTTGTTCGCGCAGGTTGGGCGCCGGCAACGCCGCGACCCGGCATACACGCGGGTTTAGCCGCTGGGTGATGCGCTTGATGGTGCCGCCCTTACCGGCAGCATCCCGGCCCTCAAAACAGATCACGATTTTTTGTCCGCTTTTGACAACCCAATCCTGCAGCTTGACCAGTTCGCCCTGCAGGCGAAACAGCTCGCGAAAATACAGGCGTCGACCGGTGCGGTAGGCTTCAGACTCGGTGTCGACCAGGCTGTCCGCCATCTCATCGAGGTTGCGGTCTTCAAGCTCTAGCTCCAACTCTTCGTCGTAGCTGTCAGCCAGGTCGCGGCGGATGCGCTGGATCAGTTCATCGTCGGATTGAGAGTATTTCAAGCGAAGCTCCTGATTTGATTTAATTGACCGGACGAGTTTATCCCGCAACCATGACTAAATCATGACTTTGAGGCTGCAGCGCCATGTCGGCGCCGACGATTCAAACAGTTGGCGCGGCAGCGGCGGGGGCCGTGTTGGGTACGCCGAGTTCCCGCGCCAGATTGCTGGTGTCGAGCAGGCGCAGCTTGCTGGCGTAATGCCGGTCCAGACGCCATTCGTCCAGTATTTCGAGTGCCAATTCAAAGCGCTTGTTGTCGAGTTGGTAGAGCTGCGCCACAGAAATGCTGGTTTCGCTTTCTAGCGCCAGCACCAAAGCGGCAATGATTTGCGACGCAGGCTCGTTCGGGTTGGTTTCAATGAGTTTGCGGGCTTTTTTGATGGCTAGCATGAGTGGTTCCAATGAAGATTGTTCGCAAGCGTCAGAGTAGTCAGAGCGCGTGCACATGGACGGTAGCGTAGCGTATTTGGGGCACTATCTTGATGACGTTTAAGTGACAGTTGTATGAACGTGCGATCGCACCCGTCAAGTGCCAACCGATGCCGGCGTTTTTCAACAATCCTTGCTTTGTCATAGTCCTGACATATTGACGTCTTAAAGTACCTGGCATGCAACCGAAACCCTTCGGTGAATCGTATCAACCTACCAAGGACTTTACATGAAACATTGCACGATCAAATCGATCATGGCGACCACGGCGCTGGCATTTTTGGGTGCTGGGGCAGTGAATGCCCAGGAAATTACAGGAGCTGGTGCTAGTTTTCCGGCCCCGGTCTATTCCAAGTGGGCGGCTGATTACAACAAGGCAACTGGCGTCAAAGTGAACTACCAGTCAGTAGGTTCCGGCGCGGGCATCAAGCAAATTGACTCCAAAACAGTTGACTTTGGTGCATCAGATATGCCGTTGACTGACGACGTGCTGGCCAAGAAGGGCCAGTTTCAGTTTCCTACCGTGATTGGTGGCACCGTGCCGGTGATCAACATCAAGGGTATTGCTCCCGGCCAAATGAAGCTGGATGGCCAGGTGTTGGGTGACATTTACTTAGGAAAGATCACCAAGTGGAACGACGCCGCACTGAAGGCCCTTAACCCTGGCCTGGCTTTGCCTGATGCTGATATTGCACCAGTGCGTCGCGCCGATGGTTCGGGCACCACGTTCAACTTCACCAACTACCTTAGCCGCGTTCACCCCGAGTGGAAAACCAAAGTGGGTGAGGGCACAGCGGTGAATTGGCCTGTGGGTGCGGGTGGCAAGGGCAACGAAGGTGTGGCCGCTTTTGTGAACCGTCTGCCCAACTCCATTGGTTATGTGGAATATTCCTACGTCAAGCAAAACAAAATGACCTACACCATGATGAAAAACAAGGATGGTGTCTTTGTTCCCCCAAGTGAAGAGGCTTTTGCCGCTGCGGCGGCCGGGGCTGACTGGAACAAGTCGTTCTATCAATTGATTGTTGACCAGCCTGGCAAGGGCACCTGGCCGATTTCGACTGCTACCTTCATCTTGATGTACAACGTGCAAGACAAGCCGGCCAATGCCACCGAAACCTTCAAGTTTTTCACGTGGGCTTTCAAGAGCGGCGACAAGATTGCCGGCGACCTGGACTATGTAGCGCTGCCTGACAGCGTGGTGGCCACCATCGAAAAGGCTTGGGGTGCGGTCAAAGATACATCGGGCAAGCCGGTTGCTTTGAAGTAAACACCTGACCAGGTACGACCAAAGGAAAACCAAGTGGCAGCAACAACGACCCAGCAAGAGATGCCGATGAGCCCGATGGGGGCGTCGGCCCGACAAGGAGCGGCAGGTGTGCCGCCGGTTAAAACTGCGCGATCCGGCCCGATGGCAGACCGCGTTTTTGGCTGGCTGGCCAAGGGGGCTGCGCTGCTGACGCTGGGCTTGCTGTTTGCCATTTTGTTGTCCTTGACCATCAGCGCCTGGCCGGCCATCAGCAAGTATGGTCTTGGTTTTCTGGCGTCCACCACCTGGGACCCCGTTCAAGAGGACTTTGGCGGCCTGGTGATGATCTACGGCACCTTGATGACATCCGTCATTGCGCTGGTGATCGCCGTGCCGGTGAGTTTCGGAATTGCCTTGTTTTTGACAGAACTGTCCCCAGCCTGGCTCAAAAGACCGCTGGGCACAGCCATCGAGTTGTTGGCGGCTATTCCTTCGATTGTTTACGGCATGTGGGGCTTGCTGGTGTTTAGCCCCATTTTGTCGACCTATGTGCAGCAGCCACTGCAGTCAGTTTTCAAGGGAGTTCCGTTCCTTGAGGCGTTTGTTTCCGGCCCGCCCGTGGGTATTGGTATTTTGTCAGCCGGCATTATTTTGGCGATCATGATCATTCCGTTCATCGCGGCAGTGATGCGTGACGTGTTTGAAGTCACCCCTACTCTTTTGAAGGAGTCGGCCTACGGGCTGGGCGCTACCACCTGGGAGGTGGTGTCAACCGTGGTGTTGCCTTATACCAAAGCCGGTGTGATTGGCGGCATCATGCTCGGGCTGGGGCGTGCCATCGGGGAAACCATGGCGGTTACCTTTGTCATTGGCAACTTTAACCAGCTTGATTCTCTGAGCCTGTTTCAGGCAGCCAACAGCATTACTTCTGCATTGGCCAACGAGTTTGCCGAGGCAGGTGCTGGGTTGCACCAGGCTTCACTGATGTATCTGGGGCTAGTGCTCTTCTTTATCACGTTTGTGGTGCTGTCACTGTCCAAACTGTTGTTGTCACAGCTCAAAAAGGGTGAAGGTGCCAAATCATGAACTTTGACGAAACCGTGCCACACGTTAAGGCATCTAAAGACACCCGGCAAGCCAAATACGCTCGCCGTAAATTCACGAACATCGTTGCGCTGGTGCTGTCACTGGCGGCGATGGCTTTCGGACTGGTGTGGTTGTTCTGGATTTTGTTTGAAACCGTGCGCTTGGGGTTGGCAGGCTTGACTTGGGCCACTCTGACCCAAATGACACCACCACCCAACGATGCGGGCGGACTGGCCAACGCCATCTATGGCTCATTTTTGATGGTGATGCTGGCCACATTTGTCGGAACCCCGATTGGTGTCATGGCGGGCATTTATCTGGCAGAGTTTGATACGCACAGTTGGCTGGCTGCTGTCACCCGGTTCGTGAATGACATCTTGCTGTCTGCGCCGTCGATTGTGATTGGCTTGTTTGTTTATTCGGTCGTGGTCGCGCAGTTCAAGTCGTTTTCTGGCTATGCCGGGGTCCTGGCGTTGGCGTTGATCGTGATTCCGGTGGTGATTCGCACCACTGAAAACATGTTGCAACTGATTCCGCCTGGATTGCGTGAGGCGGCGTACGCGCTTGGAGCACCCAAATGGAAGGTGATTTTGAGCATCACCATGCGTGCTGCCCGTGCCGGCGTGGTGACCGGGGTGTTGTTGGCGGTGGCCCGCATTGCGGGTGAAACCGCTCCGCTGTTGTTTACCGCTTTGAGTAACCAGTTCTGGACCTCCAGCCTCGGTGAACCCATGGCCAGCTTGCCTGTGACGATTTTCAAGTTCGCCATGAGTCCCTACCAAAACTGGCAGGAGTTGGCCTGGGCGGGCGTGTTCCTGATCACCCTGGCCGTCTTGGGGCTGAACATACTGGCCCGTGTCCTGACCAGAAACAAAGACTGACGCTAAACCAACGCGATCCAATCAAAACCGCATATGAACACTACCACCACAGTTGCCAAAGCCGAAAAATCAAAGATTTCTGTCAAGAACCTTGACTTCTTTTACGGCAAGTTTCACGCGCTCAAGAACATCAACCTTGAGATACCTGAAAAAAGGGTCACGGCCTTCATTGGCCCGTCAGGATGTGGCAAATCCACCTTGTTGCGGATTTTTAACCGCATGTACGAGCTTTACCCTGAGCAACACGCCAAGGGTGAGATCATTCTTGACGGCGAGAATCTGCTCACCAGCAAACAGGACGTGGCGTTGTTGCGTGCCAAGGTGGGCATGGTGTTTCAAAAGCCCACGCCGTTTCCGATGTCAATCTTTGACAATATCGCCTTTGGTGTGAAACTGTTTGAAAACCTGAGCACGTCTGAAATGGAAGAGCGGGTCGAATGGGCGTTGCGCAAGGCGGCATTGTGGAACGAAGTCAAAGACAAACTCAAGCAGAACGGTGCCAGCCTGTCGGGTGGCCAGCAGCAGCGCTTGTGCATTGCACGCGGTGTGGCCATCAAGCCTGAAGTGATTTTGCTTGACGAGCCGTGCTCAGCGCTCGACCCGATCTCAACCGCCAAGGTCGAGGAGTTAATTATTGAACTCAAGCAGGACTACACCGTGGTGATCGTGACGCACAACATGCAGCAGGCTGCGCGTTGCAGCGATTACACCGCTTACATGTATCTGGGCGATTTGATGGAGTTTGGTGCCACCGAGCAAATTTTCTTCAAGCCCAATCGCCAGGAAACCGAAGACTATATTACTGGGCGCTTCGGTTAACCCGGATGGCAGACGTCTGATTGTTATCATTTTTATTTTTTGGTCTATTGAAAGAAAACCATGCCTGACAAACATCTGTCCTCCCAGTTTGACAGCGAGTTAAGCTCTGTTTCCTCCCGAGTCATGGAACTTGGTGGCCTGGTGGAGTCACAGATTCGCCAGGCGGTTTATTCCTTGTCCGAGTTCAATGCCGAGATCGCCAACCAGGTGCTGGCGACAGAGGTCACAGTGAATGCGATGGAGGTTGATATCGACCGCGAGCTCTCCAGCATCATCGCTCGGCGCCAGCCTACCGCACGAGATTTACGCCTGCTGATTGCCATCTCCAAGGCCACGGCAAATCTGGAGCGGGTGGGTGATGAGGCCGAAAAAATTGCCCGCATGGTGCGATCCATCATCAACAGTGGCGCACCCCGGTCTTTGCCGTCGTTGGAGCTGCGAGTGGCTGCTGACATGGCCTCAGCGCTTTTGCGCAAAGCACTTGATGCGTTTGCCCGGCTCGATACCACAGCGGCGCTGTCCATTTTGAAAGAAGACGATCTGATTGACAAAGAGTTCGATGGGTTTGTGCGCAAGCTCATTACTTACATGATGGAAGACCCACGCATGATCTCTCCCAGCCTGGACCTGCTGTTTTTGGCCAAGGCGGTTGAGCGCATTGGCGATCATGCCAAAAACATCGCTGAACTCATCATCTACATTGTGAAGGGCGCTGACGTACGACATGCTCGCATGGAAGAAATTGAGTCGGTGGTGAAATGAGACGTTTGCCGGGTGTATTGATCGTTGAAGACGAACCGGCTATAGCCGAACTGATTTCGGTCAACCTCAAACACAGCGGCTTTCGCCCGATTTGGGCCATGGATAGCGCGACGGCCCAGGCGGAACTGGACGCGGTATTGCCAGACGTCATACTGCTGGACTGGATGTTGCCGGGTGAAAGTGGTTTGACACTGGCAAAGCGCTGGCGAGCGCACCCACGTTCCAAAGATGTACCGATCATCATGCTCACTGCGCGCAATGATGAGGTTGATCGCGTCGCTGGTCTGGATGCCGGTGCCGACGATTACATAGCCAAGCCATTTTCGACCAAAGAACTTTTAGCGCGCATTCGCGCTGTGCTTCGCCGGCGTGCGCCGGAACAAGATGCTGGAGTGGTCACTTTAGGGGAACTCAGCCTTGACGCTTCAACCTACCGGGTGACCTTCAAGGACCAGGCACTGAAATTGGGACCCACCGAGTTCAAGCTGTTGCACTATCTGATGACCTATCCTGAGCGTGTTCACGGGCGGTCCCAGTTGCTTGACAGGGTTTGGGGGGATCATGTGTTTATCGAAGAGCGCACGGTGGACGTGCATGTGAAGCGCTTGCGCGAGGCGCTGGGTGCTCAGGCAGGTCTGATGGTAGAAACAGTGCGTGGTGCCGGGTACAGACTGACGGCTGGTTGATGCTCTTTCGTGCACTGTTTTTTCTATTCTGCCTGACAGCCGGTGGGTTGGTAGGTTGGTGGGTAAAACAGCAGTTGCAGTTGAGTAACGGACCCTGGATCGGAGTCACCGCCGGTGGCGTGGTTTGGTTTGTGCTGGACGCTGTTGGAGCCATGCGCGTGCTGGCGTATTTACGCGTTAACGGCAACAGCGAGTCTCACGGGCTTTTGGGTGTATGGAAAGAGGTATTTGAGCGATCGCGCCGCCTATTGCGTGACCGTGACCGACTGCTGACTGAGAGTCAGCGCAGGCTGCAAGACTTTTTGTCAGCTTTTCAGGTGTCGCCCAACGGGGTTGTGTTGCTTGACAGCCAAGCCCGCATCGAGTGGTGCAATCAAACTGCAACCCATCACTTCGGCATCATGGCACAGCGTGATCTGGCGCAGATCATTGGCAATTTGGTGCGTGACCCGGGTTTTATTGCCTATTTGGCGAGTCGTGATTACCAGCGTAGCGTGACGATGCCTGGGCGCGAAAGCTCGCCGTCTCGACCGGTCGTGTTGTCAGTTCAGTTGCATCCTTACGGCGATGGGCGCACCCTGCTGCTGTCGCGCGACATCACAGCCTTGGAGCAAGCAGATGCCATGCGACGTGACTTCGTGGCCAACGTGTCACACGAAATTCGGACCCCACTGACTGTGCTGGCTGGATTTGTTGAAACCTTGCAGACCTTGGAGCTTGACGACGACGAACGCCAGCACTATTTGAGGTTAATGGCTCATCAATCGACGCGTATGCAAACTTTGGTCAACGACTTGCTGACGCTTTCAAGGCTGGAAGGTAGCCCAGCACCTGACTTGTCGTGCTGGACGCCTTTGTCTCAACTGATGGCGCAGATCTGGCAGGACGCGCTGTCGTTGTCACGATTGATTACCGCTGAGCAAGGGGAAATGCACCAGTTGGTGTTTGACGACAAAGTTGATGCGGAACTGGCTGGTGATGTCAGTGAGTTGTTGAGTGCCATGGGCAATCTGGTCAGTAATGCCATTCGCTACACACCCGCCGGTCGGGTCATCACGGTCAGCACATCAAAAACGCCAGAAAATGGCCTGATGTTTTCGGTGATGGACACGGGTCCAGGCATTGCGCCTGAGCATGTGGGTCGTTTAACAGAACGCTTTTATCGGGTGGATCGTAGCCGCTCCAGAGATACGGGCGGTACCGGGCTGGGCTTGGCCATTGTGAAACATGTCACCCAGCGCCACAGTGCAACGCTGACGATAGAAAGCAAGCTGGGTAAGGGGTCAGTGTTCAGGGTAGATTTTCCACAGGAACGGGTAAGGTTCAAAAACTAACCTGGCCAGATGTGCGTTTCAGAATCAGCAGGCGCTCTTTGCGGTCGGCCGGGTGATGTGCAGTACCAACCTGTAGCCACGAACCACTTGGTTGGAGTTTGGCAAATTCGCCGAAGTATTCGGCATCGGCCACCAACCAGTCACAAATTTCTCCAGATGCCATGGGCCTGACAACCAACTCGCTATGGAACTGGATCGCAGCTATTTGGCTGCGACTGAGGCCAAGACCAGACACACACGGTGGCTTTCCAGGCACTAAAACTGTGATCTGCTTGACCAGCGGGGCATAGCTACGGGCGAAATCCAACAGTGGCAGCCACAAGGTCATCAACAATAACCAGCACAAAGCCGCGCCACCAGCGGGCAGGACCACACTTTTCCAAATGGCAGTCCGGTGCCTTCCAATTCGCCAATAAACCAGCCAAGACCATATGCCACTTGCGCTAACTGCTACCAAAAATGCAGTGAATGAAAAGCTGTGCACAAATCCCGGGGCGAGACGGGCCACATTGGCTGCGGGCTGGGCAGGTACTCCTGTTTGCATTGATATCCAGACAATCCAAATGATCATTGCGCAGCCACTGAAAAAAATCAAGGTGAACCAGTCAATCAGGGCAGCCACGCTTCGGCTGAGCGTGGGCAGCGCAAAGGCGGCCAATGCAGACAGCGCAGGCAGGGCCAACAAGAGGGAGCGGTCAGCAGCACTGGTGGTGAGTGTTGCGATGCTGGCCACAGCCACAAACCAAATTGGCAACCATAAATGCCGACTGCTGAATCTGTCAACCAGCAACTGACGGCGCCAGCGCCACAGAGTCAACAAAGCCAGAGGCCAGCTTGGCCAGGTGAACCACAAAAAAAGACGGCCCAGACTTTGCCATTCAGCCAAGCTGGCCTCGGGCAGGTCGATGTACCAACGCCAAAGGTCCAGTTGTGAGGCCAGTAAGGCGCAAGCAACCGTTGTCGTCAACACACCGGCTGCGCGGAGTTTTCCGGAAAGTGGATGGCTGGTCGAGTTTTTGCTCTCAAACAGATAGATCGCCGAGCAGCCCAGACCCAGGCTGAGCCCCACGGTGGGTGCGCCAGACAACGTCAAACCAGCCAATCCAAGGGTTGCCGCCAGACCGGGGGCAAGTTGGCGGTAGGGTAGGGCAGCCACGGCATAGAACAGCAGCCCGGTAAAACACAGTTGCGCAAGGGCTGGTGTGGTTTCGTGGGCCAACTGTGCCAGCCCAAGGCTGGCAATAAATGCCAGCAGTCCGCCATCTGCCACAGCACGGGCATAATCAGTGGGCTGGGCCTCTCCGCCAAATGCAAATGCGACCGGTTGTGCCAAAGGGGTGCGGGCAAGGTAATAGGTCCCGTACCAGACAGCGATGAGCGAGATGATCAGCAGAATCACGAATGGTATTCGTGCCGCCATGTCTGTTGGCAGCCAGGAAGGTGCCCACTGGATAGCCCAGGCACCGAGCCAGTAGGGCAACAAGGCGTGAACCTCTGGACCCAGCCCACTCAAGCTAGGATGCCACCAATCGGAACTTCCGTGGGCCAGTTCCGCCATATACCCAAAGGTGGTGATGTCTGCACGCTTCCAGGGCCCTCGCCCAAAAAAGCCTGGCAGCACGTAAGCAAGGCAAAACAGCCACAGTGCAACACGTGGAAAGCGCTTGACGCTTCCTTGTGCAACGATGGCAGGTGTTGGTTGACTCACAGCGATGTCACCGACGTGATTGGTGAAAGAAATTGATCCGTTACAAAGAAAAAGGCAGCGCGGTATCACCCGCGCTGCCTATTGGCTGATCTATCAAAACGGCTTATTTGGCCGTAGTTTTGCCGAAGCGGTTGCGGAACTTCTCAACGCGCCCGCCCATGTTATCGACAGACTTTTGCGTGCCAGTGTAAAAAGGGTGTGATTCGCTCGACGTATCAAGCTTGTACAGCGGTAAATCGCGACCGTCGTCCATCTTGATCATTTCCTTGGCGCTTGCGCAAGAACGAGTCACAAACTTGAAGCCGTTAGACAAATCTTGGAAGCAAACTTCACGGTAGTTGGGGTGAATGCCTTTTTTCATGTGTTCTCCTTCAGATGCGTTAGCCGCGTTAGCCCTTGCACAACCTATTGCACAATTCAAAGCTAATCGTACTTTTCGCGAAAAGCCCTAAATTATAGACCAGCAGGACGTCGCAATTGTCTGGGTGTCATGACAAAGTCAACCGCCCTCTGAGCGCATAGGTCTTGGTTGGCCCTTTTCCTTTTAGCTCGATCAAACCCCGATCTTCAAGCAGAAACTGATTGCGCAGCTTGTAATAAATGGGCTCACTGACACTGATCATGTTGGGCTCGCCGTGCGATTCGATGCGCTGCGCCATGTTGACCGAATCCCCCCACAAGTCATAACAAAGTCGCGAACTGCCAATCACGCCGGCCACCACCGGTCCAGTGTGAATGCCTACACGCACTGCCAAATCAAATCCGGTATTCTTGGAAATCTCCTTGCATATCTGGATAATCTCCAGCGCAAAATCGGCCATTCTTTCAACTTGGCGATCTACTACTGATGGTGCTCCAGAAATGGCCATGTAGGCATCGCCTATTGTTTTGATCTTTTCTACGCCGTGCTTTTTTGCCAACAAATCAAATTTACCGAATATCTCTTCCAGCAAATCGAGTAACTGGGACGGTAGCAAGCGGCTGGACAGTGGTGTGAAGCCAACGACATCAGCAAACAAAATGGTGACTTCGCCATGCAGGGCGACAGACCTTCCACCCTCCTTGAGCGAGGCAGCGACAGTTGCCGGAAATACGTTATACAACAGCTCGTCGGCGCGCTCACGCTGGCGCTCAATGCCCTTGCGGTGAGAAAACTCCCGCAACGCGGCGTCAAAAGTAAACTTTTCAATCACAATGCCAATCAGGCAAGTCGCAATAATATTGCTGCTCCAGAACAGTCCGGCATTGGGAAAATGCACGTAGAGCCAGCTGATCAACGCAGCGCCAGAGACCACGAAAAGAGATGAGTTAAAGCGGCCCGGCAGCGGACAAGCAGCTGCGACGCCCAAAGCGCCAATGGTGAACGTCGACATGTCACCCGCAATTCCGGCCAGCACCGCACTGGCCCAGCAGCACAGGAACATTCCAAAAATCAAAAAGTATCGAAGGCGCGCTACTTCGGGTGCCACACGTTCAACCACAAACCGATACGTCAGAAGAAAAGTCAGCGCGGCAAGGCGCCAAATAAATATAGCATCCGGGCCATCCTTTAACCCCTGTGTACGGTAGAAATCCGACAACAACAAGACACCTTCAATGATCAGCAAGGTAGAAGTGACGATACCCGCTCGTCTGAGTGCCGACTTGACCAACTCAAACTTGAATTCATCACCCCAAGCCGCAGGAAACTCAGAGCCTGATTTCGGCAAACGATTGGACAAGCTGAACATCATGCACCCTGGTGAGTTACGCCAAAGGCAGTATATCTGTCTGAAATTTTTTTGAGTGCAGCCGTGCAAATAACCAAATCAAGTATCAGTTAGAATTTGCTACTCGGTGGCTGTAGCTCAGTTGGTAGAGTCCAGGATTGTGATTCCTGTTGTCGTGGGTTCGAGCCCCATCAGCCACCCCACTTTTTGAAAACCTAACGCCGACAAGCACTTACGTGTTGTCGGCGTTTTGCCATCATCCACTTCGCTCATCCAGCTCCTACCTCAGGAGTTTGCTGTGAGCATCAAAACCCCCCGCCTGATTCGAGACCGCTGCGGCGTCTACTATTTCCGCTTGATCGTGCCGTTATCATTGCGCCACATCGTCAAAAAAACGGAAATCCGGCGTAGTTTGCGAACCAAAGACGCTGCCATGGCACGTCAAGCCGCTTTATTGCTGTCCGTTCGAATGGAGGCAATCTTGGCTAAATCAAAGGCTGGTCCGCTCACCAATCAAAAAGAGCCACCGGGACTCATGGACTGGATGGATTCCAGCCAAGCAAACAAAATGGTCGTGCGTGTCTTCAAGGACGGCAGCGCCGAAATTGAAACCGACACCGAAGCGGAGGCCAAAGCCGCCCAAGGCATTGTTGCTGACCTTGCCACGATGCCGCCCCACCTGTTGACACAGGCACTTGAAGCGTTGCCACCCACTACGACAACCCGTTGTTGAACTCCGCACATTTTTTTCTGCGCGTAGACAGTCAAAGCGTATTTGTCGATGCCATTGGCGCGGTCAAGGCTAAATTGAAGGCCGAAGGCGCACCCATTGAGATTGTGGACAACTTTGGCGGATCGGGTTCTGGCTCCGAAGACTTGAAGCCCAAAGACGATGTCGCCGCGCCGCTATGCCAAGTCAATGTAGACGCAGAGTCCGCCTGCGAGAGGATCGCAGAAATTATTGGCGAGTTTCAGATCATTTCGATTCGGCCTTTGCTCTGCCCTTCGCCGCCGCCTCAGCCTTGGCTTTTTCTTCGGCCCGCTGCTGGGCTTCGGCCTGCTGTTGGATGCGCTTTTTGATTGGCTCCAAAAATGCGTCTGCTGGCCGCTTCAATTTTGCGAAATCAACACCCTCGTATTTCAGCTTGTTGATCGCGGTTTTCAGATTTTCAATCGTCAATGCGTCAAGGTGCGTGTAGTCGTCATGGGCTGATTGGTGTGGTCATCCTTCTCGCCATCGTCGGCAATATTGGTTTTGCAAACGTAAATGGCCTTGGGTTTGAAGCCCAAGCCCCGGGCGTCAATTTCTTCCTGCAAAGTGCCTAGCCTCGCGGACAGGTCATCGAGGCATCGCTCCATTGGAGCGGTGGTCCCGTCGAACTGGATCGCCCGCTTCACGAGTTGGGCGTCCACCACCTTCACGCTGTCAACCGCAGTGGTGATGAAGCGCTCGATATCAGGCTTGCCATGCTCGTCAACCGCCTTCAAAGTGCCAAACGCGTCGCCCTCGGAGTCGGCCTCGTCAACCCACAGCTTAATGTGCTGAATGACAGATTTGTTGAAGCTATCCGGCAATTTCAATGTCGCCGACGCGAGAAGATACGCATCGGGCTCGAGTTCTGCGAGCAACTCCGTTTGCTGTTCGGAGAGGTTGTGGCCTTCGTCATAGACGATCAGCATGGGCCTGCGTTTGCGCACATGCCCTGCGCAGATGGCTTGCATGACGCGGTGCTCAGTCACCTCACACTGCAGAACAGGCAAATCAAAGACTTGACGTGTTTCTGCGACGTACGCAAAAGCGAGCTTGCCGTGACACGCTGGGCAGTTGTCGGGTACGTTGTGGGTAATGATTTTGTCGGGCTCAGTGACCTGCCTCAAGGTACGCCCTGGATGACCATCCTGCCCACTCTGCTAGGTTGCAGACCCGCAACACGCAAGGACTTTGGTGCGGGTTTGTTCAGTCCGTCGCTTGATGGCGGCTTGCTGGAGTTTTTGCTGTTGAGCGCAAGACGGCCTTCGAGCTGATTGATGCGCTCCGCAGCACAGCCATCTGCGTCACGAGTTCTCGTACTTGGCTTCTGCAAATGCATTTGCGCACGGATCAAATCGTCCTTTTTGCACACGGCTGAGCTTTGCGAGATCGGGTAGAGTTTTGCATCAGGCCCGATTATCGCTCTCAATTTCAGCAATTGACGACTGAACTTCATTGCGGCCGAGTAGTTACAAAAAATCAGCCTCTAGCCCGCGTGCTGATTGGACTGAAAGCTACGAAACTGGTAGCGTCTCGACCTCAAAACCAACAATGTTGCGGCTGGTTTTTCAGCCCTCGCAAATCTCGATCGCCACCAGGCTGTTGTCGATACTGTCCAGAATTAGCTTGTCGTATTCGTCAATCAGCACCACCGGGCGTTGGCTGCGGCGCAGGTGCCTGGGTTTCGCAAATACGCTGATCGAGTTCACCCGTTCGCGCAGCACCCCACGGCCAAACGGATGCGAATCACCGGGTATTTTTTCCCCAGTCACAGCGGTCTTGCGGGACCATTCAATCGAGCGTAGCGGGAGTACTCATCAGCTTCTGGAGGCCCGCCAAAGCCAGCCGGCATGAACTTACGCATCTTTCAATGGCAATCACTCAAGACCCGCCTCACCTTGTTCACGGTGGGCATCTTTGTGCTGGGCATCTGGCTGTTGCGTTCTGCCAGCCGATCCTGCGCGATGATCTGCAGCAGATGTTGGGCGAGCAGCAGTTTGCCGCGGTGTCGGTAATGGCCCAGGAAATCAATGACCACCTGAGTGACAGTTTGCAGGCGGTGGAATCGATTGCCCAACAAGTGACTCCGGCGGTACTGGCTGATGCCGCCACCGTGCAAACGCTGCTGGAACAACACCCGCTGCTGCAACTGCTGTTCAACGGCGGAGTTTTCGTTACCGGTGCCGATGGCACGGCGACGGCCGATGTACCACGTTCGGCAGACCGGGTTGGCCGTTCAACTATGGACCGGGAGTTCGTTGCGGTCACGCTCGGCAAGGGCTATCGGTGATCGGTCGGCCGATCGCGGCAAGAAGCTGCAAGCACCGGTCCTAGCATCAAGCGCGCCGATTCGGTGATGGCAAAGGCCGGTGCGATCGGCGCCCTGGTCGGGGTGGTCAACCTGGCAACCCGGCTTTCGATCAGCGATTCAGCAAGGCCGTTACGGTCAGGCCGGCAGCTATTGGTGAACGCGCCAAACACAAGCTCGTTGTCACTGGCTTCCGACAAGAGCCGCAACATGCAGCCGGCACCGGCCCCCCGGCTCAATGCCATGCATGACCGCTACACGCAGGGCTATGAAGGTTTGGTTTGGCGCCAGCTCGCGCGGCGTACTCCATCTGTCGGCTGCCAAGCGGTTGCCGCGTCAGGCTGGTTTCTCGTGGCCACACTGCCAGCAAGAGGCCTTTGCACCGATCGACCACATGCCGCAGCGCCTGTTTCTCGGCGCCACCGTGTTTACTCTGTGCTGGCCGGGTGCGCTGACCTGGTGGTTGATCCAGCGCCTGCTGCAAGGGCTGTTGGCACCGCTGCTTGCTGCCAGCCGCGCACTGGTGCCAGCCAGGCCGCCACCGACGGCCACCGGCGGTATTGCCGCCGGTGCTGCGCCAGGACGAAATCGGTGAGCCGATCGGCGGCTTCAACCACCTGCTGGCAGCGGCGGGCAAACGCGAGCAGGCATTGACCG
>JADKAW010000016.1 GCA_016719055.1 Candidatus Rhodoferax mariagerensis | reverse complement strand
AAGAGATCGCGTCCGGTGCCTTTGTCTGGCAGCTCGACCTGGAGGATGTGCACCTGAATATCGAAGCCCGCCTGACCCAGCTGGTGGGTGATGCCGGCAAGCGCCTGCACACCGGGCGCAGCCGCAACGATCAGGTGGCGACCGATGTGCGGTTGTGGCTGCGCGGCGAAATTGACCTGATTGCAGCGTTGCTGATTGACTTGCAAAAATCATTGCTGGATGTGGCCGAACAACACGTTGAGGTGATTCTTCCTGGATTTACTCATCTACAGGTGGCGCAACCCATCAGCTTTGGCCACCACATGCTGGCTTACGTCGAAATGTTTGCCCGTGATACCGAACGCATGCAAGACGTGCGCAAACGCGTCAACCGCCTGCCGCTGGGCGCAGCGGCGCTGGCCGGCACCACCTACCCATTGGACCGTGAACGGGTGGCCAGCGCACTGGGCATGGTCAACGAAAAAGGGCAGCCCCAGGTGTGTCAAAACAGCCTGGACGCGGTGAGCGACCGCGACTTTGCCATCGAGTTCACGGCGGCGGCCAGCCTGTGCATGGTGCACATCAGCCGCCTGAGCGAAGAGCTGATGCTGTGGATGAGCCAGAACTTTGGCTTTATCAAGATTGCCGACCGCTTTACCACCGGCAGCTCGATCATGCCGCAGAAAAAGAACCCTGACGTGCCCGAGCTGGCGCGTGGTAAAACCGGGCGTGTGGTCGGCCATCTGATGGGCCTGATCACCCTCATGAAGGGCCAGCCCCTGGCCTACAACAAAGACAACCAGGAAGACAAAGAGCCGCTTTTTGACACTGTGGACACCCTCAAGGACACGTTGCGTATCTTTAGCGAGATGGTTGGCGGGCAGCTTAACCCGGCCACTGGTCACAAAGAAGGCGGCATTGCTGTGAATGCCGATGCCATGGAGCGCGCTGCCCTCAAGGGCTACGCCACCGCCACCGACCTGGCAGACTACCTGGTCAAGAAAGGCCTGCCGTTTCGCGATGCCCACGAAACCGTCGCGCACGCCGTCAAGGCGGCTATTGCGCACCAGGTGGATCTGTCAGAGCTGCCGCTGGCGGTGCTGAAAGAATTCAACCCCAACATTGAGAAAGACGTGTTTGACGTATTGAGCCTGCGTGGCTCGCTTTATGCCCGCGATGTGCTGGGTGGCACGGCTCCGCGCCAAGTGCGGATTCAGATTGAGCTGCACCGGGCACGCTTGGGCTGAGTTGAAGTTTCTTGGTTCCTAAAGGGCTTGTTTTCGGGGCATTGGAGGGCCAGTCAACAATTGCGACAGGCTTTTGGCCAGTGACACATGGTCAAGGCGGGCGCAGTCTGAACCCAGCATGGTTTGCCCCTGGCGCCGATGGCTGACGCTGCCCAGGGCACCCAGATGGATCAGCAGCGTGTCTTCGTGCTGCATGCCTGCAAAGCGGGCGTGGCTGTAACCATGCCGCTCGGAAAAATGGGCACCCGCGTGGGTGCGGATGGGCACGCCCAGTGCCAGGGCTTCGAGCGCCGTTACACCAGCGGAGTAAGGAAAGGTGTCCACCACCCAGTCAAGCGCCGCCACCAATTCCAGCTGTTGCGTATGTCCATGACCAGCGCGGTACATCACTTGGACGGGTCCCCTCTGCGCTTGTGCGTTCAGCCCCAGCATTTGGTTGATGCGCTGCTGCAGCAGGGCGTCGGCAAAGCGCCAGCCCACAAAGCAAAGGTTCACGGGTTGTTTGCTGGCCGATGCGTAAGCCCGAATTTGTCCGCGCAGGTAGCGCATGAACACGGCTGAGAGCTTTTTGGGGTGGGCCACGATGCCCGCTGTGAAGGGCGTTGAATTGCCGTCGGTGGCACAGCGCACTGCCGGCATGTAGGGTGGTGCGGTGTAGGTCACGTAGCCGTCGGGCATGAATGCCAGGGGCTCGGTGTACAGGGCGGCAGTTTCGGGTGGGCTCTGGTGGCAGTCGGTGATGTATCCACTGTATCCGTTGAGACCTGTGGTGGCAGATTGGCCACCCACCCACTTGTATTGCCGCTGGGCTGGGCACTGGGCCATGGCTTGCAACAGGGTCAGGTCCATCCAGCCGCCCATGTCCAGCAGCACCTGCAGTTGGCTATGGCGAATCAGGTTGGCCAGGGCTGCTGCAGTAAGGCCACTGACTTCGTGCCAGTCGCTTGCCAAGCTGCGAAATTCTGCAGTGGCCCAGTCTTGCACCTTGCCAGTATGGAAGAAAACCAGGTCAAAGTCTTGCGCCAGGTGCCGCAGCGCCCCAATGCACAAGAAATAAACGGGACTGGCACTCAACAAGGGCGATGCCAGACCCAGGCGTTTGCGCGCGGCTGGCTGCTGGTTGGAAGTTGGTCTTGGCTGATTGGCCGAAAGCGGCTGTAAGTATTGCCGGCTGTAGTCAACAATGGCTTGTGTCAGCGTTTCAGGCCTGGCCGTACCGTTGTAGATTTGCGATTGAATGTCAAACAAGGCGTGTTCACGCGGCAAGGTGGAGGCTGCTTTGGCTTGGTCCAGGAGTTGTCGGGCGGTGGACCAGTCGCCGAACTGGCTGATCAGATTGGTTGCCAGGCACTTGTTGATCTGGGGGTTGCTTGGGCAGCGTTGGTAGGCGGCGGTCAGTAGTTCAATGGCCGCACCTGTGCCAACCGGTGTCAAACTTGCGCGGGCAGCCAGCAGATGGGCATAAAGCCATTGAGCCAGGTCGGTCGGGGTGTCAACGGGCTGCGCCTGTATGACGCACTGCGCCCAAAACAAAGCTGGCTGGTTCTCACCCATTGCAAGGTAGCAGCGTGACCGCATAAGAGCGCTATGGATAAAATAGCTTCCATCGCATTCTGAGTATGGGCTAGAGGCCAATTTTATGGCTTGATGCCATTGGCCGCGATGGATCAGTACTGCAATGGCTGCGCGGTCGTAGGCAGGGGAAACCTTCAAACTCGGTCACCCTTTCGCCAGTCGGACTTATCCCCAGACAATCGCACCTTCATGAGAATTTTGGCAACACCCATCAGAATTTGCCGCAGCGCGCTGACGTTGAATTCTGCCCGTACATCGGTTGCTTCAGGTTGAAAGCAGACTTGGTCACGCTTGGGACACATCTGCATTTCTCAAAGTTCATGCGTGCCCGCCAGCCATTGCGAGACATCCTCAAGACGCGAATAGGTGATGCGATAGCTTGGCAGTGTGGCAGCCAGACGGGTTGTCAGGGTCAGGCCATGTTTGGGCAAATTTCTGGCATTCAGCAGCGTTTCCATGAGCATCATGACGCAGCGTCCTGGCGACAGGGGCTCTACATGAAGCGAGGCACCTGGAACAAATTTGGGACTCACAATCAACTGAAGCGGCAAACTTTGCAATGGCGCGTGCCCCCAAGGCACCAACATCACGCCGCAGGAAAGTCGCGCAAGCTGCTGTGCTTCATGCAGCCAGTCAAAACTACTCACCACTTTCATGCTGCCTGGCTTGATGTTCAGAGGGCGCGTCAACCCGTCAGAGATTCCGGTGCTGTCAACAGCGGCCAGTTCGTCTGAGCAAAAGTCAAAACCCTGGCCGAGTAACCACGCCGCAAGGGTCGTCTTGCCAGAGCCCGCGACCGCGGGTAACAGGACCCCCCGACCATTCTTGGACAGCAGCGCCGCATGAAGCATCGCTTTGCCAGCTTCAGCGACGATCAAATGGCGTTGCGCCAACTGCATCAGCACCACGGGCAGATCGGCCAGGCAGTTGGCAACCGATACAAGTTCTCCATTGACATGCAGTTGATAACCGTCACTATCGGTGTCTGCCAGCACCTCAAGCAAGGTTACCGTGTCGGTCGGGGTTCTGAAATTAACATGCCAGCGAAAAACAAACTCGGCAACTTCGGCTGCAGCCTGGCAGTTGGTTTGAATCTGCAGCGCGTTACCGGCGAAGCTGATGTGCAGTGGTTGCGGCAGATTAGGCGCTATGTTCAACCAAGCCTCGCTCAATAAAATCTGCCAATGCCGCCTGCACCTGCGGCCCAATGTCGGCCTGGGCTTCCGGGTACGCCTCTGTCAGCAGCTCAACCATTTGTGCGCCGGTTCGTTGGCCGTCGCACAAACGCCAGACCAACGCTGCTGTTTCGTTCAAAAACAGCGTCTTGTCACTGCCGGGCAGGTAAACCAGCACCTCGTCGCCGGTGTCTTCCACTTCCAGTCCATCCTTGGGCTGAAAGGGTGTATTTAATTGGTCCATCGTGGGTTCTCAGATAAAGGTTGACTAAACAGGGGCCTTGAAAAAGCCACGCGAATTGACCGGCCCCAGGTAAATGCGCCGAAGCCCCTGATGCAAAAACGCAGCCGGGTGATGGTAAAGCAGGATTGCCGCCATGCTGCTGGAACTTCGTACACCATAGATCAAACGCGCCCACCATTCGGGCGGCAGCAGGGTATGGGCTACCAACTGGCGTCTGTCACTGAAATTTTTCTGCTCACTAAAGCCATGTCGTGGCCAGCCCTGAAAGTCATGCCCAATCTTGTCCATGGCCGGCGCGTTGTCGGGTTGCAAGCCAAGCTGTTCACAAACCGCCAGGCTCAAGGGTGAGAACGCATGAACTGCCTCGTAGGCGTTCCAAAGCCCCGGGTAGACCTGGCGCAACCGCTCCCAGTCCACTTCGTCCGCCAGGGTCTGCGCCATGCCCACTAGGTCCGCCAGATGGATGTAGCGCAAGGGCTCGGCCAACTTGCGCAGCCCCAGGTACTGCATCCACAACATCTGCAAAGGGTTAAGCGTGTGCGCGGTTTGGCCCAGCACCTTGTAGGCCCGCAAGGGGCGCATCATGTTGTCCACAGAAAGTTTGTCGCGCATCAGTAAATTAAATGCACTGGTGTGCAGTTCCACACTGACGGTGAAATCACCCCGCCGGCGCTGCGCCAGCGGGTAATGGTGCTGCAACAGGTCAAAGCGACTGCTAGGTGCGGGTGCCGAGAACCCCAGCGAAACCAGCAGGTTGCGGGCCTGTTCGGCTTGTTGTGGGCTGACCAGAATGTCCAGATCTTCCATGGGCCGCAGGCCCGGCTCGGCATAGAGGATGTGAGCCAGGGCGCCGCCCTTGATCACCACCGACTCGATGCCAGCCCCGGTGAAAGTGTTGACAATTTCAGCCAGCGTTTCGGCCTGGGCCTGCGCGGTGGCTTTTTGGCGCGCGTACATGGCGGCCAGTGCCCGGCGCACCTGGGTTGGGTATTGAATACCGTATTCTTTCAGGTGCCAATAAATAAGAGGTCCCACCTGCTGCTTTGCTGCCAATTGCGGCATCTGCGCCCATTCGGTGGTCTGGCTACAAGCATCGTGCAACAGGCTGGCGCGTTTTTCGCTAAGCGTGGGTGAACAGATCAGACCGTAAATGCTGTAACGATGGGTTGGCATGACAAAATCTTACCCCAGACACCACGCCGCAGGCTCAGCCATGATTCCTCACCTCATCCACCAGACGTGGAAAACCAAAGACATTCCAACCCGGTTTGTCTACCTGCGCGACACTTGGATCAGGCACCACCCCGACTGGCAATACCGGCTTTGGACCGATGCCGACAACCGCGCCTTTCTGGCTGAAAACTACCCCGCATTCTTGCCCATTTTTGATGCCTACCAGACGCCCATTTGCCGGGCCGATGCCATCCGCTATTTTTTGCTCAAGCACTTTGGCGGGCTCTATGTGGACCTGGACTTTGAGTGTTTTCAGCCCTTAGATGACATCCTCGCGTCGGAGCACGTCATTCTTGGGCGGGAGCCAGAAGCCCATGTGCGCGACCAAGTCAAGTTGCATCAGGGCATAACCCAGATTGTTTGCAATGCTCTGATGGCATCGCCAGCCGGCCATCCGTTTTGGGACCATGTGGTGCAAGCCATGGTGGCAGCACAAAGTGAACCCGGCCCGCTCGATGCCACGGGCCCGTTTGTGCTGACTCGCGCTGTGCAGAGCTGGCAGGACAGCGGCAACGTCGACATCGACGTCCTGCCTGCGTCGGTGTTTTACCCGGCAGACGTGCACGATGGTTCTGAAGGGCGATTGTTTGACTTGGAAAACTGGCAACGGGCCAGCGCTGGTGCCCACGCCATGCACCACTGGGCTGGAAGCTGGTGGCGTGACGCGCAGCCCTTTCAATCGCTCCCCAGTGCCATCGTGCGCCTTGCCTTGACCCAGGGCGGCAAGGTCATTGCCGAGTCAGCCTTGCAGGCGCGCCAATGCCCGCCGTTTGGCCAACATGCCCCGCTGGTGTCGTGCCTGATGGTCACCCGCAACCGCTGCACGCAGGCCATTTGCGCAGTGAACAGCTTTCGGGCGCAAAGCTACCCGGCTCGCGAGCTGGTCATCATTGACGATGGCCAGGAAACAGAGCTTGAGGCGTTTCTGAGCGCACTGGCTGACCCGACCATTCGCTATCTGCGCCTGCCCGACAACGCCGCCACGTTGGGCACCCTGCGCAACCAGGCCGTGGCATTGGCGCGTGGTGCCTATGTCTGCCAATGGGATGATGACGATCTGGCTGACCCCGCACGCTTAAGCATGCAGATGACTGCGATGGCCGCGATGCAGGCGGATGCCTGTTTTCTGAATCGCTGGGTGATCTGGTGGCCACGGCAAAAACGCCTGGCGCTGTCAACCGAACGGGTCTGGGAAGGCTCCATGCTGTGCCTCAAGGCCAAGCTTGTGGCCTACCCCACGCTTCGGCGCGGCGAAGACACGCCGGTGGCAGACCATATCCTGCACAACGAACGTGTGGTGCTGCTGGACCAGGCAAGGCTGTATGTTTATGTTGTTCATCAAGACAATACCTTTGATACGGCGCACTTTGAACCACACTGGCAGGGTGCCAGTGTTAAGTTCACCGGGGCCGCTTATGACCGTGTGATGCAAGAGCTTGGCAAGAGGCTGGACTTGGCGGCCTATGAGGCAGCTTTGGCAAACAAGACCGACACCCCCCCACGCACTGCCGGTGAAGCAATCACCCACGAACCAGCTGAGCTGATCATTGTGCCCGCCAAACCAGTTTTGATTGCGCAACAAAAAGCCGCCGTTGTTCGCCTTGCGGCCACTTCCTCAGAACTGCCAACCGTGTTGATTCTGACCCCGGTTAAAAACGCAGCGCAGTTCATGCGCGGTTATTTTGAACAGGTCATCCAACTGGAGTACCCGCGCGGCAAGTTAGCGCTGGCCTTGCTGGAAGGCGACAGCACCGATGGCACCGACGAAGTCTTGCAAGACTATGCGGATCATTGCCGGAGTCGTTTTGCCAGCATTGAGCTGCTGCGCCAGGACTATGCGTTTCAGTTGGTGGGCAATCGCTGGGCCCCAGAACAGCAGTTTTCGCGCAGAAGCGTGATCTCAAAATGCCGCAACAAGCTGTTCAAGCTGGCCGATCAGGGGGCCGACTACGTGCTGTGGATTGATGCTGATGTGATTGCCTATCCAGCAGATGTGCTGTTACGCCTGCTTGAGACCAATCAGCCTATCGTCGTGCCCAACTGTGTACAAACCCCGGGTGGGCCGACATTTGACCTCAATAGCTTCAAGTTCAAACCTGGTGCAAGTCACTTCAGCTGGTCGCACATGATGGGTGGCATCATTCAGCCACCGCGCGGTGTGGGCAGGCTATATCTGGATGATTTTCGGGGTCAGAGCGGTGTGGCGCTCGACGGTGTGGGGGGCACCATGCTGCTGGTGCGCGCAGAACTGCACCGTCAGGGTATTTTGTTTCCCGACTACAGTTACCGTGGGTATCTGGATACTGAAGGGTTTGCCCTGCACGCCAAAGACCGTGGTTTTACCGCCTGGGGCCTGCCTGATCTGGAAATTGTGCATGCGCCCCAATAGTTGCGAAAACCTCAGAAGTCGTTCTGCCCATCGTTTGTTTGTTCTCACTCTTGAAAGCGCACCATGCCAGCCAACCACCACATCATGATCGGCACACCCGCCTACGCCGGCATGGTGCACCTGGACTATCTGGCGTCTATTTCAGAGTACTTTCAGGCTCAAATCAACTTCACCATCTCGGCCATTGGCAACGAAAGCCTGATCACGCGGGCCCGCAACGCCATTTTGTCCAAGTTTCATGAAGAAACAAGCTACACCCATTTGCTGTTTCTGGATGGAGATGTTTACCTGCCTGCAGCCGGCCTGCAGCGCCTGCTGGCCCACGATGTGGACGTGGTGGGCGCTGCAGTGCCTCTCAAGGGGTTTAACGAGCGCGGTGAACGCATTTTTAACCTGGGCGCATGCCTGGGTGAAAGCGGTGCCTTGCATGAAGTGACGCGTATTGGTACGGCGGCCATGATGTTGTCCAGAAAAGCGGTCAACGCGCTGGTCAACGAGGCCCGGCAGGCGGGTGATATCTATGAGCGTACCTTGTCAAGGGGCGCACCGATGGCCAAGGTGCACTACGATGTGTTCAAGGTGGGGGTGGTCGACGGCGACTACCTGTCTGAGGACTATTGGGCCTGCTACCGCCTGCGTGCCCAGGGTTTCAAGATTTTTGTAGATCCTGAAATTTCAACTCGGCATCAGGGGACGAGTCAGTTTTAGGAACCGTCTGATTTACGGCGCGGGTTACCACGCAGCAGCACTATAGAGGGGACGGTGAAGAACTGCAGACGTTGCTGACCCTGGGAAATGAGAATGATCCCGAAGTACATAGGGCGTTAGGCCCAGCTGTAATCGTGCCATTGAGCCGATCAGGGCTTGCGCTGATAGACATATTGCTGAAGGTCAGTGCGCCAACAGTCTTATTTTCAAGTGTGTTGTTTGTAAGAATCTGGGTGCTACCGGTAAGGCCCAAAGCATAGATTTGAACAAGCGTTTGAGGAAACGCAGGAATATCAAAAGAAATGCAACCACTGCCTGGATCCGAGCAGGACAAAACGTCAGCGTGTGCCGAGCTCATCAGCATACCCGCAAAACGCTCGAAAACATTGGCTTTACTAACTACCATAGCGCTGCCACCTGAGTTTCCGTAAATACCAGAGGCACGCGCCACACTACCCGCCGCATGGGCCGGCACAATCACCGCATCAACCACAGGTTTCACCCACTTTTCGGGCAGCACAATCGCTGCCGTGCCACCCACGGCCATGATCTGGAACAGGCGACGGCGTGCTGACACTGCTTTTTCAGATTTATCAGGCTTATCAAAATGTGGAGTTGTCATGGTTGAACCTTATTGAACTGTGATTTAGCGGGGAACCCAAAGAAAAACCTGATTAGCAACCCCCTTGAGTCGCGTCGACACCCTCCAGATCATACCGGATTGTTTACAACTACCCTTTTGTGTTTCTCCAGTTGACCAAGGGTCGAACGCATAAGCATTTTCTAGTTGTCAACGCAGTGCGAGCCGCTTCAGGCATTGGTTCCGTTTCGCTCGTGCCACATGCAACTGATAGACCGACCCGACAAAAAGCGCCGCCATGCAAGAGGCGGCAGTTATTGGCACAGCCACCGAAACACCGTTGACAACACGTCAACTGCTCTGGTCAAAGATGCCCAACTGGTTGGGATGGGTATGGCGAAAGCTCTGTCAAGGAGGCGTCAGAGATGGCGAAATCGCACCAAAGATGCGTTCAAGTCGGCGTGGTCGACGGCGACTATTTTTCATAACAATACTGGGCCTGCAACCGCTTGCGTGCCCTGGTTTTCAAGATTTTTGCTGATCCTGCAATTTCAACTCAGCATCAGGGGACAAGCCAGCTTTAGCGGATGACTGATGCTTTGCACGTGTTACCACGCAGCAACATTACCTGGAAGGAGAACAAACGTTGCTGGTTCTAGCGAGCAGGATAAGGTTATTGTTTGATGCGCAATTTGTGTTAGTAGAGGTCACTATGCCAGTAACCCGGTCATTGAATGCAGTCAAACCAGAGAATGCCAGGTTGTTAACCTCGACGGGCGCAATGATGTTGCCGTTGGAGATCGTTGTTGACCCAGTAACACCATCGACATAGACCTGCACAACATCTGACGGGGGCGGAGCAATAACTAAAGAAATACAAAAAGTGTTTTCTGCGCCGCAAAGCGTAACGTCGGCTGTATCTGCCGCATGCGCTGACCCAATCAGCATGCCAGTAAATCGCTCCAAAACGTTGCCGCGGCTATTGAAAAAGACAGATTGCACATTCGAAGGAGGAGCCAAAGGGCCACTGTTGCCAAAAATACCCGAGACATGCTGCACCCCGCTACCCGCCGCATGCGCAGGCACAATCACCGCATCAACCACAGGTTTCACCCACTTCTCGGGCAATACGATGGCTGCCGTGCCGCCCACGGCCATGATTTGAAACAAACGGCGGCGTGCCGACACTGCTTTTTCAGACTTTTCAGACTTTTCAGACTTTTCGGATTGTGGAGTTGTCATGGTTGCACCTTGTAGAAACGTTAAAAAGCGGGAAGCCCAAAAGAAAAATAGCTCTTGAGTGGCATTCAGACTTTTGGATCATACCGGGTTTTATGCGGCTGCCTGTTTATGTTTGCGCGGCAAGCCCGTGGTTAAACGCGTGGGCGGACCACCGTCAAGCGGCGTACCAATAGCAACGTGGCCAATGAAGAGTTCAAGCCTAGACATATGGACGGTCACAACCTGTCTGATGGTCGCCACGCCCACCGCCAACTAAAAGTGGTGCTACTTGCTGGCAGAGTTGCTGGTGTGAGTCACGAGCCGGAACTACAGGCGTTGCTGGTTCTGGCGGGGAGCACAATGGTTCCAGTTGAACAATCTGGGATGCTGGACGTCACAAAACCAGAAATCGAACTTGGAGAAGCAATCAGATTGGAAAAAGTCAAACCATTCACACTGACATCAGTGATGGCGTTCCCGCTGGAAATCGAAGCTGTACCCGGTGTACCACCACCCACATAGACTTCAACCGCTGTGGATGGAGGAGGCGCAATAACAACGGAAATACACAAGACATTCATCCCCCCCAACTCGCACGTTGAACTGGCGGTCACGGCATGGGCCGAACCAATGAACATATCAGCAAATCGCTCCAAAACGTTTCCATGACTGGTAAATCCGACAAGCGTGCCGCGATTGCCAAAATAGCCCGAGACACGCTGTACCCCGCTACCCGCCGCATGCGCCGGCACAATCACCGCATCAACCACAGGTTTCACCCACTTCTCGGGCAATACGATGGCTGCCGTGCCGCCCACGGCCATGATCTGGAACAGGCGACGGCGTGCCGACACTGCTTTCTCAGACTTGTCAGACTTTTCGGATTTTGGAGTTGTCATGGTTGCACCTTGTAGAACTGTGATGAAACGTGGATCCCAAAGAAAAAATGTCCTTTGGACTGCATAAAGCGTTGAGTCATCTTACCGGGTTTTCTGCGGCTGTCTGTTCGTATTTCCCCGGGTGGCCCATGATTTGCCGCTGGAAATCGCACTGAAGGCGCAAACCTTCGGACGTCAGCGTATTCAAGCGTTTGAGCATGCCAAGACGGTCAGGGCAATACGGGTTGCCAAGTGTGCTGGCATCGTTGCGTTGATGCCACAGGTGAACGACAGCACGGCCATCGATGTGGTCAATCACAGGCTATGCCAGACGACACCGTTTGGTATCTGTAGCGTTAAGGTCAATCAAGCGGCCAACTTGGCTTCGTTGTTGTGCAAGCGGAGCTGAGACGCTGCGGCCATGCTGCGAATGTTGTCTCGTGCATTGATGCATGTCGGCGGTGTTCTGGCAGACTCAGTTACGTAACTGTCGGAAAAAATGAAGGAGTAACTGTAGGAGTAACTGTAGGAGTAACTGTAGGAGTAACTGTAGGAGTAACTGTAGGAGTAACTGTAGGAGTAACTGTAGGAGTAACTGTAGGAGTAACTGTAGGAGTAACTGTAGGAGTAACTGTAACTGTAGGAGTAACTGTAGGAGTAACTGTAGGAGTAACTGTAGGAGTAACTGTAGGAGTAACTGTAGGAGTAACTGTAGGAGTAACTGTAGGAGTAACTGTAGGAGTAACTGTAGGAGTAACTGTAGGAGTAACTGTAGGAGTCGGTGTGACTGTTGGCGTGGGTGTGACTGTTGGTGTGGGGCCAGAACCCGCGCATGCATTGAAAGTTCTGGCAGGCAAAGAAATAGAGCCAGATGAACAACTGGCGTTGGTAGAAAATACTGTGCCGGAAACTTCAGTGTCTGTGGCAATCACGTTAAATGTCAAACCATTGACCGCATCCACAGAAATGACGTTGCCATTAGAAATCGTACCTGAGCCCTGTACACCGTCCACATACACGTCTACCCAATTCAATGGCGGGGATGCAATAACGAAGGCGATGCAGAAGGCGTTATCGGCTTGGCAAGTCGAGGCACTGACTGCTGCATGCGCTGAACCTAGCAGCATGCCCGCAAATCGCTCCAAAACGTTGATGTTGATACTGGCCGAGCGAAGAGGGCCACTATTTGCAAAAATACCTGACACGTGCACCACGCTCCCCTCGGCATGCGCCGGCAAAATCACGGCATCGACCACCGGCTTCACCCATTTCTCTGGTAAAACAATCGCTGCCGTTCCACCCACGGCCATGATCTGGAACAATCGCCGCCGTGCCGACACTGCTTTTTCAGACTTTTCAGAGTGTGGAATCTTCATGGTTACACCTTATTTAACTGCGGTAAAGCGGCGGAACAGAAAGCGAAACGCCCTGCAGTAGTATTAAATCCATGAACATCATACCGGGTTTTCCGCAACTGCCCGTTCGTATTTCCCGGGGTGGCCCATGATTTGTCGCTGTAAATCGCACTGAAAGCGCAACCCTTCGTCTGTCAGCGTAGCCAAACGCTTGAGCATGCCGAGATTCTCGGGGTAATGCGGGTTGCCAAATGTGCTGGCGTCGTTGCGCTCATGCCACAGGTGAATGGCGGCTCGGTTCTCCATCACCGCCACATCGGCGGTCAGACGTTGCATTCTGAGTGTCATGGCATCGTCTTCGGCACCCCAGCCCAGGTAACGCTCATCAAAGCCGCCCATGGCATGGTAAAGATTGCGCCGCATGAAAAAAGCGCCACCACAAAAACACAGGCGCTCCCGCTCACCCCGCAGTGCACTGGCATCGCTGCGGTCAAAGTCACTGGCCGCGCCAGACAGCACTGCCTCAGTATCGGCCGCGTTCAGGTCAATCAAGCGGTCAAACGGTTTGACGGCCAGCGCGCGCAGCGTGCACAGGCTGGCGGCTGATTTGAGCCCGCCGTGGTCAAGCAACAGGTCCGCATCGCAAAAAAACAGCACCTCGCTTTGCGCGGCCCGAGCCCCGACGTTGAACCCCCAACACTTGTTAAATGGCCCGGGGTTGACCACATACAACCTTTTGATGGCGTAGTTCCAGTCGGTGTTGTCGAGTTGGGGTGCGTGATCTTGCTCGACCACCACAATTTCCCAGTCAGCCATTTTTTTATACCAGTTCAGCACACACAACAGATTGCGGCGCCTGGCCTCACTGGTGGCGCGCACCGTCACGATCATGGAAGTTTTGGGCGTTGTCATGACTTGGCCTTGCGCACACCGGGCTTGGCAATCAGTTCCAGGTAAATAGCATCAGCACCGTCTTTGGCAGCGTTATCGATCAGGGCCGTCAAGTTGGCGAAGTGCATGCCCACCGCATCTTCAACGGTCAGGCCAAACTTGCACTCAAAATCCCAATAGTCCACCCCCTCGGGCAGAAGTTTGCGGCGCTCGCGTTTGATGTACTGGCGAATCTCGTGTTTGGTGGCGTCAAGCACGCGGTCACGGTGCTTGCCCTCGATCGTGAGCTGAAACGTTTTTTTCACAATGTCCTTCTGAATTTTTCTGAAACCTGGCTTTGACGCGGGTTCCTCGGGTGTGTGATTATGCTGCCCGCGCCCCTGGCATAAACTGCCCGGTCCATCACCGCTTTTTTCCACTGACGCACCCCACCATGACCTTTTCAACACTTGGCCTGACGCCCGCCCTGCTGGACGCTGTCAACGCAATGGGGTACATCAGCCCAACGCTGGTTCAGAAGCTGGCCATAACACCAGCGTTGGCCGGGCGCGATGTGCTGGGCTCGGCACCCACAGGGTCGGGTAAGACCCTGGCTTTTGCGCTGCCCTTGCTGCAAGGTCTGCAGCCTTCAGACGCCCGCCTGCCCCGGGTGCAGGCGCTGGTGCTGGTGCCGACGCGTGAGCTGGCGGTGCAGGTGGGCGAGGTGATCAGCGCGCTGGCCCGGCAATTGCCACGCAGCGTCAAGGTGACGGTGCTGTTTGGTGGAGTTTCGGCCAACCCGCAAATGATGCGCCTGCGCGGCGGCGCCGATGTGGTGGTGGCCACGCCCGGGCGCCTGCTGGACCTGCTGGCTCACAACGCCTTATCTTTGGGCAGTACCGCTTTGCTGGTGCTGGACGAAGCTGACCGCATGCTCGACCTGGGGTTTGCCGAGGAGTTGAACCAGCTGCAGGCCCTGTTGCCCGGTCAGCGACAAAACCTGTTTTTTTCCGCCACCTTCAGCCCAGGCGTGCAAGCGCTGGTGCAAACACTGCTGAACGACCCGGTGCGGGTGCAAGCGAGCGGTCCGGCTCAGCAGCCCCCCAAGATCGTGCAGCGCGCAATCGCTGTTGACGCCGCCCAGCGCACCCAGCTGTTGCACCACTTGATTGGGCTGCATGGCTGGGCGCGGGTGCTGGTGTTTGTGGCGACCAAATATGCCACAGAAATTGTGGCGGACAAACTGCGCAAGGGTGGCCTGGCGGCTGAGCCGTTTCATGGCGAACTCAGCCAGGGCAAGCGCAGCCAAGTGTTGACCGACTTCAAGGCCTCGCGCCTGAGCGTGGTGGTGGCCACCGACCTGGCTGCACGTGGGCTTGACATTACCGAGCTGCCGGTGGTGGTGAACTTTGACCTGCCCCGATCTACGCAGGACTACACCCACCGCATTGGCCGCACTGGGCGAGCCGGTGTGGCGGGGTTGGCGGTAAGTTTTGTCAGTGCAGCCACGCTGTCGCATTTCCGGCTGATTGAAAAGCGCCAGTGCGTCAGTCTGCCGCTTGAAAGCATCGGGGGTTTTGCCGCCACCGAGGTGCCCCCTCCAGCTTCAACATCGCCCAATGCGCCAGGCAATGGCGGCATCAAAGGCAGCCGTCCCAGCAAAAAAGACCGCTTGCGTGCGCATGCGACTGCCCAAAAGCAGCCATCCTGACCAGCCGGCAGCCAACCAGGGTGCTCAACTAAAATGATGCCCCCGGCTAAGTCAGGCCTTGCTGGCCCGTGCTTCCGGCCTTGCGGTATATAACAAATCGGCCTCTGGCCCTTATTCAGACTACGTTTGCCGCTTCTTTTTTTATATCACATCATCGTCATCATGCCCAAAAAAGTCTTTATCAAAACCTACGGATGCCAGATGAACGAGTACGACTCTGACAAGATGAGCGACGTGCTGGGCGCGGCGCAAGGTTACGAGCTAACCCGCAATGTTGATGACGCCGATCTGATTTTGTTCAACACCTGCTCGGTGCGTGAGAAGGCGCAAGAAAAGGTGTTTTCAGACCTTGGCCGCGTCAAGCACCTGAAAAAAAAAGGCGTGTTGATTGGCGTGGGCGGCTGTGTTGCCAGCCAGGAGGGAGCCGCCATCATCGAGCGTGCACCTTATGTGGACGTGGTGTTTGGCCCGCAGACCCTGCACCGCCTGCCGCAAATGCTGGCCGAGCGCGAACGCCTGAACCGCTCGCAGGTGGACATCAGCTTTCCAGAAATCGAAAAGTTTGACCACTTGCCTCCGGCCCGTATTGACGGTGCCAGCGCCTTTGTGTCGATCATGGAAGGCTGCTCCAAATACTGCAGCTACTGCGTGGTGCCCTACACCCGCGGCGAAGAAATGCACCGGCCATTTGACGACGTGTTGGTTGAGGTAGCTGGCCTGGCCGACCAGGGCGTGAAAGAAATCACCCTGTTGGGCCAAAACGTGAACGCCTGGCGCGCCAGGATGGTCACCACCCCGGGCGCTTCCGTCGACACTGGCGAGGTGGCCGACTTTGCCACCCTGCTTGACTACGTGGCAGACATTCCGGGCATTGAACGTATTCGGTATGTGACCAGCCACCCCAACGAGTTCACGCCCTCGCTGATTGCCGCCTACGACAAGATCCCCAAGCTGGTCAGCCACCTGCACCTGCCGGTACAGCATGGCAGCGACCGCATTTTGGCGGCCATGAAACGTGGCTACACCGCCATGGAATACAAAAGCACGGTGCGCAAGCTGCGCGCCATTCGCCCCGACATGGCCCTTAGCAGCGACTTCATCGTTGGTTTTCCGGGAGAAACCGACGACGACTTCAACAAGATGATGAAATTGATTGACGATGTCGGGTTTGACAATAGTTTCAGCTTTATCTTCAGCCCGCGCCCCGGCACGCCAGCAGCCAATCTGCCAGATGACACCCCACATGACGTGAAGCTGCGCCGGCTACAGCAGTTGCAAACCAGCATCAACGCCAGCATCAAGCGCATCAGCGAAAGCCGCTTGGGTACCACCCAGCGCATTTTGGTTGAAGGCCGCTCCAAACGCGACAGCACCGAGCTGATGGGGCGCACTGAGTGCAACCGGGTGGTCAACTTTGTGGGGCAGCCGAGCCTGATTGGCCAGATGGTGAATGTGAAAATTACCGACACACGCACCTTTACACTGCGTGGCGAAGTACACGCAAGAACTGAAGTCAGCCTGAGGCCTTTGGTAAAACCCGCATCAATCAAGCAGCAGCATCAAAATCGGTATGAGACCAACCGGTTTGACGGTGACTGTTGCCGTCGCCGCAGGACCTGGCACATTGTTGTTGCTGCCGATCACGCTGTAACGGGTGGTCACTGCTGGATGCACCGTGCAAGTGGCAGTCACAAGGTCTGCGCAGGCACTGTCTTGCCAGACGTACGACGTCGCCGTCGGTGTGCAGATGGCCGTCAGGGTGGCGGTGATACCTTTTCGGATAGTCGTTGGTGCCGCGCTGAGGGTACAGATCGGCGCACTGGCGGTCGACGTGGCGGGGTCAAACACCGTGACTGCATAACTGAAATTACGCGCCACTGCGTTGACAAGGACGTTGCCGACGGTGACGTTGTAGGTCAAATCGCTGGTGGGTCTTTGCCACTGGGTGGCTTCGGTGGTGCCTTGCAGCAACCAGACAAGCGTGTTTTCGCCATAGCCATTCTGCGGCGGGACCACGCTGGCGGGGATATTGACACCGCTCTGGCTGACCGTCACGCTTGCCTGGCTGAAATTAGCCCCGGGGTACGAAAAGGACCAGCGGCCAAATACCAAAGGGTAAGGCACAAAGCCTTTGGGCGGCCAGGCAACAAAATCGTCGCGGACGGCCGGGCGTGGATTGGAAATGGAACTCATGTCGATGGTGCGAAGTGCGTTGGCAGCATAGGCAGTGCCACCCAGGTAAGTACCTGTCGGCAGGTCGCCCGTTCCCATGAACCTGGTTTGGGGGTAAAAAATCCAGCGTCGGTGCCCGACGGCTGCGTTGTTGCTGCCGTTGTCTCGGATGTAGGCATTGATGGCATTGGGGCCGGACAACCCGAGCGCTATGTTTGACTTGCCGGCTGCGTCAAAAGCGGTCTGGGTCCAGCAATGCCAGTTTGAAGGCGGTGTATGACTAAGCTGGTTGTTGGAACTCATTACCAACGCCGCTTGCTGGTTTTGCAGGTTGTAGGTGTTGTCAAAACTGACATCAGCCGGCACACCGGCCAGCGCACGCAACCAGTTGATGCGCAGCAACACGGCTTCTTTGAATGGTGCACTGGTGCCGCCGGCCGTGCAGGTGTCACGGTTGCCGGTCCAACTCATCGCAACGATATCAGACAGCCCGTAAAGATTGTTGTAAAACTCCCGTACTGCTTCGCGGTTGCTGGTGTCTATGGACAAACCTGTGCTGGCCGCGCCGGGCACAGGAGCAAGTTCGACGGAGGCACTGTCTGCCAACTCTGCGGTCAACGCAACGCTTGGTGGCTCGCCTAGCCACACCGGTTGCTCCACAAAGGTTTCCCATCGCGGCTCTGACGCGCCAGTCTGCGCAACTGAACCCGCGCCAAACACGAGCAGCAATAGTTCCATCACATTGGCCATCAATCTCGGAGAATATTGAATTTTCATGATTGTTCAAGAAAATCAAGCCACAGCCGTCACACGAAGCACCGCGACAAATGTGTTCTGGCTTAACCGTCCGCGCGCAGACCAGCCGGTAGCCAGGCACTCAGACGCTGGTTGATCTGCTGCTCATGGCGCTGCCACCAGATACCCAAGGCCACCACACCTAGGCCCAGCAGTGTCAGCACAAACGGGAACAGCAGGCTGTCACCAAACACCTTGTGCGACAAATAACCCAGGTAAACCGCCACGCCCAGCCCGCCAAACACGGTGAATACACGCCGCCCCAGCGCCGCCCCGGTAAACACCAGCACCAGGTTTATCAGGCAATACACTGCCTTGCCCCATTCGGAATTGGAGTCGCGCAGGCTCAAGCCACACCAGAACATCAAGGTGCCAAACAGGTACAGCCAGAACGCATAGTCTTGCCGCCATTCGGGCTCAGTGGCACGCCGGCAGCGCACATCCACCCACAGCGCAACAAACGCTGTGGCAATGCCAAACACCAGCGATACATCGCGCACAAATGACCAGTCCCAGTAGCCCACTTCGGTCCACAACGCGTTGGCTACGTCCATGTTCATGTACCACAGCGTGATCGCAATCGGCATCACCATGAAAGGCAGGCGGTAGCGCCACAACATCACCACACCGGCGGCGAGGGTGACGAACTCCAGCGTCAGCCAGCGCCAGTTGATGTGGGTGTGATAGGCCGAAAACCGCTCGGGCCCACCCGGTGGCCACCAACCCATTAGGTGCTGCACACACCACACCAAGAGCGGCACCAGCACCACTGCCAGAGTGGCCAGAATGCCAGCGGGTACCTGTAGATTGCGCTGCTTGAGGTGGTCGGCCACCTTCAGGCAGGCCACCAGATAAGCCAGCGTGATCAGCGCCAGCCCCCACGAGCCAAACGCCTCCCAACCGAGCGACATGAACAGGCTCATGGCACCAATGGCCACCATGCCGCCAAAGTAATACAAGGTATTGGTAAAACTGAAGCGTGGGCCCGCCAGATGCGCTGCGGGCAGCGCGGCCGGTGCCGCCGCCACCTGGCGGATGGCGAGCCATCGCGCCCACAAGGCTTGCGCTTGCCCTTGCGTGATCAGCCCGTCTTGCGCAGCCAGCGCCAGGTCGGATTCACACAAGTTAACCACTGGGGCCGATGCCGCTGTTCCGGCGGCTGGAGATGTAGGACGGTCAAGCATGGTGCTATCCTGATCAGTTTGGGGTGTGGCCAGGCACGCTGAAGTTTGGCGCTGGCGCAACATTCAAATCATAGCCAGACCTGAACATTGCCTGCCAAAGCCAATTTATTTTGACAATGTTATAGCGCAAATCTGCGTCAAAGTTAACTTTCGGCGAAACCTGGCCAAAGAAGCGGTGTTTCGGATGTGAGGCGCTGCCCGTTGGTTGAAGCGCCTGGCTGGCTTCAAAATACATCAAAAATTTGTTGCGGTATAGCCCAAAGGGAGTATGACGACCTGCCCGAATGCGCTATGGGACACCGGCATCGAATCACCTACGATGAACAAGGAAACAGCAGCGCCATGGGTCACGATGGCTTGACCGTGAGCGATATAACCCGATGAAACCATCCCAACCAATAAGGAGAATGAGATTGAAAGTATCAGTTGACCAACCTAAGGCAAACATCAACCGAATCGTTCTTGATGGTCGTCTGGATGTGGCGGGAACCCAGGCTGCAGAGGCCGAGTTCAATGCCGCGCTGACACCGGCAACCAACGTCGTTGTTGATCTTTCCAGAGTACCCTTTATTGCATCGCTGGGTATTCGGTTGCTGGTCGCCGGTGCACAAACTTGCAGCAAGCTGGGCGGCAAAATGGTTTTGATGGGCCCCGACGAGTTGAGCCGTAGAATTTTGAAGACCACCGGCATTGACCAGCTGGTACACGTGGCCAACGATCTGGATGAGGCGCTGTCGTCATTCTGATTTTCCCGCCCCGGTCACCGGCGCTTTTGTAGCCATGGTTTGTGAATGTTGACGCGACGTCTTTTGACGGGGTATCTGACGCCAGAGTTGATCAGCACGGGCGCAGAGTGGCTGCGAACGCTTGGTGCCGAGTTCAATTTGTCGCACGAAGATTTGTACCGCATGGAGGTGTGTTTTGAAGAACTCATTACCAATGTGGTCAACTACTCTGCGCCGCAATATGCAAGTGAGCTGGTGCACGTTCATGTGTTTATTGAAACGCTACGGGCTACGTTGACACTGACAGATTCAGCGGCACCTTTTGACCCGTTTTCAAGGGCACCCCCGTCCAAGGTCAACACCATTGAAGAGATGCAGATTGGTGGGCAAGGCGTGCAACTTGTTCGAAGCATCAGTGACTCCTACCGTTATGAACGGTTACAAGACAAAAACCAGGTAGAGCTGGTATTTGATTTAAGTCAACCGACCCGCGAGCTGGCGCGCCAGGGCCAGGTTGTCCGCCAACTTGACCGCCGTCGGAGCCCTGCCCGCGTTGCGGAGGACGAGCTTGCACTTGACAAACGCTCACGCAGCTCAGAGGACCGTCGTTCTTTGGGTTTCATCTCTTGGTCTGAAATTTTTCACGGCGTGCCTTACGGCGCTGTTGAAGCGACTGTTGACCAACTGACTCTGCAGGATATTGTCGGCAAGGTCATGCTTTTGAAACGCGGTGACATGAATGACGCCGTCAGGGGTTGTCCTGCGAGGGCGGTTGAAGGTTTACCTGGATCAACCGGGCAGCGGAGATTGCATCGACGCCGAAGCTGGCACTTGTGTTGGAGAAATGTCAATCATTGACGAAAGGCCTGTGTCAGCGTTTGTGGTGGCAGAGCCAGGCACCCGCCTGCTGATGGTGGACGCCAATACCTTCCTGAACCATGTCATGGCCATACCCCGAGTGTCGCGCAACATGATGTCGATTTTGTCTGCACGCATGCGGCGAAGCGATGCCATGAATATTCAGCGCATGCGCAAAGCCTTGGAGATGGAACAAGCCCAGCGTGAGCTCCAGTACGCCCGCTCAATCCAGGAGGGTTTACTGCCTCATGAGCCGCTATTTGCCAACGAGCAGCGCATGCAATGTGTTGGACGCATGCGCGCAGCGCGTGAAGTGGGGGGTGATTTTTATGATATTTTCTTTCTGGATACCAACCACGTATTCTTCGTTATCGCCGACGTTTGCGGCAAAGGCCTGCCTGCAGCCTTGTTCATGGTTCGCGCCATTGCCATCCTGCGCGCCCAGTCGGGCTATGACCGACGGTTTGCCGACTACGCTGCAACACTTACAGCCCGCCTGAACCAACAGCTGTGCGACTACAACGAGTCCCGGCAATTTTTAACCGCCTTTTGCGGCATTGTGGACCTGGAGACACGGACACTTCGATATGTGAACGCTGGTCACAACGCGCCCGCGCTGGCGCTCGGCGACCAAGCCTTTGCCTATCTGGCAGAGCCCATCAACCCTATTGTGGGCATGTTTGATGGTCTCAACTACCGGGTCGGACAAGTGGTGTTGACGCCCGGAAGTGCACTGCTGCTGTACACCGACGGCGTCACTGAAGCCGAAGATAAAGACAAAGCCATGCTGGGTGACGAGCCTTTTTTGGCTATGTTGAATGCAGTAAGCTCGCGCGCGGCCGGCGACCTGGTTGATGCGGTGTTTTCGGCGGTCAGCGCCTTTGCAGGTGATACCCCACAGTCAGACGACATCACTGTTTTGGCCTTGCGCTGGACCTGACGCTCAGGCCCTTGGGCAATTGGGGTTGATTGCCACTGCAAATGAGGGCGGCGGCCTGGTTTTCTACAACGTCGGGCCAGACTCTTGCGTATCGCCCTCTGGCCAGTCATGAATATAGGCTTTGAGCATCTTGTTTTCAAAATTTTGACTGTCCACCACCGCACGGGCCACGTCGTGAAAGCTGATGACACCCATCAACATGCGCTTGTCCATCACCGGCATGTAGCGGGCATGGCGGTCGAGCATCATGCGGCGCACTTCATCCATGTCGGTTTCCATGGTGCAGGTCAGGGGATGGTCGTCCATGGCGGTGCGCACCACGGTTTTCGTCACGTTGCCGCTGTTTTTTACCAACACTTGTGTCAGTTCGCGCACCGTCAGCATGCCGACCAGATCACCGTGTTCCATCACAACCAGTGAACCGATATCCCGCTCTGCCATCAATCCAAGCGCCTTGACCAACGATTCCTCAGGCGTCACCGTGTAGAGCGTGCTGCCCTTGATGCGCAAAATATCACTGACTTTCATATCTCTCCTCAAAACTTGTGGGTGGAAAACCTCAAACGCGGGCAGTGATCTTAATGGCAAAACGTCGGTGCAGCTAGGTCGATCCGTAGCGATTGCAGCGTTGCAAAGGTTTGCGCCTTTGGCTTTGATGGCCAAGTTTTGTCTGTATCAGACCAGGTCAAGAAAACCAAGCACCTCGTCAAGATGCTGGGCGTAGTCGCTCAGGGCGTGGTCGCCGGTAGCGAGCAGCTTGATACTGGCCTGCGCAAAATGCTGCTGCATCTCACGCCAGTCCAGCACCTCGTCGCCTTTGGCGATCACCGCAAAATAGCGCTCGGGGCGGCTGATGTGGGTCAGTTCCATGGCACGCAGTTCGTCGATGTAATGGGGTTCCAGCACAAAGTGCACGGAAGTGTCGTGCCACAGTGTCTGCTCACCCACGTGGGGTGCCAGGTCGCGCGCCGGTCGCACTGCGGGGTTTAGCAGCGCAGCTTTGCAACCTAGGCGCTCAGCCAGCCAGGTGGCATAAAACCCGCCCAGCGAGGAGCCCACGATGGCCATCGACGCAGGTGGCCAATCGGCAATGGCTTGCAGTGTGTTCTGCATCGCCTGCCGGGGCGAGGCCGCCAGCATCGGGCATAGCCAGGTCACCGCCGGGTGGCGTTGCGCCACAGCCGCTGCCGTCATGCGTGCCTTGATGGATGCCGGGGACGACAAAAAACCATGCAAATAGAGCAAATGGGTGGTTGGCATAAGTTTCATACAAAAATGGCTTCTAGCCCTTATGAATAAAGCGCTGACAGCTCTGTTATTTATAGTCTATTGAGCACGGCCAGGGCAAACGGCAAGCTCACCAACCCAAGCACGGTCGACAGCGTGACCAGAGCCGCCACGTAAGCGCCGTCATAACCCATGCGCACCGCCAGCACATAAGCACTTGACGCGGTGGGCAAGGCTGAAAACGCCAGAAAGATGGTGGTCTGCACCGGGTTCAGCCCAAACAGGCGGCTCAGCAACAACGCCAGAATGGGCATCAAAAAGTGCCGGATCGCCAGCACCGCCACACCCAGCAACTTGGCGTGCTGCAGTGACCCCAGTTGCATGCCGGCACCGGCCGCCATCAGCCCCAGTGCCAGCGATGCCGAGCCGATGCGTGTGACGGTGGGCTCCAGCCAGTGCGGAATTGACAGCCCGGCCAGATTGGCCAGCAGCCCTGCGGCCGTGCCAATGATCAGCGGGTTGCGCGCCAGCTCGCCCCACAAGCCGCGTCCGCCATGGCGCGCCATGGGCCAGACGGCACCGACATTCATCAGCGGCACCGACACACCGATCAAGATCGCCAGCACCAGCAGGCCCTGCGGACCCACCAGCCGCTCGGCCAGTGCCAGACCAATAAAGGAATTGAAACGAAACGCCACCTGGGCGCTGGCCGCGTGCTGGCGCAGGTCCACATGCTTTTTGAAACCTGGCCAGTACGGCACCGAATAAGCCAGGGCAATGCCACCCAAGCCCAGCGCCCAGCCCGCACCCACCAGGTTGCCGGCAGCGCTGAGGTCTAGCGGGCTCTTGATGATTGAGTGAAACAGCAGCACCGGAAAAAACAAAAAGTAAACCAGCGACTCCACCTGCGACCAGATGCTGCGGTTCAGGGGCGTGAAGCGGCACACCAGGTAGCCGATCAAAATCAAGGAAAAATCAGGGAAAAGTAGCTGAAAGAAGTTCACCACCCAAGAATAGCAGGCTCAATACCGCACCGGCTCCGCCCGGACGCGGTTCGCTTAACATGGTTGCCTCTATCTGCCCTTGCTTTGCCATGCTCAAGACCGCTGCCAGCCCCGCCAAACACATGGCAGATCCGTCGATTGACACCTTTATTGATGCGCTGTGGCTGGAAGAAGGCCTGTCGCCCAACACGCTGGCCGCCTACCGGCGCGACCTGAGCCTGTTTGCCGGCTGGCAGCACAGCCAGCACCGCAGCCTGATCGCCACCAACACGGAGGACATCAACGCCTATTACGCGGCGCGTCATGGCCAGACCAAGGCCACCACGGCCAATCGGCGCCTGACGGTGCTCAAGCGTTTTTTTCGCTGGGCCTTGCGCGAACACCTGACCGACATGGACCCGACACTCAAGCTGCAAGCGGCCAAGCAGGCCATGCGCATGCCCAAAACCCTGACCGAGTTTCAGGTTGAAGCCCTGCTGGCAGCGCCGGACGTGAGCATGGCGCGTGGTGTGCGAGACCGCACCATGCTTGAGCTGATGTACGCCAGCGGGCTGCGGGTCAGTGAGCTGGTCACGCTCAAGGTGTTCAACATCAGCCTGAACGACAACGTGCTACGGGTGTTTGGCAAAGGCAACAAAGAGCGGCTGGTGCCGTTTGGTGAAGTCGCCAGCCTGTGGCTGAAAAACTATCTGGCACAGCCCAGGGCCGAACTGCTGGCGGGCCATCAGACCGACGACCTGTTTGTCACGCAAAAAGGCAGCACGCCCGGCACCGCCATGAGCCGGGTGGCGTTCTGGATGCTGGTGAAAAAATATGCGCTGATGGCTGGCATCACGTCGCCCATGTCACCCCATACGCTGCGCCACGCGTTTGCCACGCACTTGCTCAACCATGGAGCTGATTTGCGCGCCGTGCAGCTGCTGCTGGGCCATGCCGATATCTCCACCACCACCATCTATACCCATGTGGCCCGAGAACGGCTCAAGGTGCTGCACGCCCAGCACCATCCGCGCGGGTAGCGCTGTAAAGCATCAGGCGCTGGTGATCGTCTCAGCCCAGGCCAGCGCCTGCAGGTGGGCCCAGTTGACCTGGTCGCCGGTGAGCTGCAGGGCAATGGCTGTGTCGGCAAACAGTTGGTCGTCAGCGTTTTCGCAGGCCAAGGTCAGTTGTAAAAACGGTGCCAGCACGCCCTTGCCGTGCAGCAAGGCATCGGTGACCGACTGCGGCAGCGAAATGCTGGCCAGTGCCTCTTGCAGTGGCAGACCCAGCATGGTGTCGAGCAAGGAAAAAATGCCCACCACAAAAGCGTTGTCATATTCTTCGGGCGCAAGCAACTCAATGGCCAGCAGTTCCATCAGCCGTCCACGTATCACGGCAATGTGCCCAACCGCTGGTGCACCGCTCGAGTTGCCCGAGGTTGTCATCAGCAAAGCGGCCCAGCGAAACAGTTTTTTCAGGCCCAGCAGCATCACCGCATGTTTGAACGAGGTGATTTCGCAACTCAGGCCAAAACCGGCCGAATTGATGAAGCGCAACAAGTTGAACGATAGCGTGGGGTCGCGTTTGAAAATTTCCTCAATGTCACTGGTGCTGGCCTGCTTGCGCACCAGGTTGATGAGTTGGATGATGGCCGATTGCGCCGGGCGGATGGTTTGGCCCTTGATCAGCACCGGGCGGGCAAACCAGTAGCCCTGAAACAGCTTGACGCCGGCGAACTTGACCTGCTCGAACTGTTGTTCAGTCTCCACCTTTTCTGCCACCAGGGTGATCCTGGCATTGCCCAGCAGTTCGCGGTTGATGGCCATGATCTGCTGTTGTTTTACCTTGGTCAGATCTAGTTTGATGAACGAGGCCAGTGGCAGCCAGCTGGCGTAAGGCGCGGTCATGACAGACTCGTCAAAGGCCAGCCGAAAACCGCGCTTGTGCACGTCAGCCAGAGTCTGTCGGAAGGTGTCGATGTCTTCAGCCTCGCACTGGTCAGGCGGCATGGGCGGGATTTCGAGCACCACGCGGTCTGGCTCGATCAGTTCCAGATGCCCGCCAGCCAGCGTCTGGTGCGTGCAATTGATGAACATTGGATGTTTGCTGTTCAAGATCTCGGTGTCGACGTTGGACAGCAGGTTGAACAGCAGCGCTGCGTCACTGGCGGCGCTGTAGGCGTTGCTGCCCAGCGAGCGGTCGAACAGCTCGTAGCCACACACGGCGCGTTTGGCGTCCAGAATGGGCTGGCGAGCGATAGCCAGTGACGCAGTGGCCCCAGGCGTTGCGCCAGTGGCTTGGGTAGGTGTCGTCATATGCTTGAAAAATTCAATGTGTCAGGAAACAGCCGACGGTGTACCACACAACACGGCCAGTTCGGCGTCGTCAAAACCTGCAGCCCGCCGGGCTGGCAGGTTAAAAGGTCCTTTCAACACGGGTGCAGCATGCTGAAGCGCCAAGCGGGTATAGGTGGAGAGTGGGTCGAGCCCGCGCGCAGCGCAGACATGGCGGTACCAGCGGTTGCCAGTGGCCACATGGCCAATTTCGTCACGCAGGATGATGTCCAAAATTTGCCCGCCCCGGCGGTCGCCCACGGAAATCAGCCGTTTCTGAACCGCGGGCGTGGCATCCAGCCCACGGGCTTCAAGGGTGCGTGGCACCAGCGCCAGGCGGGCCAGCACGTCGTCGCGGGTTCGTTCGGCCATGTCCCACAGGCCGTCGTGGGCGACAAAATCACCGTAGGCAAAACCCAGCGTTGCCAGGTGGGATTCGAGTAGCTGGAAATGCCGGGCTTCCTCTTGGGCCACAGTAAACCAGTCGCAGTAAAAGGCCACCGGCATGCCGACAAAACGCCAGACGATGTCCAGCGCCAGGTTGATGGCGTTGGCCTCAATGTGGGCCAGCGCATGCACCAAGCTGGCACGGCCCTCATGGGTGCCCACTGCACGGGTTTTCAGGCCGCTCTGGTGAACCAGCACCGGGCGCAGTGGACGGCCCGGCACGCCCGCGGGCACCGGAATGTCAACTGCGCCATCCACAAAAAATTTGTTGACGTTCAGCGCCAATACGGCATGGGCCTTGTCCTGCGTGCAGCTCATCAGTAACAGGTCAAGCGCCTGGACGCGCAATGACGCTGGTGCGCTAGGCAAAACGGGGGCTGGGGGCATATCAAAAGCAAGCGTTGGCGCAACATGAGCTGCAAACCTACAATTCTAGGCAAACACATGCATGACAACAAAGGACGACGATGGCAATCTATGAACTTGACGGGCTGACGCCTCAAATCGCTGACTCTGCCTGGGTGGCCGACAGCGCCGAAGTGATAGGCAAGGTGGTGCTGGGTGACGAGGTTGGCATCTGGTTTGGTGTGGTGGTGCGGGGCGACACGGCACCGATCACGGTGGGCGCACGCACCAACATTCAAGACCTCAGCGTATTGCACGCTGATCTGGGCCTGCCTTTGAGCATTGGCGCTGGCGTCACAGTGGGGCACAAGGCCATGCTGCACGGTTGCACGATTGGTGACAACAGCCTGATTGGCATTGGTGCCGTGGTGCTCAATGGCGCCAAAATTGGCCAGGGCTGCCTGGTCGGCGCTGGTGCGCTGGTCACTGAAGGCAAAGAGTTTCCGGACGGTTCCATGATCATCGGCAGCCCGGCTAAAGTGGTGCGGTCATTAACCCCAGAGCAACTGCAGGGCTTGCGCCACAGTGCCGACCATTACGTGGCCAATGCGCAGCGTTTCAAGGCAACACTGCACAAGATCGCCTGAGAGTACCGAGTGTCTGAAATTCACAAGTTTTTGTTTGAAGGACTGCCGGTGCGTGGCGTCCTGGTGCGGTTGACTGATGCCTGGACCGACATCTTGCGCCGGCGCGCGGCCAACCTGGCGCCTGGTGCCTACCCCGCGCCGCTGCAAAACCTGCTGGGTGAAATGGCGGCGGCGGCCGTGCTGATGCAGTCCAGCATCAAGTTTGATGGCTCCCTGGTGCTGCAAATTTTTGGTGACGGCCCGGTCAAGCTGGCGGTGGTCGAGGTGCAGCCCGATTTTGGCGTGCGCGCCACCGCCACCCTCAACGGCTCTCTGCCAGACGATGCCAGCTTGAGCCAGATGGTCAATGTTGGCAACACCGGCCGCTGCGCTATCACGCTTGACCCACAAAACCGTCAACCCGGCCAGCAGCCTTACCAGGGTGTGGTGCCGCTGTTTGGTGATGCGCATGAAAAACTTGAAAAATTCAGCGATGTGCTACAGCACTACATGCTGCAAAGTGAGCAGCTTGACACCTTGTTGGTGCTGGCGGCTGATGACCAGGTGGCAGCCGGCTTGCTGATCCAGCGTCTGCCCACAATGGGCGCGGGCAATCTGGCAGGTACCGGCGTGTCCAACGAGGACGAGATCGGCACCAACGAACACTACCAGCGCATCGCCCTGCTGGCGGCGAGCCTCAAGCGCGAAGAATTGCTGACATTGGACGTTGACACGGTGTTGCGGCGACTGTTCTGGCAAGAAGATCTGCGCCGTTTTGAGCCCCTGCAAGGCGCAGCGGGGCCGCATTTTTCATGCACCTGCAGCCATGAACGGGTCAGCAAAATGCTGCTGAGCCTGGGTTTTGAAGAGGCCCGCAGCATCCTGCTCGAACGCGGTGAGATCGAGGTTGGCTGTGATTTCTGTGGTCAGCAATACCGATTTGACGGTGTGGATGTGGCGCGGATGTTTCACCGAACCGACCAAACGCCGCCGGCCAGCGACGCCGTTCACTGACCGCTCAGAGTAATTGGTCGTCGCGGTTCAGCGCCTGATCCAGTCGCGCCAACAGGTTGCTGAGTTTGGCCGTTGCCACGCTGGCGCTGGCTGCGTCTGCAGGTGCCGAAACCACCCCTTGGGCCGGTAGCTCAGCAACGTCAAACGCCAGGTTGACGGCCGCCAGCACCGCAATGCGGTCGCGCGCGCGCACCTTGCCGGCGTCGCGAATCCGGCACATGGCGGTGTCGACCCGGTGCACTGCATCCAACAAACGCGCGTCGCCGCCGTCCGGGCAACCCAATAAATAACTCTGGCCCATGATCTGCACTTCCAGCTGTTTCATAGGTCACCTCTTGGTGGGGGTGCTGTTTTGAAGGCGGCTTTCAGGGTCAGCCCCGAACTGTCATCTGGCAAGCGCTCTAGTAGTGCATCGACGCGCGCACGGGCTGCACCCAGACGCGACTTGAGCGAGTCGCGCTCTTGGGTCAGCGTGTCAATCTGCTGGTAAAGCAGGGCATTGGTACGCGTGAGTTCTTCGTAGCGCACCAACAGGCGTTCAACACGCTCGCTGATTTGGTCTATTTGTGACGGGTCTGACATAAGCCGTGATTGTAGGGTTTTGGCAAGTCGGCGCAGCTAGAATCTGCGACGTTGGTGCTCGCGGTGTGCTACACACGCCGCAGTTCAACGGGAAGCAGGAGGGTGAGAGCTGACACAGCCCGCCTAACCTGCGCTGCCCCCGCAACGGTAAGTGGACGCACCGCAAGGTGCCGCTTCCATCACGGCCACTGAGTGTTTTACTGAAACATTTGGGAAGGCGATGGCGGTTGACTCCATCAGCCCGGATACCGGCCAACACGGAGATGGCACGCCTGGCGTGCCGTTGTGACGCTCAGGCACTGTCGGGGACGACAGTGAGGGCTTTTTGCTGGTTCTTTCCGACTATGAAATCTTATGTTTTTTTGAAGCGCAGATGCGCACCTGTGCGCCTGTGCGCGTCTGCTGTGGCCGTTTTGGCGGCTTTTCCGGTGCTGGCGCAAAGCCAGTCGGCGGGGACACTCGATGAGGTGGTGGTGACGGCCAGCCGGGTACCTGTGCAGGTGACGGATGTGATTGCCGACGTGTCAATCATCGACCGCCGCACGCTCGATCAAGCCGGGCAAGGGGCCTTGCGCGAGGTACTGGCACAGCAACCCGGTGTGCAATTTGTCAGCAACGGCGGCTACCGCTCCAGCACCAGTGTGTTTTTGCGGGGTGCCACCAGTTCGCAGGCGATTGTGTTGATTGATGGCATTCGGGTTGGCTCGGTCACCTCGGGTGGGGCAGCGTTTGAAAACATGCCGCTGGACCGGATTGAACGTATCGAGATTCTTCGCGGTGCCGCGTCGGCCTTGTATGGTCCGGATGCGGTCGGTGGGGTGATCCAGATCTTCACCCGCGATCCGGTGGAAGGCATGCAGTTAACGGCCAATGTGGGCGCTGGTTCTGATGGCCAGCAGCAGGCGGGTGCGTCGATTCGCGGGCGCTCGGGGGCCATTGGCTACAGCCTGGGCCTGTCCAAAGAAAAAGCCTCGGGCATCAGCGTGACCACCAATCCGGCCACTGCCAGCTACAACCCGGATGCTGACGGTTTCGATGTCACCAGTGTCGATGCCAAGTTGACGGCGCAGTTGTCGCCGCAGCATGGGCTGACCCTGGGTTTGATGCGCAGCCGCATGGAATACCAGTTTGATGGCACGACGTTTCCCAACCCTTTGGGTCTGACAAAACTCACCACCGATGCCAGAAGTCAACCCACCCTGAACCAGACCAGCCTGAAATGGGATGCGCAGTGGTTGCCCAACTGGAAATCGACCTTGTTGCTAGGCAGCAGTGATGAAGACTCCGTCAGCGAGTATTTCCGCAGCAGCGACGGGGCCGTGAACGGACAAAGCAGGTTCAATACCCATCGTACCCAGGCGACCTGGCAAAACGACATCACCCTGGGCACCGATGTGCTGACCCTGTTGCTGGAAAAACGGTCTGATTCGGTGGACAGTTCGACCAACTACACCGTCAAGGACAGCGACATCCGCAGTGTCATGGTCTCTTATGCCCTGAACCGTGCCGACTGGAATGCGCTGGCAGTGCTGCGCAATGACGACAACTCCCAATTTGGGAACTTCAACAATTGGGCGCTTTCAGGGGGTTACAAGCTGACCCAGAGTCTTCGTGCGGTGGCCAGTGTGGGCACCAGTTTTCAGGCACCGAGCTTCAACCAGTTGTACTTTCCGGGTTTTGGCACTCCCACACTCACACCCCAGCAAAACCGGGGGGGTGAACTGGGTTTGAAATATAACCAGGGTGCGCTGTCGATGGGGGCTGTGGCGTATTACAACGAGGTTCAGGGTTTCATCAACCCTGCCACCAACGTGCAAAACAGCCTGGCGGTCTTGCGTGGTGTTAGCTTGAGCCTGCAGGAGCAGCGTGGTGACACCAGCTACAGCGTGTCTTATGACTATGCGGACCCCCACACCCAGTCCAACGACTTGCGCTTTGTGCGCATTGCGCAACATGTGTTGAACGTCAATGTGACACAGCGGCTGGGGCAGGTCAGTGTGTTTGGTGAACTGAAGCTTTCCAGCGACCGCGAAGACAACAATCTGGCCTTCACGGGTCGCGATGTGCTGGCAGGCTACGGTTTGCTGAACCTCGGGCTGAACTGGAAAATCAACAAAGACCTGTCCCTGCTGGCGCGTGTGAATAACCTGACTGACACCGCTTATGTGTTGGCCAATGGTTACTCGACACCCGGGCGCAACGCGTTTGTGTCCCTGTCCTGGTCCCTGTGAGTCACTGGTTCTTGCCAGCCAAAGCATGATCCTTCCATGACCCATTGCCCCGCCCTTCTGATCGCCGCCCCGGCCTCTGGCCAGGGCAAAACCACCGTGGTCTCGGCGCTGGCGCGGCTGCACACACGCCGGGGCGCAAAAGTGCGGGTGTTCAAGTGCGGGCCGGACTTTCTTGACCCGTATTGGCACGCGCTGGCCAGTGGCGCGCCAGTCTACCAACTCGATTTGTGGATCAACGGCGAGACCGACTGCCGTGCCCGGCTGGCGGCCGCAGCACAGCTGGCAGACCTGATCCTGGTGGAAGGCGTGATGGGCCTGTTTGACGGCCAGCCCAGTGCGGCCGACCTGGCACGGCGCTTTGGGCTGCCGGTGCTGGCGGTGATTGATGCCGGGGCCATGGCGGGCACGTTTGGCGCGCTGGCATTCGGGCTGCAGCACTTTCGCCCCGGTTTGCCGTGGGCCGGTGCGCTGGCCAACCGGGTGGCGGGGGAGCGTCATGCGTTGATGTTGCAGGGCAGCATGCCTGAACCTGCGCAATGGCTGGGGGCGGTGATGCGCAACCCGGCTTTTGCCTTGCCTGAGCGGCATCTGGGCCTGACGGTGGCCAGTGAGGTGATTGATGCCATGGCGCGCCTGGATGCCGCAGCCGATGCACTGGCGGCCACGCCGTTGGGGCAGATGACATTATTGGATCTGCAGCGCTGGCGGGTTGAGTTCAGCGCTGCAGGGCAGGGGGGCGGCCCCCATCCCTGCCTTCCCCCGGCGGGGGAAGGAGCGAAGTCAGAGGCATCAGAAGCGTCAGAAGCGAAGCTTCAGAAGCGAACCGTCATGGTCATTTGTCCACCCAGAATGATGAAATACGGCACTGGCCAAGTGCTGCAGGTCGGACTTCAGTCCGACTTTCGGCATGTCGGACTGAAGCCCGACCTACAGCAGACCAGCCACCAACGGTATTTCACATTCAGCCGCTGTCAGGCAAAACCATTGCCGTGGCACGGGATGCGGCGTTTTGTTTCATTTATGAAGCCAACCTCGACTGCCTGCGCGATCTGGGCGCTGCGCTGGTGTTTTTTTCGCCCTTGCACGATGCGGCAGTGCCCGACTGCGATGCGTTGTGGCTGCCGGGTGGTTACCCCGAGCTGCACGCCCAGGCGCTGTCGGCCAACACGCCGCTGCGCGACAGTCTGGCCGCGCATGTTGCCGCGGGCCTGCCGGTCTGGGCTGAATGTGGCGGCATGATGGTGTTGTTTGACACGCTGATCACCGCTGACGGTGAACGCTATGCCCAATGGGGCCTGCTGCCTGGCACGGTTACCATGCATCAACGCCTGGCGGCGCTGGGGCCGCTGCAGCTTGGTCTGAAAAGCGGCACCTTGCGCGGTCACACCTTTCATTACTCGACCACCGAGACTTTGTTGCAGCCGGTGGCACACACGGCCCGCCCGGACAGCGACCCCTTGCCCGACGCGGGTGAGGCCGTGTGGCAGCAGGGCAGCGTGCGCGCCAGCTACTTTCACGCCTGGTTTGCCTCATGCCCGGCGGCGGTGGTTGAATTGTTTTCGCCGCCTGCCAGCGCGGCGGCATCCGGAGAGCGGCTGTGACTGTGGGCAACGCGCCTGCTGGCGGCATGGCAATACTTGCGGCCCAGGATCTTTCCGTCTGTCACGTGAACAGCGCGCCGGCACTCGCCCCCGCCTGGTCTTTGCCACCCACGGGGCCGCAGCGTATCGTTTGCATGACCGAAGAGACCACCGAGTGGCTGTATTTGCTGGGCCAGCAGCAGCGCATCGTGGGCATTTCGGGCTATACCGTGCGCCCGGCGCGTGCGCGGCAGGAAAAGCCCCGCGTCAGCGCCTTTACCAGCGCCAAACTCGACAAAATCCTGGCGCTGCAACCCGACTGCGTGCTGGGCTTTTCTGACATGCAGGCCGACATTGCCAGCGCGCTGATTCGCGCCGGGGTGCCGGTCACGGTGTTTAACCAGCGCAGCCTGGCCGACATTTTTGCCATGTTGTTTCAGGTCGCCGCGATGGTGGGGCAGGCCGCGCAGGGTCTGGCTTTGATACAAAAAATGCAGCATGACCTGCTTGATTTACAAGGGCTAGCGGCCAATTTGCCGTGCAAACCCAAAGTCTATTTTGAGGAATGGGACGAGCCGCCCATCAGCGCCATTCAATGGGTGTCGGAGCTGATTGGCATCGCCGGGGGTCAGGATATTTTTCCCGAGCTGGCGGCGCAGCCGATGGGCCGCCAGCGCATCATTGCCGATGCCACCGAGATCGTGCGGCGCAACCCCGACATCATCATCGGCTCGTGGTGCGGCAAAAAGTTTCGCCCGCAAAATGTGGCGGCGCGCCCGGGCTGGAGCGAGGTGGCAGCGGTGAAAACCGGGCAGTTGTTCGAGATCAAGTCGTGCGACATCCTGCAGCCCGGCCCGGCTGCGCTGACCGACGGTTTGGCGCAGTTGCACCGTATCGTGCGGGCCTGGGCTTGCCAAAAAGGTCTGACTGGAGCCACCGTATGACAACCTTGACCATCGCCCGCAGCGAGCTGATTTTGGGTGGCCAGAAAAGTGGCAAAAGCCGCCGTGCTGAACTGCTGGCGCGCGACTGGCTGGCGCAGACTGCCAGCCACCGCGCGGTGATGATTGCCACCGCGCAAGCCTGGGACGACGAAATGCGCCAGCGTATTGCCCGCCACCAGGCCGACCGTTTGCTGCGTGTGCCGGGCATGACCACGGTGGAAGAGCCGCTGCACCTGGCGCAGGCCCTGCAAGCGCACAGCCGCCCGAACACACTCATCGTGGTGGACTGCCTGACCCCAAGGGTGCGATGCACACCTAACTCGCCCCGATGCCCGCGGGAGGGCGAACTGACCCTCGCGGAGACAAGCACCAGCCGTGCCATTCCCTTCCCCTGCAGGCCGAGGACTCGCAAGAATTTATAAGAAATCAGCCTCAATCCCTTTTGCCACGGCTAACGAGTATTGACAAATCATCTTTTGGAAGCAATCAGCCAGGGCACCGGCCCACTGGTGCTGGTCGGCAACGAGATCGGCCTGGGCGTGATTCCGCTGGGGCGCGAGGTGCGCGCCTTTGTTGATGCGCTGGGCCTGCTCAACCAGAGCGTGGCCGCTGTCTGCCAGCGCGTGACGCTGATGGCGGCCGGGCTGCCGCTGACCTTGAAGGACGACGCATGAAGTTTGAGGCATTGAATCCGAGCATGATTTCAAACGCTAGGCGAACTGGCCCTCACCCTAAGCCTCTCCCACAGGGCGAGGGAAGAAGCCACCCTCATATTGAATTGCACCGGTTGGTTCACCGGGCGGTGGTGAGTCCCTACCCCGGCGATCCGCTGCCGGGTTTGCCCGGCAGGCGGGGGGCGTGGCAACTGGTTCGCGCAGGGGTCGCAGGGGTACTGGCGTGGTGCAGCCTCAGCGCGGCCTACGCCTACCAGGTCACCGACGACCGCGGCGTCACGGTGAGCTTCAGCCAGCCGCCGCAACGCGTGGTCAGCCTGCTGCCATCGTTGGCAGAAACGGTGTGTGAACTGGGTGCCTGCGCGCGGCTGGTGGGGGTGGACCGTTATTCCAATTACCCGGCGAGCCTGCAAAAGCTGCCGCAGGTGGGTGGTGGGCTCGACCCCAACATCGAGGCCATCGTGGCGCTGCGCCCGGATGTGGTGCTGATGGCGGTGTCCTCGCGCGCCAGTGAGCGCTTGCGCGGGTTGGGCCTGAAAGTGGTGGCGCTGGAGCCCAAGACCCACGCCGACGTGCAGCGCGTCATGCTGACCCTGGGCACGGTGCTGGGCGTGCCGGATGCGGCCAAGATCTGGCGTGCCATTGACGCCGGTGTGTCGGCAGCAGCCCAGTCCATTGCGCCCGAACTCAAGGCGACGCGGGTGTATTTTGAAGTGAACCAGGGGCCATATGCGGCCAGCGAGGCCTCGTTCATTGGCGAAACCCTGACTCGTTTGGGTGTGAAAAACATCGTGCCAGCAAGGCTTGGGCCATTCCCCAAGCTCAACCCCGAATTCATCGTGCGCGCCAACCCGGACCTGATCATGGCAGGCGAGCGCAACGCCACCGGCTTGAGCCAGCGCCCGGGCTGGCAAAACATCCGCGCCGTGCGCGAAAACCGCGTCTGCATTTTTGCCACCGAGCCGGCCAACACGCTGGTGCGCCCGGGTCCGCGCATGGCCGAAGGCGCGCGGCTAATGGCGCAGTGCCTCAACGACAAGGCCCCCAGGTCTGCGCCGGGAGCCAAACCTTGACATTGCGCCACATGTCGCCGTTGGTGGGTGGGCTGCTGCTGCTCAGCTTGGTGCTTGGCGCGTTGGGTGTGTGTGTTGGCAGCGCGGGTTTTGAGAACCTGATCGGCCCGCTGCTGCACCCGGACACCGACCCGGCCGCCAGCGCCATGGCGCAGCAAATCGTGTTTGAAATCCGCCTGCCGCGCACCCTGGGTGCCTGGACGGCGGGGGCCTTGCTGGGGCTGGCAGGGGCCGTGGCGCAGGGCCTGTTTCGCAACCCGCTGGCGGATCCGTACCTGCTGGGCAGTGCCTCGGGGGCCTCGCTGGGCGTGGCGCTGACGCTGGCCGCACTCGGCGGCGCTGGCGGCATGTTGGGCCCCAGCATGATGAATGGCGGCGTGGCGGTGAGTGTGTTCTCAGGCAGTGTGCTGGTGCGCCTCGGGCTGACCGGCGCGGCGTTTGCCGGTGCGGTGCTGGCGGTGCTGCTGACGCTGGCGCTGTCCAACGGGGTGCAACACACGCTGCGGCTGCTGCTGGCCGGGGTGGTGGTCGGTGTGGTGCTGGGGGCGGCAACCCAACTGGTGCTGCTGTTTTCGCCGGACTCGCTGCAGGCCATGCAGGCCTTCATGCTGGGTTCGACCGTGTTTGTCGGCTGGACCGCCTGTGCCCTGATGGCTGGCGTGTGGCTGCTGTGTGTGGCAGCGGGTGGCTTGCTGGGCCGGGTGCTGGATGGCCTGAGTTTGGGCGAAGCCACCGCGCGCAGCCTGGGGCTGCCGCTGGGGGGCTTGCGCATTGCGCTGGTGGTGGTGCTGGCGCTGGCCACCGGCACGGCGGTGGCACAAACCGGGCTGATCGCCTTTGTCGGCCTGGCTGCACCGCATCTGGTGCGTTCGGTCATCAAAACCACCCACGGCCGCCTGATGCTGCTGGCCAGCCTGATGGGCGGTGCCCTGCTGATGGCGGCTGACACGCTGGCCAGGGGGCTGATTGCGCCGCAGGAGCTGCCGGTGGGTGTGCTCACCGCCGTGCTGGGCGGCGGTTACCTGCTATGGCTGATGCGCCGCAACAGCCGTGGATTGGGTGGAGGCAGCCAATGACAAATGCTGCACCTTCCATAGCTATCAGCGCAAGCAGCATAAGGGCTGGCGTCGGAAATGTTGAGATATTGCACGGGCTTGACCTGCACCTGCCCACCGGCCGCTGGACCAGCATTGTCGGCCCCAACGGTGCCGGCAAATCGACCCTGCTCAAGGTGCTGGCGGGTCTGATGCCGCACACCGGCACGGTGCAGCTGCTGGGCCACGACTTGCACCGCCTGGCGCAACGCGAGCGCGCCCGGCAACTGGCCTGGCTGGGGCAAAACGAGTCGTCGGGGGACGACCTGACGGTGTGGGACGTGGCCTTGCTGGGACGCCTGCCGCACCAGGCCTGGCTGGCCGGGCCCAGCGCCAAAGATCTGGCAGCGGCAGAAATGGCCCTCAGATCGACCCAGGCCTGGGACTGGCGCCAGCGCAGCCTGGGGCAGCTCAGCGGCGGCGAGCGCCAGCGGGTGTTGCTGGCGCGCGCGCTGGCGGTGCAGGCGCAGGTGCTGCTGATGGACGAGCCGCTGGCCAACCTGGACCCGCCGCACCAGGCCGACTGGCTGGGCGTGGTGCGCTGCCTGCTCGAAACCGGTGTCACCGTGGTCAGCGTGTTGCATGAGATTTCGATGGCACTGCACGCCGACGAGATGGTCATCATGGCCAGCGGGCGTGTCACCCACCAGGGTGCCTGTGCCGACGCAGCCACGCACCGCGCGCTGGAAGCGGTGTTTGACCACCGCATCAGCATTCACCCGCTGGCTGGTCAGTGGGTGGCTTTGCCCAATTAACCCCATGCAGACCGAAACCCCACCCACCGACAAACCCTATGACAAACCCGAAGGCGAGCGCCGCGGCCTGATCATCGTCAACACCGGCGACGGCAAGGGCAAAAGCACGGCCGCCTTTGGCCTGGCGCTGCGTGCCCATGGCCGTGGCAAGGCAGTGAAGATTTTCCAGTTCATGAAAGTGCCGTCGGCGCGCTTTGGCGAACACCGCATGTTTGAACAACTGGGCACCCCCATCGTGGGGCTGGGTGACGGCTTTAGCTGGAAAAGCCAGGATTTGGCGCATTCAGCCCAGTTGGCGCGCGACGGCTGGCAAAAGGCCAAGGCGGCCATTCTGAGCGGCGACTTTTTTCTGGTCATCCTCGACGAAATCACCTACCCGCTGATCTATGGCTGGCTGCCTTTGGCCGAGGTGCTGGAAACGCTCAACAATCGCCCCAGCCAGGTGCATGTGCTGCTGACCGGCCGGCGCTGTCCGCCCGAGATCATCGCGCTGGCCGATACCGTGACCGAGATGCAATTGGTGAAACACGCGTTTCAGGCTGGCATTCCGGCGCAGCGTGGCATTGAGGACTGAAGGGTGTGCAAAGCATGCGCATCAGGCGCGTTCATCCAGCCCCCATCCCTGCCTTCCCCCAGCGGGGGAAGGAGAAATGCCGACATCAGGCTGCCGGGGTGCGGTATCCGGTTGTTACCCCTTCCCCCTTTGGGGGAAGGTTGGGATGGGGGCTTGTACCTTGCAGCATTGCATGATTTGGTCTGGCTGGGCAGCCAAAAAAGCCAGGTGGATAGTGTTGCTGCCAAACGCCAGCGCGGATGTGGTCATTTTGCGCCGTGTCAAAAAAACCTGACCACTTACACATGTTGTCCCTTTTGTTGCAACCCATGATCGCGCCATTCGCCACGGCGCTGACGCTGGCATGCGCGCTGCTGGTCGCGCTGGCGCTGGACCGTTGGCTGGGCGAGCCACCCGTGCGCCTGCACCCGGTCGTGTGGCTGGGCCACTACCTGGCATGGGCCGGGGCTTGGGTACAGCGCCGCGCGGTGCAGCAGCCGGCGCTGCCAGATTACAAGGCATTCTGGCTTGCAGCCCTTGTTTGGACTGCGGGAGCAGCTATTTTTTCTGCAGCAGCTTGGGCGCTGCAGTCGCTGCTGCTTGACTTGCCCTGGTGGGCTGCGGGTGGTTTGCTGGGACTGTTGCTTAAACCCCTGCTGGCCTGGGCCATGCTGCAAAGCGAGGTGCAGGCGGTCGAAGTTGCGCTGGGGCAATCCTTGCCCGCCGGGCGCGAGCGCCTGAGCTGGCTGGTCAGCCGTGATGTGACCCAACTCAGCGCCACCGGGGTGCGTGAAAGCGCCATCGAGTCGCTGGCCGAAAACCTCAACGACTCGGTGGTGGCACCCATTTTCTGGTTTGTGCTGCTGGGCTTGCCCGGGGCCGCGCTGTACCGCTTTGCCAACACGGCTGATGCCATGTGGGGCTATCCCGGCCTTTACAAAGGGCAGAACTGGGCCTGGGCCGGCAAGTGGGCAGCGCGGGCTGATGATGTGCTGAGCTGGCTGCCGGCACGGCTGACGGCCGGCTTGCTGCTGCTGACAAGCGGGTTGGAACCGGCTGGCCACCGCCTGACGCTGCGCAGCTTGCGCCACCAAGCCGGTCAAACCCCGTCCCCCAACAGCGGCTGGCCGATGGCGGCGATGGCGCTGGCATTAAACATCCGGCTTGGCAAACCAGGGGTTTACACCCTCAACCCAGCCGGGCTAGCCGCCACAGCAGCCGACACGCAGCGTGCCATCAAAAATGCATCAAAAGCACTTCTAGCCCTGATGTCAATTGCGCTGGTAGCTCTGTATTTTGTAGCATTTGTGGATGAGGCACTGACATGAAGCCAAAAAGGCCATCTAGCCCATATCCAGCAAGCGCTGGCAGCTATGGATAAGGCAGCATTCACGGAGCCGGTCGCAGCATGACCATGCCACGCATTCACGGTGGTACCGACGCCTTGGGCGTGCCGCGCCATGACTTTTCCACCAATAGCAACGCCTGTGGCCCGTGTCCGGCGGCGTTGTTGGCAGTGCAGCGCGCTGATGCCCGGTTTTACCCGGATGCGGCTTACACCGATTTGCGGGCGCAATTGGCGGCGTTTCATGCGGTGCCGGCCTGGCGTGTGGTGCTGGCGGGCAGTGCCAGCGAGTTCATCTTTCGCATCACTGCCTGGGTGGCGCGCCAGGCGGGTGCTGCCAGTGCGGCGCGCGTGCACTTGCCACCCCATGCCTATGGCGACTATCAACAAGCGGCGCGCGCCTGGGGCTTGTTGGCCACAGCCCAGGTGGCAGATGCGGCGCTGGTCTGGGCCTGTGAGCCCTCCAGCCCGCTGGGGCAGGCGCACACCCACTGGCCGCCATGGTTGCTGACCGGCAACTCTTCAAGCTGCCATTCGGGTTTGCTGGCAGGCCAATCGGAGGCCGCCCTGGAGCTGACATCAAGGGGCGGCGAGGCACCTCAGACGGTGGTGCTGGATCTGGCTTATGCGCCGCTGCGTCTGGCTGGTCAGGCCTCACTCAGTCCGGCGCAGTTGGACCGTGTCTGGCAACTTTTCACGCCCAATAAGGCGCTGGGTCTTGCCGGGGTGCGAGCGGCATACGCTATCGCACCAGAACATTCGCGGGAGGTGGCATCCGCACTGGAGGGCCTGGCAGCTTCGTGGCCCGTTGGCGTGCACGGCGTGGCCATGTTGCAAGCCTGGATCAGCCCGGATGTTCAGTCCTGGCTGGCCAACAGCTTGCAAATTTTGAGTGACTGGAAGTTGCGTCAGATCGAACTGCTGTCAAACCTTGGCTGGTGCGTGTTGCCCAGCGAGGCGAATTTTGTCTGTGCCCGGCCGCCCGTTGCGCTGGATTGCGTCAGCCTGCGCCAGGCGCACGGCATCAAGCTGCGTGATGCCAGCTCATGCGGCTTGCCCGGCTGGTATCGCCTGGGGGTGTTGGGGCCGCCAGCAAACCATGCGCTCGGTGCCAGTCTTTTGAAGTCAACCTGCCCTGGAAAAACAAATGTCTGAAAACAAGCTGTCCCAAGCCCGCTGCATCATGGTGCTGGGCACCACCAGCGGTGCCGGCAAAAGCTGGCTGGCCACCGCCTTGTGCCGCCACTATGCCCGCCAGGGCTTGCGGGTTGCACCCTTCAAGGCACAGAACATGAGCAACAACGCACGCGTGGTTGCCTCTGACAACGGCCAGGGTGAAATCGGCAGCGCCCAGTATTTCCAGGCGCTGGCCGCGCGCGCCGTGCCCGATGTCCGGATGAACCCGCTGCTGCTGAAACCAGAGGCCGACACGCACAGCCAGGTGGTGCTGCTGGGCCAGGTGAACGCCGAACTCACCGCCATGCCGTGGCGCGGGCGCAGCCTGAAGGTGTGGCCGCCGATTGCCGCCGCGTTGGACGCACTGCGTGCCGAGAACGACTTGGTGGTGATCGAGGGCGCCGGCTCACCCGCCGAGATCAACCTGTCTGACAGCGACATCGTCAACATGCGCGTGGCCTTGTACTGCAATGCTGCCTGCCTGCTGGTGACCGACATCGACAGCGGGGGTGCCTTTGCGCATTTGTATGGCACATGGGCGCTGCTGCCGGCCACCGAGCGCGCGCTGATCAAAGGCTTTGTGCTCAACAAGTTCCGTGGCGACGCCAGCCTGCTGGCCCCGGCACCGCAGATGCTGCAAGACCTGACGGGCGTGCCCACCGTGGCCACGCTGCCGATGTGGTGGCAGCACGGCCTGCCCGAAGAAGACGGCGTGTTTGATGACCGCAGCACTTCCAAAGGGGTGGTCAATCTGACCGTGGCCGTCATCGCCTACCCGCGCATCAGCAATCTGGATGAATTCCAGCCGCTGAAAAACATCTCGGGCTTGCGCCTGATGTGGGTGCGCTCGCCGGCTGAACTGGACAGTTTGAAGCCTTCGGACTGGATCATCCTGCCCGGCTCCAAGGCCACCAGCGCTGACCTGGCCTGGTTGCGCGGGCAAGGGCTGGACGCCGCAGTGGCCCGGCACGCCGGGCAAGGCGGTGCCGTGCTGGGGGTGTGTGGTGGCCTGCAAATGCTGGGCGAGGCGCTGATTGACCCGCACGGCATTGACGGCAACGCGCCAGGGCTGGGGCTGCTGCCACTGGTGACGGTGTTTGCCGCTGACAAACGGGTGTGCCGAACCCAAACCTGTTTTGTCGCCGACATGGCGCCTGGCAACAGCCTGCACCCGGCTGGTGCCGCTGCATCGCCGGCCAGGCCCTGGGCTGCGCTGGCCGGGGTGGCGGTGAGCGGTTATGAGATTCATCAGGGTCAGACCGCACAGCACCCCGCCATGGCCGCTGCCGGTGATGTGGCCGGTGTCGTGTTGCCCGACGGTCTGGGCTGGCAAAACGCTGCGGGCAACGTGATGGGGCTGTACCTGCACGGCCTGTTTGAAGATCGCGCTGCCTTGCAAGCGCTGTTTGGCACCGATCTGAATCACCCGGTGCCGACACTGGACGTGGTGTTTGATCGTCTGGCTGACTTTATTGAGGCGCACTTTGACGCCGGTGTGCTGCATTCCCTGACCTGTTGAGCCGTTTTATTTTTAATTTTCCTTGAATTGACCAACCCGAGAAACCTTATGAACCTGAACCTTCCACAACTCTGCGATATCCGCTCGACCGCTTTGACCCAGGCACTGCAGCACAAACTGGACAACAAGACCAAGCCGCTGGGCTCGCTGGGTCGGCTGGAGTCGCTGGCCTTGCAGATTGGCGAAATATTGGGCAGCGACAGCCCGACGCTGCAAGACCCGCAAATGGTGGTGTTTGCCGGCGACCACGGCATCACCCGGCGCGGTGTGTCGGCTTTTCCGAGTGATGTGAGCTGGCAGATGGTGGAAAACTTTTTGGCTGGAGGTGCCGCGGTCAGCGTGTTTTCGCGCCTCAACGGCATTGCGCTGACGGTGGTGGACTGTGGTGTCAAACACGACTTTCTGGCCGGTCAACCTGCCGGTAGCCAGCGCCCGGGTTTGTTGGTGCGCAAGGCGGTGGGGGCAGAACTGGGCACGGCCGACTCAAGCGTGCAAGCTGCCATGACCGCTGAGCAATGCCAGCAGGCCATCCAGCACGGCATGGCGCTGGTGAAAGAACTGCCCGGCAACGCGCTGCTGCTGGGCGAAATGGGCATTGGCAACACCTCGGCGGCATCGCTGCTGCTGGCGCGGCTGGCCGGGCTCGACATTGAAGTCTGCACCGGAGCCGGCACCGGGCTGGATGCGCCCGCCGTGCAGCGCAAGACGGCTGTGCTGCGCGAGGTGCTGGCGCGCCACCCACAGGCCAGCGCGCCGCTGGATGCGCTGGCGGCAATGGGCGGCTTTGAGATTGCCACCATGGTCGGTGCCGTGCTGCAAGCGGCCGATGAGCGCCGCGTGGTGCTGGTGGATGGTTTTATTGCCACTTCGGCCGTGCTGGTGGCGCACGCCCTGCAGCCACTGGTGTTGCAACGCTGTGTGTTTGCGCACCGCTCGGGCGAGCGCGGGCATGAATTCATGCTGCAACACCTGGGTGTGCAGGCCTTGCTGGACCTGGGCTTGCGCCTGGGCGAGGGCTCAGGGGCGGCGCTGGCCTGGCCGCTGCTGACTGCTGCGTGTGCCATGTTGCGCGAGATGGCCAGTTTTGCGTCTGCCGGCGTGTCGGAGAAAGCGGTGGCGCAGCCGGTGGTGGTTTAATCACTGAGGGTAAATTCCCCGCGCCTTGGGGCGTTTCCCCTGTATTTGTATTTTGGTACCCGATACCCCGCTGCTTGCTACGGGGATTTTCATTAGGGAAGTTTTGTGCAGTTGATCAGCAGTTCGTATCACAGCGACTTTGCACGCGATGCCGTCAATTGATGGCACCGAAAAAGTTTATATCAGACAGGCTTGGCGCACGGTGCCGCTCACTTTCTCGAAGTCCACGAGGTTCAGGATCGCCGTTTTGATGGGTCGTTTCTCGTCCCAAAAAATCATTGAATTCAGCAGCCGACGTATGTCGTCGCTGTTGAGTTGTGCCAAAGCGATTTCTGCCTCATCCCTGCTGTCGAACGAAATGTAATAGACGGTGTCATCGAACATCACCGGCCTGCCTTCAATCGGACCGATTAACCTGAACTCAAGTTTTTTGTAGAGGGCGCAGATCGCAAGCTTCCAATGGCGGTAAGCGTAGTCACCAATGCCGAACACTGCAAAGCGCGCGGTGTTGGCGTATATTGAACTTGCGCGGGCATCCAGTTGCGCAGCATGGTTGATTAGGTATTGCCAGGTGCGCGGTGCCAGAGTCTTGATTGACTCGGTGGACATACCCACCGAGCGCTGTGTGACCAGCGTGAACTTTTGTCGCCATTCTTTGTTACTGCCAATGTCTGAGCCTTTGAGCAGTGGGAAAAGATAGGTGTCCTCGATCGTCACAACTTCGTTCAAACCGTTCAGCAACCCTGCTGGCGTCCGGGTGAACTCCATCACTGCGGCTGCGTCGTGCTTGACGCCTGAGCGCCACTTCTGCGGGCTTTTCCCGACGAGATGAATGGTTGCGTCGAAAGCATCAAGGTTTCCTACAGTTCGACCATCCCGGTGGCCGACTCGTGTCCCCTGTGTGGTGTTCATATCCTTAAACACCGTGTAGTCAAAACCGCAATTTCCGGCACTTGGGTCAAAGCGAATGACCAACAGGCACGCATCTACGGCGGCATCGAAATTTTTCTTTGCATCGATGTTGAACATGAATGCATCCACCACATTGGCTCTTTGTTGTTGGGCTTGTACCAATACTTTGCGTGCGACGGTCGTCTTGACAAGCATGCCGATGGCACCAGTGCGTTGGCGCAACCATGCGATTACTCTTAAAAGCATCCACTCACTGATGTCGAAGTTGGCTTTTCCTGTCATTGCATCGAGGCCAGAATGGCCCTGGAAGTTTGATTTTGTGGGGAGATTGGTGCCACCGATGGTGCCTTGCTGGCTGCTGGTAACCCACGGGAAATTTCCCAAGATGAGCAGGTTTCCCTTTGTCTTGGTAGCAGCGAGACATTCCCCCCAGTTGTTGTCAAAGAAATCAGCTTGGGCAATATGCACATGGTCGGTGCCCGCTATGCCACTCAAGCGGCTGCCGAGCAATGCAAGGTACTCGGAATTGAGCTCATAGCCAAAAATTTCTTTCACTCTCGGGAACACGGTGTTTGCGGCGATGACGAAAGCACCCACGCCGCATGTCGGTTCGATGATGATGTCAGGGGAAATTCCCAGAGATGCCAGTTTGAGGCAGCACGCGTGTGCTAGTTCATCCGGGGTTTGAAAGTCACCAAATTCTGCGCGTCGCTTTTGTTCATCTTTCATACGGAAGCGCTCGACACATAAACTGAATGAACGCCATCCACGGTGCCGGCTTTCTCCATGATGCGTTTGTATTGCAGTCTCCATTGCAGGGCAGGAGAGATGGTCAGGTAGCCTTGTTCTGGTGTCTTGGCAACCACGTCGGCCGCCAAGGCCCGAAGCTCGCCTTCGTCAGACGTGAGGGACCTGGCTTCCATAAATGCCATGACATCATCACGCATAGCATCTTCGCCACCACCATCAGCGATGATTTTGCGCAGGCCTTGCGTCATTTGAAAGTCTGCCGTCTGGGCCGCATCGACAAAGACGGTGTTCACCATACGCAAGACGGCGACCCTTTCCTTCGGGTTGTCCTTCTTGTCGTAGATGAACACCAGCAGTGAATAGCCCAAGCCGTACACCTTTTGCCGAATCGACCTGAATGGGCACGATGATTGAGGTTGCTTGATGCTTGTTACTTTGATGTCGACATCCAGTCCGGGGAAGTCCAGTCCATTAGCCGGATTGCCCATCGCGAATTTGTAGCCTTGCCGGTTCAAGTACGCACGGAACTTATGCTCTAGATACGTGCCGATTGCCTTGCCATCAGAGACACCAAACAGAGAAGGTTCAGGGTATGTGCTTTCGACACCGGAAAAAGCGCTTGCTTCTCGGCGCAAAAGGTCAGTGGTTAATTCAGTCACAGTATCTCCAGCTTGGGTTTTCGCTGATTGTCGTCTACCCAAAATTGGCTTTGGGTAGATCGATGCAATTGTCACGCGGGCATCATGCGATGGAAAAGGTGTGGCGCAAGACTCCGATATTTCGAGTGATCGATCTGTCAAAACTGTTAGCCTACACCACTTGCCCCAGTCACGGGGTGCTTTCCGACGAGCTCCCATGCCCCAGTTTGTGCTGCATTTCATTCGCCATTACCTGCTGAGCCTGCAGTTTTTCACGCGCATTCCGGTTACTGGCCGGCTGGCGGACTGGGTCGGTTTTAGCCCGGCCATGTTGCGGGCCAGTGCCGGGCACTTTCCCGGTGTCGGGGTGCTGGTGGGCGCGCTGGTGGCAGTTTTCAGTGGCGGGCTGGCGATGGCCTTGCCACCCACCGGAGCGACCATGCTGGTGGTGGCCGTACTTGGCACCGCGCTGGGTGTGTTGATCACCGGGGCTTTTCATGAGGACGGCTTGGCCGATGTGGCCGACGGCCTGGGCGGCAGCACTGACCGCGACCGGGCGCTGGTCATCATGAAGGATTCGCGGGTGGGCGCATTTGGCGCGATTGCCGTGGTGCTGATGCTACTGAGCAAAGTGGCGCTGCTGGCGCTGCTGGGTGACATCAGTGCGCCGCTGATGTGTGCGGCGCTGTTTGCTGCGCATGTGGTGTCGCGCACCTGGCCGCTGCTGACCATTCGGCTGCTGGCGCATGTGGGCGATGCTGCGGGGTCCAAGTCCAAGCCGCTGGCTGACCAGATCAGCGGGGCCGCGCTGCTGACTGGATTTTTATGGTGTTTTGGGGCTTTGGCCCTTATGTTGTATGCGCAGGCAGCTACTTCATTCATAGCGATTGACCTGGCCCGGGAGGGTTTGCTGCTGGCGCTGTTGAATGCGCTGGTGCTCTCAGTCATTGCCTGGGGCTGGATGACGCGCTGGTTTTGGCGACGCCTGGGTGGTTTTACTGGCGACTGCCTGGGGGCCACCCAACAGGTGTGTGAAGTGGCGTTTTACCTCGGTCTGGGGTTAAGCCTGTGAGTCGTGAGGCGGCCGAGGTGCGATTCATCCATTTGAACTGCCCCCGAGCCGTTGGCTTGCCAGCGCGGCGTGCGCTGTGCGTGGGCAGCCGGGCATGAAGCTGTGGCTGGTGCGCCATGCGCAGCCGCTGGTGGAAAGCGGTGTTTGTTATGGTGCGCTCGATGTGGCGGCTGATGCAGCAGCCACCTTGCAGGCCGCCCGGTCACTGGCGCAAGCCTTGCCAGAGGGTGTGCCGCTGGTCAGCTCTCCGCTACAAAGATGTGAGCTGATGGCGCTTACGCTGTATGGGCTACGACCCGATTTGACGTATAAAACCGATGTCCGGCTGACAGAGATGAACTTTGGCTGTTTTGAAGGCCAGCGCTGGGATGCCATGCCGCGCCAGGCGCTCGATGACTGGACGGCCGACTTCTGGCACCACCGTTTTGGTGGTGCGCAAAGTGTGGCCGAGTTCATGGCGCAGGTGGCTAGCGTATGGGACGAGGTCAGGCTGGGGCCGCAACACCAGGTGTGGATCACCCATGCGGGCGTGATCCGCGCCGCGCACCTGCTTGCGCACGGTGTGCGCCAGGTGCAGCATGCGGCGCAATGGCCGCTGGACGCGCCAGGGTTCGGGCAATGGAGCGTGCTGAATGTAGCGCTTGCCCCGGCTACGTTGGCAAACTCGGATGATCGCGTGTCAAAATGACGTACAAAAACTGACGTTTCAGGAGATCAACATGCCACCCGCTGCAACTCACGCCGAATCGGCCCGTGAAAGCCCGGCATCGCCGGGGTTTCCGAACTGCAGTGGGCAGATGCGCATCATCGCGTGCATCATCCACAGCGCCGACATTCGGCAAATACTCGATCATATCGGGGTGGACTTGCAGCCTCCACATACAGCCCCCGGCACGCTGGCCACCATTGTGGGATGACGGTGATGCGCACAGCAATGACGGGGCGCAAACCGAGCCGGACTGGGATCAGGCAACGCAACCCGCGCCAGACTGCGAGGTCAATCAGCGTAGCATTTGGCGAGTGGGCAAAACGGCGGTTGGCATCCAGAGCCCGGCTGCGGCGTGGTGCCGCGCCCGGTTCACGCTACGCACCGCAAATCACCCTGCTGAACACAACGCCGGGCCGCAAACCGAGGGGTTTACCCGGATTGAGGGCGCTTCCAGGGCACGATACTTGGCCTCACACGGTTGAATTTCCTATCCGTTGGAACCTTGGCGGTGCCCAGTTCGATCCGGACGAGATTGCCCGGTACAGCGATATGCAGGATGTGGTCAATGAAGATTTGGGGCATGGGTTAGTCGAGCAGGATGCTGAGGATCGGCGCGATGCTTGCTGGTCTGACGACCTTGGATGCGCTAGCTGATGCGGTTCCCGTTCCTGCACTATTGGTGGCGCTGACGGTGCAGGTGTAATTCACATTGTTGGTCAGGCCAGTCACGGTGATTGGGGAGGATGTACCCGTGGCGGTGCGTGAGGAAACACCGCTGCCACTGCAACTGGCGGTATAGCTAGTGATTGGCACCTCGCCCGTGCTCGCCGGAGGTGAGAACTCGATACGCATCGAACCATTGCCAGGTGTCAGGCGCAGCAGCGTCGGCGCTCCTGGCAGAGCTGACGGCAAAGCAGGGATTATTTTCGCGCTACTCGGCACCCCATTGCTGAAGACGGTCAGACGATAGTGGCCAGCGGGTAACAGCCCCATGGGCAACGAGGTAAAAGTGGTGGCGGACACGCTACTTGGGAAAACGGTGATCTCGGCTTCATTGTCAAGCCGACGCAACTGGATGAACGGCAGGTTGGCTGCCGAGTTTTGCGTATTGCCGCTGGATCCTTCCGCATCGCCGGTGAGTTTTGTGCCCGTCAGCGTCAATATCCCTCCGCTTCCAGCGGTAAGGCTGCCAACTGTAGCGACGGTCGGGCGGCGACTATCGGCATACATCAGACCAGAGTCGAACAACCAAGCCCCAGACCCAGACAGGGGGTCGCTGCTGTTACTGCCCCCTGCAACGAGAACCTTGCCGTTGGGCAGCAAAGTCGCGGTATGAACGGCAAAAGAGGCACCCATGTTGCCGGCGGACGACCAAGTGCTGCCGGCACCCGCGGTCGGATCGTAGAGTTCACTGCTGGATAGGAAGGAGCCGTTAAATCCCCCGGCGACGAGAACCTTGCCGTTGGCCAGCAAAGTTGCGGTGTGATCCTCCCGTTTCGTAGTCATGCTGCCGGCGGGGGACCAAGTATTGGTAGCTGGATTGTAAAGCTCTGCGCCGGACAACCGGTCGCCGTCGAAATATCCCCCCGCGACCAGCACCTTGCCGTTGGGGAGTAGGATCGCGGTATGGCTAGTCCGTGGCGTACTCAGGCTGGCAGCAACCGACCAGGTATTTGCAATCGGGTCGTAGAGCTCGGCAATGTAGTCGCCATAGCCCACGGAAAGAACCTTTCCACCGGGCAATAGTGTCGCCGTCGACGAGTTTAAGTTTCCGGCAGGTGACCAACTATTGGTGGCCGGATCGTAGATTTCGGCGCTCGACAGATCGCTACCGTTGAATCCCCCTGCGACGAGAACCTTGCCGTTGGCCAGCAGCGTCGCGGTGTGGTACCAGCGTGTCGTACTCAAACTGCCGGTAGTCGACCATGTATTGGTTAGCGGATCGTACAGTTCAGCGCTGGATAAGTAACTACTGCCGTCGTACCCCCCAACCACGAGGACCTTGCCGTTGGCCAGCAGCGTTGCAGTGTGGCGATAGCGTCGCGAACCCATGCTACCGGTGACTGACCAGGTACCACCAACGCCATTGGCATGGTCGTAGAGCTCGGCACTTGCCTGGTTAATGGCAGGGAAAGTCATTCCCCCCGCGACAAGAACTTTGCCGTCGGGTAGCAGCGTGGCGGTGTGCCCCCATCGTCCTATGTTCAATCTGCCGGCTTCCGACCAGACTGGGGTAGCCGGATCATGGAGCACGGCGCTGGACAAGTAACTTGTGCCGTCGTACCCCCCAACAACGAGGACCTTGCCATTGTTGAGAAGCGTCGCGCTGTGGCCGTAGCGTGCCGTGCCCAGGCTCCCCGCGCTCGACCAAGTACCGACAGCACCATTGGCAGGATCGTAATACTCGGCGCTGGACTGGGCGTTGCCGCCGACGCTATTCCCTCCGGCGACGAGAACCTTACCGTTGGGCAACAGCGTCGCGCTGTGGGCATACCGTGACGTACTCAGGCTGTCGGCGGACGTCCAGAATCCACTAGCGCCGATGGCCGGATCGTAAAGCTCGGCGCTAAAGAGGTAGCTGCTGGTGCCATATCCTCCTGCGACGAGAACCTTGCCGGTAGGCAGTAGTGTCGCCGTATGGTTGTTCCGCGCCGTGGTCAGATTACCGGCAGGCGACCAACTATTCGCGCTTGGATTGAAAAGCTCGGCACTGGGCAAATAGCCGCCATTGAATCCTCCTGCGACGAGAACCTTGCCGTTGGCCAGCAGCGTCGCGGTGTGCTCTCGACGCGCGGTTAGATTACCGGCAGGTGACCAAGTGTTCGCGGCCGGATCATAAAGTTCTGCACCGGGCAAATAGCCGCCATTGAAGCCCCCTGCGACGAGAACCTTGCCGTTGGCCAGCAGCGTGGCGGTGTGATCGCGCCGCGCCGTGTTAAGGTTGCTGGCGGGCGCCCAAGTATTGCTGGCCGGATCGTAGAGTAAGGCGCTGGGCAAGTAACTGCTGCCGTCGTACCCCCCAACGACGAGAACCTTGCCATTCGGCAACAGCGTAGCGGTATGCTTGTACCGAGCTGCGCTCAGGTTGCTGGCAGGCGACCAGGTTTTGGCGATGGGGTCGTAGAGTTCGGCACTAGCCAAGGAGCCGCTGCTGTTTCTTCCCCCCGCGACCAACACCTGGCCGTTGGGCAGTAGCGTGGCGGTGTGCTGATACCTCGCAGTGGACTGACTTGTAACAGTCGTCCAACCTGCTGCACAGGCTGCGGAAAGCCAAAGCAGTTGTATCAGGAGCAAATAGAAGAAACGCACGCCGCCCAGCGTCGGAGTCAAAATACTGACGCTGAATTGGTTCGTAATGAGATTCATCATGACTTTCGCCTTAGAGAGATCACCACTGCATCAGGACGGGGTGCAAGAGAACAAAATTCAATACCCCTGCCGTCGTTGTGGTATCAAGCTTAGCATCGGTCGGCTTCGCTTACAAGATTGCTGTGGTTCGGAAGCGAACCGGTGTGTTTCGGCTACGAGAGGGGGATCTCAGGACGCAACACAAGCCACCAATCAGGGCCTGGCATTGGCTGGCAACGAACCCTCGCTCATCGAATTTACAGGCGGAAAACCAGACGGGGCCTTGGGAATACTGTTGGCCAGGTTGGGGCCGCAACATCAGGTGTGGATCACCCACGCGGGCGTGATCCGCACCGCACACCTGCTTGCGCGCAGTGTGCGCCAGGTGCAGCATGCGGCGCAATGGCCGCTGGACGCGCCGGGATTCGGGCAATGGAGCGTGCTGACTGTGGCGCTTGACCCGGCTACGTTGGCAAACTCGGATGATCGTGTGTCAAAATGACGTACATATTCTGACTTTGCTGGAACCCAACATGCCACCCGCCTCAACTCATACCGAATCGGCCCGTATCAACCTGCGCACCACCCCTCATGCCAAGGCACTGATTGAACGCGCCGCCGCCCTGACCGGCTCAACGGTGTCGAGCTTTATCTCTCTGACCATGTTCGAAGCCTCCACGCGCATCATCAACCAGGTCGAACAAATCACCCTGTCGCAAGAGGCATCGAAAGCCTCTATCGAGGCCTGTAACAACCCACCCGAGCCCACGCCAGCCTTGATAAAGCTGATGGCGCGGCGCTAATGTCAACACGCATTGAACTCGTCTGGCCGATTGCCAGCAGCGCGCCGATGCCCGACAGTCGCCCGCTGGCGGACATTGCCCCGACCGTCATTCTTAAAGCCAAAGACTTCGCAGCTGAAATCACCGTTTTTATTGCCAGGCAGCATCAAATGGGGTCTGAGTTGGCTGTCTCCAGGGAGCATGTCACCAACAATGCAGTGGTACGCAAAACCCTGCTGGAACGCGGGATTCGACCAGAAAGCCTGCCGCCTGCTGAGGATGTGAAAAAAGTTGAGCGTCGTTTGTTGTAGAAAGACAAAAAAGTGCTCAAGAAGCCTGATGGCTTGGATTCATGATGGCGAACCAGCTTGCTCCGGTGCAACTTGCGTTGGCAGGTCTATTTTTTATAGCGAAGTTTGGCTGATTTGGTGATGGGTACGCCAAAAATCGTCATCATCGCTGGCCCCAATGGCGCGGGCAAAACCACTTTTGCCCGTGAGTTTCTGCTCACAGATGAGGCGTGTTTGCAATTCGTCAACGCCGACCTGATCGCTGCGGGCTTGTCGCCCTTTGCACCTGAGACAGCAGCCATTCAGGCTGCGCGACTGATGTTGGCGCAAATAGCGGACCACCTGAAACATGGCCGAAGCTTTGCGCTGGAGACCACGTTGTCGGGTTTGAGCTACGCCCGCCAAATTCCACAATGGCGTGCGGCTGGCTGTGCGGTGGCGCTGCACTTTTTGGCGTTGCCAGATGCTGAAATGGCCGTTGAGCGTGTGGCACAGCGGGTGCGCCAGGGTGGGCACAACATCGCCGAAGACGTGATACGCCGCCGTTTTGCCGCCGGGCTTGCCAATTTGTCCCGTTACTGTGCGTTGGTGGATGTTTGGGACGTGTACGACAACAGCGGCACCCAACCTGTTTTACTGAATGAAGGAGCTTTGTGATGCCTGCCAATGGTTCAAACCCTAAGCCCATTTTTGCCAGCCGCAGCCAGGTCACCGCCGCGCTGCAACGCGCCGCTGAACGTGCCCGCGTGATTGCCGAGCAAACTGGCACCCGGTTGGTGGTGTCAACCCCGCCGCCCAAACCGGTGCCGCCGGGGCAGACTGGGGCTGGCACCGAGCGTGCCTGAGGACGGGCTGTAAACAATGAACATCGGATCAACCATCGGGCGCTATATTGCTATTTTTAGTGAAGCTGCTTGCTCAAGCAGGACGGGGGCTGGAGGCTTATTTGGCCAATTTTTGGCGATGGCCCGCAGAATTGGGGTCAGAGCCCAATTCGGTGAACCTGCGTTAGCCAGTTCAGAAGTCGTGGGCCGAACTGGCAAAACCCCAAGTCCAGGGATCCGACCCCAGATCTGCTACCGTGCGCGGCGATTTGATGATTGGGTGACAGCCGGGCAGGGTGGTTTGTGCTGGTTTGCTATTGATAGTGAAGTTTCTTTCGAAGGCGGGACTTGGGCTGGAGGCTTGTTTGATGTAGTTTTGGTGATGGCCCGCAGAATTGGGGTCAGGGCCCAATTCGCTGGCACTGCGTTAGCCAATTTGGCGATTGGGGGCCGAATTGGGATCCGACCCCAATTCTGCGACAGCGCACATCTATTTGGCTCCGGCGTGATGAGCGGGCAGGGTGGTTTGTGCGGATGAATGTGCTTGTGCTGTGAAACTTGATTACCCCACCCTCGACGCGCTGCGCCGCAGCCACCCGGCCTGGCGGCTGCTGGTGGCTGACCATGCGCCGCTGATTGCCAGCTTTTTGCAGCGCGCTTTTGTCACCCCCAATGTGCGCGTCATGGCGCAATCCGCGTTGGTCGAGGCGCTGGAAGACACGCTGTTTGGCCTGCGTGAGCAGTTGGGCGAGCAAACCTTTCCCAAGGGCGCGTCCGAGTACCTGAACGACTGGGCCGTACCCGAGCGCGGCTGGCTGCGCAAGTTTTACCCGCCGGGCAGCGACGAGGTTCATTTTGATTTGACGCCGGCCACCGAGCGGGCATTAAGCTGGCTCGCGGGCCTGACAGAGCGCGCCTTTGTCGGCACCGAATCACGCCTGCTGACGCTGTTTGACCTGTTGCAGCAAATGCGCCAGGGCTCTGAGACCGACCCGCAACTGCGCGTGGCCGAACTGCAGAAACGCCGTGATGCGATTGACGACGAAATCGCCCGGGTGCTGGCGGGCGACATGCCGCTGCTGGACGACACCGCGCTGCGCGAGCGTTTCATGCACTTCAGCACACTGGCGCGCGAGCTGCTGACCGACTTTCGCGAGGTGGAGCACAACTTTCGCACGCTCGACCGCAGTGTGCGCGAACGCATTGCGCTGTGGCAGGGAGCCAAGGGCACGCTGTTGCAAGCGATTTTGGGTGAGCGCGATGCCATTGCCGAATCCGACCAGGGCAAGAGTTTTCGCGCCTTTTGGGACTTTTTAATGTCGCAACAGCGTCAGGAGGAACTCACCGCGCTGCTCGAAGCCGTGATGGCGCTGCCGCCGGTGGCGCAACTGCACCCCGACCCGCGCCTGAAGCGCGTGCATTACGACTGGCTGGATGCTGGCGAACACGCGCAGGCCACGGTGGCGCTGTTGTCGCAGCAGTTGCGCCGTTTTCTGGACGACCAGGCCTGGCTGGAAAACCGCCGCATCATGGATTTGGTGCGCGGCATTGAAGCGCGCACGCTGGCCGTGCGCGCCCAGCCGCCCACCGGGGAATTTGCGAGCATCGATGACCTGGCCCCCAGCATCGCACTGCCGATGGAGCGCCCCCTGTACAGCCCGCCAGCCAAACTGGTGCTGGACAAGCTCAGTTTGCTGGCAGGTGAGGGCGACCTGGACACCACGGCGCTGTTTGACCAGGTGCGGGTGGACAAGGCTTTGCTGGCCGGCCAGGTGCGCCAGATGTTGCAGCAGCGCGCGCAAGTCACGCTTAGCGAAGTTCTGGCGCAGCACCCGTTGCAGCAGGGCCTGGGTGAACTGGTCGCCTATGTGCAACTGGCCAGCGAATCTACCCAAGCCTTGGTGGACGACAGTGTGCTGGAGGCGGTGCACTGGACCAACCTCCACGGCACCCGCCAGGCGCACTTGCCTCGGATCATTTTTGTCAGGGAATAAGCATGTCCACCCATCCACCACTCTTTGACAATGACCTGTTTGGCCTGACAGATGGCGTGGCCGACGTTGCGCTGGCTGGATCGCCTGGCAAGGCAGATTTCAAGAAAAATCAGCCTCCAGCCCCCGTACCGTCTGCGCAGACAGCTATCAAAAATGATGCAATGCCGGTGCCCGTTGAGCTGGGTAGACTGGTCATTCCGCTGCTCAAAAGCGTGCTGTACCGCGACGATGATGCGGCGCTATGGGCGGCGCTGATCGAATTGCAGGCGCGGGTGCGTGACTATGTGGGCGTGCTGAACCTCGACCTGATCCTGGACGAATCCGAGGGCTACGCCTTTCTGAAAGCCCGCCCGGAGCCTGAGGACGAGTCGGTGCCCAGCCCGCCGCGCCTGGTGGCAAGGCGCCCCTTGAGCTTTCAATTGAGCCTGCTGCTGGCGCTGCTGCGCAAAAAACTGGTCGAGTTTGACGCCAGCGGGGCCGACACGCGCCTGGTCTTGTCGCTGGACGCGGTGGTGGAACTGGTGCGGGTGTTTTCACCCGCCAATGCCAATGAGGCCCGGCTGATGGACCAAGTGCAGGCGCAACTCAACAAACTGGTCGAGTTGGGTTTTGTGCGCAAGCTTAAAGTGGCTGGCAGCCGCAACGCCACGCCCGATTTTGAAGTGCAGCGCATCCTGAAAGCCTTTGTCGACGCCCAATGGCTGGCGGATCTGGATGCCCGGCTGGCGGCGTATCAGGCGCATCTGGCGCAAAGTGGGGATTCAAATGATTGATGCAGCACCCTGCGGGTATCCGACTGTTCAGTTTCTGAAAATTTACTCAGAGTCGCATCGAAAATATCACTTAATGATACGCAACTAACGTATGATTCGATCATGGAAGCTGTATTTGTTGAATTGCCACCGTTCGAGCGAATTCGCAAGACCTACATGGACGACGAAGCCTACAGTCTGTTGCAGCACTCATTGATGGACAACCCGACAGCCGGTGACGTTATTGAGGGAACTGGTGGGCTACGCAAGCTGCGCCAAGCGGATCCGCGACGTGGCAAAGGTAAGCGCGGTGGGCTAAGGGTGATTTATTACTGGTGGTCAGGCGGTGATCAGTTTTGGCTCTTTACTGTCTATGACAAAGACCAAGCTGATGATTTGACCGCGACGCAGCGAAAAGTACTCAAACAGCTTTTGAAAACCGAGTTGAAATACCGTCAGCCCCAAGAAGGAGAACATGATGACTGCGAAACGTGATATTTTTGCCGAATTAACTGAGGGTTTTGATGCTTTGAGATCTGAGCGAGAAGGCAAACTTACACTGCGAACTTTCAAAGTCGAAAGCAAGCCATCGCCAGTGCTGTTGCCCCAAGATGTGCTCAATGTACGCGAACAATTACGATTGTCCCGCCCGGTTTTTGCGCACTATCTGCGCACCAACCCGCGTACGCTTGAAAATTGGGAGCAAGGACGCGCAAAACCCAACGCACAGGCTGCTTTGCTGATAAGAATGGTGGCGCAATTCCCAGACATGGTGCAACGCTTGGCGGCGATTTAACACCGCTCAGCACTGCCCATGAGTTCTATCAGGCTGCCAAAGAATTGGTACGCGATCAATTGACCGACTCTGGCGCGACTTCTTCCTGACGACCAACGAAAATCTGCCTCAGCGTCTCCCCTCCACTATTGTGAGGTGCGATTGTGGCGTTTTGAAACTCCAGGATAAAGGCGCGACGTGATTACTTACGAAACCTGGTGCCAGATTCGGACATTCAGCCGCCGCAAGCATATGACTTTTGCACAAATTGCGGTGGACATGCATTTGAGCGCTCGTACGGTGGCGAAGTGGGCAGTCCTGCCAGACGTCATCAAAATTCCGACGGTCGTTGCCCCTGAGCCTACCGTCCTTGCGCACAAAGCGCTCGGTACGGTGATAAAACAACGCATCGAGCGTGGCCGCCTTGGCTCCCAGAGCGCGAATTCTGGGTGTACCTTCGGTGACCCACGGTTCAATGCAGTCAGCGCCATTTGGGCGATTGACTTTAATGGCGGCCAGGCTATCGGCAATAGTGAACCCAGTGCTGTCGTTCACAACCCAAACGCAACCAACCATGTTCCACTTGGTTTCTTGCCAACAGAAGCCGAGTACTTGGCCATACAAAGAGGAGATCAACTACTCCTAACAAAGGCATCAGTTCCACACACGACAACTGAACATCCATTTGGTTGACGGTTTGGGTCTGAAGTGACAGACAGCGTGTGCTCCAGGCCTTTTGGGTGGGTAGGTTGAGTTGGTGTGATTGGCCAAAACTTCAAATACCCCACTTGACTTAACATACCCCCCGACGTTTTAATTGAAAAATTTCAGCACCGAATGACAGCTAACCGGCAGGCACTTCGGGAAGCCCAATGAATCCTGACAGCCTTTTGTAGACCAAAGTTTCCGGTTTGTAGCCAGAGCAGTTCTGCCGTCAGGTGGTCGGTGCTGCCGTTTCCAGCAGATGCAAAAGTCATCTTTTTCGGATTGGTTTTCACACACACAACGACTTCGGCCATTGTCTTGCCGATTCTCACAACCCGCTGTTTTGGGTTTCATCAAGGTGTTACCATGGTAGTAAATGGATTGACCATTTGATTTCACAGGAGGTTTTTATGCCAACGGTATCCATCAAATTGGCTGATGCAACCAAACACCGCCTGGATATTGCCGCTGCCGCGCAAGGTTTGAAGCCCCATGCGCTGATGGTTTTGGCGATCGAGACCACTCTGGCGCAGGCAGAGCAACAGCAGTCTTTTGTGGCCAGTGCGCTGCGCTCACGACAGTCTTGCATTGAGAGTGGATTAGTGATCGACGGGCCAGCATTTGGCAACTACCTCAAAGCACGCGTTAGAGGTCAGCAGGTCAAACCTCCGGCTGCGCAGACCATCGAATCCCTGTTGCCGACATCGGCATGACGATTTGGACGCTGTCGCCCGAGGTTGCCGATGACCTGGACCGGTTAGTCGAAGTTTTGTTGGACGAATGGCCGCTGGGAGCGACAGCCACAGTGGACATGGTGGTCGAGGCGTTGCACATCTTGGCGCAACATCCAAAAATTGGGCGGCCAGTGGCGCATGGTTTACGCGAACTGGTCATCTCTCGCGGCAAATCGGGCTATCTTGCCCTATATGACTACGACGAGCAGCACGACATGGTCATCGTGCTGGCGCTACGTCATCAGCGCGAGGCAGGCTACCGTTGACGGTGTTTTTACCATGGGTACCACTGCATGGCGATGGCTGTCACGGCAAGTACGCGTCTTGAGCAGCTATAAAACAAATAGCTATTTGTGCTTATTCAGCAAGGGCTAGAGGCTTAAATAATGTGGAATTAACAAGGGACCGCGATGACTGAATCATTGGCCACACCAGGCGAGCTGGACTTTGCCACCCCCGGCGCGCTGGCCGGGTTCAGGTTGATGCGCCTGGAAGTCTTCAACTGGGGCACCTTTGACAAACGCGTCTGGACCTTCAAACCCGAGGGCAAGAACGCGCTGCTGACCGGCGACATCGGTTCGGGCAAATCGACCCTGGTCGATGCGGTGACCACGCTGCTGGTGCCGGCCCAGCGCATTGGCTACAACAAGGCCGCGGGGGCCGATGCCAAAGAGCGTACGCTGCGCTCGTATGTGCTGGGGTATTACAAGTCCGAGCGGCATGAAGTCAGCGGCAACGCCAAACCGGTGGCGCTGCGCGACACGCGCAGTTTTTCGGTGATCCTGGGGGTGTTTCATAACGCCGGCTTTGACAAGACGGTGACGCTGGCGCAGGTGTTCTGGTGCCGCGAGGCCACCGGCCAGCCCGAGCGTTTTTACGCCGTGGCTGAAACTGCGCTGACCATTGCGGAGGACTTTGGCCACTTTGGCAGCAGCATCGAGCCGCTCAAGAAGCGCCTGAAAAAGGCCGGTGTGGCGCTGTTTGACAGCTTTCCGCCCTACAGCGCGTTGTCGCGCCGCTTGTTGGGCGGTTTGAGCGAACAGGCGCTTGAGTTGTTTTTGCAAACCGTGTCAATGAAGTCGGTGGGCAACCTGACCGACTTTGTGCGCCAGCACATGCTGGAACCCTTTGACGTGGCACCGCGGGTGGCGGCCCTGATCGCCCACTTTGACGACCTGAATCGCGCGCATGGCGCCGTGCTCAAGGCCAAGCAACAGGTGGCATTGCTGACACCGCTGGTGGCCGACTGCGACCAGCACGCTGCCTTGCTGGCCGCGGCTGACGAACTGCGCGTCTGCCGCGATGGCTTGCGGGCCTATTTCTGCCACATCAAGCTCGACTTGATCACGCACCGTTTGGCCAACCTGGGCGAAGACCTGGCGCGTGACAACGCCAAGCTGGCCAAACTGGACGACCAGCGCGACCAGCAACGGCGGCAAGAGCGCGACCTGCGGCTGGCCCTGGCCACCAACGGCGGTGACCGGCTGGCCACCCTGGCGCGTGACATCGCCCAGCATCAGCAAGAGGTGAGCCGCCGCCACGCCAACGCCACACGCTACGACGAGCTGCGCCGCGAACTGGGCCTGCTGCAAGTGGCCAGCACCGAAGACCTGGTGGCGCAGCAGCAAACCTGCACCCAGATGATGGCCACCGAGACGACCCGCGCCGACGAGGTGCAAAACCAGCTCACCGAACGCAGTGTGCTTTTGAGCCAGGGCCGCAGCGAGCACGCCGCGCTGACCGATGAAATCACCAGCCTGAAAGCCCGGCGCAGCAACATCGACGCGCAAGCCGTGCGCATGCGCGCCGAGCTGTGCGCCGCGCTGGGTCTGGACCCCGACAGCATGCCGTTTGCCGGCGAGCTGATCGAGGTGCGCGAGGACCAGCGCGACTGGGAGGGCGCCATTGAGCGCTTGCTGCACAACTTTGGCCTCTCGTTGCTGGTGCCTGACGGCCTGTACGCGCAGGTGGCGCAGTGGGTGGACCAGACGCACCTGAAAGGCCGTCTGGTGTATTTTAGGGTGCGCCTGGACGTTCGGGCGCAAGCCCCCAGCCAGCACGTCGACTCGCTGGTGCGAAAAATCATCGTCAAACCCGACTCGCCGTTTTACGCCTGGCTGGACCGCGAGCTGGCACAGCGCTTTGACGTGGCCTGCTGTAACACACAGGAGCAGTTTCGCCGTGAGCTGCGCGCCATCACCCGCGCCGGGCAAATAAAATCGGGTGGTGAGCGCCACGAAAAAGACGACCGCCACCGGCTCGACGACCGCAGCCGTTATGTGCTGGGCTGGAGCAACGCTGCCAAACTGGCCGCGCTGGACGCCAAACGCAAGCTGCAAGAAGCCCGGTTGGCGCAACTGGGCAGCCAGATTGCGCAGGGTCAGAAGCAGTTGGCGCAATGCCAGAGCCGCCTGGCCCTGCTGGCCAAGCTGGTGGAATACCGCGACTGGCGCGAGCTGGATTGGGCTACGCCTGCCGCAGAAGCCGCCGCCTTGGACAACGAGCGTCGCCAGATCGAGGCAGCTTCTGACCTGTTGCTAACCCTGACGGCCCAGCTTCAGACACTCGAAGCTGAGCAACTGAACACCGAGCGCCAGAGCCGTGAGCAGCGCGACAAACGCGCCAGAGTGGAAGAAAAAATTGCCCAGATACAGGCGCTACAGCAGCAAACACAAGAGACGCTGCGAAGCGAGCTGGCATCGGCGCAAGCATCTGCCCCCATCCCAGCCTTCCCCCAAAGGCGGGAAGGAGCGACCAGGGATGCCGCTGCAGACGCAGATGCAACTGCAATGGTATTACCTCCTCTCCCCCTGGGAGAAGGCCGGGCTGAGGGCAACCGCCTGGACCACTGGCGCGCACAGATTTTGGGTAAGCAGCCCATCACCCTCGAATCTTGCGACAACCGCCAGCAGGACATGCGAGATGCGCTACAAAAATTGATAGATGCAGAGCTGCGCAAGGCCAGCGGCCTGGTGGAAAAAATCGTTGATGCCATGCGTAGCTTTCGCCATCGCTTTCCGCTGGCCACGCAAGAAGCCGATGCTTCGGTGGCGGCGGCGGGCGAGTTCCGCAGCCTGCTGAAACAACTCGCCGTCGATGATTTGCCACGTTTTGAGGCCAAGTTCAAAGACCTGCTGAACCAGAACACCATCAACCAGGTGGCGCAGTTCAGCGCGCAACTGGCCAAAGAGCGCGAAACCATCAAGGAGCGCCTGGCGCTGATCAACCAGTCTTTGACGCAGATTGACTACAACCCCGGGCGTTTCATCGAACTGCAGGCGCAGATCACACCGGACGCCGAGGTGCGCGACTTTCAGAGCGACCTGCGCCATTGCCTGGACGGTGCCATCTCAGGCAGTGCGGCCAGTGACGACGGCCAGTATTCCGAGGCCAAGTTTTTGCAGGTCAAAGCCATCATCGAGCGCCTGCGCGGGCGTGAAGGCCAGACCGAGATGGACCGGCGCTGGACGCACAAAGTGACCGATGTGCGCAACTGGTTTGTGTTTGCCGCCAGCGAGCGTTGGCGCGAAGACGGCCGTGAGCACGAGCATTACTCGGATTCGGGTGGCAAATCGGGTGGGCAAAAGGAAAAGCTGGCCTACACCATTCTGGCGGCCAGCCTGGCCTACCAGTTTGGCTTGGTGTGGGGCGAGGCGCGCTCCAAGGCGTTTCGTTTTGTGGTGATTGACGAGGCGTTTGGCCGGGGTTCGGACGAGTCGGCGCAGTACGGGTTGCAACTGTTTGCCCAGCTCAATTTGCAACTGCTGATCGTCACGCCGCTGCAAAAAATTCACATCATTGAACCGTTTGTCAGCAGTGTGGGGTTCGTGCACAACGAAGAGGGGCGCGACTCGAAGCTGCGCAACCTGACGATTGAGGAATACCGGGCTGAGAAAGAGCGGCAACCGCAGCCCTCACCCCAGCCCTATCCCAGTGGGAGCAGGAGCGAACCGCCGCTGTCGCAGCTGTTGCCGACCTTGGAGGCACCGGATTTACTCCCTCGCCCGGTGGGAGAGGGCAGGGGTGAGGGCGACCAAAACTTAGAGGGTGACTCTTGAACTGGACCACCCGCGCCGACCTGCGTGCACAAGCGCAAAAGCTCTGGGACAAAGGGCGACCTGCTGCGCGCCCTGCTTGCGCCTGCCGACTGGCAAGCGCGGCGATTGCGGCTGGTCGGGCCGAGTTCGGGCGAACTGGCCGAGCAGACGCAGGCCGTGCGCGCCTGGCTGGACGAGTTGCGCCGTGTGCCGCAAGTGCGCATCGTCTGGCGTGCCTTCACGCATCGGCTGCTGGGTGAGAGTGCCTTGCCCGACGAGGTCTGGCTCGACACCTCGCAGGCTGCGTGTGCCCTGATTGGCAAAACCCAGGACGCGCAGCGTTTTGCGGCGCTGTTGCAAACCACCCAGGCGTTTGACGGTGCGTTGGCGGTGCAACTGTGGCCCTGGTTGGCCAAACGGCCGTTGGTGGCGCTGGCTTTGGCAGAAGACTGGCCGCGCCTGCTGGCCGTGCTGAGTTGGCAACAAACCCACCCACGCCCGGGCATCTACCTGCGCCAGATCGATTTACCGGGCGTGGACAGCAAGTTCATCGAATCGCAACGTGCGGTGCTGACCGAACTGCTTGACCTGTGCCTGCCACCCGAGGCCGTTGACCCCCGCTTCACCGGGCTCAGTGGTTTTTGCCGCCGTTATGGCTTCAAGGACAAGCCGCTGCGCATCCGCCTGCGGGTGCTGGATGCGGCGCTGGCGCTGCCGGGGTTGGGGCTGGATCAGGACATCACCCTGACGCAGGCCGACTTTGCCCAGCTTGACCTGCCGGTGAAGCGCGTGTTCATCACCGAGAACGAGGTGAACTTTCTGGCGTTTCCGAATGTGACGGGCAGCGTGGTGCTGTTTGGGGCCGGATATGGGTTTGAGGTGATCACAGGCGCGGCCTGGCTGCAGCGCTGCGCGGTGTTTTACTGGGGCGACATCGACACCCACGGCTTTGCCATTCTGGACCAGTTGCGCGCGCACTTGCCGCGCGCCCAGTCGCTGCTGATGGACCGCGCCACTCTGCTGGCACACGCCGGCCAATGGGGCCACGAACCCCAGCCGATGCTGCGCGATTTACCCCGGCTCACGCCAGACGAGTTGGCTGTTTTTAACGACCTGCGCGACAACCGCCTGCAACCCCAATTGCGGCTGGAGCAGGAGCGCATCGGGTTTGCCTGGGTCAAGACGGCGGTGGCGGCCACGAGTGCAGGCGGTTTTCCATAGAATCTAGATAAATATGTGTCTCGCCCTTGCCGGCTTCCAGCGCATGGTCTTTTCTCTGACACACCTGTGATACCCATGAAAATTCTGATTCGACTATTTTTTCAAACCCTTCGGCTTGTGCTGGGGCCCTTTATGCTCATTTGGGAGCGCGTGAGCCGCCCGGCGCCGCTGGTGCGGGCAGCGGCATTGCAAGCTGACATCGACAAGCTGTGCAGCAGCCTGGTGCTGTACCAGTTCAGTACCTGCCCGTTTTGCATCAAGGTCCGCAAAGAGATGCACCACCTGGCCCTGGCGGTTGAGCGGCGCGACGCGCAAAAGAACGAAGTTCATCGGGCTGAACTCACCCAGGGACTGGGTGAAGTCAAGGTACCCTGCCTGAAAATCACCGACAGCGCCGGCCAAGTGCAGTGGCTGGCAGAGTCGGGTGCGATCATTGACTACCTGCGCGGGCGCTTTGCCAGCGCGTAAGGGCCAACAGTCAAACCTGCAGCCACTCCTGTTGCAGGGGCGCGTTGCGCTGCATCTCAGCCGGGCTGCCAGTCCAAACCACCCGTCCATGGCCCATGACAGCACAGCGGTCAGCCACTTGCAGCGCCACGTTCAGCTTTTGCTCAATTAGCAACACCGACACCCCGTGCGTTTTCAAGATACACAAAAAATTGGCCACTGCTTCAACCAAGAGCGGTGCCAGGCCCTCGGTGGGTTCATCGATCACAATCAGATCCGGGTCTCCCATCAGGGTGCGGCAAAGCGCCAGCATTTGCTGCTCGCCCCCTGACAACACGCCGGCCGCCACTGCATAGCGCAGTTGCAGTTGTGGAAACAGGCCAAACATGTCTGCCACCGACCAGCGCCCCGCTGGCTGGCCAGGTTTTTGGCCAAGCAACAGGTTTTGCGCCACGGTGAGTTCTGCAAACACATCACGGCGCTCGGGCACATAGCCAATGCCCAAGCGCGCGATTTCAAAAGTCATCTTGCCCAGAATGTTCTGGCCGCGCCAGCCGATATAGCCTTGCGCAGCCACCTGGCCCATCACCGCACGGGCCAGGGTGGATCGCCCCGACCCATTGCGCCCAAGGAGCGCCACAATCTCGCCCGGTGCGATGTGCAGTGTCACCCCTTGCAACACCTGGCTTTGGCCATACCCGGCAGTTAAATTCTGGATGCTCAGCATGGGCGCTATTGTCCGACCACTCTTGCCGACTGCTCCAAGTTGATGCTGGTGCTAGGAGCCTGTCGGACTTAGGATCGTCGGCTGCAAATCGACCTCAGCGGTCCATTTTTCACCAGCTTTTTGGCCCATAGCGGGTATGGGCCTGCAAATCCGGCAAAAACTGTCCTCGCTGGGGCCAATTTTTCGCTTTCGACGCCCTAAGTCCGACAGCCTCCTAGGCGGCGTCGGGCTGCACCGCTGGCGCTGCGTTTTTGAAAGCTGCCAGTGCCGCGCAAGCAGTGTCTATCGCACTGATCAGCGGCCAGCGGCTGATTGCCACCTTGAAACGACGTGCGCTCTCGACCTGCGGGATCAGATAGACATCTGCCAACGAGGGTGTGTCGCCAAAGCTGAAGCGACCACGCCGGGTGTCGGCTGCCAGCAAGGCTTCATAGGCATCAAAACCGGCGGCGATCCAGGTGCCGCACCACGTGTTGATGGCGGCTTCATCGGCGCAAAACTGCTTGCGCAGGTATTCAAGAATGCGACGATTGTTGATGGGGTGGATATCGCACCCCACCAATGCGGCCAGTGCACGCACATGGGCGCGGTCAGCTGCGCCAGCGGGCAACAAGGCAGGGCTTGGGTGGGTTTCTTCCAGCCACTCGATGATGGCGGGCGACTGGATCAGCACCTTGCCATCCACCTCCAGCGCTGGTACCAGCATTTGCGGGTTGATGGCCTTGAAATCGTCTTTGCGGTGTTGCTCGGTGCGCAAGTCCACCGGCACATACTGGGTTTGCAAGCCTTTGAGGTTGAGCGCAATGCGCAGCCGGTGTGAGGTTCCGCTGCGAAAGAAGTTGTAGAGTTTCATGAGGTAAATCTCAAAATGTGCATTTTCTGTTACGGCTTGATCGGCCGGGGCACTGCTCGAAGGCCTGACAAGGTGGAGCCATTGGTGTTAAAGAGTATTTGAACGTTGCCAATAGCCACGCCATTGCCCGTCCTGGGTGTTAGTTATAATGACATCCTTCGGTGTGTGGCGCAGCCTGGTAGCGCACTTGCATGGGGTGCAAGGGGTCGAAGGTTCGAATCCTTTCACACCGACCAAGACAGTGTACAAAGGCCTTTCAGGAGCGATTCTTAAAGGCCTTTTTCATTGGTAAATCAGCCAGTTACAGTACAACAGGGTACAAAGGCCGATATTGACAGCCAGACCAAACAGGGGGAACATACGGGGGAACAAAACGGGCGGAACGCGGTTTTTATGCATTTGTTCCCCCATTCCCTAGGGAAAGACACTTTGGATTTGAACCTGAGACCACCGGAGCCAACCCTGCTGGCATCAGGGCGCGTCAGCACCGACACCCGAGGCAGACTGCAAAGCCACGGTATCAGTGGCGTGCAGGCACGGCATTACGACGGTCACGACTACATGGACGAAAAGCGTGAGGCCCTTGAAACCCTGTTCAACTTGCTTGAGGGCTTGTCCATCAAGTCCGGCAAAGTGGTGCAGTTGAAAGCTGCGTAAAGGCAGAGCTGGGCACACTGCGTGTAGCAGCTGGCGAAACCGTCCCATTGGATTACAATCATGTTCATGCTGACCATTGCTGAACTGCCAGAGTTCATTCGCATTGCCGATAAATTGCTGGCCGAATCCGAGCGGCAGGACATTATTCGCTACCTGGCGAAGCGCCCCAAATCGGGTGACCTGATGGAAGGCACGGGTGGTGTGCGCAAACTGCGCTGGGGGCGCGGTGGCACGGGTAAGAGTGGTGGGGTTCGCGTCATCTATTATTTTCATGACGAAGCCATGCCGCTGTACCTGCTGACAATGTTCGCCAAGGGCGACCAGGCCAATCTGTCCAAGGCCGAGCGCAACGATTTGGCAGGTCTGGTCAAGTTACTGGTTCAAATTTGGAAAAGGAAACCAACATGAGCACTGCATTCGACAGCATCAAGCGCGGCTTGCTGGAGGCCATTGAGCACGCTGAGGGCCGTGCGCCGCAAACGCGCATTCACCGTCCCCGTCCGGTGGATGTGAAAGCACTGCGAACCAAGGTCTGCATGACGCAAGAGCAGTTTGCTGCACGCTTTGGGTTTTCGACGGCTACCTTGCGCCATTGGGAGCGTGGCGACCGTGCACCGCAGGGGCCGGCGTTGGTGTTACTGAATGTCATCGCGCACAATCCAAACGCGGTGATTGAGGCACTGGCTGCCTGAGTTGGTATCAGCGTAAAACAGTTTCACCCCAGCTAGGTGTGGCCGCCGGCGCGAACATGTCGAATTTCAGCCGGTTTCAAAATGTTGGCGCCTTTGATGCCAAAAGCATAGCAAGATAATGACCCGGTCGTCGTAGGCCTTGAGCAGTAAGCTGCGCCCAGCGTAGCGCGCTGGCACTGAGTAATGGTTGGCCTCCAGCGCCACGCGAAACTGCTTGTTGGCACGCACCGTGATGATGCGGGCCAGATCGAACCCGTTGGGGTTCAGGGGCTTCAAGGCACCTCGCTCCTGCTCAAACATCTCAATGGGGCGCTGATGGGTGGACTCATGCAGGCGCACATTGGCCACCGTATCGAGCCACAAGGTGGCTGCAGGATTGAGCGCTGAGAAATCAGCCAATTCCAGGCCGGCGAGGAAATTCTTCTTGACATAGCCCACCCCATTCTCCACGCGCCCCTTCTCGTTGCCGCTACGTACATTACAGGCGCTGATCTCAAAACCCCAGTGACGCGAGAAATCCAGATACCTTCCATTGAACACCGGGGCCACCCCGGCCAAGCGCTGCAGCACGGCGGACTTCAGGTTATCGATGATCAGCCGCTGGGGTACCCCGCCAAAAGCCGCAAATGCGCGCTCATGGCAAGCCAAAAAGAACTCACTGGTTTGTGAGACGGTGAACTCCAGGTACATGCGCCGGCTAAAACACAGCACCAGACAGAAGAAACTCAAACGGCGTTTGGTTGCACCCACCGTGATCGTGCCGTACTCACCCCAGTCCACCTGGGCAGCTTCGCCCGGTAGGAACGAGAGTTTGAGAAAGGCCTGCACCGGGCGTGGCCGGATGCGCTGCACATAGTCCTTGACGATGGTGATGCCACCGTCGAAACCCACTTCGCGCAGACGCTGGTAAATTTGCTGCCCACTGTAGGGGTGTTTGTGCCGGATCGACCGAGCTGTACACCTATGTCCGCCGCTATTTTTCCCACATGATCCAGAAACCCTGGGAGCGACCAGAGGTGGCCATTGTCTTGCGCGGTGGGCAAGCAGCGCCTGACAATCGTGCTTCGCAGCGAACGCACTGAAGGTAAGTTCTTTACGACGTGCTATCAACGCTGGTTCAACGAGGGTCGCTTCCATCTATTTCAGACGCTTACGTATGGTGCTGCTGTCTATAACAGGAGCAACGGAAATCTGGAAAAGGCATCGAACTCAACTCATGCATCGGTTCTGCAAAAATTGCGTGGTTCCGCATCGGGCGCAATTATCGAGTCGAGAATTGCACCAAAATTCTTTGTCCATCGTATCCCGTACAACTATGTCAAAGCGCTCACGTTCATCCCTTACTTTTGGAATGAAGTGGACGGAGAAAAGAAATCCGAAGACTACAAGCCCTATACGGCCATTTCTTCAAAAATGAATGGCTCGGCTGTTGCCGCACTCAACTCGAATTTGTTCTTCATGTGGTGGCACTCCGCGTATGAAGGGTATCACTGCGGTAAGCATGAAATAACTTCATTCCCACTTGGTGCAAACCGCCTTAGTGACGAAATGATGGTAACGCTTTCCAAGCTTTCAAATGATCTTATGAAGGACCTGAAGAAGTATAAAAACCGAAAAGAGGCCAACTACAAAAGGACGGGCTCCGTTGTTTATGACGAATTTTTCCCGCGAAAGTCAAAAGTCATCATTGACCAGATTGATGTCGAGCTTCAGAAACATTTTGACCTTAGCGACGATGAAGTTGACTTCGTCATCAACTACGACATCAAGTACCGCATTGGCAGCACCGACGATGGCGAGTAGGCTCGCAGTATTGGGGTCAGAGCCCAATTCGGGCAAGCGCCGGGCATCCACGCAAAGAATGTGGGGCCGAATTGGAATCCGACCCCAAATCTGCTACCGCCTTTGGTCTTTGGCTGGCGCTGCTGCAGGTCGGACTGGGCGCTTGGCTTCACGCGGCATCCCACTGATAAAAGTTATGCATTTTATGCCTATAGCCCTTATGAAATAAGCGCAAGCAGCTATAGTGATGATAGTAAACATGCGCCCCATACGGCCCTTCGCTGCCAACTTTTTTGTCCCTCTGGCCTCGCCACCAGGGGCAATATCGTTGATAATTCTCTCAACAACACCCGCCACGCCTCTCAACGATGCGCACCCTGGCGGGTTTCTTTTTTGGGGCTTGCCACCGTGAAGTTCACCAAGCCAGCGCTGTCTGTCGATGATCAAGTGGCCCTGTTGCGCCAGCGCGGCATGGGGTTTGTTGACGAGGCCGCCGCGCGCCATGTCCTCAACCATGTCAACTACTACCGCTTGCGGGCCTACTGGCTGCCGTTTCAATCCAACGGCGCTGCATGCTTTTGTGCCAGGCACCCAGTTTGAGGCGGTGCTGGCCAGCTACACCTTTGATCAGCGCCTCAAGCTCCTGTTGATGGATGCGGTGGAGCGGGTTGAGATTGCGCTACGCACCCGCTGGGCGCATGAACTGGCTCTGCGTTATGGCAGCCATGCCTACCTGGACAAAGCCATTTTTGTGGACCAGATGCGCCACGCCAAATGCCTGCAGTCGCTGACGGACGAAGTGGTGCGCAGTCAGGAAACCTTCATCAAGCACTACCGCGCCACCTATACCGACCCAACCCTGCCGCCCATCTGGGCGGTGTGTGAAGTGCTCACTCTTGGCCAGCTCTCGCAGTGGCTGGACAACCTGAAATTGCGCGGCGACCGCCAGCCCATCGCGCAAGCCTTTGGTTTTGACGAGGTGGTGCTGTGCGCCTTTGCCCACCACCTGGCCACCGTGCGCAACCTGTGCGCCCACCATAGCCGGGTCTGGAACCGCAAATTCACCATCAAGATGAAGCTGCCCACCCGCCCCGCTGCGGTTGCGGCTTGGTTTAACCCGGCGCAAGACCGCAAGATTTACAACACCCTGCTGATGCTGGCCCTGTTGCTGGAGCGTATCAACCCGGGCTCGCGCTGGGCTGATCGGCTGACCCAGTTGGTGGCCGCTATGCCGCCCGGTACCGACCAGGCCATGGGCTATCCACCCGGTTGGCAAAACCTGCCGGTATGGGTGCCACCGTCGTCACATCAATGAAAGCCGCCCCAGTCATCCTGCCCACCGCCTTGCAAGTGCGCTTGGGTGTTGACGCGCATGCGCACTTCATGGGTGTCGGTAATACGGCGCTGCTGACGCAACCACTGCTGGGGCTGATTGCCAAGCGGCAAGATTTTTGGAAGTTATGAATATGTGTGTCTATCCGTGAATGCTGATGGGAGCTTTTGCAATCACAAGGTCACACTCGATTCAATGCCGCAGGTGGCTTCGATGTTGCAACGCACCGAAGGCGAAGGGATCATTCGGGGGTAGGCCGGCTGCCACGATGCTGTATTCGAGATTGAAGTCCAATGTCTCCCAAGGCTTTTCGCCTCAAAGTCTTGATGCGCCAAGCCTGTTTCGATGGTCTGTGCCCCGCATCCGCATCAAGGCCATGCCCCTTCGGGGTGGGCTTCGCCCAGCCTTGACCCGGCTGCAGGGCGGCAGAACGCCCTTCACCTCCAGCGCTGGCATTGCAACTTCCACTCGAAACGCCGAATGCGCATGATTTGCTGCCACCTGTTCAAACGGCATGAGGTGTCGATCAGAGTGCCTTTGCAAAAATTGACGATTCCAGTACGGCATTCAAAAATGAGTCACGGATTTTTTTGATATTTTTATGAGAAAGTCCTTTCAGAAAAACACCCCGGGGGAGTCGCGCGCGTAGGGATAGGTATGCTGTGCAAAAAGGGGGGGTGACTTTGCTTTGACTTTCGTTCTGTCCCAGGGGGACCCAAGCACGGGTGGCAGTCAAGCAGTTTTTGAAATCAAAAATCTTTGCATTGAGTCCGTCACCCGCATCGACGCAACGCCCCTGTGGCATTGATTCCTCTGTCACCAACGCTCAGCCACGCAAGCCCCCGTGCCAGCGGCGGCGGTGTGACGTCAACATCAGCGCGCTGTGCCAGCGTGCCATGCAATCTAAGGAAAGCATGGGTTGATCGCTGACACGCTGGGCGCTAAAGTATCCATCATGTGCAGCCACTATCAAGGTATCAAGGAGCGTGAACGCTACCGCCGACACTTCGGCGTGGAGCCGCCTGCCGACCTCGGTAAACACGACCTGTGGCCGGGTTACTTGGGCACCTTCATTCGCCGACACCCCCAAGCTGACGTGGGAGATGAGTCGGTACCCGAGGTTGAGGCGCTGAACGGCTTGTTTGGTCTGGTACCGCACTGGTCCGTTGACACAAAGATCACCAAGGCAACCTACAACGCCCGCAGCGAGACGGTTGCGAGCAAACCGAGCTTTCGGGATGCCTGGCGCAAGGCACAGCACTGCATCATCCCAGCGGATGCGATATTTGAGCCCGACTGGCGCAGTGGACGAGCTGTGCCAACGTGCATCAGCCGCCAGGACGGTGCGCCGATCGGACTTGCCGGGCTGTGGTCAACCTGGCGCGCACCCCAGGGCGAAATGCTGCACAGTTACACCATGCTGACCATCAATGCTACCGACCACCCGCTGATGCGCCTGATGCACAAACCCGCTGACGAAAAACGTATGGTGGTGATCCTGCCCGAGGGTAGTTACGGTGCTTGGCTAAGTGCCGATGCCCACCAGAGCAGACACTTACTGCGACCCTACCCAGCAGATTTATTGGAGGCGAGCGTGCCGCGGGTGGAGGGAGGCTTGTTCTGACGCACACCTTGTGCCTGGTGGACACAGCGTGGTCATGCCGGGCCGGCAGTCGTTCCTTGGTGCCAACCCGGCATCACCACTTTTGCCTGATCGACGTTCCGGGTCTTTCAGTCAGTGCAAGCAGCTGCGCTCCTTGCAGGTCATCAGAGGAATCGAAGCATGTTGCTCCGCAAAGATGGCAGCATGAGCGCTGTAGCGCTGGGTGTGTGCCACGACTCGCTGACGCATCGTGGCTGGCGGCCCGATGGACACAGCGTGGTCATGCTGGGCCGGCAGTCGTTCCTGGTGCCAGCCCAGCATCACCACTTATGCCTGATCGACGTCCTGGGTCTGTTAGTCAGTGGCAACGGCTGAGTACAGCCCTTGCCAGAGTCATGGTTCACGGCTCGCTGACGCATCGTGGCTGGCTACGCCGTATCGAGCAGCGTGACCATGCGCCTGACTGCAAGTCGTTCCTTTGTTGCAGTCAGGCGCATCGTCACTTTCGGTTGATCGACGGTCTGTCGGGCCGGTCAGTGGCAAAGGCGGAGTACCGCCATTGCCAGCATGCACCAGTTCAACGTCAGTGCTTCGCAAGTGTCAGCCAGTGCGCTGGAGCGCAGATATGGATTGACACGGCTCGCTTGCGCATCGTGGCTGGCGGCACGGTGGACACAACGCAGTCGTGCCGGTTCCCCTGCCAGCAGAAGGGCGCTTTGCGCCAGCGGCAGGGCAACCGACACCACTGCTTATTGGTGTGCGGCGGTCTGGGTTGTCAATCAGTTGGCAAGGCGATGTACCGCCATGCCAAAGCATTGGGCTGCGGCTCGCTGACGCATCGTGCTGGCGGCACGGTAGCCAGCAGCGTGACCATGCGGCCCTTTTTAAGTCGTGCCTTTGTTAAAAAGAGCCGCATCGTCACTTGTCGCCTATTTGACGGCTGGTCGGGCCAGTCAGTGGCAAAGGCGGTGTACCGCCCTTGCCAGGATGCACCCTGTCACGGCCAGTTGCTGCGCAAAGATGGCAGTCAGAGCGCTGTGGCGCTGGGTGTGTGTCTCGGCTCGCTGGCGCATCGTGGCTGGCACCCCAGTTCGACCAGTGTGGGTGATCTGCAGCTCCGGCAAAATTACATAATGCCCCATTGCCCTCAGTGTCCGCCAGTCAGTCGCAAGCTCCTTTGGTGGCGGCCACCGCTAAAGCGCCCTGCGGGTGAAGGCAACAGGCATTATGCAAAATTGCCTACGCTGGTGCGGGCGCGTCAGCCGTCTGCACTCCCCAGCCGCTTCGCGTCTTACGTGCAGTCGGCTGTCGCCCTTGTGGTGTGCTGGCACTCGGGGCTCAGTCAGGCGCTGCGCGCATTGTTCTGGTCAGCGGCTTCGCCGTGTTTCACGTGTGTGCCCCGCCCACCCACTGGCCTCGCCTGCTTCGCGGCTTCGGCGCGCGGCTGCCCGTCCGCCCCCAAGGGGCTCCCTGCAGTGCCGCGCTGGGGGTCACGCCGCCTTCGGCGGCGACCTGCATGGGTTTGCCTACATGGGGCGACCTCCGCGCTTTTGCCTACAGATTGCCTACAGGCATCACTAAAAGAAAAAGCCCACTATCTTTTAAATAGCAGGCTTTCCATATGCATCTAATGGTGCCCGGGGTCGGACTCGAACCGGCACGCCTTGCGGCGGGGGATTTTGAGTCCCCTGAGTCTACCAATTTCACCACCCGGGCAACGGGTTGAGGCGCAAATTATGGCACAGTGTGGGCTATGAAATATCCAAACATTGAAGATTTGATCGGCAAAACACCTTTGGTTCGCCTGCAGCGAATCGCAAGCACACACTGCCAGCAACATGGCAATGTGATTCTGGGCAAGCTAGAGGGCAATAACCCGGGGGGCTCGGTGAAAGACCGGGCGGCTTTCTCCATGATTGCGCGCGCCCAAGAGCGCGGCGATATCAAGCCGGGTGACACACTGATTGAAGCCACCTCGGGCAATACCGGCATTGCACTGGCCATGGCGGCGGCCGTCAAGGGTTATCACATGATTTTGATCATGCCCGAAGATTTGTCGATTGAGCGCGCCCAGACCATGCGCGCTTTTGGTGCCGAACTGATCCTGACACCCAAAAGCGGCGGTATGGAATACTCGCGCGACCTGGCCGACCAGATGCAGCGCGATGGCAAAGGGCGGGTGCTGGACCAGTTTGCAAACCAGGACAACCCGCGCATTCACGTCGAGACCACCGGCCCCGAGATTTGGGCTGACACCAAGGGCAAGATCACCCACTTTGTCAGCGCCATGGGCACTACCGGCACCATCACCGGGGTGTCGCAATATCTTAAAAAGAAAAATCCAGCCATCAAGATCATAGGCGTGCAACCCAACGAAGGTTCGCGCATTCCGGGCATTCGCAAGTGGCCGCAAGCCTATCTGCCCAAAATTTATGACCCAACCCATGTCGATGAGCTGATGTATGTGAGCCAGGAAGATGCCGAGGACATGTGCCGCAGAATGGCGCGCGAAGAAGGTATTTTTGCCGGTATTTCTGCCGCCGGAGCCTGCTGGGTAGCGCAGGAAATCGCCCAGCGTGAGCGACACGCTACCATTGTGTTTGTGGTGTGTGACCGGGGCGACCGCTATCTGTCCACCGGTGTGTTTCCGGCCTGAGTGCCTCTGCCCCCTCTTTTTGGAATCCAACATGCAAACTGATAAAGAAGTTGACGCCAGCGGCCTGCATTGCCCGCTGCCCATTCTGAAAGCCAAAAAGGCGCTAAGCGAGCTGCAAAGCGGCCAGACCCTGAAGGTGATTGCCACCGATGGTGGCTCGATCCGCGACTTTCAGGCCTTTGCCAAGCAAACCGGCAACGAGCTGGTGGAGCAGCAAACTGTGGGGGTGCAGTTTATCCACGTGTTACGCCGGCGCTAAGCCTTGGTCAGCGCCCCGTCTTTGCAAGATCTGTGGTTTCGATGCCGTTCAACTTAGCGCACGTTTTGCCGTTTGGGTCATTTTTTGATTCAGCCCCGATGACTGCAACCCACCGGCAAGCACCTTGTTCGCCCTGGTTGGGGAACATCTTCTGCACAAAAAAAATGACTGCTAGTACGAAAAATACTCGGCGTTTCACATTCAACATCTAAAGTTCCCCAGGTCCTATCTGCCCCGTATGCCGCCGTCGGGATTGGTGCCTGCCAGGGAAATTGAAAGATCCAGTCCGCCAGTAGCAGATACATGCACATTGCTGCAGGTGCCCAACAATGTGAACAACAACAGAACTTGCCGTCTAGCGCATAGCAGTTTGATGTTCAATCTGTTCACTTTGATTGATTGTTCGTTCGAAATTTCAAGACAATGGGTTGTGATCTTGCTGGAAATTTTGCTTCCCAGCATCACCCGCGAGGGTGAAAAGATCATTTTATTGAGGCTGAGCGCGTAATATTTGGTACTGAAACCATTCAATCAAACGGGGAGTCAGCATGCAGTCCACCTTACAAAATGCGCGGCTGGAACAGTTTTCTGGGCTGGTTCACCAGATTTACGCAGCCAGTGCCGAGCCCAGCCGCTGGCCCAACACGGTTGGTGCGATCGCTTGTGCCATGGGAGCCATACAGGCCGTGTTGTTCACACCCTACATCGGGCCGGGCAGTGGCGGGCTGATGTTTCCTTGGCAGGTTGAAGAAAAGGACCTGATCCTTTATGGCACCAAATACATTCACCATGATCTTTGGGCTCAGGCCGCCCAGCGCAAAGGGTTGGTTCAAGACGGTGTGGTGGCGCTGGGCGAAGAGTTGGTGCCGCAAGACGAGTTATTTGAGTCTGTCTATTACCGTGAGTTCCTGCTGCCAATGGGTGTTGGCCGACTGTGCTCGGGTGTCGTTTTTGAGGGTGCGCCTGGCCTGCCAAGCACAGTGCTGTCTGTTTATCGTGGGCCGCATGATCCATTTGGCTCGCCTGAGCGTGAGCTTTTGCGTTTGTTGGTACCACACCTGTCCAGGTCCCTGGGTCTAATGCATCGGCTAAACCAGGCGCGCTATCAGATCGAATCGATGCGGGCGGCGCTCAACCGCCTGAGCGTGGGTGTTTTTCTTCTCAATCAGCAGATGCAGGTGATACACGCCAACACCACGGCACACCTGGTGCTAAGCCGAGGTGACGGTTTGCAGCTAGACGGGCAGCAGCGCCTGATCGCCACCCCCTTCAAACGGACTGCCGGGCAGCGCTTGGAGACCTGGCTGGACCAGTTGGTGGCAATGCCCGAGCACCAACGCAGCAGTTTTGGTGACACGTTTGACGTGGCACGCAGCAAGCTGGTTGAACGCTACAGCGTGCAATGCTGCCCACTGGAGGCCAAAGACCCACTCGCCACCGGTGAAGGGGCACACCACATTGTGTTTGTGACCGACCCGTACAAACTCGAACTGCCCTCACCAGACCAGTTGCAACGTCAATTGGGTTTGACACCCGCCGAGGCCCGTGTGACCCATGCCCTGGTGCAAGGGGGCACCTACAGCGAGGTGGCACTAGCCCTGGGTGTGAGCGAGGAGACCATTCGCACCCAAATCCGGGCTACTTATGCAAAGACACACACCGGCGACAAGGCTGGCTTGACACGCCTGGTGTTGTCTCTGGGCAAAGCGATTGTGTAGGCCGATCCAAGCCCATAGTCAACCAAGCCGTGCCAACTGGTCTTTGACTTTGGCCAGCGTGGCTTCAAAGTCTGCCAGACGCTTGCGCTCTTGTTCAATCACGGCAGCTGGTGCCCGGGCCACGAACGATTCGTTGCTGAGTTTGCCATTGGCCTTGCCAATCTCGCCTTCCAGTCGCGCTTGCTCCTTGCCCAGGCGAGCTTTTTCGGCGGCGATGTCGATTTCCATGAACAGGCAGATACGCGCCTCGCCAACCACCGCGACCGGCGCGGCTTGGGCGGCAGCGGCCCACGCGGCTTCGTCATCAAACACGCGTACTTCATTGAGCTTGGCCAGCGCCTGTAGCACCGGTGCGGCTTGCTGCATGAAGCTGGCCTCTGCGTCGGACTCGGCCAGCACAAACAAGGGCAGGCGGGTCGCGGGCGACACACTCATTTCGCCGCGCAGATTGCGGCAGGCATCGACCAAGGTCTTGAGCTTGGCCACATGGGCGATCGCTGCGGGGTCAATGCGCTCGGGCTGCGCCTGCGGGTAGGCAGCAATCGACACCGATTCGCTAACACGTCCTGCCACCGGAGCGACTTTTTGCCACAACTCTTCGGTCACAAACGGGATGATCGGGTGCGCCAGACGCAAGATGGTCTCCAGGGTGCGGATCAGGGTACGGCGCGTCGCCCTTTGGGCGGCTTGCCCTTCCCCGCGGTTTTGGGCGGCGGCGCCTTGCTGGATCTGCACCTTGGCAATTTCCAGGTACCAGTCACAAAACTCGTTCCAGACAAAGTCGTAAAGCGTGCTGGCGACGTTGTCGAGACGGTATTCCTCAAAGCCCTGCGCCACCATGGCCTCGGTCTTTTGCAGCAGCGAGACGATCCAGCGGTCAGCCTGGCTGAAGGACAGATAGGGTATTTCACTCCCTCTTCCGGTGGGAGAGGGCAGGGGTGATGGCTGTGGCGATGCGCATTGTGTGGCCGTGTGATCTTCTAGCCCACAGTCTTGCCCTTCGCAGTTCATCAACACAAAGCGGCTGGCGTTCCAGAGCTTGTTGCAGAAGTTGCGGTAGCCTTCGCAGCGCTTGGCATCAAAGTTGATGCTGCGCCCCAGCGAGGCAAGCGATGCAAAGGTAAAACGCAGAGCGTCAGCACCAAAAGCGGGGATACCGGCAGGGAATTCTTTTTCGGTGTTTTTGCGTACTTGCGGTGCGGTTTCGGGCTTGCGCAGGCCCTCGGCGCGTTTGACCAGTAACTCGGGTAGGGCAATGCCGTCGATTAAATCCACTGGATCGAGCACGTTTCCTTCGGACTTGCTCATTTTGTGGCCTTGGGCGTCGCGCACCAGGCCGTGGATGTAGACGTGTTTGAACGGGACCTGGCCAGTGAAATGGGTGGTCATCATGATCATGCGGGCGACCCAGAAGAAGATGATGTCGTAGCCGGTGACCAGTACGCTGCTGGGGAGGTAGAGGTTGATGTCGTTGAGCTTGGTCTCGCTAAGGTCTGTGCTCTCTGGCCCGCGCCGGGGCATGGCGGGCTCGGTCGCACTCATACTCGCTTCGCTCGCCAAATCGTTGCGCCCGAGCCCGCCATACCCCGGCGCTACCACGGTTGTGACGTTGGGGTCGTTGCCCCAGCCCATGGTGCTGAAAGGTACCAGCGCTGATGAAGTACCAGGTGTCCAACACGTCTTCGTCGCGGGTTAGCGGGCCTGAATAGCCATGTTTTAGTGCTCTAGCCCTTGCCTCATCTTCGTTTCTAGCTACAAAAACTGCACCATCTTCGGCGTACCAGGCGGGGATTTGGTGACCCCACCACAGTTGGCGGCTGATGCACCAGTCCTGGATGTTGTTCATCCACTGGTTGTAGGTGTTGACCCAGTTTTCGGGCACAAATTTCACTTCGCCCGATTGCACCGCGTCGATGGCTTTTTGGGTGATCGACTTGCCTGTCGGGTCATGCTCAGACACTTTCGACATCGCCACAAACCACTGGTCGGTCAGCATCGGCTCAATCACCTGGCCGGTGCGGGCGCAGCGCGGCACCATGAGTTTGTGTTTTTTAATCTCGACCATCAGGTCCAGAGCCTGCAGGTCTTTGACGATTTGTTTACGCGCTGCAAAACGGTCCAGGCCCACATAGAAGCTGGGTGCTGTGCTATCAATTTTTGCATCAAGTGTCAGCACACAGATCATCGGCAGCTTATGGCGCTGGCCCACTGCGTAGTCGTTCTGGTCGTGCGCTGGCGTGACTTTGACCACGCCGGTGCCAAACGCCTTGTCCACATAGTCGTCGGCAATGATCGGAATATTTCGGTTGCACAGCGGCAGCGTCACCTGTTTGCCGATCAGATGCGTGTAGCGCTCGTCCTCGGGGTGCACCATGGCGGCCACGTCGCCCAGCATGGTCTCGGGGCGCGTTGTGGCCACCACCAGTCCTGGGGCCAGTTCCCCATTCACCAACTGCGGGCCGTCGGCAAAGGGGTAGAGGATGTGCCACAGGCTGCCGTCTTCTTCTTCGCTTTCCACTTCAAGGTCGCTCACCGCGCTCATCAGCACCGGATCCCAGTTGACCAGGCGTTTGCCACGGTAGATCAGGCCTTGTTCGTACAGGCGCACAAAGGTCTCGGTCACCGTTTTTGACAGTTTGTCGTCCATGGTGAAGTACTCACGGCTCCAATCCACGCTGTCGCCCATGCGGCGCATCTGGGTGGTGATGGTGTTGCCGCTCTTTTCTTTCCACTCCCAGACTTTGCTCACGAAGTTTTTGCGTGCTTCGGCCGGAGTTGGACCCATGTCATGGCGGCTGATGCCCTGCGCCTGCAACTGGCGCTCGACTACGATCTGCGTGGCAATACCGGCATGGTCGGTGCCGGGAATCCAGAGGGTGTTGAAGCCCTTCATGCGGTGGTAGCGCGTCAGGCTGTCCATGATGGTCTGGTTAAACGCATGGCCCATGTGCAGCGTACCGGTCACATTGGGCGGGGGTAGCTGGATGCAGAAGTTGTCGCCCTGTGCGGCTGCCTGGGCGTCAGGCGTGCCAGTGCCCCGGAAACCAGCAACGCCATAACCACGCATTTCCCACTCAGGCCCCCAATGGGCTTCAAGGGCGGCGGGCTCGAAAGATTTTGACAGGCTGTTGAGGTCAGGTTGCTGCAGGGTGTCGGTCATGGGATGGTGCCAATAATGACGAACGGCACCCAAAGGTGCCGCTCTTGATAGAAGTGGAGGAGCTGGCCCGATTTTACCGAGCCAACCTTTCGCTAGAACGACAGATCAGAACTGTTTAAGCCGTTGCCATTTCCGTTGCTGTCGACAGCGCTGGCACAGCAGCGGCTTTTGTCACGACTGCCGGCATCCGCATCAGGTGGTCAAAAGCACTCAATGCCGCCTTGGCGCCATCGCCGGTGGCGATGATGATCTGCTTGAACGGCACGGTGGTGCAGTCACCTGCTGCAAACACGCCGGCCACATTGGTCTGGCCTTTGGCGTCAATCACGATTTCGCCGTGTCTGGACAACTCCAGCGTGCCCTTGAGCCATTCGGTGTTGGGCACCAGGCCAATCTGCACAAACACACCCGCCAGCTCCAGATGCTGCGCCTCGCTAGTGCTCCGATTTTTGTAGGTCAGGCCGTTCATGCGCTGGCCGTCGCCAGTGATCTCTGTGGTCTGGGCGTTGACGATGATGGTGGTGTTGGGCAGGCTCTTGAGTTTGTCCACCAGCACTGCGTCGGCGCGCAATTGGGTGTCAAACTCGATCAAGGTGACGTGTTCCACGATTCCGGCCAGGTCAATGGCGGCCTCGACGCCGGAGTTGCCGCCGCCGATCACGCCCACACGCTTGCCCTTGAACAGCGGACCGTCGCAGTGCGGGCAATAGGCTACACCCTTGTTGCGGTACTCGGCTTCGCCGGGCACATTCACATTGCGCCAGCGCGCGCCGGTGCTCAGGATGACGGTTTTGCTCTTGAGTGAGCCGCCATTGGCCATTTGTACCTCGATCAGGCCACCGGGCTGCGCGGCCGGGATGAGTTTGTCGGCACGCTGAAGGTTCATGATGTTGACGTCATAAGCCTTCACATGCGCTTCGAGGGCCGCAGCGAACTGGGGGCCAGTCGTTTCGGTGACAGAAATAAAGTTCTCGATGCCCATGGTGTCATTGACCTGGCCACCAAAACGCTCGGCGGCGATGCCGGTGCGAATGCCTTTGCGCGCGGCGTACACCGCTGCCGCAGCGCCTGCCGGACCGCCGCCCACAATCAACACGTCATAAGGGGCTTGTGCGCTGATCTTGGCGGCGTCGCGGGCGGCCGCGCCGGTGTCGAGCCGGGCGACAATTTCTTCCACCGTCATGCGGCCCGAGCTGAACATCTGCCCATTGAGAAAAACCATCGGCACGGCCATGATGTCACGCCGGGTGACTTCCTCCTGGAACGCGCCGCCTTCGATCACCACGGTCTTGACCTTGGGGTTGAAGATGGCCATCAGGCTCAGCGCCTGCACCACGTCGGGGCAGTTGTGGCAGCTCAGCGACATGTAGACCTCAAAGTTGAAGTCGCCGTCCAGGGCGCGGATGCTGTCGATCACATCGGGCTCAACTTTGGGCGGGTGGCCGCCGGTCCACAGCAGCGCCAGCACCAGCGAGGTGAATTCGTGGCCCAGCGGCAGGCCGGCAAATCGCAAAGAGTTGTCAGCGCCGACACGTTGCAGGGTAAAAGACGGTTTGCGCGCGTCGCTGCCGTCGGTGCGCAGGGTGATTTTGTCGCTGCGCTGGCTTTGGATGGTCTGCAGCAAGTCGAGCATTTCGCGAGAGGTGTCAGAGTCGTCCAGGCTGGCCACCATCTCGAACGCTAGTGTCACGCGCTGCAAGTAAGCGGCAAGTTGTGTTTTTATGTCTTGGTCGAGCATGATGGGTTCCTTGGTTTGCTATAAAGTAGATAGCTATTAGCGCTCTAATATCAAGGGCTAGAGGCCAATTTTGTTCAAAAAAAAGCCGGACGGCAAGGCGCGAAGGGCACCGTGACGCAGTCCGGCTGGAGGCGCGCCCCTTGAACGCACGCCTGTCAAGTCACCCCTACTTTAGATTTTGCCGACCAGGTCGATTGATGGCGCAATCGTCTTGGCACCGCTGTTCCATTTGGCGGGGCAGACTTCACCCGGGTGGCTCGCCACGTACTGGGCGGCCTTAAGCTTGCGCAGGGTTTCTTTCACATCCCGGGCGATGGCGTTGTCGTGCACTTCCATGGTCTTGATCACGCCATCAGGGTTGATCACAAAAGTGCCGCGCAGGGCCAGACCGGCTTCAGGAATATGCACACCAAACGCGTTGGTCAGGGTGTGGGTCGGGTCGCCCACCAGTGGAAACTGGGCTTTGCCCACGGCGGGCGAGGTTTCGTGCCAGACCTTGTGCGAGAAATGCGTGTCGGTGGTGACGATGTACACCTCGGCACCGGCCTTCTGGAACTCGGCATAGTTGTCGGCTGCGTCTTCGACTTCGGTCGGGCAGTTAAAGGTGAAGGCGGCCGGCATGAAGATCACGACGGACCACTTGCCTTTCATGCTTTCGTCAGACACTTCGACAAACTTGCCGTTATGGAAGGCTTGGGTCTTGAAAGGCTGGACTTGGGTATTGATCAGAGACATGGAAAACTCCTAGGTTGGGTGGGTTAAAAAAACGTCGGTGAACACATTGTTTTGCCGATGGGTGAATCATAGCGGTGACCTATCGTTTTCATGATGCATTGTTTATAAGCTATCCATAGCCATTCTTTATCGGCGCGGTTCGCGATAATGAACCGGGCCCGTCTTGCGGCCTGCCTGCTAGCCAGTTGTTGATATTTTGCGCCGCCACCATGCTGTTTTTACTATCTCCTGCCAAAGCCCTTGACTATGATGCGCCCGCACCTGAGGTGCCCCATACCCAGCCGCAGTTTGTGCCGCAGGCCGCTGAGCTGATTGGCATTCTGAAGCAAAAGTCGCCGCAGCAGATTGCCGCGCTGATGGGCTTGAGTGACACCTTGAGCGGCCTGAATGTGGCGCGCTACCAGGCCTGGAGGCCCAAATTCACACCAAAGAACGCCAAGCAGGCGGTGCTGGCCTTTGATGGCGACGCCTACCATGGGCTGGCTGCGGCTGATCTGGCACTGGATGATTTGAAATGGTTGCAACAACACCTGTGCATTCTGAGCGGACTGTATGGGGTGTTGCGCCCGCTCGACCTGATGCAGGCATACAGGCTGGAAATGGGCACCCAATTGCCCAATGCCCACGGCAAAAATCTGTATGAGTTCTGGGGCAGCCAGATTGCCCGTTACCTGAACAATCGCCTGAAAAGTGAGCTGGCCCCGGTGGTGGTCAACCTGGCCTCGCAGGAGTATTTCAAGGCGGTTGACCTTAAATCCCTGAAGGCGAGGGTGGTCGACTGCGTGTTTGAAGACTTCAAGGGCAGCAACTACAAGATCATCAGCTTTTATGCCAAACGTGCGCGCGGCCTGATGGCGCGTTTTGCGGCGGTGCAGCGGGTGGTGTTGCCAGAGCAGCTCAAGGCCTTTGATACCGAGGGTTATGGTTTTGACGCCGGTGCCTCCGGCCCTGAGCGACTGGTGTTTCGCCGACGCCAGGCTGAGCCACGCGATTTGTGAACAAATCAATCGCTAGCCCTTATCATAAAAGCGCAGCCAGCTATTCAAACTATAGCAAACCTGGTGACCGGATGAATTCAACAAACAACACCCCTCTGGGCCAGCCCACGGTTTACACCGGCCAGTACGACGCGGGCCTGCTGTTCCCGATGGCTCGTGCGCCGCAGCGCCTGGCTTTGGGTTTGACCAGCACCCTGCCATTTTTAGGCGCTGATTTGTGGACCGCGTTTGAGCTGGGCTGGCTCAATGCGCGTGGCAAGCCGCAGCTGGCGCTGGCGCACATCACCGTGCCGTGTGAGTCGGTCAATATGATCGAGAGCAAGTCGCTCAAGCTCTACCTGGGCAGCTTCAACAACACCCGGTTTGCCGATGCAGCGCAAGTGCAGGCGCGGCTGCGCACGGATTTGACCGAGGCCGTCTGGCGCGGTGGGGTGATGCAGAGCAGCGTGGGCGTCAAGCTGGTCAGTGCTGATATGTTCGACCGCGAACCGCTGTTTGAACTGGATGGCCTGAGCCTGGACCGGCTAGATCTGGAGTGCGAGGCTTACTCCCCGGCCCCGGAACTGCTAAGCGCAGCCACCGACGAAGAACCGGTGTCCGAGGTGTTGACCAGCAATCTGCTGCGCAGCAACTGCCCGGTGACGGGCCAGCCCGACTGGGGCAGCCTGCAGATCAGTTACTTTGGCCCACAGATCGATCAGGCCGGGCTGCTGCGCTACATCGTCAGTTTTCGCAATCACCCGGGGTTTCATGAGGACTGTGTCGAGCGTATTTACATGGACATTCTGCAGCGCTGCCAGCCGCACAAGCTCAGTGTTTACGCCCGCTACACGCGCCGCGGCGGGCTGGACATCAACCCGTTTCGCACCAGCTACCCGCAGCCGCTGCCGAGTAATGTGCGCACGGCACGGCAGTAAGGGATGCGGCCGGGTAAGGGGCCCCCTTATGGCGGTGCTGACGAGGGGGCGCAAGACCCGCGGCGCCCCCCCCGCCCCCCCCCCCCGCCCGCCCGGGTGGCCCCGGCGCCCGCTCAATTGGCATCAGATAAAGATAACACGCAGCGCTTAAGCCAGCAGACCGTCACCCGTGTCCACATCCTCAAACACGGTGGCCATGCTCAACGTCAACTGCACCGAATTGAAGTGGCACGACGGCTCTCCGGCGTAGTCGTGCAGCAACCATTCACCACCTGTCTGGCGGCGAAACACCTCAACGCGCCGCGCCTCGATGTCGATCAGCACATACTCTTGCAGCTCGGTGATTTGCCGATAGCTGGCAAATTTGCCGCCCCGGTCGTAGGCTGCAGTGGCGTTTGACAGCACCTCGACAATCAGTTGCGGATGCTCGACAAACAAATCAGCCCGGCGGTCACGCGCGTCGCAGGTCACCATCACGTCCGGGTAAAAAAACGCATCGGCACTGGCCACTCGCAGTTTCATGTCGGAAATAAATGGCAGACAGGGTGTGCCCCGCAGGTGTTCACGCAGGGCGGCACCGAGATTCAGGGCAACGGTTGCGTGTTCGCGCCACACGCCGACCATGGCAAAAACCTCACCGTCAACATATTCTGATTTGTCCGGCTGTTGTGCCTCCCATGCCAGGTAGGCATCGGCGTCAAAACGGGTCTGGCTCAGTGGCAATCCCATGAAATTCTCCTTGTGCGCGGTGGCTGCGTTTGATGCAAAGGCCAGAGTGTGCCACTGAAGCATGTCGCAAGTGCATCCTGGCCCGGCTGGATAATCGCTTGGATGTTCCTCAAGACGGGTTTTGTTTCCATCACATTGCTGTTGGCCAGCCGGCTACTGGGGTTGCTGCGCGAGTCGGCCCAGGCAGCAGCCTTTGGCACATCGGGGCTGGGTGATGTGGCGGTGTTGGTGCTCAGCCTGCCCGATTGGTTAACCGGTATGCTGGCCAGCGGTGCCCTGGCCTATGTGTTGCTGCCACATTGGGCCGTGCAGACAGCGGTCGGACGAGCCCAGTCGCAGCGTCGGGTTGCGCAATGGCTGTTGGGCGCTGGTGTGCTGGTGGCCTTGTTGCTGGCTGTGTTCGCCGCCCAGCTCAGTCAACTGCTGATCAGCGGTTTACCACCGTCTTTGTTGCCGTTGGCCACGCAAGGCCTACGCTGGAGCGCTGTGGCCCTGCCAGCGGCCCTGCTGGCAGCGCTGTGGGTCACGCGGCTGCAGCATGAGCGCGATTTCACCGGCATGTATGCGGCCAATCTGGTGATCAATGGGGTGCTCATCGCTGCTCTGTATTTAGTAGCTTTCGGCGTTTATTCCGTAAGCGCTATAACGCTATTAGGCTTGTTTTTGTGGCTGGCAATGATGCTGCGACTGGGGTGGTTGCGCTGGCGCTTGAAGGTCTTCGTGGTGCCCGGAAACATCGCTGATGGTGCTGTGCCGATGGCGCTGCCGCGCGCATCGCTTTGGGGGTGGGCTGCACTGTCGGCCGGCTTGCCGCTGATGCTGCCATTTGTGGCGCGCAGCCTGGCATCTGCTGCCGGCGAGGGCGCTCTGGTGACGTTCAATTACGCGTGGAAACTGGTAGAACTGCCTTTGGTACTGGCCATTCAACTGGTCGCCACCTTGTCGTTCCCGGCCATCACCCGGGCGCTTGCGGCTGACAACCGCACTGGGCTTGATGCATCCGCCGTTGGGAGGGTGCCAACCAGCAGCCTGTCAGACGAGGCCATTCGCACGGTGCGCGGCGCTTTCCTGATCGCCTGGACGCTGGCCTGTGCCTGCGCCGCCGCGCTGCAAGTGGGCGCGCCCACGCTGGCGCACTGGTTGTTTGGCTGGGGCCGCATGCCCGCTGAAAGCCTGGTTGTGGTGGCTGAATGGGGTGCCATCGGTGCCTTTGGCTTGCTGCCACAGGCCTTGATTGCGGTGGCTTTGAGCGTGCTGGCAAGCCTGGGGCGCATGCGGGCGGTGGTTTGGGCTTATGCTGCAGCGCTGGTTGTGCTGCTGTTGCTGGGGCTCTGGATTGAGGGTGCCGGTGCCCTGCTGATGATGGCCATCAACGTGGTACTGAGCCTGGTGGCGCTGGTGGCATGGCTGACCTTGCCCAGGCCGACCCCGGGGACACAGCGGGGCTTGTCTTTGTTGCCCTGGCAGGCGATGATGCTGCCAGCCGGCATGGTGATGACGCTGGGGCTTGCCCCGCCCCTGAACCGGATTCTTTTTTTGGAGCCAAAAAGCCTTCAAGCCCTTATACTATGTTCGATAACAGCTATGATTGTTATAGCGATGAGTTATTTCACAAGTGCCGAATTGCGCGCCGCCCTGAAACGATAATTCAAACCAACCTTGAACCACCGCCATGCTTGATCTGCTCAAAATAACCAACGACCCGGAACTGGCACGCCGCTGTGACGGACTGGCCGGCATGCGGTTGTTTGTTGATCTGGAGCGCATTGGCAAGGCCGAACGCCAGGCCGGACGCAACACCTACATCAGCAACCACCAGATTGACGACATTGGCCGGATCAAGTCAGAGCTGAAACACACGCGGTTGATGGTGCGGGTCAACCCTTTGCATGACGGCACGCAAGCCGAAGTGGAGGCGGTGCTGGCGCAGGGCCTGAAACAAGGCAAGGGCTCCGAGGCAGATCTGCTGATGCTGCCGATGTTTACCAGCGCCCAGACTTTGCGTCGTTTCATCGACATTGTGGCGGGCCGCTGCCCGATCGTGCCCTTGCTCGAAACCGCTGATGCACTGGCGTGCATTGAAGAGTGGATCAGCTTTGAAGGCATCGAAGAGGTGTACGTTGGCCTGAACGACTTGCACATTTCGCTGGGCATGCGCTTCATGTTCGAGCCGCTGGCCTGTGGCATGGTGGACCACGCCGCGGCAGTGACGGCGCGGCAGGGTCTGCGCTTTGGTTTTGGCGGCATGGCACGCATGGAAGAGGGCCTGTTGCCTGGGCGTGATGTGCTGGCCGAGCATTTGCGCCTGGGCTCGCACGCGGTGATTTTGTCGCGTACCTTTGCCTACCACCGCCGGGGTGACGATACGCCTTTTGAAGACGAGATACAGGCGCTTCGCGACACCGAAATCCGTCTGGCCAGTCGAACGCCCGAGCAGGTTGAGGCAGACCGGGTGCGCATTGCAGCGCTCATCATGACCGTGGCCGACAAGTTGGCGCAGCCAGCTGTGCCGACTCCTGTGCCGGATGTTTAAGTCGAATGAAACGGATGATGGACCTGGTGCTGTCGCTGTTGGCGTTGCTAGGGTTGGCCCCATTGCTGCTGCTGACTGCATTGGCGGTCGTTGTGACCAGCGGCTGGCCGGTGCTGTTTCGGCAGACCCGGCTGGGTTTGGGCGGGCGTGAGTTTGGCATGTACAAGTTTCGCAGCATGGTCAACAACGCGGCAGCCATCGGTCCGTATTTCACGCAGGACCACGACCCGCGCATCACCCGGTTGGGCAGCTTTATCCGTAAAACCAGCATTGACGAACTGCCGCAACTCATCAACGTGATCAAGGGCGACATGAGCCTGGTCGGCCCCCGGCCTGATGTACCGGTGCAGCGCGGGCTGTATTCAGACGCTGACTGGGCGCAGCGCTGCAGCGTGCGCCCAGGCATTACCGGGCTGGCGCAGGTGGTGAACCGCTCTCAGGGCCTTGAAGGCGAGCGCCTGGCGCTGGACTTGCGCTACACCCAAGAGCAGAGTGTCTGGCTCGATCTCAAAATCATGTGGCAGACGCTGGGGCGCCTGTCGGGCAAGGGGGCCAACTGAATGTGCGGAATTTTTGGCTACTGGCACCGGGCGCGGCAGGCGCTGCCGATGGAAGCCTTGCACGCCATGGCGCAAACGCTTAAACACCGTGGCCCGGACGACGAAGGCATCTGGCACCAGCCACAGCGCGGTGTGGCGATTGGCAACCGGCGCCTGTCGATCATCGACATCGGTGGCGGTCACCAGCCCTTTGTCAGCGACGATGGCTGCATCGCCGTGGTGCAAAACGGCGAAATATTCAACTACCTCGAATTGGCCGCCGAACTGTGCGCCCAGGGGGTGCAGCTCAAGACTGGCTCCGGACACCGAGGTCATTTTGCGGCTGTATGAACGCGAGGGCATTGCCTGCCTGCGTCGCCTCAACGGCATGTTTGCGATTGCGATTGACGACGCGCATGAAGATGCCCTGTACCTGGCGCGTGACCGCATCGGTGTCAAACCGCTGTATGTCAAAGACGACGGCCAGCACCTGCTTTTTGCCTCGGAAATAAAGGCTTTTTGGCCTCCATCCCTTATCGGACAATCGCAGTCAGCTATTGATTTTGAAGCAATTCACCATTACCTGACGTTCAACTACATCCCGGCGCCCTGGACTGCCTACCAGGGCGTGCGCCACCTGATGCCGGGCACCTGGATGAAATTCACCCGCTCAGCCCAGGTGCAGACGCAGCGCTGGTGGTGTCTGGCGGATCAGCGCGAGCAGGACTACAGCTTTGCCGCCTGGGCCGAGGAATTCATGGCCACGCTGGACGATGCCACCCGCATCCGCCTGCGTGCCGATGTGCCGTTTGGGGCGTTTTTGTCGGGCGGTGTCGATTCAAGCACCATCGTTGGCCTGATGGCGCGCCATGTACAGCAGCCGGTCAAGACCTTTTGCATTGGCTTTGCCGACCCGCGTTATGACGAATCGGTCTTTGCGCAACAGGCTGCCGACCGCTTTGGCTGCCAGCACACGCTGGAGGTGGCAGAACTCAACATGCTGGCACGCTGGCCGCAGGTGCTGCACCATCTGGACCAGCCGCATGGCGATGCCTCGTTCATGCCAACACTGCGCGTGAGCGAACTGGCGGCCAAACACGTCAAGGTGGTGCTGACCGGCGACGGTGGCGACGAGCTGTTTGCCGGTTACGACAAATATGCGGCCTTCTTTGCCCGGCCTGACGCGCTGACGCTGCCTCAGACCGATTTTGAGCGCCGCTACTTTGACAGCATTTCGCTTTTTTCACCTGTGGCCAAGCTGGCGCTGTACCAGCCTGAAGTGCGCCGCCGGCTTGAAGGGATCGACAGCTTTACCGAAGCCGCCAAGCCCTGGTTTGATGAAGCACAACACTTTGACCGCATCAACCAGGCGCTGTACCTGGACATGCAGTTGCTGCTGTGCGGCAACAATCTGGTCAAACCCGACCGCATGGGCATGGCGGTCAGCATCGAGGCACGCACGCCGTTTCTGGACTGGCGCATGATGGAGCTGGCTTTTCGCTCGCGCGGCATGACCAAGCTGTCGGCTGCGGGCGACAAGAAGCACTGGTTCAAAAAGGCCGCCGCGCCCTTGATTGGCGCGGATCTGGCGTACCGCAAGAAGCAGATGTTTACCGTGCCGGTGGGTGATTGGTTTCGCGGTGAAAGTTATCTTTGGCTGTGCGATTTGCTTCATAAAAGCGAGCTGCTTGCGCATATGTTTATTGGGCCAGAGGTCGATTTGATGCTGAAAAAACATCATGCGGGGGATGCCAACTTCACGCGGGAATTGCGGGCGCTGGCGGCGTTGGCGTTGTGGCATAGCCGCATGCTGCAAGGAGATTCGCAGTGACGCAAACCGTATCGTTGGCAGCTTTCGGCAAGCCCGTCTACTATCCCGGCATCCAGGATCTGTGCCGATGGGCCGCACTGTGCGTGCTGATGTACCACACGCACGTGCGGTTTCACAAAGACAAGCACTTCGGTGTCGAGGTGTTCTGGGGCTTTTTCGAGTTTGGTCATAGGGGGGTGGATTTGTTCTTTGTGAACAGCGGCTTCCTCATGGTCATGCTCACCCACGAGCCGGCGCAAAAACGCCGGGCCTGGCGCTTCCTGCTGGCGCGCGCGCGGCGTATTTATATTCCATATTTGCAAGTGCTGGCCGTCCTGAGCTTGGCGTGCCTTTTGTCCAAGAACATTTGTCCCACGGCGTACGCGTTCGTTGTGAAGATGATGCTGATGAACGTGTTCATCGTCCCGTGCGAAGACCTGAATGCCTTTGTGCCAGTGGTGGCCTGGACGCTGGCGCATGAGATCCTTTTCTACCTCATGACCTTCGTGTCCCTGATGCTTCTCGGCGTGGGCCGCATCGTATTTGTCGCCTGGCTGGCGGCCAGCACGGTGATCAGCCTTGCAGGTATCGAAGTGCCGTTTCCATGGTCCTTTGTCTTCTCTCTCTACAACATGGCCTTCGGGCTGGGTTTCTAACCTTGGGCTGCATCGAATCATTCTGGGGCGAACCTGCGGGCCGCTTGGTCGGCGTGTACTTCATGGCGGCCTTCTTCGTTGCGTCGTTCCTGCTGGTGCTGGGCTTTTTGAGTCGGCCGGCCAGCTGGATCCGGCCGCTGGGCAACGGGTCGTACTCGATCTATCTGGTTCACTACCCGCTGCTGGTGGTGGTGTGCATGCTGGCCAGGCGCTTCCTGGGCAGCGCCGCACCGACCACGCCACTTTTCGTACTAGCAGCCTGTCGGACTATAAACGCCACTGAAAAATTCTTCTTTTGCTATTGATAGTGTAGTAATAAAGTTATAATGAACCTGGCTTAAGAAGGATTTATACCAGCATGTCGAACTTCATTCTGACTGACCGCAAGACCGACTACCTGCTGCCCCATCAGTAGACGATTGGCTCACCCAGGACCATCTGGCACGCTTTGTCGTAGAAGTCATCGATAGCCTCGATCTCTCCAATCTGACTCGCCAATATGCCGGTCGCGGCCAAAGGCACACCATCCAGCGACCTTGCTGGCCATTTTGGTTTACGGTTATTCAACCGGGGTGTTCTCCAGCCGCAAGCTGGAAATGGCCACCTACGACTCTGTGGCCTTTCGCTACATTGGCGCAGGCAGCCACCCCGACCATGACACCTTAGCCACCTTTCGTCGTCGCTTTATCGATGAACTCGCTGGCCTGTTTGTGCAAGTGCTGGAAATGGCCCGCGAGATGAAACTGCTCAAGATGGGTACGGTCTGTCTGGATGGCACCAAGATCCACGCCAACGCCTCGCGCCACAGCGCCCTCTCGCATGGCCACATCGTCAAGCTTGAAGAGCAGCTCAAGGCAGAAGTCCAGGAACTGCTGGCCCTGGCTGAGGCGGCCGACACAGCCAATGTCCCTGACGGCATGAGCCTGCCCAAAGAACTCAAGCTGCGCGAAGACCGCCTCGCTGCCATGGCGGCAGCCAAGACCAAGATCGCACAGCGTGCGCAAGAGCGCTACGCCCGCGAGAAGGCCGAATTTGACGAGAAGATGGGCAAGCGCCAAGCCAAAGCTGATGAGACGGGCAAAAGCCACGCGGCAAGACACCCACAGCCCCTCAGCCGGGTGTGCGTGACAGTGATCAGATCAACCTGACTGACGAAGAGTCGCGCATCATGCCGGTGGCCGGTGGCGGTTTTGAGCAGTGCTACAACGCACAGGCCGGGGTGGATGCCGACACGATGCTGGTGGTGGCCACCACCTTGACACAAGCGCCCAATGACAAGAGAGAAGTCCAGCCGATGCTCAAAGTTCTGCAAGAGCAGCAAGCCAAGCTCGGCACTGCCACCACCCTGGTTGCTGACACCGGCTATTGCAGTGAAAACAACGTCAACGCCTGTGAGGTGGCCAAGATCGTGCCTTTGATTGCCGTGGCCCGCCAAGACCATCACCCGCACTGGAGCGAACGTTTTACAGAGCCCGCGCCCCTGAAGGCAGATGCCACACCGATAGAGGCGATGGCACATCGTTTGGCAACGTTGGCAGGCAGAGCTGCTTACGCTGTTCGCAAGCAAACGGTGGAGCCGGTGTTTGGCATCATCAAGTCGGTGATGAGGTTCAGGCAGTTCTCCTTGCGCGGATTGAGCAAAGTCACTGGTGAATGGAATCTGGTTTGCCTGGCCTGGAATGTCAAGCGCATGGCAGTATTGCGCCAAAAGTTGGATAAGGGAATTACCTGCTTGTGGAGTGGCCGGGCCTGCGCCTGTTCGGGCGGAGGCTGGACTCGTGACGCGCGCTGTGCCCGTCAAGGTGCTTTTCGTGGGTTATGGTAGTGGCCACGTCAAGATGATGGTCCCGCTGGCACAGGCCCTGTCCGCCCGGCCGGACATTGAATGCGTGGTGCTTGCGCTGACCACCGCAGCGCCTGTGGCACGCGCTGCAGGGCTGAAGGTCATTCAGTTCAAGGATTTCGTGACCGAAGCCGATGCGCCCACGCTTGAACGGGGTCGTCAGCTGATGCAGGGCTTGCCGGGTCCTGTGGCTGACCCCGAGGAGACAGTCGCGTACCTAGGCTTGTCCATGGATGATCTGATCCACGATTCGGGCAGGCAGGAAGCGGAAGATGCATTCGCCAGGCTTGGCCGACAGTCGTTCCTGCCCTTGCGCACATTGGAGCGAATTCTGCGCAGCGTCAAGCCGGATTTGGTGGTGGCCACCAACGCGCCGCGCGCGGAGAGGGCGGCCCTCATGGGCGCCCGCAAGCTTGGCATTCCATCGGTATGCCTGGTGGATCTTTTTGCGATTGACGAAGTCAAGTGGATTGGCGAGCCGGATTATGCGGACTACGTCTGTGTGTTGAACGACTCGGTGCGGCAATTTTTGGTGGCGGCGGGACGGTCGGAAGACCAGGTGGTCGTGACCGGAAATCCCGGGTTCGACGCGATCAATAACCCGGCTGCACTGTCCCAGGGGCGTCAGATTCGCGAGCAGCATGGTTGGCTGGACCGGCGCGTGATCCTATGGCCCACCCAGGTCGAGCCGTCTTTCCCCCGTTTGACGGTCGCGCGGGCGACCCCTCCCTGCCGGAGCGGGCACTGGCCGCAGTGATGCAGTGGGTGCTTGCCCGCACGGACTGCGTGCTGTGCATCCGTTCGCGCCCGGGTGAGGCCTTGCTGGCAGCCCCCGCCGACCCCCGCATCGCGCTCACGGGCCAGGACTGGCCACTGGCGCCGTTGTTGCATGCCACTGACCTGGTGGTTACTCTCACTTCGACCGTTGGGCTGGAAGGTCATCTGGCAGGCTGCCGGCTGATTCAGGTGCTGGGCTCGGTCTTCGATAATGCCATGCCGCTGGCGCGTTAGGCATTGCCGACGCGACCGTTCAGGTGGATGCAATCGCCCAGGCGCTGGACTGTTGGGTCGATGCCCCGCGTCTTGCCATGCAGGGGCAGGCTACAGCCACGCAGCGGGTGCTGGCCGTCATGGGCAAATTCCTATAATCCGCAGGATGGACATTCAGGAACGCTGGAAGTCCTCACCTCTCCTTCTCCACCGTCCTTCCTCAAAGTCGAATGTCACTCATCCCCAACCCCGTATCCGTTGATTTTTTGGCTTTTGATGCCAGCGACGACGATGCCCGCGTGATGTATGGCCTGCCGCGCTATGTGCATTTTTGCAAGAAGTGCGTGATCTCCAACCAACGGCCCAATTCGGCGGTCGAGTACCAGCACACCAAGGCCAGCAAAAAGCCACGATTGCGTTCGATGACGATGGCATCTGCGATGCCTGTCGCTGCCGAGCAAAGCACGGCACCATCAACTGGAAGGATCGGGAAGACCAGTTGGCGATCCTGTGCGGCAAGTTTCGCGGCAAGTCGGGTTATGACTGCCTGCTGCCGGGCTCTGGCGGAAAAGATAGTTTCTACGCCTCGCACATCCTCAAGACGCGCTTTGGCATGCATCCGCTGACAGTGACCTGGGCGCCCCATGTACACACGGAATGGGGTTGGAAGAATTTTCAGTCGTGGCTACATGCAGGTTTTGACAACTACCTCATGACGCCCAACGGCCGGTGCACCGCCTGCTGACCCGTTTGGCGGTGGACAACCTGTTCCACCCCTTCCAGGCATTCATGTTCGGCCAGAAATCCTGGCGCCCAAGATGGCCTTTGCTGCACGACATTCCGTTTGTGGTGTATGGCGAGAACGAGGCCGAATACGGCAACCCGATCGGCGATACCAGCAGCGCCCAGCGCGACTGGTCGTACTTTACGTCGACCAACAAGGCCGAGATCTACTTGGGCGGCACCTCGGTGCAAACCCTGTATGACGATTTCGGTCTGGAAGAACAGGATCTACTGCCCTATTTACCCGCCGACCCGGCGCTGATGCAGCGCAAGCACGTCGAGGTGCATTACCTGGGATACTACCTCAAGTGGCACCCGCAGAGTTGCTACTACTACGCGGTGGAGCATGGCGGTTTCGAGGCTTCTCCCGAGCGCACGCCCGGGACTTACAGCAAATACAACAGCATCGACGACCGCATCGACGACTACCATTACTACACCACCCACATCAAGTTCGGGATCGGCCGGGCTACTTACGACGCGGCGCAGGAGATCCGCTCGGGCGACATTAACCGCGACGAGGGTGTGGCGCTGGTGCGGCGTTATGACGGCGAGTTTCCAGAGCGATTTTCGAGGAGATTTTCCGCTACCTAAGCATCCCTGAGAGGAATTCGGGCGCGCCAGCAAGAGGTTTGAGACGCCAGTCATGGATCGCGACTATTTCATGCGCCTGGCCGACACTTTCCGATCCCCGCATCTCTGGAAACGCGAGAGCGGTCGGTGGAAGCTGCGCCACACCGTGTTTGACGGCGTCTGAAATGCAGCCATGGCGGGTTTGCGTTTCATCCCCCGGCTCGACATCAAGGGCCCCAATCTGATCAAGGGCATCCGGCTGGAAGGACTGCGTGTCGTGGGTGATCCACACGAATTTGCGCTCAGGTACTACGAGCAGGGTGCCGACGAGCTGGTATTCATGGATATTGTGGCCAGCCTCTACCAACGCAACAGCCTGTCCGACATCATCAGCCGGGCTGCCGACCGCGTCTACATTCCGATCACCGTGGGCGGTGGCATCCGGTCGCTCAACGATGTTCAGGACATGTTGAGCTCCGGGGCGGACAAGGTCGCCATCAACACTGCCGCCGTTGCGCGTCCGGCGTTGATCTCCGAGGTGGCGCGCCGCTTCGGTTCGCAATGCATGGTGCTGTCGGTCGAGGCCAAGCGCACCGCCCCTGGCCGTTGGGAAGCCTATACCGACAATGGTCGCGAACACACAGGCCTGGACGTGATCGATTGGGTTGCCCGGGCCGTGGAACTCGGAGCGGGCGAGATTCTGTTGACGGCCGTGGACCAGGAGGGCACGCGCAAGGGGCTGGACATTGAGCTGCTGCGTGTGGTCAACGCACGCGTAAACGTACCCGTCATCATCAGCGGCGGCTTCGGGGAACTGCCGGACCTGCAGCGCGCCAGCGTCGCGGGTGCGTCCGGCGTGGCCATTGCCGATGCCCTGCACTGGGGCCGCATGACGGTGCCCGAGATCAAGCAGCAGGCGCGGGCGCTGGGCGTGGAGGTGCGATGGTGAGCGCCCGTCCTGTCACCGTGATCGACTACGGCATCGGCAATATGCTCCAACGTGGTGCGGGCGCTGGAACATTGCGGCGCCGCTGTGCAGGTAGTCGAGCAGGCTGCGAAGATGACGACCTTACCTGACCGGCTGATGCTGCCCGGCGTGGGCGCCTTCGCGGATGCCATGGCCGAATTGTGTTTGCGGGGCTTCGATGACCTGGTCAAACGTTATGTTGATACAGGTCGCCCTTTTCTGGGAATCTGCGTGGGTGCACAACTGCTGTTCGAGGTGGGAGAAGAGTATGGCGAGCACGCCGGCCTCGGGCTGATTCCCGGCCGGGTTCAACAGGTGCCGGTGATCGACCCGGCCGGGAGGTCGCTGCGTGTGCCGCACATCGGCTGAGCGGCCTGGTGCTCCCGCGCGCGCGCGTCGTGGGACGGTAGCATTCTGGATGCGGTGCAACCCGGCGAGTCCGTGTACTTCGTGCATTCCTATGCGCCCGTGCCCACGCACGAGGCACACTGGCTCGCGGAAACGAACTACGACGGCGTGCGCATCTGCGCAGCCGTAGCGCGCGATCACATCTACGGTTGCCAGTTTCATCCCGAGCGCAGCGCCGAGGCGGGGCTGAGGATACTCCGCCAGTTTCTGTCACTGTGAGCGCGTCCATGCCTGTATCCCAGACCATCGCCACAATTTGCGCACGGGGCGGCAGCAAGGGGTTGCCTGGCAAAAACATCCGTGACTTCGCCGGCAAGCCGCTGATTGTCCATTCGATCGTGCAGGCGCTGGCGTGTCCGGAGATTGATGCGGTGTACGTTTCGACCGATGACGAAGCCATTGCCGCTGTCTCGCTTGCTGCCGGTGCCACTGTTCCATATTTGCGGCCGGCCGAACTTGCCGGTGACACCGCGCCGAAATTGCCGGTGATCGAGCATCTGGTGGGCTATCTTGAGCAGCAGGGGCAAACCATATTCCGTGTGGTGGATCTGCAACCGACCTCACCGCTGCGTGATGCCGCTGATATTTCTGAAGCGCTTCGGGCACATCCTGAAGCCGATCTGGTGGTCAGTGTAAGAGATGCGGTGGACAATCCTTATTTCAACTTGGTGGAGCAAGGCGAGGACGGCTGGGTGTACCTGAGCAAAGGGCAGGGTAGTACACGACGCCAGGATGCACCTGCGGTGTACGCCTTGAATGGTTCCATCTATGTCTGGCAGCGCACGGCGCTGGCCCATGCGGCGGTCCACGGCCTCTGGAGTGTCCATATCGCACCTTATGTCATGCCACGCTGGAAATCCGTCGATATCGACGATTTGGAGGACTTTGAGCTTGCGGCGCTCTGGCTGTACCCCCGTCACGTAGGGGTGACACCGTGAATTCAATTGTGTCACCTGTGTTCATCATCGCTGAAGCCGGTGTCAACCATAACGGCAACCTGGATCTGGCGTTGCGCCTGTGCGATGCGCCAGCGCCGCGGGAGCCGATGCGGTCAAATTTCAGACCTTTCGGGCAGAGGACCTGGTTGTGCCGGGTGCACCGACGGCCCATTACCAGGCAGCCCAAACCGGCGACCTTGATCAATTCAACCTTTTGCAAAGACTGGAATTGTCAGAGGCACAGCACCGTTATATCAAAGCCCATTGCGACAACATCGGTATAGAGTTTTTTTCAACCCCGTTTTCGCTGGATGCTGTGGACTTTTTGGTTGAGCTGGGTGTGCGGCGGCTCAAGCTTTCATCCGGTGAACTCACGCACCGAGCGCTGGTGGAGCACGCTGCCGGTCCAATCATTGCCCTGCTGGTATCCACTGGTATGGCCACGATGGACGAAATCGTCGAAGCTGTTGACTGGATCAGGGCCGTGCGAGGACACCTGCGTGAGGTTGTTGTGCTTCACTGCACCTCGTCTTATCCGGCACTTGACGCGACGCTCAACCTTCGGGCCATGCACCAGATGGCTGATGTATTGAGTTTGCCGATTGGCTATTCTGATCACAGCCTGGGCATTGAAGCACCACTGGCAGCCGTGGCACTGGGTGCGACGGTCATAGAAAAGCATCTCACGCTAGACTGCGCCATGTCTGGCCCAGACCACCGCGCGTCTTTGGAACCCGATGGCTTTTGCGCATGGTGCAGGGGCATTCGCCGCGTCAGTGCCATGTTGGGCGATGGCATCAAGGCTCCCGTGCCGATGAACTTGAAACAGCGCGCGTGGCGCGGCGCAGTGTAGTGACCACGCAGGCTATTTGCTCCGGTACGGTGTTGACGGCAGACATGTTGACCTGCCGACGACCCGCAAGCGGCATTGCGCCGCGTGACCTGCTGCGCTTGATCGGGCGACGCGTTCTGCAGGATTTGGCAACGGGTGACCCATTGCAATGGGATCATGTTGAAGGTGGTGCCACCTAATGACGCACCTGCCCTGGCAGCCGACGCAAAAGTGATTTACCTGAGTGGCACGCGTGCCGACTTCGGGCTGATGCAATCCACATTGCAGTGTCTGGGCAATCTGCTTGACCTGAGTGTGGCAGTGACTGGCACGCACCTGGATGTGGGGTTTGGGCATACCGTCAATGAAATTCATGGCGCTGGCATCCGTGTGTGCGGTGAAATTCCCGTGAATGTAACGACCCGCACCGGTCAAGGTATGGCGCAGGCGCTGGGGACATGTTTGCGGGGCCTGACTGAATGCTCACCAGGAAAAGCCAGATGTGCTGCCCTGCTGGGTGACCGGGGTGAGATGCTTGCGGGGGCCATTGCCGCTCTGCACCTGGGCATTGTCTGTGTTCATATTCATGGTGGCGAGCGCTCTGGCACAGTGGACGAACCGATGCGCCATGCCATCAGCAAGTTGAGCCTACCACTGCGTTGCCACTCCGGGTTCACGCAAGCGCTTGAGCTTATGGGGAGAACCCAGCGAATATCGTCGTCACGGGTGCGCCAGGCCTGGATGGACTGATCGAACTAGCCGCCATGCCAAAAGAACACTGTTTGCACGCACTTGGCTTGCTGGTTCCAAATGTCTTACATGCATTGCCGATGGCACAAGCCTTTGTTCTTGTTCTATTTCATCCTGTTGTCCAGCAAGCGGTTGACGCTTACACACAGACTTCTGGCCATCGCTTGCCTGCAGGCGGTTGGCAAGCCGGTGGTCTGGTTGGCACCCGGCCAGCGACGCCGGCTCACTGGATGTGCTGCGGAGCCTTGGACGTGTGCCCCCTTGCCTGCGGGTTCCTTGCGGATCGGGCACCTGAGCCGTCCCCTGTTTTGTGCCGCGATGCGCTACTGTGCCATCTGGTTGGCAACCCCGTCTCGGGCATCATTGAGGCGGCGACACAGCACACCGGTGGTGAACGTTGGCCAGCGTCAGCACTTGCGCAACGCAAACGCGAATGTGGTGGATGCGCCTGCTGCCTAGGTGCCGTTCGCGATGCCGTACAGTCTTGCATTGCCCGTGGGTCTTGGCCTCGTCAGGTTGTTTACGTGATGGCCGGGCAGGTGAGCGCATTGCTCATTTTGGTGAGCACGTTGTCGATTGATACGAGTGTGCTTGAAAAAGTTAACACCTATTAAAAAGAGCCGGACTTCAACCATCGCTGCCAGGAATTAGTTTTGACCCTTACTCACCTGCTTTGTTCCTGATCCGGCATCGCCTGTCTTGCTGCACTTTGGTGCGGGTGGGTATGGGCGTGTGGTGGCAGATGCAGCACTGTTAACAAAGTCTTGGTCGTCAATTGTTGTCTCTGGATAGGGATCCCGCACGGTGCGTTGGACCGTTTTTACAAGGTTGACCTGGACTCCATTGTCATCGCGAGATCCTTGACTGTCAGGTGTACACATCGCCATTGGCGACAATGCGGCTCGCGAATGGGAGGCATCGCTGCTTCCAAACGTGTCATCCTTCGTTTCAGTGTTTCTACCCTGTTTGCATCGTAGTGTCTCAATTTTCCCAACTGTGGGAGCGGGTTGTTTTGTTGCTGCTGCCGGTGCTGGCCACCGGTGCAGGCTATTGGCACATTGCATTATGTCAATCCGCGGTGCCGTCGCGGATCACGATGCGTAGTTGGCGCTTTCTGCTACGTGGCACCGCTAGCGACCTTGGGGCGAGGGCTGTCAGCCAACGCGTCATGGTGGGAGCCGGTGTCAATATCCTGCCGGCGGTATGAGAGTGACAGATGATGTGGGTTATCGGGAGCCGGCGCTGTTGTGCGAAGTGATTTATTGGAGCCTGGAACCTGGCGTGGGTGTACCTGCCAGAAGGTTGAGCCGATTCCTGCTGAAATTCAATCTATTTGTGTTTTGCCGACCGTTACCTTGCGGGAGGCTCTGTTGCGGATGGATCAAACTGGTGCGGGGCATCTTACTTATCGTGCGTCTCCTGACACATCGCCTTCGGTGCGGACAGTGAGACTGAGGCGCGATTTTGGTGCCGGGCCATACTGGACCATTTGCCGACGGATACGCCGCTTAGCGTGCTGCTTGAGCAAGCACTCCATCACTGCCGGCGATGAAGCAGACGCTTCAGGTTCTTGCCCCGATGAACTTGTATCAGATCGATCATGTTCCTGTGGTCAATATGGCTGGCCAGCCAGTCGATCTGATCACCCGACGT